>DASZTO010000023.1:0-101180 GCA_035548175.1 Phycisphaerae bacterium | reverse complement strand
TTGCGAACGGGAGCGGCTGCGGTATCAGAGTTATTTTCTCTGGAAGCGCAAGTTCGGGGACGAGCCTGGTCCGGCGGAGAAGGGGATGACGTTTGCGCCGGTGACGGTGGTGCCGCGGGTGTCCGCGGGAGCTGGCGGTCTAGAGATTGTGCTGCCTGGGGATCGGCGGGTCATGGTGCACGCTCCGGTGGATCGCCAGGCGCTGGCGGATGTGCTGGCGGTGCTGGGCAGGCCAGCGGGAGCGGGAGGGGTGCGGGGGTGTGGGGGTGTGGGGGCGCCTGGCTGCGCATCGGCGGAGGGGCGGCCCGTTGGGGCGGCGCTACACGGGATGTCGGAGCAGGGGGTCAGGTGAGGGAGGCGAGGGTGGTGGCTAGGCGTTCGGGGGTGGGGGCGATCGTGGGGAGGAGGGGGGGGAGGGGGCGGCGGTGGGAGAGGGCGTCGAGGAGTCGGCGTGCGGACCAGGCGGCGACGGCGGGGGTCCAGGGGAGGGATTTGAGGGGGCTGAGGGTGTTGTAGGATTCGAGGAGGATGGCGGCGCGATGGGGGAGGAAGCCTGCGGCGGAGGGTGCGGTGCAGAGGGAGAGGATGGCGTCGATGAGGTCTTCGCGGGGATCGGCGGGGTGGAGGAGGGCCCAGTCGACGAGGGTGCGGAGCTGGTGGTCGGAATCGTGGAGGAGTGCGGCGGGTTGGAGGTGGCCATGGGCCCAGGCGAGGGAGGCTGGGGGGAGGTCGAGGGCGGAGAGGAGAGCGTTGCGGGATTCGGGGGGGAAGGAGGCGAGGGTGGGATCGTCGGGGGGAGCGTCTTCGAGGGCTTCGGTGAGGAGGGTTTTGAGGGGGGTGGTCGTGGGAGGAGGGTTGAGTTGTTCTTTGAGGAGGCGGTGCATCCAGGCGAGGCGGAGGCCGACCTGGGAGATGTCGTGGTCGGTGTATTGGGCGGGTTCGAGGGGGGAACCGGGTGCGGCGAGGGAGACGAGGAGGTGGGAGTTTTGCGGGCCTTCGGCGACGAGTGGGCCGTCTTTGGAGGGGAGGAAGGGGACGACGGAGAAGCGTTGTGCGTCAAGGCGGTTGACGGCGTCGGCCATGAATTGGAGTTGGGGGGCGTGGAAGGCGTGGGGATAGAGATAGGCGAGATATTCGTTTTGCTGGGCGGTGAGGAGTTCGAAGGTAGCGGCCTGGCGACCGCGGGCGACGTGGCGGAAGCGGACGATGCGGCCGAGGGAGAATTGGCGGGCGAGGAGGCCGTTGAGGAGGTAGGTTTGCTGGTCGTCCATGGGGGAAGTATAGGGAGGGGGGAAGGATTGGAAAAATTGGGGTGTTGGCTCAATGGGTGAAATTGGGGCGAGGGGTGTGTCAGGAAGGTGGGGGCGGCGGTGTCTAATGGGTGGATGGATGGAGTGGGTATGACGGCTCTGGCGGGACATGTGGGATTGATGGATGCGGCGATGGGAATGGAGCCGGTTGCGCGGGGCGGAGAGGGAAATGGGGGGGACTTGGGGGAGCGATTTGCGGCGGGGGAGGCGGGGGCGTTTGAGGAGGTGGTGCGGGTGTATGGGGAGCGGCTGGGGCGGATGGCGGAGCGGTTGATGGCGTGGAGCGGGGATGGGGAGGATGCGGTGCAGGAGGGGCTGGTGCGGGCGTATGAGGGGCGGGGGCGGTTTCGGGGGGAGTGCGAGTTGGGGACGTGGTTGGCGCGGATTGTGATCAATCGGTGCCGGAGCATGGAGAGGCGGAGGCGGTTGGGGGTGCGGCGGGTGGAGCGGTGGTTTTCGGGGCGGGCGTCGCGGGCGGAGGGAGGGGGCGATGAGGTGGCGGAGGCGGTGCGGGCGGCGGTGGGGAAGCTGGGGATACGGGAGCGCGAGGTGGTGGTGATGTTTTATCTGGAGGAGCTGGGGGGGAAAGAGGTGGCGGGGGTGCTGGGGATATCGGAGGCGGCGGTGCATCAGCGGTTGCATCGGGCGCGGGAGCGGCTGGGGGTGTTGTTGGAGAAAGGCGGGGTGATGCGATGAATGATGAGCGGTTGAAAGAGTTGTTGCGGCGGGCGGATTCGGGGGCGGCGGTGAGTGTGGAGGCGGGGCGCGTGCGGGGGGCGGCGGCGCGGCGCGGGCGGCGGCGGGCGGGGGTGCGCGTGGCGGGGGTTTTGATGGTGGTGGGGTTGGGGGTGGCGGGGTGGTGGGGGTTGCGCGGAGGGGCGAGGCGTGTGGCGGATGGGGGGATGAAGGCGGTGCGGGAGGTTGGGGGGAATGATGGGGTGGCGGCGGAGGTGCGGGAGCGGATTGCGATGGAGACGGCGATACGGTTGGCGCGGGTGCATGCGAAGGGGGATTACTGGGCGCATGATCCGGCGCTGGTGCGGGAGCGTGCGGCGGAGACGCTGGTGGTGGCGGCGGATCGTGGGCGGGCGCGGGGGGATGTGGAGGATGCGGCGGCGACGTATGCGTTGGCGGCGCGGTTGTTTCCGGAGACGGAGGCGGTGCGGGGGGCTGGCGAATGACGACGTAAGTGGCCACGAACGGCTTGGCGCGGCGATGCGGCAACCGAAGTTAACCACGGAGCACACGGAGGGCACGGAGGGTTCCCCCCCCCCCCACCACCGACGACGACGACGTAAATGGCCACGAAAGGCACGAAGGGCACGAAAGATGATGGCGGGGATTGTCCACGAATGTACACGAATCTACACGAATGGAGTTGGTGAGATGAGTGGAATGGGGAGTGGCCGCCGATGGCACGGATGGACGCCGATGCTTTGAGTGCGGCGGGAAAAGCTTGTCAGCAATGCGGGACGTTTTGAGATCGGCAGACGAAGGGTACGAAAACGATTTTTTTCATGGGCTTTTGAGGAGCAGGTTATGAAGATGGCGGTGATTGGGTTGGCGGTGGTGCTGGGCGCGGCGGGGGTGGCGATCGGGCAGGAGGGGGCGGCGGCGGTTGGCGGGGCGGCAACGCAGGGGGGGGTGAAGATGGAGCAAGGGCATCCGTGGCCGGTGAATGATAAGGAGGCGACGAAGGAGCAGTTGCAGGCGAAGGGGAAGTGGTTGCGGGAGCAGGTGCGGGGCAGCGCGGGCGGGGGCCAGACGGACGTCGATGTATTGAAGAAGCGGATCGATGCGTTGAGCACGAGGTCGGACGAGATCACGCTGGAGTTATCGGAGAAGCGCGCGCGACGTGATGCGGTGGCGAGGAAGATCACGGAGCTGACGGACCAGGCGAAGGTGCAGGCGGGGAAGGATCCGATTGCGCAGGAGCTGGAAAAGAGTGCGGCAGCGCGTGACAGGGCGGCGGAACAGTTGGAGCAGCGGGTGAAGGTGGGGACGGTGACGGAGGCGGATGCGGAGGCGGCGGTTGCGGAGGCGGCGGATGCTCATGTGAAGCTGGAGGAGCGGCGGGAGGCGGTGACGGGGTCGGTGGGCGGGGGGATTTTGCCGGAGTTGAACCGGGAGCTGGTGGCGCTGTCGATAGATGAGGAGGTGGAGCAAAAGGAAGCGAGGGCGGTTTCGGAGTTGCGGCAGCAGTTGGAGGGGGCGTTGGAGGTGGTTAATGAATTGGAGAATGTGGAGCAATTGCTGATATTGAAGTATCAGGCGAAGATCGATGGGTGACGCGCGGGGGCGGCGACCGGGTCAGACGCCGGTGCCGGTGTCGTCTTTTTTGGGGGCCTGGAGGTAGCGTTTGAGGAAGGTTTGGGTTTGGTCCATGGCTTGTTTGGCGGCCTGGGGGTTGTAGCCGGAGCGGGAGGGGTCGAGGAAGCCGTGGCCGACGCCTGGGAGTTTGACGACCTGGTAGTAGGTTTTGTTGGGGTTATTGGCGAGGCGGTTTTCGAGCATTTTGACGTGATCGGGGGGGACCTGTGGGTCGAGCGTGCCGTAGAAGGCGAGGAGCGGGACGTCGAGGTTGAAGACCTGTTCGACGGGGGAGTTGGGGCGTTGGGGGGTGATTTCGGTGTAGAGGAGGCGGCCGTAGAAGTTGACGGCGCAGGTGGCGCGGAGTTCGAGGCCGGCAGCCATCATGGCGTAGGTGCCGCCCATATCGATGCCGACGAGGGCGAGGGGCTGTCCGGCGGTGGATTTGCCTTCGGCGTTGAGGTACTCGATGGAGGCGTGGATGTCGGCGAGGATTTGCTGGTCGGGGGTGGCTTTGTAAGCGGCGGCGGCGTGGGAGGCGTCGAGTCCATCGGCGGCGCCATCGATGCGGGAGTAGAGGTTGGGGGCGAGGACGGTGTAGCCGAGTTTGGAGAAGGTGTCGGCTTCGGTTTTGGTAAAATCGGTCATGCCGAAGATGTCGTGGACGAGGACGATGCAGCCGGGGTTGGGGTTGTCTTTGGGGGCGACGAGGTAGGCGGAGATGTCGTGGTCGGCGGATTTGAAGGTGACCATTTCGCCGGGGTGGGCTGGGGCGGTGGCGGCGGAGGATTGGGGTGCGGGCATGGTCTGGGGGGTTTGAGCCCAGGCGGCGGCGGCGAGGGTGGCGGCGGCCAGAGCGAGTAGTGCGGCGGGGCGGGGTATCATGGGGATCTCCGAGAAGGGTTATCCGGTGGGGGGTATGTGTCAGAATACGTGGGAACGGGCTTTGGGGATTGGCGGAGTGCGGCCGATAAGATGTTCACGTGGCGCGGGGGGATTTGCGGCCTTATGGAGCGACATTATGCACACCGTTGTACACGTGACCCATGAAGCCGTCCAGAAGATCGGGGGGATTGGGGCGGTGCTGCATGGGTTGATCACGTCGAAGACGTATCGGGGGGCGGTGGAGCGGGACATTTTGCTGGGACCGCTGTTCTGGCCGGAGGGACCGGCGGAGGGGCGGCTGCATGGGGGGACGGTGCTGTATTCGGGCCTGGACGGGATACGGAACACGCCGTATGCAAACGATTTTGCGCACATCGAGCATGAGTATGGGGTGAAGCTGATTTATGGGAAGAAGAGCTTTCACGATCCGCTGACGGGGGTGACGTTTGAGCCGGAGGTGGTGCTGGTGGATGTGCGGCACTACAACCCGGAGAAGATGGGGGTGCTGAAGTTCGTGCTGTTCCAGGATTATGGGATAGAGAGCGGGCGGTACGAGCATGTGTGGGATTACGAGCAGTATTGCCGGATCGCGGAGCCGGGGCTGGCGGCGGTGCGTGCGATCGGGGGGTGCAGCGACGGGGAGAAGCCGCTGATTTTGGCGCACGAGTACATGGGGATGCCGACGGCGTTGTGCGCGCGGTCGCGGTATCCGGGGCAGTTCAAGACGATTTTTTATGCGCATGAAGTGGCGACGATGCGGCGGATCGTGGAGGACCATCCGGGCCACGACACGATGTTTTACAACGTGCTGAACAAGGCGGTGGGGCAGGGGAAGTACGTGGAGGATGTGTTTGGGAGCCAGAAGGATTTTTACAAGCATCCGCTGGTGGAGGCGTCGCGGTATTGCGACAACATTTTTGCGGTGGGGGATTACGTGGTGAAGGAGCTGCGGTTTTTGCGGAAGGAGTTCAAGGACGCGCGGATCGACCTGGCGTACAACGGGGTGCCGGCGCGGGCGTTGACGCTGGAGGAGAAGATGCGGAGTCGGCGGAGATTGCAGCAGTATTGCGTGAATCTGCTGGGGTATTCGCCGGATTTTGTGTTCACGCATGTGACGCGGATGGTGCCGAGCAAGGGGCTGTGGCGGGATGTGAAGATGGCGGAGCAGTTGGAGAAGCACCTGGCGAAGGAAGGGAAGACGGCGGTGCATTTTGTGCTGTCGACGGAGACGGCGGGGCGTGCGCGACATGAGATCGAGAACATGGAGCAGGGGTACAAGTGGCCGGTGGCGCACCGGGAGGGGCATCCGGATTTGACGGGCGGGGAGGCGGCATTTTACGTGGGGGTGCAGGAATGGAACGCGCGGGCGCGGAGCTGCAAGATCGTGTATTTGAACCAGTTCGGGTTTGACCGGGCGACGTGCGGGGCTCGGATGCCGGCGGAGATGGATTTTCTGGATATAAGGAAGGGATCGGACGCGGAGTTCGGGCAGTCGGTTTATGAGCCTTTCGGGATTGCGCAGGTGGAGCCGATTTCGTTCGGGGGGATTTGCGCGTACACGGAGCTTTGCGGGTGCGCGGGGTTTGTGCGGCGTGCGTGGGCGGCGGTGAACGGGGGAAAGGAGGGGAATGGCGGGTGTCCGAATGCGATGGAGGTGGACTACACGCAGTTGCCGGAGAGCATGGCGGGGATGACGGTGGGGGAACTGATGAAGATGGATCAGCGGGTGCGGGATGAGATCGAGCACAGCGTGGCGGCGGCGGCGGCGGCGGAGTTGTACAAGCGGCTGCCGCGGACGCAGGGGGATTTTGAGAAGCTGATAGCGACGGGGGGGGCGTTGGGGAGGGAAATGAATTGGGATGCGGTGGCGAGGAATTATGTGCTGCCGGGGATGGAGAGGGCGATGCGGGGGAACGGGGGGAAAAATTAGTTCAATTGAGTTCAATTGGTGCAATTGGGGGGTATTGCGCGCGGTTGGTGGGGCGAGCGCGTGGGGCGATTGCTGGGAGGGGCTCAACGGGAATTTTTGTGGTGGCAAGTCGGTTCTTGACGTTGTGAGGAATGCCGCCGTAGAGTGACGGAGGAGAGCGGAGGGTGGCATATCCGTGGTCCAGGCCGCCGGCTTGGGGGGAAGCAGGCGGCAGCAGAGGAGCGTGGTGTATGGATTTGGAAAAGCTGGCGGCCCGGGCGCGCTCGGCGCTGATACTGATCAGCCTGATCGGGTTTGTGGTGCTGATGGTGGGGGTTGCGTTGACGCTGGTGGTGCTGAACAAGGCGGGGAGCGGGCCCGGGGGGGACTGGGTGGCCGGGCTGGGGCAGACGGGCGGGCCGCTGGTGCTGGCGGCGGTGGGATTGCTGATGACGTGCATACCGTGGGGGGTGATGGCGATGCTGACGGTGCTGACGCGGATCGGGGTGGATGAGCGGTATCGGGCGGAGCAGTTGCTGGGGCAGTTGGAGGGGAACCGGCAGACGCTGGAAACGATCCGGGAGATCGGGCTTTTGTCGGATGCGGCGAAGCAGATTGCGTATCGGGCGAAGGATCTGGAGGCGCTGCGGTCGGCGATTCGGGAGGACATCGACAAGGGGGACTTCGAAGCGGCGACGATGCTGGTGAACGCGATGGAGCAGCGGTTCGGGTATGTGGCGGAAGCGAACAAGTTCCGGTCGCAGATCGAGGAGACGAACAGCGCGGCGATCGATGCGCGGGTGCACGACACGATGGAGCGGATCGACGGGCTGATCCAGAAGAAGGACTGGACGGCGGCGGCGCGGGAGAGCGAGATGCTGTTGCGGCAGTTTCCGAATCATGCCGAGGCGCGGAAGCTGCCGTGGCGTGTGCAGGAGGCGCAGGACGAGACGAAGCGGGATTTGCTGAAGCAGTGGGAGGCGGCGGTGGCGAAGGATGATGTGGAGAAGTCGATATCGCTGCTGCGCGAGCTGGACGGATATTTGATGCCATCCGAGGCGGAGGCGTACAAGGAGAGCGCGCGGGACGTGTTCAAGAAGCGGCTGCAGCAGCTGGGGTCGCAGTTTGCGTTGCAGGTGCATGACAAGAACTGGTCGGCGGCGTTGCGTCTTGGGCGGATGATCGTGGCGGAATTTCCGAACACGCGGATGGCGACGGAGGTGAAGGAGCGGCTGGCGGTGCTGCAGGAGAAGGCGGAGAAGCCTGCGGGGGCGGCGCCGGTGGGGGCGGCTTGAGGGGGGAATTGGTTGAATTGGTGCAATTGGTGCAAATGGGGGACGGCTTTGAATTGGGGGGCATTAGCGGGTGGCGTCTTCGAAGCGGAGGGCGGGGACTTTTTCGAAGTCGCGGCGGTTGCGGGTCCAGAGGGTGGCGTGGAGGGAGAGGGCGATGGCGGCAATTTTGAGGTCCATGGTGCCGATGCGGACTTTCAATTTGCGAAGGCGCTGAAATTCGACGGCGGCCCACTCGGTGAAGGCGAGAATGGCGACGGTGGAATAGAAGGCGACGTGGGCTTCAAGTTTTCGGTAGGTTTGAATTTCGCGGGCCATCGTGTCTCTTTTCGTGAGCCGGTCCATCCAGCCTCGCATTTGTTCTTCATAGGTGACGATGGAGATGGGGAAGTGCTGGTTCGCACCCAGCAATACGAGCCGCTGGTGGATGCGCTCAGCGAGGGGATCGCCCTCCTGGAGAAGCGTAACGTGGTCGGTGTCGAGGACGATCATTTACTGGATCGCCGCTTGGGGGGTTTGGGGCGTGAGGAGCGGCGGTAGGCTGCACCATATTGCATGGCTTTCTTGAAGTCCGGATCGCCGCGGAACATTCCGATGAAGTCCTCGGAAGTGCGAACCGTACGTCTCATTTTGGCTTGAATTTCGGCCATTTCTTTTTCAAGACGTTCTATTCGTTGGGTGAGTTGGGCATTATTCATGGAAGCGCTCCGTGACTGGAGTTTTATTTTAGCACGCGTGGGCGGTGACTGGAAAGTTGGGGTCGTGCAGTTCACACTACGGAGATGGATATTGTTTTTCTAGGCGCGGGCGCGTTTGGGTTGCCGTCGTTGGAGGCGTTGGTGCGGTCGGGGCATCGGGTGGTGCATGTGGTGTCGCAGCCGGATCGGCCGGCGGGGCGGGGGAAGCATGCGCAGCCGACGGCGGTGGCGGCGTGGGCGCTGGAGCGCGGCATTGCGCTGACGCGCATGGAGAATGTGAACAGCGCGGAATGCGTGGGGGCGCTGCGCGAGATGGGGGCGGGGTGCCTGGTGGTGATTGCGTTTGGGCAGAAGTTGTCGGAGGAGGTGCTGTCGGCGGCGCGGCATCGGGCGATCAATCTGCACTCGTCGCTGTTGCCGAAGTATCGGGGGGCGGCGCCGATCAACTGGGCGGTGATTAACGGGGACAAGGAGGCGGGGGTGTGCGTGATTGATGTGACGGCGGTGATGGATGCGGGGGATATTTTTGCGGAAGCGCGGGCGGAGGTGGGTGAGAGCGAGACGGCGGGGGAGTTGCACGATCGGCTGGCGGAGCTGGGAGCGCCGCTGTTGCCGCGGGTGCTGGATCAATTGGAGGCGGGGAAGGCGGAGCGGCGGGCGCAGGATGGGCGGCAGGCGACGCGTGCGCCGAAGCTGTCGCGGGAGATGGCGTGGGTGGATTTTCGGCAGGATGCGGCGGCGGTGTCGGCGCGGATTCGGGGGATGAGTCCGTGGCCGGGGGTGCAGGTGGAGCTGGTGGAGGAGGGGGGGAAGGTGCGTGTGGCGGCGACGGTTTTGAAGTGCCGGGCGGTGGAAGGAGGGGAGCATGGGGCGGAGGCGTGCGGGCGGGTGCTGGGGGATCGGACGGTGGCGTGCGGGCGCGGGAGCTTGGAATTGCTGGTGGTGCAGCCGGTGGGGAAGAAGGCGATGGAGGCGGGGGCGTTTGCGAACGGGTATGGGTTACGTGCGGGGGCGCGGGTGCGGAGCGTGGTGTCGCCCCCCTCCCCCCCCTCCCCTCCCCCTTCCCCGCCGCCGGAAGCGGGATAGCCGGTGGAGGGTCTGGCCGGTATCTTTGAGGGGATGGAATGCAAGATCAGGCAGGCTTCGCCGACGGATGGTCCGGCGCTGATGCACATTGAGCAGGCGTGCCGGGTGGCGGCAGATTTTCTTCCGGAGGAGCAGCGGGCGGGGGCGGGGCCGCGCGCCTGGCGCGGGTGGCTGCAGTGCGCGCCGCCGTTCGATCGGCATCCGTCGGTGCGGCGGGCGTTTGTGGCGTACGATCACGCGGAGATTTTCGGCTTTATCGCAGCGAGCCACGATTCGATGTATGCGGGGTATCGGGCGGACGTGGCGGGGATGTATGTGTTGCCGCGGTATCGGCGGCGGGGGATCGGGAGGGCGCTGGTGAGGGCGGCGGCGCGGTGGCTGGTGGCGGATGGGATTACGCGGATGACGCTGACGGGCTATGAGCGGGCGGGGACACGGGGGTTTGGGGAGCGGCTGGGGGGATTTGTGATTGAGAGCCCGAGTGAGGTGGAAGGCGGGGGGTTGATTACGTTTGGGTTTACGAATCTGGCGGAGATGGCGCGGTGAGGGTGCGGGGTGATGGTGATGGATTTTGGGGTGATGCGTGAGTTTTGCGGCGGTGGATCTTCGGTGGATGGATGAAGCGCTGGCGCTGGCGCGGCAGGCGGCGGCGTGCGGGGAGATTCCGGTGGGGGCGCTGGTGGTGGATTATTCGGGCGGGGCGGAGGGGGTGCGGATCGGGGCGGGATTTAATTTGCGGGAGCGGGAGGCGGATGCGTCGGCGCATGCGGAGATCGTGGCGATCCGGCAGGCGGGCAAGGCGCGGGGGTCGTGGCGGCTGGATGGGTGCACGCTGTATGTGACGCTGGAGCCTTGCCCGATGTGCGCGGGGGCGATCGTGAATGGGCGGCTGGACCGGGTGGTGTATGGATGCACGGATCCGAAGGCGGGGGCTGTGGAGACGCTGTTTCGGTTGTGCGGGGATCGGCGGTTAAATCATCGGGTGGAGACGGTTGGGGGGGTGCGGGCGGAGGAGGCGGCGGGGTTGCTGCGGACGTTTTTTGCAGCGCGGCGAGGGAAGGGGCGGCCGGCTGGGGCTGGGGATTTTCCAGCGGACGCGCAGAGCACAGATTGAAAAGGAGAGGGGCTTCGGGGTAAGATGTGCGTCCATCTTTGGGGGATGGTGTAACGGTAGCACTGCAGACTCTGACTCTGCCTGTCTAGGTTCGAATCCTAGTCCCCCAGTTTCAAAAACCTCTGCAAACTGCGGGGGTTTTTGTTTTTTTGCGTGGATACTCAAAGGGGGAAATTTCGCAAAAATGGAAGCAAGGTGCGTTGAAGGGTGGTCGCGGGTATAGTTCCAGCGTTGCCAGTTGGTCTCTGAAGCAAGCTTGACGTGCAGGTTCTTAGCATGTGGCCGAGGAGGTTGGGCATGAGCTTGTGGAGCAGGTTGTTTTCAGCCAAATCCGCGCCCAGTCCGCAACCGATGGTACCGTCAGACGCGAAGGACGAGGTGGGATGGACCGCGCTCATGAGGGCGGCAGCGACGGGGGACGTCGAACAGGTGCGGGCGCTGCTCGCGGCGGGGGCGGATAAGAACGCAAGCGACGCCAATGGGATCACGGCGCTACAGGCGGCGGCGGGACAGGGGCACCTGACGGTCGTCCAGGCGCTGGTCGCAGCGGGCGTGGATCTCGAGGCGAAGGATTGCACCGAGAGTACTGCGCTGCAGTGTGCGCTGCGGCAAGGCAGAGTGGATGCTGTGGATGCGCTCGTTGCGGCCGGGGCACGGATCATGCTGGAGGAGAGAGAGGCCCTGGCCAAGCGCAAGGCCTACGAGGCGTCGGTGCCGACGGCGAGCGCACGGTTAGCGCCGGCTCTCGTGTTGAGGGGCCATACGGGGGTGGTGAGGTGCGTGGGGCTTTCCGACGAAGGGTTTCGAGCGGTGTCCGGAGGGGCGGACAGAACCTTGCGGATCTGGAACATTTACGATGGCCATGAAGAGGGCGTCATTCATACAGCGTCGTCGGCGGAAGCGGTGTGTTACCATGAGGACGGTTGCACGATTCTGGCGAAATTCATGGACGGCTTCATCCGGCATTACGAAGCCAGTGGGATTTTGATTGCGGAAGTGGACGGAGGCGGGGATGCCACTCCTCCGGCGATCTATGGTTTTGCGAGAATCCCGGGGACCCACAACGTCATCTTCGGGGTCAACGACATCGGCGAGGGGAGGTGGGGAATACCGAAATTGCGTTATTCCCGGAAGGGCGGGCCGTGGGAGACGCGGTGGAACGAACATCTGAGCGGGTCGGTCAGCGCCATTGCGGTGCATGAAAGCGCGGAATGGTTCGTCGCGGCGGATGGTTCCGGAAGGATGGCGGTCTGGCACCTGGGAACGGGCAACGCGGACCCGCTGTATGAGATCGCATCCGGGAAGGGGATTCGGTGCCTGAAAACGACGGGGGATGTCATCGTGGCGGGTCATGAAGATGGATCGATATCGATGTGGGATACGGACGGACGGCGGGCGTGGCCGGATGGGCCGACGCGAGTATTGGCGGCGCACGAGAAGTCGATTTCGTCGCTGGATGCTGATGGCGGCAGGATTGTGTCGGGATCGATGGACAACACGCTGAAGATATGGGATGCAAGGTCGGGCGATTGCCTGGCGGTGATGGAGGGAGGGCACTCTGAACGCAATGCAGTTTTCGGCGTGGCGGTTCGTCGCGGATCGGGGAGGAGGGTTGTTTCGGCGCATGCGGATGGAACTGTGGCCGTGTGGGACACGACGCTGGTTCGTTAGCAGATTGATAGAGATGCGGTCAAACGGCGGGGGTTGTTGAAACGGGTCATTGGAATGAAGGAGCAATTGTGACTGACTTCGGTAGGGCTATTGAGGCCGGAGATCTGGAAGACGTGGAGGCGTTCATCGAGAACGACCCCGCAATTGTCGATCAGGTTATTCGCGGCGATTCATACCCTTTGTTTGTTGCCGCGATGTATGGTCAGTGTGAAGTAGCAAAGTTGCTGTTGCGTAGGGGCGCGCGCGTTGACGCTGCGGATGACAATGGTGGGACACCTCTGATGGCCGCGGCGGAGGAAGGCAGCGCCGATATGGTCAGGTTATTGCTGGCGCACGGGGCGAATGCAAGAACTCGAGACCACGATTTGAGTCCCTTCGGCGGCGAGACGGCATTGCACTGTGCGGCCAAAAACGGGCATGAGGAAGCCGCGGCGCTGCTGCTCGCTGCGGGAGCGGACGTTCAGGTGAAGGACAACAATGGAGAAACGGCACTGGGCCGCGCGGTTGCCGGCGACCATGCAGGTGTTGTGGAACTGCTTCGCCAGCACGGCGGACGGGAGTAGGCGGAGCCGTCGGATAGTGTTGGGGCATCTCCGAGGGTTGATTGATGGGTTTGACGTCGCAACGCTGGCGATCAACCTTGTGGGTGGGTGCTGCGCACCGTGAAGAGGGTGGCTTCGGGGGGGCAGAAGAGGCGGATGGGGGTGGAGTAGCCGAGACCGCGGGAGACGAACATGCGGCGCGGGTGGGGGGAGCCGTTGATGGGGGAGGAGGGTGGGAAGTCGAAGAAGCCGCGGAGGTAGTGGCGGTGTTCCATGGGGACGTAGAGGGCGCCGATGAGGGGGAGAAGGGCCTGGCCGCCGTGGGAGTGGCCGGTGAGCATGTATTGCCAGGGGAAAGGTTTGAGGAATTCGACGCCGTCGGGGTTGTGCTGAAGGCAGACGACGGGGTCGGAGGGGGAGAGGGCGGCGAAGGCTTTGTGGGGATCGGCGAGGTCGGCCCACATTTCGTCGAGGCCGACGAAGGTGAGGCGGTCTTGCGGGGGATTGTTCGGGGCGTGGGGGTTGCGGGGGCGGGTGAGGGTGAATTGGTCATTGCGGAGGAGGCGGATGCCCATGTCCTGGACGAGCGTGACGAGGCGTTTTTGGATGGCGCGCTGGGCGGAGCGTTTGCCGACTTTGCGCCAGGAGTATTCGTGGTAATCGTGATTGCCGAAGATGGCGAGGATGCCGTCGGGGGGCTGGGCGTCGGCGAGGATTTTGAGGATGGAGCGGAGGGGTTGGAGGCTTTGGGGCTCGTAGTCGATGAGGTCGCCGGTGATGACGATGATGTCGGGGTTTTCGGCGACGCAGGCGCGGGCGACGCGCTGGAGGTAGCTGGTGCGGGTGCGGCCGGCGTGGAGGTCGGTGAGGTGGAGGATTTTGTAGCCGTCGAAGGCGGGGCCGACGGGCAGCGGCATGTCGTAGCGGGTGAGCTGCCAGCGGAAGGGGGCGACGAAGCGCGGCCAGACCATGAGGGTCATGGCGATTTTGCCGGTCCAGGAGATGAGGGCGTTGAAGCGGCGGTTGAGGAGGAAGTGGCGTTCGAACCAGCGGCCGCGCATGGAGGAGTTGTGGGCGAACTGGTGGCGGCGCGGGGGCTTCATTCCCCCCCCCCACCGCGCGAGGATTTTCCGGGACCGAACTCGAAGGACATGGTGAGCTGCTTGGTGACGGCGACGCCGCCTTCGTAGGCGGGGCGGAACTTAGTTTCGAGGATGGAGGTGCGGCACATTTCGTCGACGTAGGCGTTGCCGCAGGATTGATCGAGGGTGATTTTTCCGGCCTTGCCTGTCTTGAGGACTTCGACGGTGAAGGAGGCGGCCTGCCTGGGGATGGCGAGCGCGGTCATGGAGGGGATGGCGAGCGGGGGCTGTTCGAGGACCTGGGGGTCGGGGTTATTGGCGCCGGAGGGGCCGCGGTCGATGCCGTTGCCGGGCCGGCCGCCTTTGCCGAGATCGACGCCTTTGTAGGCGGGGCCCATGAGGTTGATTTGGGGATCGTCGCCGTTGTCGTCCTGGGCGGCGCCGCCGTTGCCGGCGCCGGGGAGTGGCGAACCGGCGGTTGCGCCGCGTGCGACGAAGGGCTTGGCGGAGGCGACGACGTGGACGGGGGTATCGGGCGGAGGGGCGACGGTGAGGGTGGGAGCGGGGGGCTGGGGGATTGGCGGGGGCTCGGGACGTGTGGGGGATTTGATGGCGCCGAGGTCGGCGGCGCCGGAGAGGCCGATGACGCCGGGATCGGCGGGCGGCGCCAACTGTGCGCGTGCGACGGCGAGGGGGTCGGCGGCGGATTCGGGAAGCTGCGGGAGAGGGGGCGTTTGGGGAGCGGCGGGTCGGAGGGCCTGGGCGGCGTCAGCGAGGCCGGCGACCTGGGGGGGGCTGGCGGGGCCGGTGTCGATGACGACGTAGCCGCCGCCGCCGGCGCGGTTATCGCCTTGTTCGCCGCCGCCGTGGGATTTCCCCCATCCCAGGAAGATTGCCGCGAGCAGTCCGCCGGCGACGAGCATGTGGAGGAGGAGCGCGCCGCCGATGGCGACGATCGCGGCGATGGGCACGCCGATGGCGGCGCGGACGAGGAGCACGCGGCGGCGGCGCTGGATGGCGTCGAGGGATTCGATGGCTTCGGAGGTTTCATCCGGCGTGGCCCCCCCACCGGTCAGGGGCGCGTCATCGTCAGTGAAGGCGTCGGCAAGCGCCAGGCCTCCGTCGGCGTGGTCCAATGTGGTGCGTTGGTCAGTCTCTTCGCCGGACATGCGCCGAATTCCGAAAACGGTTCAGAGGCTGTTGAAAAATGTGGCACGGACATCTTGCCCGTGTTTGGACGACCGAGGTTCTGGGGCTCGAAACATCGGCGGGACGCCGATGCCACGGTTTTGCCTCTTAGAGCAACTCGAGTATCTGGTAACGCAGCGTGCCGCGGGGGAGGTTGACGTTGACGGTATCGCCGACGCGGGCGCGCATGAGGGATTCGCCGAGGGGGCTTTTGGCGGAGACTTCCATGACGTCGGAGTCGATATCGATTTTGCCGACCTCGCCGACGAGGCGGAAGGTTTCCTCATCGCCGCTGTCGACTTCCTTCACGCGGACGGTGGAACCGAGGAAGACCATGTCTTCGGGGACGCTGGAGGTGTCGACGACGGTGACGTTGCGGAGGCGTTCTTCCATGTTTTTGATGCGTGACTCGTTGAGGGCGTACTCGTCGCGGGCGGCGTGGTAATCGGCGTTTTCCTTGAGGTCGCCTTTTTCGCGCGCTTCGGCGATGGCCTTGGCGATCACCGGGCGGCGATCGATCATCTTTTTGAGTTCTTCCTCCAGCTTGGCTTTTTCGGCTGGAGTGACCATCTGCATATCCATTCCCGACCCTTTATCAAAAAAAAAACAAACACCCGACCCCGGTTTCGTGGTCCTGTGCAATCCGTTGGCTGTTCGAAATGAGCGTTATGCGATGTTCAGAAATTCTTTCATGTGCTGATCATACACATCCTGGGCGGGCTTTTCCGTGAGGTTGAGGCGAAGTTCATTGATGACCTTTGTGCCCTGGCCGATCCATTCACGGAAGCAGGGGCCGCAGACGGTGTTGTGGATCTGCTGGCCGAGTTCGCCGCCGAAGGGGGGTTCGGGCATTTTGGGTGCGATGCGGCCGCAGCGGGAGCATTTGATCTTACCCGCGCCTTTGTCTTCCTCGGAGAGTTCCTCGGCTTTGATTTCGGGGACCGGCGCGCCCATTTCCTTGAGGGCCTGCGCCATGTCGTTGCGAGGCATGAGATCGCCGCGATCATGGGCGACGCGGTAGCCCCGGGTGAGGGTGTCGACAGCGCCGGCGTGGTCGCCGCCGGCGCGCTGGGCCATGCCCAGGAGGGCGTAGGCCTTGGAGAAGCCGGCGTTGAGTGCGAGGACGCGTTGGAGAGCGGGGACGGCGTCCTGGGGCCGGCCGGCGTCCATGTAGGCGCGTCCGAGGGAAAAAAATCCGAGTTCGTTGGCGGGATCGGCTTCAGTCATGGCTTTGAAGCGTTCGATGCGTTGGTCCAGTTCGCTCATGGTGGTTCTTACTCCTTTGGCGGGGTATTTTACCGGGCCTTGGGGTCAGAGGCCACCGGCGAGGCAGGTCAAAAAGGCCTGTTTTCGGGGACTTTTGAGGGGGGGCCGGATGGGTCCCCCCTTTCCTCGCGGGTCATTATAGTGGATACTAAGGCCAAGCCGATAATCCCGAAGGTGAGATAGAATGGCCGATTCAAGTACCATCGACTGGCAGCCGCGACTGGGGGAGAATTTCGTCTACGGCGGCAAGCATTACGATATTGCCAAGGCGAAGGACCTGATCAAGGCGACTCCGCGGGCGATCGAAAACAAGCCGCTGTCGGCGTTTAAGTCGATGTATTACGAAGCGGTGAAGATCGACTGGGACAAGGCGGAGAAGACGGATCCGGCGGTGCCGGTGATAGCGGTGACGGAGGCGGGCGGGAAGCTGGTGCTGATTGATGGGTGGCATCGGTATGCCAAGGCGCTGCGTACGCGGATGACGGAGATTCCGGTGGTGGCGCTGACGGAAGAAGAGACGGCGAAGATTCGGCGGTGAGGGGGCGGCGATGAGGGGTGCAAGCGAGGATCGGCGAGCGGTCCAGCAGCTTGCGGCTATACTGCGGCCATGTCCGATCTGCGATCTTCCCCCGCGCGGCGGGTCACGATACTTCAGTTGCTCGTGCTGTTTGCGGCGGCATTCCTGACGTTCGCCCCGTCGATCGCGCATCCCTTCGTTGATCTGGATGACGACCTGTATGTGTCGCTGAATCCCGCGGTTTTGCATGGGCTTACGGCGGCGGATATGCGGTGGGCTTTTGTTGGGGTGTCGCCGAATCCGGATCACATCAACACCTATGCGGGGTTTTTCATTCCGTTGACGTGGTTGTCGCTGCAGGTGGATGCGACGCTGGCGCCGGCGCCGCCTAGCGTGATTGCGGAGCGGATGGGGCCGGGTGGGGATATGGTGCTGCCGGCGGCGTGGATGTATCACCTGGACAACACGGTGCAGCACGCGGCGGCGGCGTGTTTGCTGTTCTGGTTTTTGTGGAGGGCGACGGGGGCGCGGTGGCCGGCGTTCATTGCGGCGCTGTTGTGGGCGGTGCATCCGTTGCGGGTGGAATCGGTGGCGTGGGTGACGGAGCGGAAGGACACGCTGGCGATCGTGTTCGGGTTCCTGGCGTTTTATCTGTACACGCGCGAGGCGGCGGGGTGGACGTTTTTTCGGGCGACCGGGACGACGCTGGCGTTTGTGGCGAGTCTGCTGGCCAAGCCGATGCTGCTGATGTTTCCGTTTTTGCTGCTGCTGCTGGATTACTGGCCGCTGGGGCGGATGAGGTCGCGAAGCGAGGCGTCGCGGATGGTGTTGCAGAAGGTGCACTTGTTTGTGATTGCGGCGATTTTTGCGGGGATCACGGTTTTTGCGCAGCGGGAGGGCGGGGCTCTGGATCTTGTGCCGGCGCCGCCGGCGGTGCGGGTTGCGAACGCCGCGATGTCGCTGGTGCGATACTTGTACCTGGACCTTGTGCCGGTGCGGCTGTCGCTGATTTATGCGTACGATTTGCATCCGTCGGTTGCCGGCATCGTCGGGGCGGTGGTGCTTCTGCTGCTGATAACGGCGGGGTGTATCTGGCAGAGGCGGCGGTTTCCGCATTTGCTGGTCGGGTGGCTGTGGTTTTTCATTGCGTTCGTTCCGATGATCGGGCTGGTGCAGGCGGGGGCGCAGGCGTATGCGGATCGGTTCACGCTGCTGCCGTCGGTGGGGTTGTTCGTGATGCTGGCGTGGTCGCTGCCGACGGCGAGTTTTCTGAAGCCGACGCTTGCGGGCAGTGCCTTGGCGGCGGTGTTGCTGGCGGGATTGTCGCTGTATCGGCTGTCGTTCTGGCGTTCGAGCGTGCCGCTGTTTCGGGATGCGTTGCGGACGGATCCGGATGATTTCGCGCTGGATTACAATCTGGGCCTTGCGTTGATGCGGGAGCATGATTTTGCGGATGCGGCGCAGAGTTTCACGCGCGCGGCGGAGTTGAATCCGGATTTTCCCAAGGCATTTCCGCATGCGTTGTTGGCGGCGCGGGCTTCGGCGGCGGAAGTTGCGGTGCCGGTCTTGCGGCGGCTGGTTGCGGTTTCGCCGCAGAGTCCTGAGGCGCATGACATGCTGGGGCTTGCGCTCACGGCTACACACCATCTTGCCGACGCGCTTCCCCAGTTTCGGGAGGCGGCGCGGCTCAATCCGCACAATGCGATGTATGCGCATCACGTGGAGCAGGCGGAGATTGCCCTTGCGACCAGTGCGCCGGCGACCCAGTGACCCTTTTTTGTGAACTGTCCGATGAGTGAGATTCAGCAAGTCCTACGGGAAGCGGTGGCGGCGCATCAGGCGGGCGATGTTGGCCGGGCGGAGGAATTGTATCGGCAGGTGTTGGAGCGGGAGCCGGAGAATGCGGATGCGTTGCATTTGCTGGGGGTGCTGTTTCACCAGGCAGGGCAGACGGCGCAGGCGATGCAGTTGATCGAGCGGGCGATCGCGCTGCGGCCGGAGGTGGCGGGGTATCACGTGAACCTGGGGACGCTGTACATGGAATCGGGGGGGCAGTTGGATGAGGCGATCGCATTATTTCGGCGGGCGATCGCGCTCGATCCGACGCTGGCGGAGGCGTACAACAACCTGGGGACGTGCTTGCAGGAACAGGCGTTGCCGGCGGATGCGATGGCGGCGTTTCGGATGGCGTTGCGGCTGCGGCCGCGGTATGGGGCGGCGCACGACAATCTGCTGTGCGCGTTTTTTCTGGATCCGGCATGTGATGCGGCGGCTTTCGCGGAGGAGCACAAGCGCTGGTGTTTTCTGCAAGCCGAACCGTTTCGGCCGCAGCGCCGTCCGCATGGCAACGATCGGACGGCGCGGCGGCGAGTGCGCGTGGGATACGTGAGTCCGGATTTTTGCGATCACGTTTTGGCGTTTATTGTGCAGCCGCTGCTGCGCCATCATGACCACGACGCGTTTGAGATTCACTGCTTTTCGAGCGTGGCGCGGCCGGATGAGGTGACGGCGCGGTTTCGCGGATATGCCGATCATTGGCATGACATCAGCGGGCTTTCGGATGATGAGGCGGCGGAGCTGATTCGCGCGCAGCAGATCGACATTCTTGTGGATCTTTCGCTGCACATGGCGGACAACCGGCTGCTGATTTTTGCGAGAAAGCCGGCGCCGGTGCAGGTTTCTTATGGCGGGTATCCGGACACGACGGGGCTGGATGCGATTGACTATCGGCTGACGGATCGGTGGCTGGAACCGCCGGTGGGTTCGGGAGTGCCGCCGCGTTATTCGGCGGAGCGGCCGCTGGCGGTGCTGGAGAGTTTCTGGTGCTACCAGCCGCCGGAGACGGATCCGCCGGTCAATGCGCTGCCGGCGCTTTCGGCTCCTGGCAATGCGATCACGTTCGGCTGTTTGAATCGGTTTGCGAAGGTGAATGAGGCGGTGCTGGCGCTTTGGGCGGAGGTGCTTCGTGCGGTGCCAGGCTCGCGGCTGCATCTGCTGGCGCCGGGGGGAAGTGTGCGGCGGCGCGTGCTGGGGTTTCTGGAAAAGCGCGGCGTGGCGGCGGAGCGCGTGCGGTTTCTCGATCGCATGGCGCGGCAGGAGTATCTGCGGGCGTATCACGAGATCGATTTGTGCCTGGACACGTTTCCGTCGAATGGGCACACGACGAGTCTGGATGCGTTCTGGATGGGGGTGCCGGTGATCACGTTGATTGGCGATGTGCCGGTGGCGCGGGCGGGTTTTTGCCAGGCGATGAATCTGGGGTTGCCGGAGTTGGCGGCGCGAGATGAGGCGCATTTCGTGGAGATTGCGGCGGCGTGGGCGGTGGATTTGCAGCGGTTGGCGAAGATGCGGCAGGGGCTGCGGGAGCGGATGCGGGCGTCGCCGTTGATGGATGCGGCGGGGTTCACCGGGAAAGTCGAAGAGACGTACCGGACGATGTGGCGCGCGTGGGCGAATGCGCAGACGGCCTGACCGGGCGTTGCTCAGTCGCGCGGGATGACGGGGCGTCCGGGGCGGCCCTGCCAGGCGGATTGGCCGTGGCGGATTTCGCGGACGGTGTAGATGCTTTTGCGTTGGGATTCGAAATAGACGCGCGAGATGAGCTCGGCGAGCAGGCCGGTGGCGAAGAACATAAAGGCCATGAAGAAGACCATGACGCCGAGGATCATGAGGGGGCCGTGGGCTTCGACGAGGCTGACGTGCCAGAAGATTTTGCGTATGAGGAGGAAGAGGAAGATGACGCCGGAGATGAACAGCGAGGCGAGGCCGAGCTTGCCGAAGAGGTGGATGGGGCGGGTGAGGTAGCTGTTGAGGAACTTGATGGTGAGGAGGTCGAGCATGACGCGGAAGGTGCGGCCGATGCCGTAATTGGAGGGGCGGTATGGGGCGGCGATGTTTTTGATGGGGACTTCGGTGATTTTCGCACCGGCCATGTAGGCGAGGGCGGGGATGAAGCGGTGGTTGTCGCCGTAGAGGGTGATGTGCTGGAGGAGGTCGCGGCGATAGGCTTTGAAGGTGGTGCCGAAGTCGTGGATGTCGACCTTGGAGATTTTGCGGATGAGCTTGTTGGCGATTTTGGAGGGGATGCGGCGGAGGAAGAGGCCATCGACGCGTTTTTCGCGCCAGCCGGAGACAACATCGTAGCCTTCATCGATTTTGGCGATGAACTTGGGAAGTTCGTTGGGATCGTGCTGGAGATCGCCGTCCATGGCGATGATGATTTCGCCGCGGGCGTGATCGAAGCCGGCGGCGAGGGCGGGGGTTTGGCCGAAGTTGCGGCGGAGGTTGATGACGAAGACGTGGGGATCTTTTTCGGCGAGTGCGAGGAGGCGGGCGTAGGTGTCGTCTTTGGAGCCGTCGTTGATGAAGATGATTTCGTAAGGTTTGCCGAAGGAGGCGAGGTTGCGCGTGAGGCCGTCGTAGAGTTGCTGGACGGAGTCGGCCTCGTTGTACATGGGGACGACCATGGAGTAGGTGGGCAGGGGCGTGGCTTCATACCATTCGTGCGCGGGGAGGGCGGCGGGGACCGTGGGATTCGCGGGATCTGTGGTGAGGGCGGCGGTCATGGTGGCTCCGGGGGTGTCCAGGCAATCGGGCATTGTATCGTCCCGGGCCGCGGCAATCACACCACGAGGTTGACCATGCGGCCTTTGACGAAGATCTTTTTTCGGGGTTCTTTGCCGGCGAGGAACTTCTGGACCTCGGCATCGGCGAGGGCGGCGGCGACGGCGGTGGCTTCGTCGGCATCATTGGGGACGCTGACCCGGCTGCGCAGTTTGCCGTTGACCTGCACGGGGATTTCCACGGTGGCGTCGATGAGCAGGGCGGCATCGTATGACGGCCAGGGCAGTTGGCTGATGGAGGTTTTGGCGGCGGCGCCGGCGATGCGGTGATAGGCTTCCTCGGCGAAATGGGGAGCGAAAGGCTCGAGGACGCGCAGGAAGGTGATCGCTTCGGGCGCGGCGATGCCCTCGGATTTGGCGACGAGGTTGTTGAATTCCATCATAGCGGCGATGGCGGTGTTGAAGCTGAGGCGCTCGATGTCCTCGCCGGCTTTTTTGATGAGGCGGTGCAGGCCGCGCAGAATGTCCGGGGGTGTTTCGGGGCGCATTTTAGGGGCGTCGTTTTCGTCAAAGAGATTTCGCCACACGCGCTGGAGGAAGCGGTAGACGCCTTCGACGCCGGCGGTGGACCAGGGTTTTACCTGGTCGAGCGGGCCCATGAACATTTCGAACATGCGGAGGGAGTCGGCGCCGTAGTGGGCGATGACGTCGTCGGGGTTGATGACGTTGCCGCGGGACTTGGACATTTTCTGGCCGTCTTCGCCGAGGATGAGGCCCTGGTTGACGAGTTTGCGGAAGGGTTCGTCGGAGGAGACCAGGCCGCGGTCGAAGAGGACTTTGTGCCAGAAGCGGGAGTAAAGGAGGTGGAGGACGGCATGTTCGACGCCGCCGACGTAGAGATCCACGCCGTTGCCCATCCAGTATTTTTCGATGGTGGGGGCGACGAAGTTGTCTTCGTCGGAGGGATCGAGGTAGCGGAGGTAATACCAGCAGGAGCCGGCCCATTGCGGCATGGTGTTGAGCTCGCGGCGGGCGGGTTGCCCCCCCCCACCGCTAGTGTCGAGATGGGCGACGTAATCGCCGCCAAGGTCTTTGACATCGACGCGGACGTTGACCCAGTCTTTCGCTTTGGAGAGCGGGGGATCGATGGTGCCGGTGGGTTTGAAATCTTCGAGTTCGGGGAGTTTGACGGGGAGTTCGGATTCGGAGAGGGCGACGTTGGTGCCGTCGGCGAGGTGGACGATGGGGAAGGGTTCGCCCCAGTAGCGTTGGCGGGAGAAGAGCCAGTCGCGGAGTTTGTAGTTGATGGTTTTTTTGCCGATGTTTTTTTCTTCGAGGATGGCGGTGATTTTCTTTTTGGCCTCGGGGGTGGGCAGGCCGTCGATCCAGGGGGAGTTGATGGCGATGCCTTCTTCTTCGAGGGCGTGGTCCTCGGGCGAAGCGCCCCCAGGCCCCGCGTTACCACGCGGGGCTACGACCTGGATGATGGGGAGGTTGAACTTCGTGGCGAATTCGTGATCTCGCTGGTCGTGGGCGGGGACGGCCATGATGGCGCCGGTGCCGTAACCCATGAGGACGTAGTCGGAGACCCAGATGGGGATTTGTTTGTTGTTGACGGGGTTGATGGCGTAAAGGCCGGTGAAGGCGCCGGTTTTGGAGGTATCTTCCTGGCGTTCGCGATCGGAGCGCGAGGCGGCGTATTTCTGGTATTTCCGCACCTCGGCGGCCTG
Source organism: Phycisphaerae bacterium (assembly GCA_035548175.1). Lineage (GTDB taxonomy): Bacteria > Planctomycetota > Phycisphaerae > WQYP01 > WQYP01 > CALCHA01. The sequence continues at coordinate 78,018 of DASZTO010000023.1, read as the reverse complement.
CTCGGGCGCGGGGGAATTGGCGAGGGAATGTTCAGGGGCGATGACCATGTAAGTCGCGCCGAAGAGCGTGTCGGGGCGCGTGGTGAAGACCGTCAGCTCTGACCACTGACCACTGACCACTGACAACTTGAACGTGACTTCCGCGCCTTCGCTGCGGCCGATCCAGTTGCGTTGCATTTCCTTGAGGGAGTCGGACCAGTCGAGTTTGTGGAGACCAGCCAGGAGGCGTTGGGCGTAGGCGGTGATGCGGAGCATCCATTGTTTCATGGGGCGTCGTTCGACGGGGAAGCCGCCGACTTCGGATTTGCCATCGATGACTTCTTCATTGGCCAGGACGGTGCCGAGGCCGGGGCACCAGTTGACGGGGACTTCGGCTTCGTAGGCGAGGCGGTAGTGAGCGAGGAGTTGGCGTTGTTCCGTGGGGGAGAGGCTGTCCCAATTGCCCATTGCCGATTGCCTATTGCCGATTTGTGGGATCGGGCGCTGCCCGGTTTTGAATTCTTCGACGAGTTCGCGGATGGGGCGGCCTTTTTGTTGGGATTCGTCGAACCAGGTGTCGTAGAGTTTGAGGAAGATCCATTGGGTCCAGCGGTAATACCTGGGGTCGGTGGTGTCGACTTCGCGGGACCAGTCGTAGGAGAAGCCGATGGCCTGGAGCTGTTCACGGAAGCGGTTGATGTTTTTGGCGGTGGTTTCGCGCGGGTGGACGTTGTTTTTGATGGCGTATTGTTCGGCGGGCAGGCCGAAGGCGTCCCAGCCCATGGGGTGCATGACGTTGAAGCCGTTGGCGCGTTTGTAGCGGGCGATGATGTCGGTGGCGGTGTAGCCTTCGGGATGGCCAACGTGGAGACCCTGGCCGCTGGGATAGGGGAACATATCGAGGACGTAATACTTGGGGCGTGCGTGGTCGTGGATGTTGGTGGTGAAGACCTTGTGGGATGCCCAGAGGGCTTGCCATTTTTTTTCGATTGCGGCGTGGTTGTAACCGGGCATGCGGGGCTCCAGGGGGTCAGCAGTTGCGGGCCGATGGGCCAGCAGGGGGAAGGGGATGAGAATACGGTTGAGAAATGGCGGGGGCAAGGCCGCGGGGTGGGATGGAACGTGGCGGGGGAGAAAGGTACGCAATCATAAATCCGGCTCTTTTTTTGAACTCGGACGCCACTCATGCGTCTTTACATGGGAGGGGGAGGATTGGGGTGAGGGGGGGCCGGGGGGGGACGGCTCTGGAGGCCGATGGCGAGAAGTTGTGAGGCGGCCGCGGGAGAGAATGGCCTCGCGGCGTGGGATTTTGTACGGTGTCCCCGCCGCGGAAGTGCGTCAGCGGCCAGGGCGAGGCGGGGCGAGGCTTTCACAGCAATTGCGAAGAGGTTGGGGCGCGGTGGTCATACGCGCGGGATGCCCGCGGTGGGCGCGGCTGCCAAGGCGGCAGAAAGCGGGGCGGGGATTGGCAGGAGCGCGGCGGTGCGTGCAGCGGCCGGCCTATTCTACAAGTCATATTGTACCTGATACTTACGCGCGGCACAGACAATTCGTCGGGGTGCGGTACACCTGTTGCATAGGGAGTCAGCGGCGAGGGTCGGGACGCGTCTGGAAACAGGCCCCGGTTCGCCACGCACATTGAACTCTCGGAAGGAGCCCCCACATGGCCAAAGTCATCGGCATCGATCTGGGCACGACCAACTCCGTCGTCGCCATCATGGAAGGCAATCAACCCAAGGTCCTGGTCAACGCGCAGGGCTCCCGGCTTACCCCGTCAGTGGTCGGCTTCACGGATAAGGGCGAGCGGCTGGTCGGCTTGCCCGCGAAACACCAGCAGGTGACCAACCCGCAGAACACGGTTTTTTCGATCAAGCGGTTCATGGGGCGGCGGCACTCGGAGGTGGGCGGGGAAGAGAAGCTGGTGCCCTACAAGATCGTGGGCGGTCCGGAGGAACTGGTGAAGGTGGAGATTCGCGGAAAGCTGTTCACGCCGCCGGAAATCTCCGCGATGATTTTGCAAGACCTCAAGAAGACGGCGGAAGATTACCTCGGTGAAAAGGTTACCGAAGCGATCATCACCGTGCCGGCGTATTTCAACGATTCGCAGCGGCTGGCGACGAAGGAAGCGGGGGAGATCGCGGGGCTGACGGTGAAGCGCGTGCTGCCGGAACCGACGGCGGCGGCGCTGGCGTATGGGATGGACAAGAAGAAGGGCGGGAAGATTTTCGTCTTCGACCTGGGCGGCGGCACGTTTGACGTGTCGGTGCTGGATGTGGGCGAGGGGGTGTTTGAAGTGTTGTCGATCAACGGCGACACGCACCTGGGCGGCGACGATTACGACCAGGCGCTGGTGGATTACATTGCCGAGGAATTCCGCAAGCAGCAGGGCATCGACCTGCGTAAGGATCCGATGGCGCTGCAGCGGCTGAAGGAAGCGGCGGAGAAGGCGAAGATCGAGCTGTCGGCGAACATGGAGACCTCGATCAACTTGCCATTCATCACGGCGGATGCGAGCGGACCGAAGCATTTGCAGATGGCGATCACGCGGAGCAAATTCGAGTCGCTGACGGCGGCGCTGACGGAGCGTTGCCGGCAGCCGGTGATGAAGGCGCTGCAGGATGCGGGTCTGCAGGCGAACCAGATCGACGAGATTCTGCTGGTGGGCGGATCGACGCGCATGCCGCGGATTCAGACGATGGTGAAGGAGATTTTCGGCAAGGAAGGGAACAAGTCGGTCAACCCGGACGAAGCGGTGGCGATCGGCGCGGCGATCCAGGGCGGGATCACGACGGGCGAGGTGAAGGACATCCTGGTGCTGGACGTGACGCCGCTGTCGATGGGCGTGGAGACGTATGGCGGGGTGATGACGGTGATGATCGCGCGCAACACGACGATTCCGACGTCCAAGAGCGAGACATTTTCGACGGCTGCGGACAACCAGACGAGCGTGGAAATCCACGTGCTGCAGGGCGAGCGCGAGTTTGCGAAAGACAACCGGACGCTGGGCAAGTTCCAGCTGACGGGGATTCCGCCGGCGCCGCGCGGAACGCCGCAGATCGAGGTGACTTTCGATATCGATGTGAATGGCATCCTGAACGTGAAGGCCAAGGACAAGGCGACGGGCAAGGAGAACAAGGTCGAGATCAAGGGGCACTCGGGCTTGTCGAAGGAGGAGATCGAGCGGATGAAGAAAGAGGCCGAGGCGCACGCGGCGGAAGACAAGAAGCGTCGCGAGTTCATCGACCTGCGGAACCAGGCGGAGGCGGTGACGCTGCACGTGGAAAAGGAATTGCAGGAGCATGGCGGGAAGGTGGGGCCGCAGGAACGTGCGGACATCGAGAACGCGTTGAATCGGGTGCGCGAGCTGATCAAGGGGGAGGACAAGGACGCATTGCAGCGCGGGCTGGACGATTTGAACAAGGCGCGGATGAAGCTGGGCGAGGCGATGTACAAGGCCACGCAGGAGGCCGGCGGCGGCGCGACGGCGGCGGATGCGCGTGCCGGGGGCGCTCCCGAGGGGCAGCCCGGCGATCAGTCGGGCGCGGGTGCGGCGCCGGGCGGGAAAGGTCCGGACGATGTGATCGATGCCGAGTATGAGGTGAAGTGACCCCCCCCCCCACCCCACCGGCGGCGGGGACTGGTCGCCGGGGATAAACGGATCACGCATTGAGCGGGGCGTCGCAAGGCGCTCCGCTTTTTTTTATGGGAACGAGGGCGGGCGCGGGGCGTCTGGCCGCGGGAGGCCGGGGGGGAAGGTCGGAGCGCGGCGAATATTTTCGGAAAAATTTGGATCTCGGACTGGACAAATCACAGGAGCCACGCGATAATTCGGTCAGTCAGGGCCAACGGGGCCGGGAAATTCGGATCACCCACGTACTACATTCAGAACCTGTGAAACGACTCCCGACTTCTGTTTTTTCTGGCGATTATTAACTTTGTCCTTCTCCCATCTAAGGAAGTTCCTTCCCCAGGCCTTCCTTAGATCCCCCTCCAGAGCCGGAACATCCTTGTTCCGGCTCTCTTTTTTTTTGCACCGGGAGGCGGCGATGGGGTGGGGCGCGGGCCTTGTTGCCGAGGGGCCGGTTGGGTTGAGGCAGCGGCCGCATGATGCCCCCCTTCCAAGATTCCTTTGACGGGGCTGCGTGCCGGGCGTAATCTCTGGTCATGGAGAGGGCTGACACCGATTTTCTGACCGGGGAGGAGCGAACCGGAGAGCCGGAGCGCGCGTTCGCACCTGCGGCGGGGGTGCGGCGTACGATGGGGATGGAGTTACTGCGGGTTGAGAACGTCACGGTGCGGTTCGGCCGATTCACGGCGGTGCAGGATGTATCGTTTTCGCTGTATGCCGGGCAGACGCTGGGGTTGATCGGACCGAACGGATCGGGCAAGACGACGCTGCTGCGGACGATTGCGTCGTTGCAGAGGCCGGCGTCGGGGACGGTGATGATTCACGGGGAGCAGGTGCGGCCGGGGCTGGAATCGGCGGCGCGGAACATCGGTTTCACGGCGGATGTGCCGCCACTGTATGAGGGGATGAAGGTCCGGCAGTTTCTGCAATTCGTGGCGGCGGGATATGGGCTGATGCCCGAGGAGACCGGGACGCTGATCGATTTCTGGCTGGAGAAGGTGTGGCTGACGGACAAGGCGGGGGCGAAGATCAAGGGGCTGTCGCGCGGGATGAAGCAGCGGGTGGGGGTGGCGCGGACGCTATTGCCGAATCCGAACGTGATTCTGCTGGATGAACCGGCGGCGGGGCTGGATCCGGCGGGGCGGGTGCAGTTTCGGCGGCTGCTGACGGATTTGCGGGAGCAGGGCAAGACGTTGATTTTGTCGTCGCATCTTCTGGCGGACATGCCGGAGTATTGCACGCACATCGCGATCATGAGCAAGGGATCGCTGATGAAGTTCGGGACGGTGGCGGAGGTGTCGGCGGGCGCGGACGACGGGCGGTGCCGGTACACGCTGGAGCTGGCGGAGCCGATTGCGAATGTGGAGGCGGAGCTGGCGGGGATTGCGGGGATCAGCGAGATCGCGCCGGGACGGTTGCGGGTGACGTTTTTGTATGAGTCGGGGAAGGACCGTGCGGCGGGGCTGCTGCGGACGCTCGTCGGCAAGGGGATTCCGGTGGCGGGGTTCAGCGCGCACGCGCCGGGGCTGGAGGAAGCGTATTTGCGGACCGGGATTCAGCAGGTGGACTGATGCGGAGAGTTGCAGTGCGGCGAGCCGGGGAGATGCGATGATCGGATCGTCACGGTCCTATGCCATCGGGATGGCGCACTTTCAGCTTGCGGGCGGGGCGCTGTCGCTGGGGCTGATGCTGTCGGCATACGCGCTGATTTTCGGTGCGGTGGTGGGAAGTTACTTGTATTACGGGGGAACGCCCTACGCGCCGGCGAAGATCACGGATGCGGCGATCACGATTTTGTTCATGGTCGAGGCGCTGGTGCTGCTGCTGTTCGGCGCGGCGCGGATATCGCTGGCGATTCGGAATGATGTGTCGTCGCGGATGATGGAATCGCATCGCCTGATGCCGATCCCGGCGTGGCGCGCGGTGGCGGGGTATCTGCTGGGGGGCACGACGCACGCGCTGGCGTTTGCGGGCTTGACGCTGATTTTCGCGTGGATTCTGGCGGCGGCGGCGCACGTGCCGCTGGGGGATGTGGCGTTCAACCAGGGGCTGCTGCTGCTGTTCGCGGGGCTGGTATGGAGCGCGGCGGCGCTGCTGACGCTGATTTACCGGCATGCGTTTTTTATCGCGCTGGGGATGGCGCTGCTGGGGATTTGCAGTTCTTTCCTGGTGTACGCCACGATTTTTTTGCCGGGGGTGCTGCTGCTGATGGGGCCGCTGATCGGGCAGACGGTGTTCCGCTACAGCAGCCCGGTGCGGTTGGAATGGGGGTTTGCGGCGTCCATAGCGGGACAGGCGGCGTTTTTCGCGCTGTTTTTCAACGGGGCGTGCCGGCGGTATCGGGGCATGTATGCGACGACATTCACGGCGACGCAGGCGTTCCTGCTGGTGCTGGCGTGGGTGTTCGTGTCGGTATGCGGGATGGGGGCGTGGAAGCAGTTTCTGATGCTGCCGCGGCCGTATGAATGGGATCAACCGGGGTTCTATGCGATGCAGGTGGTGGCGTCGATCGTGGTGGGGATGCTGTTGAGCCTGATACCGGCATACACGATGGCGGTGGAACAGGGGGAATCGCGACGCATGGCTTATCTGGCGTGGCCGCTGGTGGTGGTGACCGCGGTGGCGCTGGCGCTGATTCCATTTGGAACGGATCAGATCGGGGGGCTGACCTGGAAGAACGTGGGGATCACGTTTTTGACGGTGGCGCCGTTCGTGATGGCGGCGTATCTGTTTTGCCGGTGGTATCGGCTGGTGGCGTTCGGGTGGGTTGTGTTGTGGCTGTCGGTGGGTGTGGTGGTGTTGTGGCTGGCGCCGATGGTGGTGGCGCTGGTGGCATACCTGGTCTTGCCGGGCGATTCGCAGAAGATTCTGCAGACGATCACGACGTTGAGTCCGATCGGGCTGCTGATCGATCGGTGGGTGGAGGAGCCGCGGGATCAGGTGTCGCCGATTGCGGGGATGATCGTGCAGTGGGTGGGACCGGGGATGTTGCTGCTGCTGGCGTGGGCGCTGCGGCGGGTGAAGCGCGGGGCGACGGAGGACAGATCGGGCGGATCGGGGATGGCGGCGGTGGGCGTTCCGGCGCCGCCGGCGGTGGGATGAGCGGGCTATGATCGTGCGGGGGCGGGGCTCGACATGGGTGATGTGAAGGGAGGCGATGATGAAGGCGTGGTTGTTGCCGGCGTTTACGGGGATCGAGGCGATGCACCTGGGGGAGGCGGCGGATCCCGTGCCGGGCGCTGGGGAGGTGGTGATGGCGTTGCGATTTGCGGCGCTGAATCCGGCGGATCGGTACCTGGCGATGGGGCAGTATCCGGCGAAGCCTCCGCTGCCGCACATTCTGGGGCGCGACGGGGTGGGGACGGTGACGGCGGTGGGCACGGGGGTGCAGGATATTCAGGTGGGCGACACCCGGCTGATTTTGCGGTCGGAGGTCGGGGTGAACCGGGCGGGGACGCTGGCGGAGCGGGTGGCGGTGGAGGCGCGGTACACGGTGGCGGTGCCGGCGGGATGGACGCTGGAGCAGGCGGCGGCGGCGCCGCTGGTGTACGTGACGGCGTGGCAGGCGCTGACGCAGTGGAAGGATTTGCCGGAGAAAGGAGTCGTGCTGATCACCGGTGCGACGGGCGGCGTGGGGGTGGCGGCGACGCAGCTGGGGCAGGCGCTGGGGCACACGGTGGTGGGGCTGTCGCGGAGCGCGGAGAAATCGGCGGAGCTGCGGAAACTGGGGGCGTCCTACACGTTCGACCCGCAGGACAAGACGTGGCGGAAGGGGCTGAAGGAGACGCTGGGGACCCGGCGCGTGGACCTGGCGATCGACAACATCGGCGGGTCGTTGTTCAACGAGGTGATCGATACGCTGGGGGCGAACGGGCGCGTGTCGTGCGTCGGGCGGTTGGCGGGGCCGGTGCCGGAGTTCAACACGGCGGCGCTGTTTTTCCGGCGGTTGCAGATAAGGGGGGTGGCGATTGCGACCTATTCGCATGAGGAATCGGTGGCGGCGTGGGAGGGAATTCTGGGGACGCTGGGGCGAACGGGGGCGCGGCCGGTGATCGATCAGGTATTTGGCTTTGGGGAGGTCCCGGCGGCGTTTGCGCGGCTGGAGCGCGGGCCGATGGGGAAGGTGCTGGTGGCGATTTCGTAGGGCGGCGAAGTGTGGGGAAGGAGGAGTGGGCGGAGGCGGGGGAGGCATCGGCACAGCGCTTGCACAACCGAAGCGCAAGGAGCCGTGCCGTGGCCAATGCGATCAAGTCCTTTCTTTTGGGCCGATGGCTGGGGCATCCGCTGCATCCCGCGTTGGTACACGTGCCGATCGCGATGTGGGTAGGTGCGTTGATCATGGACATCCTGTCGCTGTTTGGTGTGGGAGGGAACGCGCTGGTGCGCACGGCATGCGTGGCGGTTCTGGCGGGGCTGGCGTCGACGCTGATCGTGGTGCCGGCGGGAATAGCTGAGTGGACGCAGATCAGGCGTGAGAAGCCGGCCTGGATGATGGCGCTGTGGCACATGGTGATGAACGTGTGCGTGGTATTGCTGATGATCGCGTCGGTGATCGTGCGTCTGGGGCGCGGATGGCATGCGGCGCAGGTGCCGCTGATCGCCTTCACGCTGACGCTGCTGGGGGACCTGGTGCTGCCGGTATCGGGGTATGTGGGGGGCCGGATGGTGTACGACCAGGGGATCGGGATTGCGCGGATGTCGAAGAAGCGGTATCGGAGGATCGCCGCCGCGGGGCGTGCGAACCTGCCGCCACAGACGTGACGTGATTCGCCGTCGGAAGTCCCCGTGCCGACGAATATAGAGGTGCAAGATGTCGGTGAAGACGACGCTGGAAGGAAGACCGTTCGGGCACCCGCTGCATCCGCTGCTGTCGCACGTGCCGCTGGGCATGTGGCTGCTGGGTCTGGGGCTGGATGTGGCGGCGGTGGCGTCCGCGGATCGGGCGGATTGGGCGATAAGGGGGGCGTACTATGCGCTGTTGATCGGATCGGCCATCGCCATCCTGGCGCTGCTGACGGGGCTGAACGATTTTCTGGACATTCGCGGCGATCATCCCGGGCGGGGCAATGCGCTGTTTCACATGGTGATGATGGTCCCGGCGACGCTGCTGTTCATCGTGGATGTGGTGGTGCATTACGGGTGGGTGCAGGGCGGAGAGTTTGGGGCCTTCGCGCTCGCGCTCTCGTCCGCGGGCTATGTGCTGGCGCTGATCGGTGGGTATCTCGGCGGGCTGCTGGTGTATGACCATGGGATTGCGGTGGGGCGTCATCGGCGGTCGAAAGAGTTGCCGCAAAACACGATTCACGAACCGCGGGCGGCCGCAGCGGAGGCGGAGGAGATTCCGGCGGCGCGTGCGGAACCGGCGCTGCGGCCGGAGTTTTTTCCGATCGTGCCGGAAAGCGCGTTGCCGGAGGGAGCGACGCTGCGGGTGGAGGTGGAGGGGTATGTGTTGGCGTTGGCGCGGGCGCAGGGGAAGATTTACGCGGTGCAGGAGTTCTGCACGCACCGGTGCGGGCCGCTGTCCGAGGGAACGATACACGGCGGGAACATTCGGTGTCCGTGGCACAATTCGTGTTTTGACTTGACCACGGGAGAGCCGACGCACGGGCCGGCGAAGGTGGCGTTGAAGACCTTTGAGACGGCGGTGCGGAATGGGATCGTTCAGATTCGGATTCCAGGGGCCGCGGCGGAGCGTGCGGAAACGGAGCGAGCCGAAGCGGAGCGTGCGGGCGGGCCGATGGGACGGCGGAATCCGAGAGATCCGGAGAGCGCCAGGAGCGAGGCGCGTGGAGAGCAGCCACGGCGAAGCGCATCGGACAAACCGTGAGGCGGGATTGCGGGGGGAGGGCGGGAGGGATGGCGGGGGGTGCGGGAGGGACTTGGGGGGGGGGTCAGCCGAAGTTCAGGCTGCTGAGGCCGAACTCGGCGTTGAGGCGTCGGAAGAGGCCGCTGCCGACCCATTTATCATGCCAGCAGGCCATATCACGCCGGAAGTGTTCTGAGGATTCGACGGTGGGGTTTTGCGAGGTGCCGACCTCGTGGATGCACTGTGCATCGGCGCAATACCAGACTTCCCATTGGCGTGCGCGGGCGGTGTAGCACCAGTCGGAATCAGAGCCGAAGAGGAACATATTTTCGTCCATGACGCCAAAATCGATGAGGGCGTCGATGCGCGCGGCGAGGAAGGCGCCGTTGACCCAGGGCATTTTCGCGGACGTCGCGCCCGCGCCTTGCGAGGCCAGACCGGAGATGTGGATGCCGGTGGGATAGGCCATCGTGCAGCCGGCGTGGATGACGATGTCGGGGTTCTGGCTGGAGAGTTGCTTGATGCCGGCGATGGCGCAGCGGGGCGTGCGATCGAGGAATGCGACGAGACCTTCGATGGCGCGGGGGTCGAGGTAGAGGTCCTGGTTGAGGGCGACGACGTAGCGGTGTCCCGCGCGGATGGCTTCGCGCAGGCCGCGGTTGACGGCTTTGGTGAAGCCGAGGTTGTCCGTCGAGTTGTCGTGAATCCAGGGGGTGATGGGAAGGGTCTGGGCGTTCAGGTGCGCGAGGCAGGTATCGAGCTGGCGCTGGTTCTTGTAGAAGGGGATGACGGCCAGCAGCGTGTCGGCGGGCATGAGGACTCCAGGACTTTGAGGCTTTGAGGCTTGGGAGAAAGCGGAGATTATGCCCGCGGTCGCCGCCAAAACCCATTGTCACGCCCGCCGTAAAAGGAGGCGAGGACGGTATCCATCACTTCCTGCGTGCGCAGGGCGCTTTCGCCGGTGCTGGCGCAGCTTCCGCGGCCAAGAAGCGTGGCGACGACCTGCTCGACGAGGGGCTGGTGGACGTGAGGCGGATGGGGGATTGCGAATTCCTCTCGCCGGCCGGTTTCCCAGACGAGTTCCACCGGTCCATCGGCGAAACAGGGGACGGCGACGGCGCCTTTTTCGGCGGTGATTTCGAAAGCGTCTTCGCGGACCTGCGAGGTGAAATCCCACTGGGCGCGGCCGGGGACGCCGGCGGCGGTGAATTCCATTTCGACATAATCCTCGACGGCGTATTTGCCGCGGACGCGCCTGGCGAGGCCGCGAACGTTCTGCAGGGGCCCGAGCCAGAAGTCCAGGAGGTCGAGGGCGTGGGAGCCCAGATCGAGGAAGAGTCCGCCGCCGGCATGTTCGGCGAGCAGGCGCCAGGGGACGGCGCCGTCGGCGGGGGCGTCGCGCATCTGCGGATCGGCGTAGCGATAAGAGACGCTGCGCAGGGGACCGAGGTCCTCGAGCAGTTCGGCGATTTTCAGGAAGCGCGGCAGCGCGCGGCGATAGTAGGCGACGAAGAGCGGAACGTCGCCCTGGGAGAAGGCGTCGAGCATGCGGCGGCCCTCGAGGGCGGTGCGGGCCATGGGCTTCTCCACGTAGCATGGCTTGCCGGCGGCGGCGACTTGCAGCGCGTACTGTTCGTGGGCGCCCGGAGGCGTGGCGATGTAGAGGGCGTCGATGTCGGGGGCGTTGATGAGCGCCGCGGCGTCAGTGGTCCAGCGCGGGACGGCGTGGCGGCGGGCGTAATCTTCGGCCTTGGCGGCGTCGCGGCGCATGACGGCGACCAGCTTGCTTCCGGCGACCTTTTGGAACGCCGGGCCGCTTTTGACTTCCGTGACGTCACCGCAGCCGATGATGCCCCAGCGCACGACGTTTCGTTGACTCATGGGGAAGTTACTCACTTGGCGGGCCAGACGATGCCGAGGTTGATGTCGAGCTTTGGGAAAGGGGGAAAGCGGACGACGCGTTTGCCGCCGGCGCTGGCGGCGAGGACGTAGGCGCCGCGTTTGAGGACGTAGGCTTCGGCGATGCGTGCGCGGGGATCGAAGATCCAGTAGTTTTTGACGCCGCGTTCTTCGTAGAGGGCGAATTTTTCTTCGCGGTCGATGCGTTCGGTGCCGGGGGAAATAACTTCGACGCACAATTCGGGGGCGCCGGTGAGGGCGTTATCGCCGACGATCCGTGCCTGGCTTCGGCTGACGAAGATCAAATCGGGCCGGCGCGTGTTCCAGTCATCGAGCACGGTACCTGTATCGCCGTATAACGCGCCGAGCCCTTCGCGACGAATGTAAGGACTGAGCAGTTCGACGAGCGCGAAGACCACACAGGAATGACCCGGAGACGAACTGGACCTCATCAGGATTTCTCCGTGAGCGAGCTCAAGCTTCAGGCCCGGCGGGTCTTCGCCCATGGCGAGGAACTGCTCGGATGTCATCCGGGTGGCGCTTAGTGTGGACATCAGGCACCTCTCAATCCGCTTGGAGTATAGCAGACCCTCGGTGCGCTACGACGCCCCGATGTGCAGCACGCCATACAGCAATCCGACGATGGCGACGACCACCAGGCAGCAGCCGAAGAAACCGATGTAATCTTCCTTCGTCCACTTCGAGAATTCCCACTGCGTGCCGGGGAAGAGCTTTTTGTAGTCGAAGCGGTGGGGATTCTGGAAGCTCTTTTCCACTTCCTCGCGCTCCTCTTCGGGCGTGCCGCCGACGGGCGTCTTCTGCTTGACGTAAAAGCGATCCGCCAGCTCCGGCGCCGTGCGCGGCGTTATCCAGCTCAAAAGAATCAGGATGACAAACGGAAAAAGCCCCGCGAAAAACCAGCGCACCGTCGTGAGTCCGGCCTTGCTGAAATTGCGCATGTCCAGGTGGACGGCCTTGAGCGGATAGTACATCACCAGGTTTTCCACGTTGAAGTGTCCCTGGCCCTCGACGCCCCTGGAGGCGTCATGCGGATCGACCGGCACCACCTTGCCGTCAAAAAACAGGGGGATCGGCGGAACGGGCTGATCGACGGTCACGGTTTCGTTGACCGACTTGGCGCGGCCGGCCGTCACGTCGGCGGCGGTGGCTCCGCGAATCACCTGCCGCGTGGTGGCGTGGGTCTGCATGGTCAGAAAATCATTCTGCCGCAAACTGGTGAAGCCGACCAGCGGCGGAATGACGGCCTGGAGGAAAATCCAGATGAAAAAGGAGATGAGAATCGCCGGCACGGTGAGGCGCCGCCAGAAAAACATGAGGAACACCACCGCGCCGAAAAACGTGTTGAACGTGATCATGATGGCGGTCAGCGATCCCAGGCCCGAGGAGGTCCAGGCGATGAACACGGAGGCGGCGAGAATGAAGGGGATGACGGCCTGACCGAAGCGCAGGTAGTGCCTGGGAGATTTGCCGGGGAACAGAGGCTCGTAGAGATTGCGCGTGAGGAGGCCGGAAACGGAGACGGCGGTGAGCCCGACGGCGGGCATGTGGCCCAGCAGCATCCCGGAAAGCATCAACCCCAGCAGGCCCATGGGCAGAAGATTCAGCGACAGGCGTCCCCAGGCGAAATCGGGATTTTCGAGGTGTCCGGTCAACAGCGCGATCGCCAGCAGGCCGCAGAGCATCCACATGATCAGGATGATGCGCTTGGTGAAGCCGCCGACGATCATGCCGAAGCGCGCGGTGTTTTCATTGGTCGCGGATCCCGCCGCCGCCATGTTGTGCTGCAGCGCCATGATCTGGATGAAGCTCGCGAAGGTCACCGCCACGATCGAATACCACGTGAACTCGCTGGTCGCCGTGCCGGTGAGATAAAAATTCACCCGTGGCACCACCGCGTGCAGCCCCGAGAAGCCGTGCACCGCGAAAAGACCCAGCGGCAGGAGCAGAATCGACATGATCAGGATCAGGATTCCCTGGATCGCATCCGTGATCGCCGCCGCCTGCAACCCCCCCATCATGATGTAAATGGCCACGATGACGTTGTAGGAAAGATAGAACTCCCATTTGCTCAGGGCGCCGATCTGGCTGTGGAAAGGCGCCTTGGCGTTCAAGGCTGACAGCTCCTCCAGCCGCGCATTTTGCGCGGTGGTGAACACCGGCGCGATCACGTCCGCCATGGCGGCGGCGCCGGCGGGGGCGCTGGGGGCAGCCGCCGTCGCCGCTCCCTGCGTGGTTACCACGCCCCCCGCCGCCTTTTTGGCCGCCTGCAGATTCTGCAGTTCATTGAAGTTCGAGACCTCGAGCCGTTCCGCCTGCGTATAGGCCGATTGCGGCTTGACCATCATCGCCTCGACCACGCTGTATCCGCCGAGATTTCCCAGGGCCAGCGTGATCACCGCCACCATCACGTTGAACGCCGCATACGCAGCCGCCACGCTGCGCGAGTTGAACCTGTCCACGAACATGTCGGCCATCGTGATGACGCGGGCCCGGCGGAACCAGGGCTGCGTGAACCAGCAAAGCGGCGTGAAAAACAGCGTCTGCAGTTGCAGCCACATCCCGGAGACGCCTTCGCGGAATACCTGGCTGGCCATGGTGGGCGCGGCGTTGGTATCGGTGGCGTTGCCGAAATTGATGAAGAACTGGAGGGCCTTGCCCATGCGGCGGCCGCCCAGATAGAAGTCCGACTCGTGCTTGACGCTGCGCGAGGCGTAAACCCCCACGGCGAGAACGGCCCCCAAGAACCCCAGCAGGATTCCAAAGTCGAGGTATCTCAGTCCCAGGATCACTCACGCCTCCTTCCGCCGACATCCCCGCCGCTGCCATCGCGCCGGCGAAACAACTTACGCCAAAAAAATTGACTTGGAGCCGAAGTGTATCAGGAAGCGTCACCCCCGCAACCGGCGGAGCGCGCGGCGCATTCGCCGGGTGCGATCATCTTTTGTGGCAGTGACTCGTGGCATTGGCGGCCCGCAGGCCGCTGCGTCCGGAAGATAGATGCGCGCACTATGCGGATCGGCCTCCGGCCGAACATCGGCGGGACGGCGATGCCCCAAAAGATGGCCGCGCCCCGTTCGCCGGAGCGCGGCCGTGTTACTCCCGGGCTTCGTCCATGGCGGTTTCGGTGACCTGCAACCCCGCCGCGGCTTCTTTCATGATGCCTTTTTTGACGTAAATCGGCCGCACTTCGGCCCGGATCGCGGGCAGGCGCAGGGCGAAAATGGCGGCGGATACGAGGCAAAGACCGCCGCCCATCACGACGGTCCACTGCGGCCCAATGCTGGTCTGCGCGACGAAGCCGGCGACGAGGCTGCCCAGCGGCATCATGCCCATGAACGCCATCACGAAGAGGCTCATGACGCGCCCGCGCATGCGGTCTTCCACGAGCGTCTGGAGCAGCGTGTTGCCCGAGGCCATGAGCGTCATGGTGCAGAATCCCACGACGCACAGTCCGGCCATGCAGACCCACAGCCAGTGTCCGAGGCCATAGACGCTCATGCCGACGGCCAGACCGATGGCCGCGAGGACCATTTCGCGTCCCAGTCCCAGCACCGTCTTCTTGGCCGCGAGGCGGATGGCGCCGCCCAGCGCGCCCACCGCGCCGGCCGCCATCAGCACGGCCTGCGTGAGCGAGTTGCCATGAAGAATTTCTTTGGCATATACCGGCACGAACAGGTTTGCCGACGCCGAGGAGAAACTCACCATGCCCAGCAGCGTGAGAATCCCGCGCAGCGCATGAAAGCTGCCGACGTATTTCACGCCTTCCTTCAATTCGACCAGCACGTGGCGGCGTTCGGATTTGGGCGGCGGCGGGGGTTCGTTGACGCGCATCATCCACAGCGCGATCAGCACTCCGCCATAGCTGAAACCGTCAATCGTAAAACACCAGCCCTCATTCAAGACGTAAATCAAACTCCCGGCGATCAGCGGACCAATCGCACGGGCCAGGTTGAACATGGTCGAATTCAGCGCGATGGCGTTGCCCAGGTCCTCGCGCCTATCCACCATGTGAACGACCAGGGATTGCCGCGCCGGCACCTCGAACGCATTGAGCAGGCCCTGAAAGGCGACCAGACCGCACAGTCCCCAGATCGCCGCCCTGGCCACCTGGGGAGGAACATGCTGCCCGTACGAACTCGCCCAGAAGGCCACGACGGCCAGGCCGAAGCTTTCCAGCATCGCCAGCGCGTGCGCCCACTTAAGCAGCGGGAGCCGGTGCAGGCGATCGACGATGACGCCCGCGAAGAGGCTCAACGCAAAGGCCGGTACTTGCCCCGCCGCCGTCACGATGCCCAGCATGTCTTCGCGGCCCGTCAGGCGGAACACGAGCCAGCCGGTCGCCGTAATGGTCAGCCACGTCCCCACGAGGCTGATAAGTTGTCCGGTCACGAACAGACGATAGTTGCGGGAGGCGAGCGCTCGAAAAAGAAACTTCAGCCCCCGGCGTGATCCCCCGCCGCCTAAAGATGCCCCGCTTACGTCGGCCATGTTGCTCCACCACGAACTTCACCCCGCGCCACCGCCCATCATAGGCGCTTTCCCCCACTTCGGCACTCAGCGCGCAAAGCCGCACGCCCGCGGGCTTCTGGGCCGACGGGCGCGATTCGCTTCAACAGGTGACGGGCTGGTTGGACGCTCGGACGCCTTATCCGAAGCGGCCGGTCACGTAGTCTTCCGTCTGCTTGTTGTGTGGCTTGGAGAAGATCCGGTCCGTGGGTCCCACTTCGATCAGCTTGCCCAGATAGAAAAAGGCCGTCGTATCCGCCACGCGCGCCGCCTGGTGCATGTTGTGGGTCACGATGACGATGGTCACCTGCTTGCGCAGCGACTCCATCAACTGCTCGATTTTGTTGGTCGCGATCGGATCGAGCGCCGAGCAGGGTTCGTCCATCAGCAGCACTTCGGGCTCCGCGGCGATCGCACGGGCGATGCACAAGCGCTGCTGCTGCCCGCCCGAAAGAGCCAGCGCCGAACTGTGCAGGCGATCCTTCACCTCATCCCACAGCCCCGCGGAAATCAGCGAACGCTCCACCGTCTCCGCCAGCACCGTCTTCTTGCGGATGCCGTCCAGCCGGAGCGAATAGATGACGTTTTCGAAAATGGACTTGGGAAAGGGATTGGGCTTCTGAAACACCATCCCGATGCGTTTGCGCAGGGAGATGACATCCACGCGCGGCGTGTAAATTTCGCGGCCGTGAATGCAGACTGACCCTTCGATCCGGCAGGAATCGACGAGGTCGTTCATGCGATTCACACAACGCAGCAGCGTTGATTTGCCGCAGCCGGAGGGCCCGATGAAGGCGGTGACTTCTTTTTCGGGGATGTCCAGATCGATGCCATGGAGCGCGTGATGGCCGCCATAGAACAGGTGCAGATTGCGGACCTTCACGGCGCAGTGACCCATCGGGGGCGGGGCGGCGGCGGCGGCGAAGTCGGGTTTCTGCCAGGTCGGAGGTGTGGCCGGGGCGCCATCGGTGCCTCGCATGGCCGGCCCCTGGGTGCGTTCTTCGACCGAGTCGTCAAGCATCGTCATGATCCGCTCCAGGTTCTACGGAGGGGCCGGGAGAAATGCCCAGCTTTCCCCTCTTACTTAATGGGCGCAGGCGGTCGGGGACAAGGCATAAGGGGCAAGAAGGGGGAGATTTAGCGCGATGCTAATATCGGCGCGGGCGTGGGTGCGTGCCGGGAGCGGGATTCGGGTGGATTACGGTCCATGGCAGAGTTATCGGACCGCCCCGCCGACCGATAACTAAGTCGAGCTGCCGCTTGTGGTTAGCGAAAAATCGCCCTTGCCCGGTCGGGGCACTGAGGACATAATCCAGTACGGGATTAGGAGGGCCGCCGCCACCGTGAACGATCACTTCCCACAACCTCCCCACGAGCCTTCGGCCGGAGCGCATGCGCCGGAAACCGCTCCCGCCAACCCAGCCGCCCCCGGGCGCGACGCCTTCAGCCATCTGACCGCCGCCGTCTACGCTCATCTGCCGGTGCTGGTGGTGCACGTGACTCTCGATGGGGCCGTGCTGCACATCAATCCCGAGGCGGCCCGGGTGCTGGGGTATTCGGAGGCGGACTTGCTCGGCCGCAATTTCTGGGCGGTCCTGTTTCCGGGCCGGTTGTTCGCGCAGGTGCCACGCTTCATGTCGTTGTGCGAACCGGTGCATCACTTTACGCGCGACGTGCCCATGACCCTGCGCACCCGCGAGGGCAAGGACCGCGTCATTGCCTGGACCAAGCAATTGCTCGCGCCCCCCCCCACCGCCTCGACCGCCGACGCGCCGCCACCGCAAGCGGAAACGGCCGGGGACGCGGGCTTGGGCATGAAGTCGCTGTTGTGCATGGGGGTCGATCTGACGGATCGGCTCTCGGCCGCCGACTTGGGGGTGCGAATCGACCCGGCACAGGGACCCGGCGCCGCGGCAGGCGCTCCGGAGGGTCCGCTGACAATCATGGGCATCAGCAGCGAGGGAACCGTGGACGGAGAAATCGTAACACCCATCGCGATCTCCCCGCCGGCCACGGGAAGCCCGGCGGTGGCGATCGCGCAGGTTCATGATTTTCTGATGGAAGTGGGCTCGCGCGTCGAGGCGCTCCAGGAAGCCTACGCCCGCGGCGAGTTCGAGCAACTGGCCACGATCGCCGCGAGCCTGGGACAGGGTGCGTACGCCTGCGGGTTGCTCGACTTCTCCGCCCGCGCCGAGCGCCTGCACGTCGCCGCGGCCGGCAAAGCGCTGGGCGATGTCACCTCGCTGGTCAAGGAAATCACCACCCTGGTCAAGCACGGGAACGGTCCGGGAAATCCCAGCGCCTGACCCCCCCCCACCCCCTCACCCCCGGCTGCCGCTCAGACCATCCACCCGCCTCCGGGGCCGCCGGCGTCACCCCCTCCTCCGGCCTCCAGTTCTCCACCGCCGCTGGCGGCAAAATCACTCTCCGCCATTTCCTCATCAGGCGGCGTCGTGTTCCGGGTAAGCCGGCGATCCACCGCGTAGCCCCACAGTTTCCCCTTGAGCATCTGGCAGGCCCGGAACACACGTGATTTGACGGTTCCCTCCTGCACATTCAGCACGTCGGCGGCTTCGCGGTATTGCAATTCCGCAATCACCACCATCACGAACGCCTCACGGTACACGTCGGGCACCTGAAGCATCGCCTCGCGAATGTCATCGTCCACCATCACATCCAGAATCGACATGAAACGGTGCGGGTCGATGCCCAGATCGACGCGCTCGTCGGGAGCGAATACCTCGAGGGGCAACTGCTCGTGCACGCCGCCTCGGGCGTTGCTGTGGCGGGAGGCGTCGATGTACACCGATCGCAGGATCGTCAGCAGCCAGGCCTTGCAGTTGGTGCCCAGCCTGTATTGGTCGGGCGAGCGAAACGCACGCAGGTAGGTTTCCTGCACGAGGTCCTCGGCCTTGGCTTCATCGCCGATCATGCGCCGGGCGACGGAGTAGACCAGGTCCATCAGGGGAAGCGCTTCGGCTTCCAGCATGCTGCGCTTCGTTTCGGGCGGAAGCTGGGCCTCGGGCACGGGCCCCGGGTCGGGCAGCGGGCTGCTGGTGTCGAAAGGCTCTGCGGTCATGCTGCATCCGGGAGGCGCAGGGCGGGAGAGCGGCGGTTGACGTGTCGCCGGCCGTGACTACGCTTTCCTTCAGATTAAACTGCCCAGTTTCACATGCAAGCAGAACTGTACAGAATTTTCGCCAAGCCGCTCCGCTTGCCCCAGGTTACGCGCCTTTGCGAAGGAGTCCCCGCATGAAATTGCGCAAGACGATCGGCTGCCTGATCGCGATGCTGATGGCGGCGGCCGCAAGCGCGGCGCCGGCGCAGGAACCGGACATCACCGCCGGGCCGGTCGTCGGCCACTCGACCGACAAATCGGCGCGTATCTGGCTGGAATTGCGCGAGGCCAAGAAGGTGACGGTGTCGGCCTATCTGAACAACGGGCGATTTCCGGCCTCGCAGGTGAGCGTGGACGTGGAGGGGCTGCTCCCCTTCGTCGCCGATGTGCCGCTGAATAACCTGCTTCCCAACGCCACCTACAACATCGAGCTGAAGCTGGACGATCAGCCGGTGAATCCGCCGCCGCCCCCGCTGGTGGTTCGCACGATGCCGCCACAGGGGCAGGAGGCGGCGTTCACGATTGGCTTCGGTTCGTGCATCGACGCCGGCGCGGGGACGGGGGCCATTTTCAAACAGGTGATGAACGTGGGTCCGCGGGCGTTTTTCTTCCTGGGCAACAGCGGTTATTTGCCGGGGAATCTGAACGCTTATCCGCAGTCGCGCCGGGCTGCGGTGCGGTTTATCTGCGACATGCACGACCGCGTGCGGCGCGAGGCGGACCTGCAGGCGCTGTTTCGCACGACACCGATCTATGCCGTCTGGGGCGAGCACGACTTCGGCACCGACCATGCGGGCAAGGATTTCGTGTTCGCCAAGGAATCGCTGACGGCGTTCCAGCATTTTTATCCCAACCCCGATTGGGGAACGCCCGCGCTGCCGGGATGCTTTTTCACCAGCTCGATCGGCGATGCCGATTTTTTCTGCCTCGATGATCGCATGTACCGGGACCCGCTCGACGCTTCGGGTAACGCCAAAAGCATGTTGGGCGATCAGCAGGTGCAGTGGCTGGAGCAGGCGCTTCTGGCGAGCAAGGCGACCTTCAAAGTCATCGCGGCGGCGGATCCGCTGCTGGCCGATGAGCCGGGGAGCTGGTCGCATTTTCAGCCGGAGCAAGGGTCCTTTCTGCAGTGGCTGGGGGCGCATCATGTGAGTGGGGTGGTATTTATGTCCGGGGGCAAGGTGGGGGAACTGTCGGTGCAGAAGCGGCCGGGGACCTATCCGCTGGTGGAGATGACCAGCGGGCCGCTGGATGCGAGCGCTCCGGTGGGAGCCGAGCCGGCGAATGCGGCGCGCTCTGGAACGGCGGTGGATGCGGCCAATTTTGGAACGCTGGAATTCGGCGGCGAGGGCGTGAATCGCTTCGTGACGCTGCGCCTGCGCGACGCCAGCGGAAAGATTCGCATCGAACAGACCCTGCTGGCCGGGCAGCTTCGTTGAAGCGCTGCGCTGCGCCGCGCAGCCGGTCAAACCGATTTGGCCGCCTGAATGAAGTCACGCATCTTGACCGGGTCCTTCACGCCTGGCTTGCCTGGTGCCTCGACGCCGGACGAGACATCCACGGCATAAGGACGCGCAATGCGAATGGCCTCGGCGACGTTGTCGGGCGTGAGGCCGCCGGCCAGGATGATCGGCGGAAATCCTTCGAGTTCCCCGGCGTCGCGCGCTTCGGCGATCCATCGCCAGTTGAAGGAGTGGCCGGTGCCGCCGAGAAGGCCGGACTTGGAGGCGGTGTCCAGCACAACGCCGGAGGGAGTGAAAGGGAGGGAGGCGATAGTGGCCCCGATCACGCGCAAAGATTCGCGCGATGGAACGTGCCGCACGAGCCAGATGCTTTTGGAGAAGGAATTGCCCAGGCGTTCAAATGCGCTGGCAAGCTGGGCGGCAGTGTCGTAATGCTGGAAAAAAGTGCAAGCATCCAGCGCCCTGCGCATGGCACGAACTTCGGCGGGGGTTTCGGCCGCAAACTTTTCACCGCCGACGAGTGCCACCCACTGCACCGTTTTCGTGTGCCGCCCGGTCTCGTTGAGGATGGCCACGGCGGTCTCAAAATCGATTTTCCGTGGACCTTTGAAGAAGTTGAGACCGAGCAAATCGGCGCCAAACTCGGCGGCGAGCACAGCGTCCTGGGGTCGTGTGATGCCGCAGATTTTCAATCGGGTGTTTAACATGTGCGATGATTATACTAGCGGGGTGTTCACCGGGAGGAATATCGTGCGAAATCTCGATCGCATCACCTTTGACCCCCAAGTGATGGGAGGTCGGCCGTGCATCCGAGGCATGCGCGTGACGGTGGGAATGATTGTCGGAGCGTTGGCAACCGGCCAGACTTCTGACGAAATTCTCAAACTGTACCCTTATCTGGAAAACGAGGATGTACGGCAAGCGATGGAATATGCCGCATGGCGAACTCAGGAAATTGAGGTCCCGTTGCCCCGGTGAAGTTACTTCTGGACATGAACCTGCCGCCAAACTGGTGTGATGCGCTTTCACGGCATGGTTACCAAACCACCCATTGGTCAAGCGTCGGACCGATGAACGCGCCGGACGTCCATGTGCTCGAATTCGCCTACGATCACGGCATGGTTGTCGTGACGCACGACCTGGATTACGGTGCTCTTCTTGCGGCCAGTGGGGGCACTGGCCCAAGTGTCGTAATCCTTCGGACACAAAGTGCGTCAACGGACGCAGTGATGCAGCTTTTAGCAACAGTGCTTGCGAACCATGCGCCGGCTTTGCAGACCGGCGTGCTTATCGTCATCGACGAAGCCCGTTCACGCGTGAGGATTTTGCCAATTTAAGACATGCTTAGGCCGGCGCCGGTTCGTTCATCGCGTTCGCCCGCGCCCGGTATTCTTCGACCGTCAGCGACAGCCACACGATGAAGCCTTCGATGTCCTGCAGCGGTTTGGCGATGTAGGCGTCGGCGCCCGAGGCGTTCAGGAAGCGGTCGGCATCGCCCTGCATGCAGTGGGCCGTCAGCAGGACCACCGGCGGCGACGGGTTGCAGGGCAGCTTTTTGATCTGCCGGGTGAGCTCCAGGCCGTCGACCGGCTCTCCGTGCAGGGTGGAATTGGTCAACGTGATGTCCATCAGGATCAGGTCCACCGTGCAGGATCCGACGATGTCGAGGATGGCGTCGCCGTTTTCCTCGAAGATGGCGTCGATGCACCCCGAGAGTTTGAAGATATTGGCCAGCACGAGCTTGTTGCCGGGATCATCCTCAACGGCCAGGACACGGTAGCGTTGCATGCAAACTTCCTTGATTGTGCCGACACCGACGAGTTGACGTACCGGCACCGGCTGCCTCAACAGGAGCGATTTCGGGACCAATCGCCCCCTTCCGTTGGGAAACCGTACGACCCGGGCGATCGGTTCCCGAAATCTTGGAAAAAATTGGCGACCGCGGCTGCGTTGCGCTAGAAATACAAGGAACTTGCGCGGCTCCCCCGGACACCCCTGGGCGCGGCGGCGGCTTACGGATGCGGGCAATAGCAGCGCCCCGCCGCCGTTGAACCGGTGGCCGCGGGGTGCGACACCTCATCGGAGAGCGCCCGGGGCTTGAAATTGAATCTGGAGGTGATCGAGTGGTGCGACTTTCTGCCGTTTCGATGGGCGTGGTTCTGGCATTGGCGGCGGGCTGCGCCGGGGTCGCCAGGGGGCAGGCCGGCGACGCTCAGCAACCCGCGGCGACCTTCTGGGGCGGGTTCCCGGCGAATGCGGATCCGGTCGCCCTCGGAGATAAAGCCGTCGATGACCTGATCCATCGGAAATACGATCCGGACGGACGCTACCTCGCCCGCAAGGGCATGGATTACCGCGAGGTGTGCGATGCCTACGGCTGCCTGCGTTTCGTCGGCCAAACTCACGACACGGAGCGTTTGGACGCGCTCGTCAAAAAATACCAGATGTTCCTCACCGACCAGGGCAAGAAGTACATTCCCCAGCCTAACAACGTCGACAACTCCGTCTTTGGCATTTTGCCCCTGGAAATTTATCGCCAGACCGGCGAAAAGGACCCCGCCTGGAAAGAGCTGGGTTTGCACTCCGCGGATGTCGAATGGGAACACCCCGATGCCGACAACCTCACCTCGTTCTCGCGCTTCTGGGTCGATGACATGTTCATGGTCACCGCCCTGCAGACCGAAGCCTACCGCGTGACCAAGGATCCGAAGTACATCAATCGCGCGGCGCATGAAGTGGTCGCCTACCTGGACAAGCTTCAGCAGCCCAACGGCCTGTTCCTGCACGCGCCCGATTCGCCGTTTTACTGGGGCCGCGGCAATGGCTGGTTCGCCGCGGGGATGGCCGAAATTCTTTCCGACCTTCCCGCTGACAACCCCGACCGTCCACGCATCGTCGAAGGCTACAAGAAAATGATGGCCGGGCTGCTGAAATACCAGGCGGACTCGGGCATGTGGCGGCAGCTGATCGACAAGCCGGAATCCTATGAGGAAACCTCCGGCACGGGGATGTTCGTCTTCGCCATGGCGCGCGGCGTGCGCGAAGGCTGGCTCGATGCGGCCACCTACAAGGAACCGGCCAAAAAGGGGTGGATCGCCCTCGCCGGCAAGCTCGACGACAAGGGCCAGGTGACCGATGTGTGCGTCGGCACCAACAAGGGCGCCACGGTCACCAAGGACATGGACCAGATGCTGAAATATTATCTCACTCGCCCCAAGTCCACCGGCGATTTCCACGGACAGGCCGGCTTCATCTGGGCGGCGTGGGCGATGCTGAAATAAGCGCCCACCTGTGGCAGTCATGCACGCTTCCGGGTACATGGTGGCTCGGGGGGCAGGGGCTGGAGGTGCCTCATGCCGCTGCCGCCGTTGGGTGTTCAATCCTGGTGTTTTCGCGAATTCGTTCCGCTGGATGCGCTGATTGGGCAGTTACGCGCTTTGGGGTTGGGGTGGGTGGAGTTGTGCGAGCGGCATGCGGATTTCTTCAATGAAACATCGTTCGACCGGCTGATCGGGGCTTTTCGCACGGCGGGGATTCAGATCGGCAGCATCGGCGTGCAAACCTTCCGCGGCGATCCGCGCGAGGAAACATGGTTTCGCTTCTGCAAAATGGCGGGGGCGAAGATGATCAGCACAAATTTTGAAGTGGCTGTTTCGCCCGACGTGCTGCGAAATACCCAGGATCTCGCCCGAAAATACGACATTCTCCTGGGCATCCACAACCACGGGGGCTATCACTGGATGGGCAACGCGGGCATGCTCGAACATCTCTTTCGCTCCGCGGGCGATCACCTCGGCCTTTGCCTGGACACCGCGTGGTGCCTCCAGGCCGGCGAGGATCCCCTGAATTGGGCCGATCGTTTTCGCGAGCGCCTCTTCGGCGTGCACCTGAAGGACTTCCGCTTTTCGCCGCAGGGCCAGTGGGAGGATGTCGTGCTGGGGACGGTGTCGCTGAAGCTGCGGGAATTGTTGCAGGCAGTGCAAAGCGCGCCGCGGCTGGCGACGCTGACCATCGAGTATGAGGGGGACGTCGCCAATCCGCTGCCGAAGCTCAAGGAATGCGTCGAGCGCGTGCGGGCGGCGTAACGGGGTGAAATTTGCATGATTGAACGGAGAAATGCGATGCGCATCCGGCTGGCGGCGGCGATGGTGGCGGGTCTGCTGGCAGCGGCGGGCGCGGGGCGGAGCGCGCGCGGCGCCGATCGCCTGGTCGTGCCGCTGACAGGCGAGTGGGACTTCCAGAAGAATTCTCCGCCCGGCGATGCGCCCGCACAGGCCGGCGCCTGGGAAAAAGTCACGGTCCCCCACTGCTGGAACGCCCTCGACGGCGAAGACGGCGGCAACAATTATTTCCGCGGCCTGTGCACCTATCGCCGCCACGTCCAGATCGGACCGGAGCTCGCCGGCAAAACGCTTTACCTCCGCTTCGACGGCGCCTTTCAACGCACCACCGTGTGGGTCAACGGCACGCAGGTCGGCAAGCACGCCGGCGGTTTCGCCGCCTTCGTTTTCGATGTGACCAGCGCCCTCAAGCCCGGCGACAACATCATCACCGCCGCCGTCACCAATTCCGAAGACCGCAACGTGCCGCCCTTCTCCGCGGACTTCACGTTTTTCGGCGGCATCTATCGGCCGGTGGAACTCCTGGCCGTGAACAGCGTGCACATCTCGCCGCTGGAGGACGGATCGCCCGGCGTATACCTCTCGACGCCGCAAGTCAGCAAAACCGCCGCGACCGTGACGGTGCGCTCCCTGGTGCGCAATGCCGGCGATGCGGCGGCGCATCGCAGCGTCGAGACGACCGTCCTGGATGCGGCCGGAAACAGCGTCGCCTCCGCGCGCCATGATCTCGACGTCGCCGCCGGCAAGACCGACGCGGACAACGTCTCGCTGACGCTCAGCAATCCGCACCTCTGGAACGGCCGCCCCGACCCTTACCTGTACAGCGTGCGGGTGCGCGTGCTGCAGAACGGCGACGTGATGGACGAAGTCACCCAGCCCCTCGGCCTGCGCACTTTCGCGGTCGATCCGGTGCGCGGCTTTCTGCTCAACGGCCAGCCCTGCGATCTTCACGGCGCCTGCCGCCATCAGGATCGCCAGGACAAGGGCTGGGCGATTTCCGAGGACGACCAGCGTCAGGACATGGACATCATCAAGGAAATGGGCTGCACCGCGCTGCGCCTGGCGCATTATCAGCAGTCCGATTTTTTCTATAGCCTGTGCGACCGCGCTGGAATCATCGTGTGGGCCGAGGTGCCGGTGGTCGATCGCCTCACCAACTCGCCCCAGTTCATGGAGAACTGGCAGCAGCAATACCGCGAGCTGATCCGCCAGAACATGAACCATCCGGCGATCATGTTCTGGAGCGCCGGCAACGAGGTCGATCCGCCCGAGAATGGCCGCCCCGGCATCGACGTCTACGGCGCCTTCCGCCAGCGCAGCGGCGAGGCCCATGCGCTCGATCCCTCCCGCCTCACCGCCGCCGCCTGGCGCGAACGTTTTTACCCCCCCGCCGATGTCACCGACGTCTTCGGTCTCAACGCCTATCTCGGCTGGTATGACCGCGATTTCTCGCAATTGGAAAGTTACATCCAGGAACACTCGAAAGATGGCGCCAAAGGCAAATGGGCCATGACCGAATACGGCGCCGGCGCAAGTATCTATTTCCACTCCGAACATCCCGTGCGCATGGATCACTCCGAAGAGTACCAGTGTCTCTTCCACGAGCAGTACTGGAAGGTGCTGAGCGGGCATCCGGAAATCTGGGGAAAATTCGTCTGGAACATGTTTGATTTCGCCGTCGACAGCCGCAAGGAAGGAGACCACGCCGGCCGCAATGACAAGGGCCTCGTCACCTACGACCGCACGACCAGAAAAGACGCCTTCTATTTTTATAAAGCGAATTGGTCGAAAGAGCCGGTGATGCATATCAACGACAAACGTTTCACTGTCCGCGGCCAGGACCACGTCGCCGTGAAAGTCTATGCCAACGTGCCGAAAGTGTGGCTCTGGGTCAACAATCAGGAGATCGGTCCGCAATCCGACAACGGCTTCAAAACATTCGTGTGGGAAAATGTCCCGCTTCAGCCAGGCAAAAACGAGATCCGCGTCGCCTCCGGTGAAGTCAAAAGCGATATTCTCGAAGAAGACACCTGCGAATGGACCTACACCCCCGGCGCCCCCACCGAAGTGGACGTCGCCCAGGACGCCGCCATGGCCGCCGAACTGAAGAAAGGTCCACCTCGAGCGCCGGCCGGGAAATAGTGGCCGGTCCACGCCCCTACGTGCTAAAATCGTTTATGAGAGGATACGCATGAATCCAGAAACGCTGAATTCCCTTTTGAAGCGCGAGCCCTTTATTCCACTCCGACTCACGCTCACCACCGGCGAAACCCTCGACATCGCCGACCCAACTCCCGTCTTCATCGAAAACCTCGCCGTCCATATCTTCGGAGTAAAACGCGCCGGCGATCACCTGGCAGAATGGGCGCGCATCATTTCGCTGCGCCATATTGTCAAAATCGACCAGATGGCCGCTTCCGCCGCGTGAATGCCTGCCCTCGCCAGGCTCATCCGCCTGCCGCTTCATTCCACCTTCTCGTGGATTGCGTCGCATCAATCAATCCGCACCTCTTTCCCCGCCGCCGCGCTCCGATACACCCCATCCAGAATCTTCTGTATCGCCAGCCCCGCCTCGCCCGGCGCTTCCAGCGGCTTGCCATACAAACAAGCATCCACCCAATTCCGCAGCTTCAATTCAAACAACGCATTGAACGATCCGTCGCCCAGGTATGACGGATGATAATTCGTCATATGCCCCGCCCGATCCGTAAACACCGCCGGTCCACCGCCGCCGGCATCCCACACGCACCCCCCCTTCTCCCCCATCAGCGTGAAATTCCACACATCCTTCTCAATGTGCGCGACAAACGACGCCTCGATCTGCAGAATCGCCCCCGTCTCAAAACGAATCTGCCCGATCGCCAGATCCTCCACCGTATACGTTTTGTAGTCCCAGTTCGGCCACGCGCTCACGATCTCCGACGCCTTGTTCCCCATGTACGTCCACGTGTTGCCCGACGCCGCCGTCGGCTTCGGCGATCCCATCACGTAATGCGCCATCTCCAGCACATGCACCCCAATGTCGATCATCGGCCCGCCGCCCTGCAAATGCTTCTGCCCGAACACGCCCCAGTTGGGAATCCCGCGCCGCCGCAGCGCCTGGCAACGCACGAACATCACCTTGCCGAACTCCCCCGCCTCCCGCGCCTGCAGCAAAAAACGCGTCGCCGGATGAAACCGATACTGAAATCCCACCGCCAGCTTCCGCTTGTTCTTCTCCGCCGCGGCAATCATCCGCTCGCATTCCTTCGGCGTCATCGCCATCGGCTTTTCCGTCATCACGTGCGCCCCCGCGTTGAGCGCATCAATCGTCGCCGGCGCATGCTGGCCATTGGGCGTGCACACGTCCGCCGCATCCGGCTTCACCTCCTTGAGCATCTTCTTCCAGTCGGTATACAGCGCCGTGATGCCGTACTGGTCCCGCATCGCATTCAGACGCTCCTGCCGCAGATCGACCGCCGCCACCAGTTCCACATCCGCAAATTTCTTCAGCGTCCGCGCGTGCAGATCCGAAATGCCTCCCGCGCCAATCACTGCCACACGCAGTTTCTTGCCCGTGGCGCGCGCACCCGACGCAGTGGCGAACGATTCCGTGGATACACCGGAGGGCATGCGAGTTCCTTTCACAAAACGCCGCGACAAGGCCATCACCAGGCCCCGATCGTCAGTGGTGTAGTGGGCCGTCGGCGGGAAAGCAAGCGGACCGCCCTTGCACGACGCTTGCACCGGCTCTTACTCCGCCCCCTCCGGCAACGCCCGCTCCTCCACGGTGAACGGCGCCGCACGCCCCGGCTTCACCACCAGCCGCTGCTGATAATCCATGAAAAACTCGATCTTCAGCGCCGTCTTCAGCCGCGCCAGCGCCTCGGCGAAAATCTTCTTCGCCGCCTTCAAATGCGTCCGCCGCGATACGTGCGTCAGCAGTACCAGCTCGTTCTTCAACTGCGGCAGCGCCTCCAGCAGATCGTTCACGTGCATGTGCTGCCCCTGCCGCGCCCGCTTCCGGTGATCCGCTTCGAAAAACGTGCACTCCGTGATCAGCACCTTCGCATCCATCACCCCCGGCTGCAAAAGCGTCTCATGCATCGACGTATCCCCCGTATACGCCACCAGCGGCACATCCAGCGTGTAGGTGATCTTCTCCCCCGCCTCCTTCATCTTCCGCAAAATATGCCCCGGCAGATTCTGCTCCAGCAAATCCGCGCGCAGCTTCTCGCGCCGGTCGATGATCGCAAACCCGATCGACGCCACCGTATGCCGCGTCGCAAACGCCCGCGCGATCAGCCCCTTGCGCAGCTCAAACTCATCCCCCACGTTCATCGGCACGATCTTGTGCTCCGTCACCTTCCCCTCCAGCCCCGCCCACGAATGAATGATGTCCGACAGCGGCCTGGCGATCTTCGCCGGACACAAAATCGTCCCCGGCTTCATCCCCTGAAAAAAACGCTGCGACAGGTAATACGGAATCCCCGCCGAATGGTCGATGTGCCCATGCGTCAGCAAACAGTAATCCGCCGTCAGCGCCGGCCGCGGACACTTCCCGATGTCGAAGTTGATGTTCAACTCCGGAATCTGCACGACCGATTCCTCCCCCGCCACCGAATACCCCAGAATGTGAAAGTACGGCGTCTTGATCGCCGCCAGCGCCGGCAGCAGCGGATACTCCCGCGGAACCTGTCGCTCCTCCCCGCCCGCTCCGCTGCGCCCCGCCGCCGGTCGCGCCGCCGCTCCACCTCCCCCCACCGGCGCATTGTCCCCAAACTGCGGACGCGGAACTCCGGTCCGCTGCCCCTCCATCGATTCCCGCTCACCCGGCGTCCATGATTCTTCCGACATCGCGGCACCTCGCATCTTCGAGCCGCCGCAGCACGGGCCGTCCTGTCTTCCATGTCGCCGGCGCCAGACGCCCATTGCGCCTCCCCGCCCCGCCGCCATTCGAATCCGCCGGCAAAATCCGATCGTCACGGTGTCCCGCCGCGATCAGCTCCGTCGCCCATGCGTGCGACTCCCCCCAAGCCTAGCCGACCGCCCCCCGCAAACGCAAACGCCATCCGCCGCACCCTTCGCCGAAAAAAAAAAACTCCTCACGGCTGCGACGCCGGCGCGACCTCCTGCTGCGCCGCTTCCCCCTGCATCATCTCCGGCCCCAGCAATTCCACGTATTCCACCAGCGTCGATTTCAGCAATTCCACCACCGAGTTGCTCACCTCCCCCGATAGCACCGTCGTCGTCCCCGCCGTCTTGAACTTCAACGACTCCATGAACGCGATCTCCCCCTTCTCCGATTCCGCAAACTGCGGCGGCACCTGCGCGATCATCTGCTTCGCTTCCTTCACCGCGTCCGCCACCTCCCCCTCCATCTTGTCCGACGACGCCTTCATCTGCTCCGCATCGCTCCCCGTCGCCGTGATGCTGAACGTCAGGCTGTTCTCCTTCACCGCCGTCCCCAGCACCACCGTGTCATACGGCGAAAAATCCGCTTCCGCCTTCTTGATCGCCTCAGGCAACTCCGACACCCCCCACATCGGCCCCTTCCGATCCGCCCGCGCGATCAGCCCCGCCATCTTCTCATTGCCCTTCAGCTCACCCTGCCCGCTCGCAAGCGCCTTGGCCATCGTCCCGAAAAGCGCCTCCGTCGTCTCCTTCTTGTCGCTGCTCACCAGCATCACGCACCCGTCGAAAAAGGCGATCTTCGTGCTTTCCTCCGGCGTGAACACATCCGCCCCGCCCTCGTGTGTCAGCGGCGCATCCTCCCCGGCAAGCGACTTAATCGCCGCCACCACCGCCGGCCGATCGAATTGCGCGCGCAGCAGCGCCACCGCCCACCCGCTGTTGTTGCTCACATCCGCGCTCACCCCCAGCGTCGCCCCATCTATCCGCACGTCCCCGATCCGCTCCACCACCTTCACCAGCCCCGCGCTTAACTGCGATTCCAGTTGCCCCTTGTTCGGTACCGGCATCCCCGGCGCCGGCGCAGCGCCCAGCTTGTCCAGAATCGTCGGAATGTCGATCTTCCCCATCCACGATGACCCGCTCGCCTGCACCACCGTCCCCGTATCCTTCGGCATCAGCCACACATCCTTCTCCAGCTCACCCCGGTGATCCACCGGCGTCACCGGCTGCCCCTCGATCTCCTCCACCGCACGCAACGCATAATCCGCAACGAACGGCTCCTTCGATTTCTCCGCCTCCTTCAACGCCGCCAACGCCGACTGCTCCTTCTTCTCCCCCAGCGTCCGAATCGCCATCAGCCGCTCCATGTCCCGCGACTTCGCATGCTCCGTCAGCGCCGCCACGATCCCCTTCGCCGAATCCGCCACCTCCGCGTCCTTCGATTCCGTCGCCCCCTTCAGCAGCGGCACCACGTCCGGACCCATCCGCGCCAATGCCTTCTGCGCGGCATCCCGCGTCTTGAACTCCGGCGACGACAAATCCTCCACCAGCTTCTTCACATCCCCCGTCACCTTCGCCGGCTCCACGTCCGCAATCAGCTCCGTCGTCGTCGGCGACTTCCCCTTCGCCTGCCAATACTCCGACGTGCTCATCAGCGACAGCAAATCCGTGCTGCCCGCGCTGAAAATCAGCAGCAGCAACGAAAACACACTCGAAAATACCGACAGCCCCATCCGCGTTTCTCCCAAAGATATGAACGCAATCACGCTATCCGCACCGCCCCCCAAACGCAATCGCCAACCCGGCATGCCCTGCGCGTGGCATCCGCGTCCCGCCCATGACGCCCGCAGGCCCACCATGCGCCGCACCACGCCATCACGGCTGCGTCGCCGCCCCCCCGATCCCTTCCCCCTCATCCGGCGCCAACCCCCCGATTTCCTCCGCCCCCTCCATCATTGTCCCCGAAATCTCCGCCGGAACGCTCCCCGTCATCGTCGCCCGCGCCCCCTGCAAATCCACCTTGATCGACCGGAACATCGCCACCACCGGTTGCAGCGACGCCGGCGACGGGACCGGGGACGGGGTCTCGTTGTCAAAATCGCTGATTGCCGCCTTCACCTGCTGCATCAAGCTGTCCCGCCCCAGCTTCGCCGCATCCGCATCGCCCGCCTCGCTATTGATCGCAAAATCCACCTTCTGCCCCTTCCGCACCGCCCGCAGCGTCATCCGCCCAAACGCCGAAAACATCGGCGTCTTCTGCATCGCATCGTTCCCAATGCTCGCCCCCCACGCCACCGCCCCATCGCTCACGCTCTGTACCATCTTCCCCAGCACCCCGTCCTCCGGCAGCTCCCCCTTCCCTGCATGCAGCCCCTTCACCACCCCGCGCGCATGCGCCAGACGCGTCGTCCCGTCATCATCATAAAGAATCACCATCTCCGTCGGTGACGGCAGCAGCAGATACCCCTCATCCAGTGCAATCGCATCCACCCCGTCGATCTTGGTCGCGATCCGCCCCCGCGCCGCCGCTTCGTATCCCACCACCTGCCGCAGCGTCACCGGGTCATACCGCCCCCGAATCACCGCGATGAACCACCCCGCGTCTCCATCAAAATCCTTGGATATCCCCAGCGTCATCCCGTCGATCCGCACGTCCCCGATCCGATCCGCCAGTTCCACCAGCCCTGCCGTTGCACGTTCCGCCCCCGACGCTCGCGCCTCCGCCGGCGCCGCCGCCGGTCCCTCCGGCTGCGCCAACCCCGCATCCGCCGGATCCGTCGCCGCCGCCTCATCCCGCTCCGTCATCGCCGTCAGCCGGTCCACCGTCAGACCCTCCCAGCCCGCCTGCGTCCCCTGCAACACCATCGCCGTATCCGCCGGCAACAGCCACGCATCTCCCGCCACCGCCCCATGCTCATCCGGCCAACTCCACCCCTGCCCCTGAATCTCCGCCACCGCTCGCCGCGCATACGCCGCCACGAACTCATCCTTCTCCTGCTCCATCTGCTCCAGCATCGCCACCGACCCCGCATCCTTCCGCTCCCCCAGCGTCCGGATCGCCATCAGCCGCTCCACGTCCCGCTGATGCGTCTCCTTGCTCAGCTCCCCGATCAGCCCGCTCACCGTCTCCGACACCTCCGGATCCTTCGACCGCAGCGCCGGCTGCAACTCCCCGATGATCCCCGGACCCATCCCCGCCAACGCCTGCCGCGACTTCACCCGCGTCCGAAAATCCTCCGACGCCAGATCGTGCAGCAGCCGATCGATGTTCGCCGCCTCCGGCTTCGCCGACGCCTCCCGCCGCAACCGCTCCGTCGTCACCTCCATGTGCCGCGACTGCCAGTATTGCTGCGTCGACATGCTGTCCAGCAGATCCCCGTGCGACCCCGCAAGGTACGTCATCAACACGATCACCAGTTCCGCCGGATCAACAGACATCGCTGCTCTCCAACAACACGCTCCGCCCCCTTCCGGACCCCCCCGCCCGCGCCGCTACGGCTGCGTCGCCGCCGCATCCTGGCTCTCACGCGCCTCTTGAAACATCCCGCTCCCGGAACCCATCACGAAAAATCGCGTCATCTCATGACCAAGCTTCCCCGTCGCCGTCGCTCCCCCATCCTCCGCCTTCGCCTGCAGGCTCTTGAGCGTATCCGCCAGCGGCGACAGGCCCGGCGCTTCCCACGCATCCCGCGTGATCTCCGCCGTCAGCTCCCCGCTCAACCCCGTGACGCCCTGATTGAACATGTCCGTCGCCGATTTCACCTTCGCCTCATCGCCGCTCTCACCCCCGCCCTTCCCGTGAATCGTGAAGTCCACTCCCCCATCCGCGCCGCGCTTCGACTCCAGCGTCAACGCCGCAATCCCCGCGAATAGCGGCACGCCCTTCATCCCATCCGTCACCTCGCACACCGCCCACCCCGGCCCGCTCTTGTCCACTCCCTGCACCGCCGCCGACAACGGCCCATTCCCCGCCAGCCCCGCGCCCTTCGGATCCTTCAACGCCGCCACCGCCTCCTCCACCGCCCCGCTCGTCGGCGCCATCGCCGCCACCACCACCAGCCGATCGTCCCCCGGCAGCACCAGCGCCGTCGTCCCATCCAGCCGCATCACATCCTCCCCCTGCACCTTCTCCACCTTCACCCCGGGCATCGCCGCCTCCACGTTCGCCGCGCTATACGCCCCGTGAATCATCACCTCCGTCCACTCCAGCTTCCCATCCACCGCCAGCGTCACCCCGTCCACCCGAAAATCCCCCACACGGTCAAAAAAATCCACCATCTCCCGCACCGCCACATCATGCGCCGCGTTCGTCACCGCCGGCGCCCCGGGCCGCAATTGCCGCCCCCACTGCTGCGCAAACGCCTCCGTATCCCCCGCAATCTGCTCCACCGACAACGCATCCAGCCCCAGCATCCCCAGCTGCCCCACGATCCCCGCGCCCTTGGGCGCGAATTGCACATCCCCCGCCGCCTCCTTCTCATGCGACGCCCACGCATACCCCTTCCCCTCGATCGCCGCCGCCGCCCGCGACGCATACTCCCCCACAAACGGCTCCTTCGATCCCACCAGCCCCTTCAGCAGCGGCAACGCCGACGCCTCCTTCTTCTCCCCCAGCGTCCTTATCGCCATCAGCCGCCGCACCTCCATCCCATGCGCCGATGCACTGAACTTCTGCACCAGCTCCGTCGCCGCTTCCGCCACGTCCGGATCCCCACCGTGCATCAGCGGCTTGAGCTTCTCCACCACCCCCGGCCCCGCCGCCTCCAGATGCTGCCGCGCACGCACCCGCGTCTGATAGCTCTCCGACCCTAAATCCCGGATGTCCTGGTCCACCGTCGCTGGCAACGCCCCGTTCACCTCCAGCGACCCCTTCAAAATCTCCACCGTCGGCGCAGTCCCGTGCGCCTTCCAGTACATATCCGTCGGCACGCAATCCAGCGCATCCGCCCCCGGCTTGTTCCCCGCCAGAAGCGCCAACAGCACGTACGTCAACGGTTGAATCGGCGTCATCCTCTGCTCCTTCAATGCCTCCCAACGCCCCGACCTTATGATGCTGCCGGCTTCCTTTTCTTGCACCCCCCCACGGCCCCGCTCCCCTCACGCCTGCTGCTCCGATCCCCCTTCCGCCGTGCCGCGGCTTTCCTTCTCATCGGTCCGATACTCCCGCGGCAATTCGAGAAAGCCGTGCTTCGCCCCGCTGCGCCGATCCAGC
This sequence comes from Phycisphaerae bacterium, assembly GCA_035548175.1. Lineage (GTDB taxonomy): Bacteria > Planctomycetota > Phycisphaerae > WQYP01 > WQYP01 > CALCHA01. The sequence goes on along the minus strand of DASZTO010000023.1, from coordinate 43,372 downwards.
CAGTGCCCGAAATACAGCAACCCCACGAACAACCCGATCACCCCCGCCGTCACCACGAAAAACGCCGCCATGATCCATATGTAATACGCGCCCGCCATTCAATTCTTCCTCTGTCCAAACGCCGCCAGAAATCGCTCCCGCTCCGCCCGCGCCCGCCCGATCGTCCGCCCGATCGCCCCGTCATCCCCCCGCGCAATCGCCTCCCGCAGATGCCCCAGCTCCGTCGAAAATCCGTCCAGCGCCGCCACCACCGCGTCCCGATTGGTCACAAAAATATCCGTCCACATCTCCGCATCGCTCCCCGCCACCCGCGTCATATCCGCAAAACTCCCCGCCGCCGCCGCCAGGCACGCCGGGTCCCGCGCCGCCGCGTTCATCAGCGCAAACGCCACCGCATGCGGACCGTGACTCACCTGCGCCACCCATTTGTCATGCGTCGCCGCGTCCGTCCGCACCGTCCGCATCCCCACCTGCTGCCACAAACTCTCCACCTTCGCCGCATGCCCGTTCTCCCCATCCCCCGCGCACACAAAACAAGTCGCCCCCTCAAACAAATCCGCCCGCGCGTGCTCCGGACCGCGCTTCTCGCTGCCCGCCATCGGATGCGATCCCACAAATGCCCCCCGCCCCCCCCCCGCCTCCCCCAGCGTCTCCCGCGCCCACTGCATCACCTGCCGCTTCGTCGAACCCACATCCGTCACCACCGTCCCCTGCCCCACCCGACCACGCAACCCCGAGAGCATCTCCGGAAACTGCCGCACCGGCGTGCACAACACGATCAACTCCGCCGCCCCCGCCACCTCCCCCACCGACCCCGCCGCATCGTCGATCGCACCACGCTCCAGCGCAATCCCCACCGATGGCGACCCCGACCGCCCCACCCCCGTCACCCGCCGCGCCGCCCGCCGCTGACGCAGCGCCATCCCCAACGACGCCCCCAGCAACCCCACCCCGACAATCACCACGCGCTCAAACACACGCATCTCCAATACACCCGCCCGCTCCAGCCCGTATCCCGCAGTGTATCCGATCCCCACCCTTTTCACCGCGTCCCCGACCTTGACAACCTCCATTAAACTCGATATCCTTCAAAACCTATAGGAATACTAGCCAATGAGTCTCCCTTCCTCCATCCTCCCCACCCGCCCCGGCTGCGGTCGAATGCGCTCCTGTCCCCGCTAACCGTCCCCCCATCCGCCGCTCATACCCTCTTCGTACATCCACACTATCCTCCCGCCATCGCTCACCCGACGGCGGATACCCGCTTTCCCCGGAGCTTCCCATGGCCACCTTCACTCCCTACACCATCCGCATCCGCGTCCCCGACGCACAGCAAGTCTCCATCGTCGGCGATTTCAACCGCTGGCACTCCAGCGCCCACCCCCTCGTCGAGGTCTCCCCCGACCTCTGGGAACGCATCATCGACCTGCCTCCAGGCAAACACCGCTACGCTTTCTTCATCCTCGACGACGCCGCCGGCGCCCTCCGCTCCCGCATCCTCGCCAACGGCTCCGTCCTCTGGGTCCCCGACTCCCCGGACCAGGCCCCCACCCTCACCCCCCACCCCGCCCTCGCCCTCCACCACCCCGACCCTCTTCCCACCCACAATCCCACCCGCCGCGTCGCCTGAGCGCGCCCCGTCTCCCCCAACTCGCTTTCCTCCTCCGCCAGCGGGCGTGCCGTTCCCTACAACGCCACGCCCGCCTCTTTTTTTTGCTACAATTCAACCAACACCCATCGAGGCAACCATGCTGACTTCCGTCCGCTTCAAAAACTTCCGCATCCTGCGCGACACCACCCTCCCACTCACGCGCTCCACGCTCATCCTCGGGCCCAATAGCAGCGGGAAATCCACGGCGCTACAGGGTCTCAAACTGCTCTGTACCGACGGCGCGTCCGTTGGTCGACGAGACCTCTCCGCGGATTCCAAAAATGACGAGAACGCCGCCACGGAGATAGTGGCAACATTCGAGGACCCCGCTCGACCGCCGGTGCTGCTACGCTCCGGTGAGCGCCAACCGAGGAGGCAGATCGGCACGCCGGAACAAATAAGCCCCCGCCCTATACTCCGGCTCTTTTCCTTGGACCCCGCCGCCCTTGCCACACCCGTCTCCCTGCAGCCCCACCCGGAACTGGCGGAAAATGGTGCAAACCTCGCCGCTGTTCTGACCCACCTCCAAGACCGATTTCCCGAGCAATTTGATGCCCTCAACGACGAGTTGCGCAGATGGCTGCCTCAATTCGACCGCATCCTCTTTGACACGCCGGCGCCCAACCAGCGCCAGTTCATGCTGCGCCACGCGCGCGATCGACACATCCTCCCCGCGTCGGCACTGTCACACGGCATCCTGCTCGCCCTGGCGATCCTTACCATCGCCTATAACCCGTCACCGCCCGACATCCTCTGCCTCGAAGAACCCGACCGCGGCATCCACCCGCGACTCCTCCGCAACGTCTATGACGCTATCCAGCGACTCGCCTTCCCCGAAGCCGTCGGCGACACACGCAAACCCACGCAAGTCATTTGTACAACCCATTCCCCCTACCTCCTCGATTTCTACCGCGACCATCCCGAAGATGTCGTGCTCTCTGAATTGACACCCGACGGTGCCATTTTCAAGCGCCTTTCCGACCTCCCGCATTTCGCCGACATCATCGATAACGCCTCCCTCGGCGACGCCTGGTACAGCGGCATCCTCGGCGGAGTCCCGGCCGCTTCATGAAACTCGCCATCCTCAGCGAATCCTCTGCCGACGAGGCCGCCATCCGCATCCTTATCGATGCCATCAAGGGGCAGCCCACAGAGGTCGTCGAGCTCTTCCAACTCCGCGCCCGCGGTTGGCCGTTCGTCCGCAATATCCTTCCCGCCGTCATCAAGCACTTGTACTACCAGACCAATGCCGACGCCGTGGCTTTTGTTGTCGATTCGGACGACAGCCCACTGCACGATCCGTCCCACGACCCCTCGCCTGCGCAATATTCCGACTGCCGCTTCTGCAGCCTGCGCCAAATTGCCAAAATCACCTGCAATCAGCTCTCCGCAATCCCCGGGCGCGCCGTGCCCCACCTCATTTTCGGAATCGCCTCACCCGCTCTCGAAGCGTGGCTCCTCGCCACCACCCACCAGGGAATCAGTGAACACGCATGGGCTCGCCGGCTACAATCGCCTCGTCCGCCGTTCAGCCGTTCTGAACTCAAGAAGCTCGTCTACGGCACCGACCGCCCTTCCATCCAGTTGGAAAACGAATGCATGATCGCTTGCATGCAAAAGGCCATTCATGACCTCGATTTCCTCCAACGCTCCTTTCCCATCGGCTTCGGAGCGCTCCTCGACTCCGTAAGGGCTTGGCATGCCTGACTCGCACCTTAACCACCTCCAAACCTACGGCTGGTCCCCCCACTTCGCCGCCCTCCTCGCCCCCGACGAATTCCCCGCCGCCGTCGCGCGCGTCGTCCAGGAGCACAAGGAAGCCTACCTCGTCCAATCCGCCCACGGCCCCATCTGGGCCGAAATCTCCGGCAAAATCCGCCACACCGCCGTCCTCCGCGCCGATTTCCCCGCCGTCGGCGACTGGGTTCTCCTCCGCGGTCTCGCCCACAAACGCCACGGCGGCCCCGCGCAAATCACCCGCATCCTCCCGCGAAAAACCGCCCTCATCCGCCGACTCCCCGCCGACGAGCAGCTCCTCGCCACCAACATCGACTTCGCCTTCCTCGGCGCCTCCCTCAACGAAAACTTCAACCTCCGCCGCCTCGAACGCTACCTCACCCTCGCCCGCGAATCCGGCGCACGCCCCATCATCCTCCTCACCAAAGCCGACCTCTGCGAAAACCCCCAGCCCTTCCTCGACCAAACCCGCGCCGTCGCCGGCGACGCCCCCCTCCACGCCATCAGCGTCAAATCGCCCGCCTCCCTCGACCCCATCCGCCATTACCTCGCCCCCGGAACCACCGCCGTCATCCTCGGTTCCTCCGGCATCGGCAAGTCCACCCTCGTCAACACACTCGCCGACGCCGACATCCAGGACATGATGGAAGCCCGCGAATTCGACGACAAAGGTCGCCACTGCACCACCTTCCGCCACCTCGTCCGCACCACCACCGGCGGCCTCATCATCGACACCCCCGGTCTCCGCGGCCTCGCACTCGGCGAAGCCACCGACGCCCTCATCCACACCTTCTCCGACATCGACGCCCTCGCCGCCCAATGCAAATTCACCAACTGCCGCCACCAAAACGAACCCGCCTGCGCCATCCGCGCCGCCCTCGACGCCGGCTCGCTGGATCCCTCCCGCCTCGAAAATTACATGAAGCTCCACCGCGAAGTCGCCGCCATGGCCCAACGCGAAAACCGCATCGCCGAACGCAAACAAAAAAAACTCGAAAAACGCGCCGCCGCCGCGCAAGCCGAAAAACATCGGCGCAGCCGACGAGGATCGAAGTAATTGGTAATGGGTAATTGGTAATTGGTAATTCGCTGCCGCGTCGGATGGGCGCCCCATTTTCCAGCGTCAGCCAATTACTATTTACTATTTACCATTTACCATTTCCCCCCCTCGCCGCCGCCGCAACAGCATCCCCACCACCCCCGCCACCGCCACCCCCACCGTCCCCGGCTCAGGCACCACCGTGTACCCATACGCCAGCACCAACGCATTCATATCATCCGCGCTGACATCCTTCCGCGTTCCGTTCGGCAAAAACGCCGACATCAAATCATCCGCAATCTGCCCCGTCCCCGACAGGTGCACCACATCCCCCGATCCATCCAACGCCAGGTTCAGTCCCCCGGCGTCAAACGTCGCATTGCTCCCATCGATCGTGACATGCCGCAACCACTCGCTGCCGCCGTCATCGTCGTACACCGTGTTGAACCCCATCGCATGCCCGATCTCATGCCGCAACACGCTCAGCGCATCCCAGTCATCAAACGGCACATCCCCCAGCGTGAACACCAGATGATTCGTCAGGATCGGATCCATCAAGTCCACGTTGATATCAATCACATGATCCACCCCCGGCGTCGTCACATACGACCCCGTCGCGCTCGACACCGGATTCCCCGTCCACGACGCCAGCTCCCCGTTTCCATGCACAAACTCAAACGTCATGCTCGTGCTCTCAGCCTGCCCCGCCGGCACCTCCAGCCGGCTCGTCCAACTGTCGATCGCCGCCTCCACCACCGCCTCCTCCGTGCCATCCCACGTCTGCCCCGCCCCATCCACAAACTCCGGCGTAATCGAAAACCCAAACCCCGCGCGCACCGCCCCCAACCCCACCACCGCCGCCGAAAGCGCCGCCGCCATCCACATCCGCATACGCCTGCCTCACTGCACCCTGAACCGACCGAAACCTGTTACTGAAACCTACCCCCAATTCCGCCCCACGCAACCACAACCCCCCCCGATTCACCTTCTCGGACCTTCCCCACCCTCCCCACTCCCGCCCCTGTCCGCAAAAAAAACACCCTCACCCATTCCGTTCACTTTCGCGTCTTTCCTGCAACTACAGGTTTTCCCACCCCAATCCAATCACATCCTCCATCGGCACTCACTTCCCGCCCCATTCATTCCCACACGTCCATTCGTGTAAATTTGTGCACATTCGTGGACAATTCCCGTCATCACCTTTCGTGCTTTTCGTGCTACCATCGCGCCAATTCTTCGCTCCGCAACAAGATTCTTTAGATCACAGCTTTCGTGTCTTTGGTGCCTGTCGTGGCTAATTTGCGTCGTCGTCGTCGGTGGGTGGGGAGCGTCGTCGTCGTCTCTCCGTGCCCTCAGTGTACTCCGTGGTTTTTTTGGTTGCGGCTTCGCCGCGCCCTGCCTTTCGTGGCCATTTACGTCGTCGTCGTGCGGCCCTGCTTTCCGTAGCCATCGACTTCCATCCCCAGCCCCTCCAGCACCCGGTCCTCCCCCGCATAATCAAACTGCCGCAAATCCGCATCCACCGGACACACCGTCCGCTGCCACTCCACCGTCCGCTTCAGCCCCTCCTCATACGACACGATCTCCTCATACCCCAGCTCCCGCCGAATCGCCGTCGAATCCATCACCACATCATGCCGAAAATCCACATCCCGCAGCAGATGCCCCGGCGCTTCCTCCCGCGGCACCACGATCACCTGCCCGCGCCACCCCGCCGCACGCCCAATCGCATGCACCCGCTCCGCCTGCGTCGGCGTCTTCACTTCCCCCACGTTGTAAATCCGATTCGCCGCCTCCGCCTTCGTCGCCGCCAGCACATACGCCCGCGCCACGTTCTCCACATACCCATGCGTCCAGCGAAAACTCCCCGCCGCCGGCTCAAACAAAATCGCCCTCCGCCCGTCCTCCATCCGCTTCACATGCGCAAAAAATCGCTGCCGCGGATCCCCCGCCCCATACGTCGCACACATCCGCAGAATCGTCACCGGCATCCCCGCCGATGCCTCCTCAAACGCCCGCTCCACATCCAGCTTCTCGTAAAATCCCCCGTACATATACGTGCTCGTCCGCACCGGCGAGTCCTCCCGGATCACCGCCGACGACGGCGCCACCTGCTCCTTCTTCAGCAGCCCCCCAAACGCCGCATACACATCCTGGCTCGACGCCACCACCATCCGCCCCGTATGCCCCGAAAATACATCGATCGCCGAACGCGCATCCATCCCGCTCATCGCCCGCATGTGAATCACCACATCGAACGCCAGGTACCGCAGCACCTCCCGATACGTCGCCAGGCTCGACAGCTCCGCATAAATATGCTTCACCCCCGCCGGCAGCCCCACGCCCCCCGCGCTCTCCCCCGGAAACCCCGTCTCCCCACGGTGATACATCCACACCTGATGCCCCTCCGCCGCCAACTGCCTCACGATGTGCGACCCCGTGAACCCCGTGCCTCCAAGTATCAGAATCTTCATCGTTCAGGCCCGTGACGCGCCCCTATGCCGCCGAGCAGTGTATCCGCCTCGCACCCCCGCTCCAACGCCTCGCGCGACGGACCTCCTCTCATCTCCCATCCCTCTTCTCCCGTCTTTCGTCTTTCGCCTTTCCCCACCCTCCCTCTACAATCCCCCCACCACCACGCCCTCCACGGATCGCCATGACCACCCCGACGCCTGCTCTCTCCGCCGCCACCAACTCATCCGCCTGGCTGCGCCCCCCCGTCGTCATCCTCCTCCTCATCGCCCTCTGGGCCTTCGCCTACCTCCCCGAACTGGGCGCCCGCGACTTCCGCCTCGAAGAAGGCCGCCGCGCCACCCCAGCCTGGGAAATGCTCCACACCGGAGACTTCCTCGTCCCCCGTCTCTATGGCCAAATCTATCTCTCCAAACCCCCCCTCTATTTCTGGCTCGTCGCCGGCGCCAAGTCTGTCCTCGGCGGCCCCTCCGACGAAAACGCCGCCCGCTGGCAATGGGCCACCCGACTCCCCTCCGCACTCGGCGCACTCCTCGGAGCCTTCATCCTCCTCGCCTTCGCTCGACGCACCCTCCCCTGGCACGCCCGCATCCTCGCCGCACTCGCCTGGCTCGCCTCCGCCACCCTCCTCGACAAGGGCACCCTCGGCGAAATCGATGCACCCCTCTCTTCCCTCGTCCTCCTCTCCCTCGCCCTCTGGTACGACCCCTTCGACCGTGATCCCTCCACCACCCGCCCAACTCTCGCACACTGGACTGCCTCCGGACTCGTCATGGCACTCGCCGTCCTCCTCAAAGGCCCCGGCGGACCTCTCGAGTTCTACCCCATGATCGGCCTCTTCCTCCTCTGGCACGCCGGACTCCGAAAAACCGCCCGCTGCCTCCTCTCCCCAGCCCACCTCCTCTTCATCCTCCTCTCCGCAGCACCCACCCTCCTCTGGGTCGCCCTCCTCCTCGCCCGCACCCACCTCTCCCTCCACGACCTCACCCACATCTGGGGCGAACAAACCGCTCTCGACGAGATCGGCGTCATGCGCCCCCAAGCCTACGCCGAACGATTCCCATGGTCCCGATACGCCACCTTCCTCCCCGAACTCTTCACCATGACCCTCCCCTGGTCGCTCTGGGCACTCGCCGCCCTCCTCCCCCCCGTCGCTCGCTGGGCGGGACTCCTCTCCTCCCCCGGCAACCCCTCACCCCCCCCGCCGCGCATCACCGCCCTCTACCGCTTCGCCGCCGCCGGCATCCTGGGAATCACCGTCATCTTTTACCTCTACCCCGGTGCCCAAACACGCCACATGATGGCCGTCGCCTTCCCCATCACCCTCATGGCCGCCCTCCTCATCGCCTCCCCACGCGCCGCTGAAAAGCTCCGCCCCCTTGCCCCCGCCCTCGCCACCGCTTCCGGCATCATGGCCATCATCCCCGCCATCGCCGGCTTCGTCGCACTCGCCGCCGCGCTCTTCCTCCCCAAAGCCCATGGCCTCGTCCCCATCGCCGCCACCATCGCCGCCGCAGGCCTCCTCATCACCCTCCTCGCCATCCGCAACGCCAACCGCATCCCCACCTTACAACAAGCCACTTGGGTCGGCATCACCCTCTCCCTCACCGTCCTCGCCGGCCGAGCCGCCGCCGCCGCCGTCTTCCTGCCCATCAAAGCCCCCTCCGACATCACCGCCATCGACCACCGCCAGATCGACGCCCTCCTCGATCCCGCCCTCCCCGCCTACACCACCAAAACCTTCACCACCCGCCGCGGCGACGGCTACTACAACATCCTCTTCTACGTCCACTTACGCACCGCAGCTACCGGCGGCCTCCACGCACTGCCAGCCTGGACCTTCACCCCCGCCCTGCCCCCGCCCCCGGCCAAGGCCAGCGCCTCCGCCCCCGCAAGCCCCACCACCGCCCCCGTCCTCTCCATGCCCTGCTCCCTCTTGGGCAGCCCCGACGAATTGTCCACCGTCGCCGACCGGTTCTCCGCCAGCCTCCAACCCCAAGGCACCATCGGCGTCGCCGGCCGCGACCCACCCCCCATCCTCACCGCCCGGCTATCCATATATAAGGATCGCCCCAGCACCGCGCCTCCCGACCCCGCCCCAGCACCACACACCTCCCCGCGCTGACTAAATCGCGCGCAGTGCCCCCCCAGCCATCCCCGTCGATCCGCCTTCCAGCCCCGTCCGGAATCTGCCAAATGTTAATCTGGGAAGTGGCGCAATATAGGACTTGGGAAGAAAATTTCGAGAGTTTGGGGCATCTTCCCCTGATAACCCGCGCCAACACGCGCCATAGGGGGTATCAGGGGGGGTTTGCCCACCCGCAGCCGCAGGCAATCTGTAAAAAAATGCAACGAATTGTCGACTCAAGGCGTTGCGAGTCCACGCGACCCCCGTTATTATCCGCCCCACCACTTCAAAGCTTCCCAGTCCGTCGGTTAAAGTCAAGCTGTATCTGCCCATCTTCACATCTACCTTGTTCAGATGGGACCTTTTGACGGAACGAGTTGTGCGATCAGGCAGCGGCCATCCTTTCCATAAGGGGCGAGAACATCGAGGTTCCCCCCGCCAAAATTTCGCATTGCCGCCAAAACGCCTGTCGCACCCCCCTATCGGCCCAAACAATGGGCGGTGTTTAGAGAATTTGTTGACTGGACTCAAAGTCGTGGTAAGTTTGACCTAATTGCGGCTCCCATCATCTCGGCCGCGCATTTCTTGGACTTCTTTATCCAGGCCATATCTGTTCACTTCTTCGGAGGAAGGCATGATGAGTCTCAAAGGCGGGGAACGTAGCGGCCAGTTCACAGCGAAAAATTCGCATCAGCGTTGGAAGGTCAACCTTCTGACCATGGCCGTCGCCGGCGCAGGTCTTTCTTCGATGATTGCCAATAGCTACGGCGCTATCCTCACAAAAGCGAATAACACCACCCCCCTGAGCCAGGCTGCCAGCTGGGTTCCCGCGCAGGCACCCACCTCCGCCGATACGCTCGTCTTCGACAATACCGTCCAAGCCGCCAACACCGCACAAACGCTCGGAGCCGCCGTCAATGTCACCGGCCTCCAGCTCCTCGATCCGGCTGGCGCGATCTCCATCACCGATACCAACGCCCTTACCCTCGGCGCTGGCGGCATCGATATGTCTTTGGCCAGCCAGAACCTCAGCCTGGCACTCCCCGTCGTCTTGAGCGCCGCCCAGGAATGGCACGTCGCTCAGGGCACCACCCTCACCGCCAGCGGCACCATCGATACCACCGGCGGCTCCCTCACTGTCCGCGGCGCCGGCAACACCACCCTCTCCGGCGTCATCAGCGGCGCCAACGGCGTCACCAAGTACGGCGCGGGTACCCTCACCCTCAGCAATGCGGAAACCTACACCGGCGCCACCACCATTGGCGGCGGAACCCTTCAGGTTACCGGTTCCATCAACTCCGCTTCCGCCCTCGTCATGAACGGCGGCACCCTCAAGCTCAATGGAACCTCTCAGACCTTCGCCAGCACCACCTTCAACCAGGGTTTCTCCACCCTCGACGCCGGCGGCGGCACCATCAGCCTCAATGCCGTCACCCGCGCCACCGGCGCCTCTGTCCGTTTCATGCCCGGCAGCACCTATACGCCGGCCTTCGGAACCAACATCTCCTCCGGCACCACCGGCAGCACCTACTACGCAACCTGGGGCCTCACCGACGCCGCCACCGTCGACAGCGATTCGGGCAATATCGTCGGCGGCGATTCCATCAGCGGCTTCTGGCTTGTCGGTACCACCAGCTCCGGCGCCCAGCGCTTCAACGGCCCCGGCCAGAACCGCCTGGACGTCGGCTCCGTCTCCGGTCTCTTCCGGTCCAACACCGAAAATCCCACCATCGACATCCTCCGCTTTAACTCCCCCCAGGGCGGCTACCAGGTCGGTCGCGATGGCAACAACGGCCCCGTCTTCGTCGTCCGCAACACCAACGTCGTCAGCTTCAACGAAATCCTCGTCACCCCCAACGTCGGCGCTGAAGACGTCTTCATCACCGATGACACAACCATCAACAACACTGGTCCCCGCGCCAACGGCGATCTGACCCTGTGGCAGAACAACACCCAGGGCTTCCTCGTCTTCAACGTCGGCATTACCTCCACCGGCGCGGGAACGGTCACCAAGGATGGTGCCGGTACCGTCCTTATGAACGGCACCAACAACTACGCCGGCAACACCATCGTCGGTGAAGGCACCCTCGAAATCGGCAACCTCCGAGGTCTCAGCTCCAACACCAACTCCAACCTCGTCATGGATGGCGGCAACGTCCTGAGCCTCATCAACCTCCAATACACCAGTGACGGCACGTTCAGCGGCACCTCCAAAAACGTCACTCTCAACGGCGCCGGCGGCACGCTCGCGGCCGTCACCGGCGACTCCTTCGCTATCTCCGGCACCATCAGCGGTGTCGGCGGCATCAACATCGGCATGGGCGCTACCGATGCCACCTCCCGCCCCGGTCAAACCCTCGTCACCCACACCACCGTCAACGGAAATGGCACGGTCATCTTTGCCGGGGCCAATACCTATACCGGGCTGACCGACGTCAAGTCCGGCACCCTCCAGGTGTCCAACACCACCGGCTCGGGCACTGGCACGGGTAACGTCGCCGTCGAATCCAGCGGTATTCTCGGCGGCAGCGGCTCTATCGCCGGCAACGTCCTCGTCAAAACCGGCGGCTTCATCGCCCCCGGCGACGGCGTCTCCCTTGATCCCAACAGCGGCGCCGCCAACATTGGCACCCTCACTGTCACCGGTAAGGTCACCTTCTCTTCCGGTGCGGTCCTTAATTACGAGCCCGGCGACCTCCTCAAAGCCGCCTCCTTCGCTTTCGCCGATTCGACCGCCAAAATGAATGTCTACACCCCAGGCGCCACCACGCCCTTCTTCGGTGGCGGCGTCTTCACCGTCCTCACCGCCGGCTCCTCTGCGGCCATCAACGCCGTCGCTGGTAAGTTCTCCACCGCCAGCATCCTCAATCCCGCAGGTGCCAACACCTACGCCTTCTCCGTCAGTGGAAATAGCCTGCTTCTCACCATCGTTTCGCCGGCCATCACTTCCGCCTGGATCGGCACCGACCAGAGCTGGAACCTCACCGAGCAGACCAACTGGACCGCTGTTCAGACCTCTCCTCTCCGCCCCGGCGATCGCATCCCCCATAACCAGTATGACACCGCCAACTTCGCCGGCGCCGGTAGCACCACCGTGAAAGTGGACGGTGCCATCAGTGTCGGCTTCATGAACCTCAGCGGCGCTTCCTACAACATCACCAACGGCTCGGGCGCACTCACCCTTGATGCCGCCGGCGTCAACGCTCAAATCAACGACCTCGGCGGAGCACAAACAATCTCCGCGAACTTCACCGCCGCCGGCGGCCTCCAACTCAACGTCAATAACTCCAGCGACACCCTCACCATCTCCGGCAACATTTCCGGCGGATCCAATACCCTTACCAAGATCGGTCCCGGTACGGCCGTCCTCACCGGCACCAACACCCTCGGTGCCACCATCATTTCCTCGGGTACCCTCCAGGTGGGTAATGGTGGAACTACCGGCAACATCGGTGCTACGGGCTCCATCACCGATAGCGGTATCCTCAAGTTCAATCGCTCCGATAACATCACTATCGCAAACGCAATCTCCGGTTCCGGCTCGGTCGTTCAAGCCGGCGTCGGCACCCTCGTTCTCAACGGCACCAACACCTACTCGGGCGGTACCACCATCTCCTCCGGCGTTGTTCAAATGGGCAATACCGGAGCTCTCGGCACCGGCTTGGTCAATATCGTCGGCTCCAGCCAGGTCGATGTGAACGGCCTCGCCGCCACCTTCGGCGGCATCACCGGCACCGGCGTCATCACCAACCTCGCTGCCGGCAACACCACCATCACTATCAACTCTGGCGCCAACCGCACCTTCGATGGCCGCGTCGCCGAGACCTCCGGCAAGGGCCTCCTCGCCCTCGTCAAATCCGGCGGCGGCGAGCTCAACATGACCAACCTCAACAGCTATACCGGCGGAACTTTCATCACCGCCGGCTCGATCGTCCTGAATCCTCAAGGCCAGGCCAGCGGAACTTCCATCCCCACCGCCATCACTACCAGCGGCAGCGGTCAAGTCCACGTCATCAACGGGCTGGTCGCCAATAACGTCATCAACATGAGCGGCGGTGCCGTCGATGCCGTCAACTTCGACACGCAAACCTCCGCGGCAGCCTCCGCCACCCTCACCGGCGCCATCACCGCCACCGGCACCACCGTCTACCAGATGGGTGTCGCCAGCGACTTCGGTACCCTGACCCTCACCGGCACCAACACCGGCACCGCCAACGTCGCCAACCTCAGCGAGGGCGACATCATCTTCTCCGGCACCGGCAAGCTGCAGCTCCTGACCTCCGGCGCAACCACCGGCGGAGCTATCCGCATCGGCACCGGTTCCAACGCCTTCGTCAGCGTCATCAACGGCGCCAGCATGTCCACCACCGCCGCCTCCGGCGATGGACTCATCCTCGGCACCGGCGGCGCTGGCGATCCCAACTTCTCGCTCCCGCAAACCCTCAACATCACCGGCGGCACCGTCGACATCGGTACCTCCACCCTCAACATGCAGGGTTCTACCTTTAACACCTTTGTCTCCGGCTATGCCAATTCCGTCCTGAACCTCAACACCGGTGGCGTCCTCAAGCTCGCCTCCGTACGCCAGCAAATTGGCAGCGACAGCCAGCAGGCCCGCTTCTTCTTCAATGGCGGTACCCTCGTCGCCACCGCCTCCGGTCGTATCTTTGATACCTCCACCGGCAATACCCTGCTCCGCGTCCTCGCCGGCGGCGCCTTCATCAGTGTCGACAACACCACCGTCGTCGCCGCTACGCTCGGCCACGCACTCGACAATGGCGGCGGCACCGACGGCGGTCTCACCAAGCTCGGTCAAGGCACCCTCACCCTGGCCCAAGATGATTCCTACAACGGCGGCACCACCGTCGCCGCCGGCGATCTCGTCCTGGGATCGGGCTCCTTCAGCCCCCTGGGCAGCGGAAACGCCCCCCTCACGGTCGCCTCCGGCGCGCGTCTTGATATCAACAACCAGAGCCTCAACCAGATCACCTCCCTCAGCGGCGGCGGTACCATCCAGCAGAATTCCACCGGTACCATCACCCTCACCTTCGGCAATAACAACGCCAGCGGCAACTTCAGCGGGGGCGTCGCTAATGGCTCCGGCAAAATCAACCTCGTCAAGACCGGCACCGGAACCCAGACCTTCTCTGGCAACAACGTCTACGGCTCCCTCACCATCTCCAGTGGTGCGGTCGTCGCCGGGGCTTCCGGTACCCTCGACAACGGCACTATCATCGTCAGCTCCAACAATGGCCTGCAAATCGCCGATGGCGTCGCTGTCGCAGGAAATGTCTTCACCAATGTCACCGGCGAGTTCGAAGATGTCCCCACCGGCAACGGCACCATCTCCGGGCCCGTCACCGTCCAGTCCGGCAGCTACGTCGCCGGCATCTCCGGCACCGGCTCGCTCACCTTGTCCAACACCCAGAACCTCAGCGGCGGCACCACCGCCACCATCGATCGCGGCAACGTGATCCTCGCCAGCCTTGCCCAGTTCCAGGCCAGCAACGCCACCTTGACGGTTGGCAGTCCCACCTTCACCACCGCCGACTCCTTCACCGTCCGCGACAGTGCCAACCTCAGCGTCGCCAATATTGTCCTCGGCGGTGCGGCCGCCCAGGCCATCTCCTTCAACGAGCTCGGTGGTTCGGTCAACACCAACTCCGGCACCTTCAACCTCCTGTCCGGCGGCGCCTCCGGCTCCACGATCAACCTCGCCGGCGGCAACCTGACCACCATGGCCTTCACCAAGACTTCCTCCGCCGCTTCAACCCTCAACTGGAACGGCGGCACCATCACCGCCGGTGGTAGCAGCGCCACCTTCCTCCCAGCCCTCGCCGGCCTCTCCGTGAACCTCGGCACCGGCGGCGGTAAGTTCAATGACAACGGCAACACAGTGACCATCGGAGCGAACCTCGCTGGTACGGCTGGAGATGGCGGCTTTAACAAAGCTGGCAGCGGCACCACCACCCTGACCGGTGCTCTCACTTACAACGGTGCCACCAACATTCAGGCCGGCACTCTACGGTTCACCGGTACGCAAACAATCCACGCTGTGACCAATACTGGATCGACCGGTACGGATACCCTCCTGGCGGATACTGGCTCCAACGTCACCGTTGACTCAATGAAGCTGAGCAATCTCAATATCAATGGCCAGGTCACTGTCAAACAAACTGCTACGCCAAACACCGCCACGAGCACCAGCGTGGTCGGCAAGCTCAACATTGCCGGCGCAAGCAATGCGTGGACTGGTAAGTTGGATCTTGGCGACAACTCCTTGGTCATCTCCGCGCCGACCACCGGTGGTGGTGCGGCGGCCCAAACGCAGGCCCGGACGGTTGCTAACCAGATCAAGCAGGGTCTCAACATCAACGGAACTCTGTTCGCTGGAAACGGCATCACCAGTTCCAAGGCCCAGACGCTTGATGCCTCTAACCCCGTGTTCGCGGTCGGAATGATCCAGAACAACGATGCCACCGTTGGTGTCGGCGATGGTACGACCTCCGCAGCCGGAAATGCCATTTACACGTCATTCGAGGGTAAGACGGTCGCCTTGAACGACACCCTGGTGAAGTACACTTACTTCGGCGACGCCGACCTCTCTGGAAAGATCGATCCAACCGACTTCTTCCTTATCAACAACGGCTTCGCCAATCATCTCTCTGGATGGATCAACGGCGACTTCGATGGGAACGGTGTTATTGATAGCACGGACTACTTCCTGCTCGACAACGCTTTCGCCGCACAGAGCGGAACGCTGGCCTCGCAGTTCGTGCTTGCACAACCCTTTGGTGCTGAGAACCTGTCTGGCCTTGAAGCGATTGGTGACGTGAAAGTCGCCGCGCCTGTGCCTGAACCGGCCTCCTTGGGCATCTTGGGTGCGGCAGGCGTCGCCCTGCTGATTCGCCGCCGGCGTCCCCGGTGATCGGAATGCTTGAATTTTCGATGTTGATGATGTTGTAGGCTTGACGTAGATGGAGGATCATGTTGGTATGAGATGAAATACTGACTGGCTGTGTCGGTCCTTCTTGGAGCCAAAGTGCAACGGGCCGTCTCAGCAAAATTCACCACCTTGTACAAGCTTGAAAAGATTCTTTTTAGAAAGGGTAACTCAATGCAGATCAATCGCTTCATCGCGGGGGCCGTCGCGTGCTCCGCGGCATTCTTCCTCCCAGGCATGCTCTCCAGCGCCCACGCAGCCCTAATCTATGATCTCGAAGCGACGACGCTTAATGGCTCGGCGCTCGGCGGCAGCAATACTGCCAAGTCTATCCAGGTGCAGGCGGGCGACGTGATTGGCTTCAACATCTTTGCCACGATGTCGACCGGTACCAGTTCCAACGACGGTTTTCAAAGCGGGGTGGCAAATCTCTTGTCCACCGGCCCCATCCTTGGCAATCTCACGCAAACGAACAATGCGACGTTTGCCACCGGGGCATTCAGCAGCGGCACCCAGCATGATATCGATGGGGATGGCGATACCGATGTGGGGGGGCTGACCAATCCTCCGTCCAACACGGATGCCACGGCCATTCAGTATCTGGCGGCTAGCTCAGTCGCTGGCAATAATATTCTGATCGGCTCCGGTACCTTTACCGTCACTTCTTTGGGCGCCGGCGGCTCGACGACCATCAATCTCTCGTTGGGCACCTCCACGGCCCTCAATAAGAACCCGCTGTGGACCGAAAACGGTTCCACCTTTAATGCTAGCAACGGCACTATCGGTGCCCCCAATGGTTTCGTGGTGACCTCCGGTGCTCCCACTCCCGAACCCGCAAGCCTGGGTATCCTTGCGATCGGTGGCCTTGGTTTGCTGGCTCGTCGCCGCAAAGCTTGCTAAACAAGCACCACAATTTGAATTTCGAGCGAGGCTGCACATCCTGTGCGGCCTCGCTCGTTTTCCGGAATCATCATCTTATCGGATTGGCGTCCGGAGGAACCTCATGCTCAAGTTCATTGCCGTTGCAGCTATCGGTGTACTCTCATCCCATAGCCTCGCCGCCGCATTCACTCCGGACGACCCCTATTACCTCCCCTACGAATGGTACGCGTCCACACTGAACCTGCCGACCGCGTGGGGCATTTCCGCAGGTTCTCCTTCAGTCACCATCGCGGTCCTCGATACGGGCGTTCGCGCAGATTCACCTGATTTGGCCGGCCGCGTTCTTCCGACTCCGGCGGACGCTCTCGCCGACACCGGCTACACACAAATGGACGGGACCGAAGTCCACCATGGCACGTGGGTAGCCTCGGTTGCCGCAATGGGAATCAACAACTCCATTGGAGGGACTGGCGTCGGAAATTTTTCCATTCTCCCCATTACCGCCACCAACTCCCAAGGCAATCCTGTTGACCCCAGTGGCGTAGCCAATGCGGTCCGATTGGCCGCTGACTCCGGCGCAAAGGTTATCAATGTGTCCCTTCAATTGAGCTCGTATGACGGTCTCGAGTCTGCCGCCGCTTACGCCAAATCCAAGGGTGCCCTTACATTTGTCGCCGCCGGAAACACGAACGAAGGCAGCACAATGACCTCCTTCTCAGATATCATCTTCGTAGCAGGAACCGACGAAAACGACCAGCGATGGGTATCTACCACGGATCCTACCGTCGGCAGCACTTTCGGCCCTTTTGTCACCCTCAGCGCCCCGGCATCCAACATTCTCGTCGAAGATGGCCTGAATGCGGCTGGCACCGACGCCATGGGCCTCGCCTCCGGTACTTCTTTTTCCGCAGCCTTTGCTTCCGGTGCCGCCGCACTGGCATGGTCCATCAACCCCAATCTCACCCCCGACCAAGTGGAACAAATGCTCATCGATACGTCAGTCGACCTAGGCGCCCCCGGATACGACGATGAGTTCGGTTACGGTCGTATTGACATTGGTGCAGTCGCGATCGCCGCGCAGGCATCGCTGGTTCCCGAACCCGCGTCAGTATCGATCTTAGGCATCGGCACGATCCTGCTGTTGCGCCGTCGTGCGCGTAGCTGACCCCCCCCCCCTCAAAACTGCCGCAAAAACCTCAAATCATTCTCCACCAGCACCCGTATATCCGGCTCCCCCGCCGCATTCACAATGTGATGCTTCCGCATGATCAGTCGCTCGATCCCAAACCCAAACGCCCACCCCGTATACACCTCCGAATCGATCCCCACCGCCGCAAACACATTCGGATCCACCATTCCGCACCCGCCAATCTCCATCCACCGCTCGCCGCCCCCCGCCAGCGGCACCAGGACGTCCACCTCCGCCGAAGGCTCCGTGAACGGAAAAAAGCTCGGCCGCATCCGCGTCTTCACCTCCGCCCCGAAATACGCCTTCGCAAACTGGTCGATCGTCGTCCGCAGATCCACCATCGATATCCCCCTGTCCACCACCAGCGCCTCCAACTGGTGAAACTGAAACAGGTGCGTCGCATCCACCGTGTCCGGCCGATACACCCGCCCCGGCGCCACGATCCGTATCGGCGGCTTCTGCGTCTCCATCACCCGTATCTGCACCGACGACGTCTGGCTCCGCAACATAAACGGCGCCGGCCCCCCGCTCGCCCCCGCACTCCCCCCCCCGCCGCCCGCGACCCCCGCAACCGCCGCACCCGTCGTCGCCGCCCCGCCGCTCGCCATGCCCCCGCTCGCCCCCCCCACCGCACGCAGCCGATCCAGGTAAAAATTATCCAGCGGATCCCGCGCCGGATGAATCCTCGGTATGTTCAACGCCTCAAAATTATGAAAGTCATCCTCCACCTCCGGCCCCTCCGCCACCGTGAACCCCATCCGCGCAAACAACGCCGTCAGCTCGTTGATCGTCTGCGTGATAATGTGCAGCGACCCCGGCCGGTAATCGCTGAACGCCAATCTCCCCGGCTCCGTTATATCCACTCCCGTCACCGCGATCCCGCCCCCGCCCGCCTCCACCGCCGCCTTCTTCTCCTCATACGCCGCCGTGATCCCGTTCTTCACCTCGTTCATCCGCTGCCCAAACCCCCGCTTCTGGTCCCCCGGCAACGTCTTCAAATGATCCGCCGCCTGCTTCAACAGCCCCTTCTGCCCCAGATACTTGATCCGAAACGCCTCCACCGCCGCCGCATCGCCCGCCCCCTGCAACTCCCCCATCGCCGCCGCCAAAAGCTCTTCCAGATCCATCGCGATTCCCGTCTCGTCACACGCACAAAAAATCATCCCCGCCCGCCGCCCCTCGCGTCGCCCAAGTGTAAAACCCCACCCGCTCCCCGTCGAGCGCCCGCCCCTCTTTCAAACACCGCGGCCCTCGGAACCCTCCCTTTCCTCCCCGCCATTCCACGCTTACCCGTCCCCCGCCCCGGAAAAATTCCCAGCCCCGTTGTCCCCAACTCCCCCTCAGCGGCCGTTAATCAGTAAATGCCCACCACCGACCAACAACTTCTCCGAGCCTGGACCGCCCGCCGCGACGCCGCCGCCTTCGAATCCCTCGTCCGCCAATACCTCGACCTCGTCTACGCCGCCGCACGCCGCCAACTTCAAAATGCCCCCGCCGCCGAAGACGTCACCCAGGCCGTCTTCCTCATCCTCTCCCAAAAAGCCCACCGCATCGCCCCGCGCCAATCCCTGGGCCCCTGGCTCCTCGGCGTCACCCGCTACGCCTGCCGTGAAGCCCGCCGCGCAGACCGCCGCCGCCAAGTCCGCGAAACCCGCGCCGCCATTCAATCCGCAAGGGCAAACGCCATGGAAATGTCCGCCCAATCCCACGAACTCTGCGAAGCCCGCACCCTCCTCGACGCTCACCTCGCCCGCCTCGCCACCACCGATCGCACCGCACTCATCCTCCTCTACCTCGAGGAACGCCCGCTCGACGAAGTCGCCGCCCGCATCGGCACCAGCGAAGCCGCCGCCAAAAAGCGCATCACCCGTGCTGTCGAAAAACTCCGCACCCTCTTCCTCCGCTCTGGCATCACACTCGGGGCCGTCGACCTCCCGCATCTCATGGCCCGAACTCCCGCCCCTCACCATCTCGCCGACAGCGTCCTGTCCGCACTCCATGCCAAATCCGCGCTCCATTCAACCCTTCTTGCCAAAGGAGCCACAAAAATGATGTTCGCCGCCAAAGCCAAAATGATCTCCGCCCTCACCGCCGCCGCTCTCGCCGTCACCGCCACCGGCATCCTCCTCGTCACCAAATCTCGCGCCGACAGCACCCCAACTCCTGTCCCCGTCCGCGCCGCCACCGCCCCCGCCAGCCCCGCCATCTCCGTCAAAGGTTACGACCTCTGGTCCAGATTCCCCGTCGGCACCACCGTCACCATGACCTCCCAGATCTCCCAGCCCGGCCTCGATCAGCCGCTCAGCATGCAGGTCGTCTTCACCCTCATCAGCAACGCCCCCGACAAAATCCGCATCTCCATGCAACTCAAAGCCGCCCCCGCACAAGCCAACGCCGACGTCACCGTCCGATTCCAGGGCAGCCCCGCCGTCTTCACCGAGTACACCCCCGACGGCCGCGTCAGCGGGAACGGCATCCTGCTCCCCATGGCCGATCTCGCCCGCGCCCGGGACGTGGGCGCCCAAACCCTCGAAATCGCCGGCAAAAAATACGCCTGCCGCATCCTCCAATCCTCCTTCAAGTCCGGACAGGAAACCACCCGAACCTGGATCTCCCCCGACATGCCCGGCGGCGTCGTCAAAATGGAAGAAATCGATTCCGGCAAAGACCCCCGCACCATCACCACCCTCGCCACCGACATCACCGCCGCCGCCCCCGCCGACGCCCTCCCCTGAGTTCCAATTTCCGCTTGTCTCCCACGCTCGCCGCGTACTCCTCGGCCCCTACTTCTGCATCGCCTTCTCCAACAACGCCTCCTCCGCTTTGAGCGCCTGCTCCTCCTGCTCAACCGCCGCCTTGCGCGCCGCAAGAATCAGTTGAAGCTGCTCCTCCAGCGTCCTGCCTTCCAGCTTCGAAAGATCAAACCCCTCGGGAATCTCCACCACCGAAAGCCCCGGAACCGCCAGAAATGTAATCCCACCCACCGATCCCCCAAGGCTCGCCAGCAAATACCGCTTCCCTGGCTCCATCGCGTAAATCGTCGCAATCTTCATGGCCCCCACCGCGGAGGTCCCCTTCAACACCCGCTGAACCGTCACCTCCACCGGATGCAACCCATCCCCATAATGCGTCTCCGGATGCGCCCGATCGCACGTCGCGATGACAACGTCCTTCATGATCTTCGCAAATCGCGGCGTATCCGAAAACAGCGTCACCTTGATGCCCAGCGCCGTCGACCCGGTCAACAACAACGCCACAACCATCACAATCGCACGTTTCATCGCCGCCTCCCAATTCACATGACGTCGCGCACCTCATATGGCCCAGAGTATAATCAACACGCCTCACATTCGTGCATCACCTTCCCTGCCCGAAAGACGGGGACGCAGCCAAGTCGACGCAATGTGTGCACCCCGCGCGCACAACTTGGCAAGTAACGCGCGCATTCGCCGCAAAAAATTCCCGCCCCAACCCCCGCCCCCAAAACCTCTTACCCACATTTTCGTAAAGCTGTGTGCGCACAAACTGGGCGCGACTCCCCTCTATAGACAAGAAGGAACACTGCGCTATGACCAAATCCCAAAAAAACTTCGTGGTCCTTCACCTCTTCGTGACTTCGTGTTTCCGTCGTCGGCCGCGGAGGGGGAGAGGCGGTGTGTCGAATTCCACCAAAAACCTCATACACAAGCACAAAAACCTCAATCCGCAAAAGACACAACGGCAAAAACTCAACGTTTTTTGCAAAAACTTCAAAATCTACGAGCAAAACCCCACATTCTTCCCGCGCGTCCGCCCCATTTGTCATTTTCCGTTGGTCGTTGCTCATTCACATCCCCCCCGTCACGCCCCGTATAATGACCTGTTCGCCCAAACGCGAAGCCATCAAGGATCACCCATGCCGCCGCGCAAAAAAGTCGTTGTCGCCATGTCCGGAGGAGTCGATTCCTCCGTCGCCGCCGCGCTCCTCCAGCGCCAAGGCCACGACTGCGTCGGCGTCTTCATGCGCCTGGGGGGGTCCGGCAACGATCCCGCCGACCTCACCGACGCCGACCTCGACCTCATCGCCTGCTCCCCCGAAAAACGCGCCGCCCACCTCGCCCAAATCGGCAACGGGCAATCGGCAATGGGCAATCACAAGCAGGGCTGCTGCTCCACCTCCGACGCCGCCGACGCACGCTACGTCGCAGGACTCCTCGACATCCCCTTCTACGCCCTCAATTTCCAGCACGATTTCGGCGGCATCATCGATTACTTCGTCCGCGAGTACAACGCCGGCCGCACCCCCAATCCCTGCGTCCGCTGCAACGAATACCTCAAGTTCGGCAAGCTCTCCCGCTACGCCAAAGCCATCGGCGCCGATTACGTCGCCACCGGCCACTATGCCCGCACCGCCGTCGATCCCGCCACCGGCGAAACCCACCTCCTTCGCGGCCTCGACCCCAAAAAAGACCAGTCCTACGTCCTCTTCGGCGTCCCGCGCGATGAGCTCCCGCGCATGCTCCTGCCCATCGGCGATCTCGAAAAATCCGCCGTCCGCCAGCTCGCCCAGGACCTCGGCCTCCCCGTCTTCAACAAGCCCGACTCCCAGGAAATCTGCTTCGTCCCCGACAACGATTACGCCCGCCTCGTCGCCAAAAAAACTCCCGACCGCGTGCACCCCGGACGCTTCGTCGATTCCGCAGGCCAAACCCTCGGCGAACATGCCGGCCATCAGCATTTCACCATCGGCCAGCGCAAAGGCGTCGGCCTCGCCTTCGGCTACCCCATCTACGTCACCAGCATCGACCCCGCCGAAAACACCGTCACGATCGGCAAAAAAGAAGAACTCCTCCACCGCTCCCTCACCGCCCGCGAAGTCAACTGGCTCGCCGGCGACCCCCACGGCCCGCAATCCGCCCTCCGCTGCCGCGCCAAGGTCCGCTACAACTCCGAGCCCGCCCCCGCCACCGCCCTCATCACCGCCCCCGACACGCTCACCGTTCGCTTCGACGATCCCGTCCTCGCGATCACGCCGGGCCAGGCGGTCGTCTGTTACGACGAACAGACCGATCGCATTCTGGGAGGGGCATGGATTGAAACCGTCACCGACTAACCGCCGCGGACCGTTCCACACCACGCCCGCCACATCGCGCGAAGCGCCCGCTGGAAATCCCGCGCAAAGCCCGCCTCATCGCGCCACGGACATTTCTCCACCCGCTCCCGCAACCCCGCCCCGCGCAGATCCGTCCGCCCCGCCGTCCGAACCGCCAGCTCGACAAACGCCTCCTCGCTCCGGGCAATCAGCTCCTCCAGCCCCGCCGCCGTCAGCAGGCTCACCCCGACTCGCGACAGATGCGTCTGCCCCGCCAGCGTCACCACCGGCACGCCCATCCACAGCGCATCGCACGTCGTCGTCGTCCCGTGGTACGGAAACGTGTCCAGCGCCACATCAATCTCGCCGTAGCTCGCCAGATGCTCCGCCACATCCGGCTGCGGCCCGCGCAGAATCAATCGCTCCGCCGCAATGCCCTGCTCCGCAAACCGCTGCCGCACCAGGCCGCGCGTCTCCTCATCGTGCAGCGCCACCGCCTTCAGAATCAGCCGCGAACCCGGCGCCGCGTGCAGCACCTTCGCCCACATCCGCACCGTCGCATCGGAGTATTTCGTCGCCGCGTTGTACGACCCGAACGTCAGGCCCCCATCGCTACGATCCCGCAGCGACGCCACCGCCGGCACATCCGCAGGCGGACGAAAGCACCACGCCGGCCGATCCAGCCGCCAGAGTTTTTCGACGAATTGATCGTCCGTCATCCCCGGCGGATCGGCGACCGCATCCGTGATGCGATAGTCGATGACGCTGCCCCCGGTGGTCGCGGGATAACCCAGCCACGTGACCTGCACCGGCGCGGCGCGATAGGCGAACAGCGGCATGCGATTGCCACCGGTATGTCCTGCGAGGTCTACGAGGACATCAATCTGGTCCGCGTCGATCAGCGCCGCCGCGTCACGGTCGGACTTACCGACGATTTTGCGCCATCCGTCGACGGACTTGGCCAGTCGGACGGTGTAGTCATCCTCGCGTGCCGATTCGGAATAGCAGTGGAAAGCGAAACGCGTCGGATCGTGGCGTTCGAAAAGCGGAAAGAGAAAATGGGCCACGGAATGGTATCGGAAATCCGGCGAGACGAAGCCGATGCGCAGCGGGCGATCGGGGTCTGGGTCGCGGCGAGCCGGCAGCGGCGTGATGGCGGCGGTGTAGGTTTGCCACCAGCGTTGGTGCGCGTCGAATACCTCGCGCGGATCGTCGAATCCGCCGCACGCCATGGCCCGCAGAAGATTGCTGCCGATGCCGGCGTGGCGGGGACACAGCTCGATGGCGCGCAGCTGGTGCGCCCGGGCTCGATGGTATTGGCCCTGCTGGATGCAGGATTCGCTCAGATTGCTCGACGCCTCGCCGGCCACCTTGAGGGATGCGGGATCGCCGCGCCGAATGGCCTTGTCGATGGACATTTCATAAAAGGCCATTGCCTCGGCGACCCTTCCGGCCAGCAGCAGGGTGACCGCCGCATTGTTGTAGGCCGGCAACCATTCCGGATCGAGCTTGCGCGCATCCTCATAGCACTTGAGCGCCTCATCGCCGCGACCGAGCGTCGCATAGACGTCGCCGAGGGTACACCACAAATGCGGATCGACGCCGCGCTGCAAGGCCTCGCGAAGAAGGGGTTCGGCCTTTTCGGGATGGCCCACCTGCAGCGCCAGCACGCCCAGCGCCCCGTAAACGCCGGGATGCTCCGGGTTGATACGACCCGCGGCTCGATAACATTGCTCGGCCTCGGCCAGCCTGCCGGCCTGGTGGAGCGCGATTCCGCGGGCCAGGAGCTCCTGGGCATTGGCGATGTTCAGGCCCATCAGGCGGCGCCTCCGTCGGCGCACCAGGCGCGCCACATGCCGCGCAGGGCGGTCGCGAAATCGCCCGCAAATGCCGCCTCATCGCGCAGCGGCGATTTTTCCATCCGGCGGCGCAACGCGGCGCGCAGTTTTTCGAGCAGCGGCAAATCCTTGGCGAGCTGCGCCGCGCGGTGCACGAAGCCCGTCTCGCTGTGTGCGACCAGCTTCTCCAGCCCGAGCTGCGTGAGCAGCGACGCACCGGTCCGCATGCGCGCGGTGCGCCCGGCGAAGCTGATCACCGGCACCCCAAGCCACAGGGCGTCGCATGTATTGGCCAGGCCGGAGAAGGGCATGGTGTCGAGCATCACGTCGATTTTGCGGTACCAGATCAGGTGGTCCTTGAGGGCGGGCTGGCGGACGAGGAAGGTGAGGCGTTCGGCGTCAATGCCATGTGCGGCGAAGCGTGCGCGAAAGGCGCGGCGGGTTTCTCGGTCGTCCATCGGGCGGGCCTTGAGAAAAAGCCTCGAGTGGGGCACGGCATTGAGTGCTCCGGCCCAGAGGCGCACGGCCTCATCAGAGATGCGCGGGCAGCCGGCGAAGGCGCCGAACGTGAAGGGCCGCTCGCCGGGCTTTCCGCGCAGCACCGGCGGCGTCACGGGCACGTCGACGTCGGCCATGGCTTGCGGCGGCCGATAGCACCAGCCGGTGCGCGGCAGGCGCACCAGCCTTTCGGCGTATTGCGACTGGGCATCCGCGTCATCGGCGAAAGGATCGGCCAGCCGATAGTCGATGGGTCCGCCGAGCGTGAGCGGATAGCCGAGCCACGTCGCCTGGATGGGCGCGGGGCGATGGGCGAAGAGGGCGAGGCGATGATCGGCGGTGTGTCCGGAGAGATCGATGAGGATATCCACGCGGTCATCATCGATCATGCGTGCGGCGGACTCATCGGCGAGGCCGACGATATTTCGCCAGCCGCCTTCGCAGTGGGCGATGAGCTTGAGGGTCCACTCGTCGGGCTGGCGGACGTTGGAGTAACCGATGAATTCGAGCTGCTCGCGATCATGGCGTTCGAAGAGGGGCAGGAGGAAATGGAAGAGTGCGTGCTCGTAAAAGTTGCCGGAGACGAAACCGACGCGGAGTTTGCGGTCTGGCGAGCGGTCGCGCTGCGGGGACACGGGAACGATGCCGGCGGTGTGCTGGTCCCACCAGGCATCATGGGAGGCGATCACATCCAGGTCATCAATATCGGGGGCATAAAGCGTGTCGCGCAGGAGATTGCTGTGGGCGGGAGCGAAGGTGGGGCAGGAATCGAGGGCACGCTGATGGTTTTCGCGGGCGAGATCGAGAGAGCCTCGCTGGAGATAGGCCTCGCCGAGGTTGTTGTAAGCGGCGGCGGCGAAGCGGCGGAAGGCGGCGGCGCGGGGGCTGCCTTCGGGCTCCCGGGCTTCGGATTTTTGCGCGAGGGCGACGACTTCTTCCCAGGCGGCGACGGCTTCGCCGACGCGGCCGAGCTTGAGGAGGACGGCGCCGGCGTTGTTGTAAGCGCCGGCGGCCTGGGGATCGGCGTCCATGGCCTTCTGATACCAGGCGAGAGCTTCCTCCCAGCGGTTCGTGACGGCATAAGCGTCGCCCATGCCGCAGAAGAGACCGGGCGTTTCGAGACCGAGTTCGCGGGCCTTTTCGAGGAGTTTGATCGAGTCTTCGAAGCGGCCGACCTGAAAAGCGAGGATGCCGAGGTTCTGGTAGGCGGCGGCGCGGCGCGGGTTCATGCGCAGGACCTGCTGATAATGCTGCTGGGCCTCGGCGAGCTTGCCGGTGCGCTGGGCGACGATACCCGCCTGGAAGGTGTCCTCCTCGTTGACGATGTTGAGCGCCATGGGAGCGATTATCCTCAAAGTGTGGCCGCGGTTCCACGGTGCGAGTCCGTGGCTGGGGCGACTACAATGGGGCCGCCAAGAAAGAGGTTCAGAGTGCCGGCAATTCGCATTAGCGTCGTACATCAGGCGGCCCTTGGGGACACGGTGCTGCTGATCCCGCTGTTCCGGTCGCTGCGGAAGCATTTCGAGCACGACGGCGCGGCGATCACCATGGTGACCAAAGCGAACCTGGGGCAGATGCTGACGATGCTGGGATTTGTGGATGGGTATGCGTCGGCGGATGACCGGGAGCACACGGCGTGGTTTGTGCCGCCGGAGGAGGGCTCGGTGGGGGCAAATTCGGCGCCGGTGTGGGCGGATTGCGACCTGCTGATTTCGGCGGTTTCGACGGGGCGGGATGCGTGGGCGGCGAACGCGGAGAGATCGCCGGCGCGGCGGCGCGTGTATTTCAATCCACGTCCGGACGCTGAGTATCCGCACCACGTGACGGAGTTTCATCGGAAGCAACTGGCGGCGGCGGGATTGGATCTGCCGGCGGGGCCCTTGCCGCTGCCGCGGTCGAATCCGGACGGGGCGATCGTGATACATCCGGGGTCGGGCGGGGATGCGAAATGCTGGCCGCGGGAGCGGTTTCTGGGGCTGGCGCGGGCGCTGAAGCGGCTGGGCTATCCGCCGACGCTGATTCTTGGCGAGGCGGAGCAGGAGCGCTGGGGGAACCAGATCATCGATCAGTTGCAGCAGGAATTTGCGTGGTATCTGCACATGGGACTGTATGAACTGGCGGATCGGCTGTCGCGGGCTCGGCTTTATCTGGGGAATGATTCGGGGGTGACGCATCTGGCGGCGGCGATGGGAATTCCGACGGTGACGCTGTTCGGGCCCAGCGACGATCGGCAGTGGGCGCCGGTGGGACCGGGGGTGCAGGTTCTGCGGCCGGCGGCGCCGGCATCGCGCGATTTACAGGCGCTGGAGGAGGAAACGGTGCTGCACACGCTGCTGGCGGATTTGCGGCGGATTCATTGAGGAAAGCCGCGGCGGCATCAGGCCGTGGCGGGCGCGCGGCCGCGGATTTTTTCCTGGAGGCGCATGAGACCTTCCATAAGCGCTTCGGGGCGCGGGGGACATCCGGGGACGTAGACGTCGACGGGCACGACGAGGTCGACGCCTTTGACGACGTGGTAGCCATATTTGAAGTAGGGACCGCCGCCGATGGTGCAGGCGCCCATCGCCATGACATATTTAGGCTCGGCCATCTGGTTGTAGAGGCGGCGGACGCGCGAGGCCATTTTGTAGGTGACGGTGCCGGCGACGATCATGAGGTCGGCCTGGCGCGGGGTGGCGCGGAAGGCACCGGCGCCGAAGCGATCGAGATCGAAGCGCGCGGAACCGACGGCCATCATTTCGATGGCGCAGCAGGCCAGGCCGAAGGTCATGGGCCAGATGGCGTTGGCGCGGGCCCAGCCGAGGGCGGTTTCGACGCTGGTGAGGATGAGGCCTTCCTCAAAGCGGTTTTCGATCCAGCTCATGGCGCGGCTCCGGGTTCGCCTGCGCGGTAGTCGGCGGGTTTGAGCTCCGGGTCTTTACGGGCGAGTTCGCCGAGGGCGGATGGGGTGTGCTCGCCGGGCGCGGCGGGGAGGCTGCGAGTGACGGCGCTGCGCACCCATTCGAGGTAACCGAAGCGCCAGAGGTAAGCGAATCCGATCAGCAGAACGCCGAAGAAAAAGAGGGCGGCGATGAGGGCCGGCAACTGAATCCGGCGATAGACGGCGGCCCAGGGATAAAGCAGGGCCAGTTCGACATCGAACACGAGAAAGAGCAGCGCGATGATGTAGAAGCGCAGGTCGAACTGCACCCACGAGGGGCCGAGGGGTTCTTCGCCGCACTCGTAGGCGGTTCCTTTGTCGGCGAGCGGGACGCGCGGGCGGAAGAGCTTGCCGAGGGTCATGTTGAAGAGGACGAAGAGCACGCCGACGGCGAGGAAGATCAGGATGGTGAGCAGGTTGTCCATGGCGCCTCGTGCAGATCAGAGGAAGACTATAGGGGGCGTGCGGGTTTCCGCCAATGGTGCGTGGATTCACGATCCGGGAATGCGGGCGGCGCACCACCAGAGGCCGATGGCGCCCAGCGCGACGGCGGCGGTGAGAAGTTGAAGAAGGACGAGGATGCGTTTGAAGGTTTCGAGCAGCGCGCGTGGCAGGCGTTGGCCGGCGCAGCGTGCGAGGGAGCGTTCAATTTCGTAGAAGGCGAGCGTGAGGCATACGGTGGCGGCGATGCCGCAGATGATGAGGGTGCTGAGGCAGAAGCCGCGCTGGCGGCGACCGGCGACGTAGGAAACGGCGGCGAGCAGCACCAGGAGCAGGGCGGCGCCGAACCAGAGCCAGGTCCGCCGTCGCGGGGCCCATGCCGTACCCGACAAATCGTGTGCTCGCTGGACCATTATCGCCGCTTCACCGCCTGGACGGGCTTGATGTCCGCATCGGCAACGGTGGGGGCAAGCTCGCCGCGCTCGATGCGCTGTTTTTCGGCGGCGGCCCATTCGGGCAGATCGGCTTTCTTCATCCACAGCGGCAACGGCGTGCGCCGGCCCTGTTTGTTGAGCTCCAGAAATTCCACCACGGTGTCTTCGCGCGTGTAGCCGGACAAATCGTGCAGGCGGCCCATGTGGATGCACTCGGTGGGGCAGGGCTCGGTGCACAGGGCGCAGAACATGCACTTGGAGTAGTCGATGGCGAAGCGTTGCAGCTGGGCCTGTTTTCCGCGGCCGGAGTAATCGATGTAGATGCAATCGACGGGGCAGGCCTTGGCGCACAGGTCGCAGGCGATGCATTTGTCGGCTTCGAATTCGTGGATGCCGCGGTAGCGCGGGGCGAAATCGATTTTCTGCTCGGGGTATTGGATGGTGACGGTCTTGGAGAAGCAGTAGCGCAGGGTGATGGACATGCCGATGGCGAGGGACCGGGCGGTTTGAAACATGTCGGCGAAATAGCCGGTTTGTGCGGTGGGCATGGGCGATGGGCCTTGATGCGGGCGAATGTTCGTTGAGCGAAAATGCGCAGCGTCCATTATAGCGGGGCGGCGGGTTTGCCCAAGACCGGCGTGAATCGCTAGGATTCCCTCATGGCGACGCATCCGCACATTCCGGCGGCCCTTTCGCTCGATGGATTGAACACCGACGCGCGCGGCGCCTTCGACCTGGCCGCGGAGGCGGGATATGAGGGGATCGCGTTTGCCACGAATCATCCGGAGTTGACGCCCGGAAATCTAGGAGAATCGGCGCGGCGGCATGTGAAGAAGCTGCTGGAGGCGCGGCGACTGGCGATCGCGTCGGTGCGCGCGGCGGCGCCGCGCACGGGTCTGGCGGATGCCGCGACGATCGATCGCACGGTGGACAACGCGCGCACGGCGATTCGATTGGCGCACGATCTGGGCGTCGGCACGGTGGCGTTGAACATCGGGAACGTGGCTGTGGACGGGGCAGGCGAAGCGGCGGCGGTCGGGGCGCTGCGGGAACTGGCGGGGCATGCGGACGCGGCGGGGGTGACGCTGGCGCTCGGGGCGGAGACGGCGGGGTCGCTCGAAAAGCTGCTGGCGCAGGTGAATTTTGATCGGGCGCGGGCGAACCTGGATACGGCGCGGATGATCGCGGCGGGAGAGGATCCGTTGCCGATCGCCGAGGCGCTGGCGGCGCGCGTGGGGCAATTCACGGCGGGGGATGCGGTGCGAGCGGGCAAATCGACGCGTTCGGCATTTCTGGGGGAGGGACAATTGCCGCTGGTCGAGCTGCTGGAGATTCTCGGGGACATCGGTTTTCACGGCCCCACAGTGGTGGACGTGCGCGATCTGGCGGACGCGGCGGGGGGAGCGCGGCATGCGGCGGCGGTGCTGGAAAAGGCGTGGCTGGCGGTGCGGCGGTGAGCGGGAACGATGCGCCGGCGGCGGCGGCGTGGCATATTGAAGAACATGCATGCGTGGATTCGACCAACAGTCGGGCGCTGGAAATCGCCCGGGCGCGGCTGGCGAACGGCGAATCAGCGGATCGGCTGGCGGTGATCGCGCAGCGGCAATCGGCGGGGCGCGGGCAGCATGGGCGAACATGGGAGAGTCCTCCCGGCGGCTTGTATCTTTCGGCGATCGTGACGGATGTTGCGGCGGCGTGGCGCGATCGGCTGGCGCTGGCGGGCGGCGCGGCGGCGCTCCGGGCGCTGCGCGCCATCGGGGCGGCCGGGCTGGGGATGTGGTGGCCGAACGATGTGATGCTTGCGGACCGGAAGGTGGGCGGGATTCTGTGCGAATCGGCGGCGCTGGGCGAGGC
Source organism: Phycisphaerae bacterium (assembly GCA_035548175.1). Lineage (GTDB taxonomy): Bacteria > Planctomycetota > Phycisphaerae > WQYP01 > WQYP01 > CALCHA01. The sequence goes on along the minus strand of DASZTO010000023.1, from coordinate 12,275 downwards.
GTGGGCAGGGGTGATCGGCGTGGGGATCAACGTGAGCACGGATGTCGCGGAGTTGCCGGCGCGGGCGACGGCGCTGGCGGCGGCGATGGGGCGAGCGGTGGCGGTGCGCGAAGTGGGCGAGGCGTTTTTGCGTGCGCTCGATGAGACGATGGCGGAAATGCGCGCGGGCGGGCTGGCGGCGGTGCTGGCGTTTCTTGGGAAATATGACCGGCTGCGGGGGCGGCGCGTGAGCGTGCAGGCCGACGGGCGGGAATTCAGCGGTGTGGCGGGGGGGATGGATGCGGAGGGAAATCTGCTGGTGACGATCGACGGAGAGGCGCGGGCGTTTCGCGCGGCGACGCTGCTGGCGGTCGGGGATCAGCGTTTGCGCGCGGCGACGTAGCGCTCAGATGCCGAGCTTTTTGCGGTAGAAGGCGACGGTGCGTGCGAGGCCTTCCTGGCGTGCGATGCGGGGTTCCCAGTCGAGGATTTTGCGGGCGAGGGAGATATCCGGGCAGCGCTGTTTGGGATCGTCGGGCGGCAGCGGGGTGTGGATGATTTCGCTGCGGCTGCCGCAGAGTTCGCGGATTTCCTTCGCCAGGTCGAGCATGCTCACTTCGTCGGGGTTGCCGATGTTCATGGGCAGGCGGTAATCGGATTCCATCAGCGCGACGAATCCCTGGATTTCATCTTCGACGTAGCACAGCGAGCGCGTCTGGCTGCCGTCGCCCTGCACGGTGAGCGGCTGGCCGCGGAGGGCCTGGGTGATGAAGGCGACGACGACGCGGCCGTCATTCTGGGCGAGGCGCGGGCCGTAGGTGTTGAAGATGCGCACGATGCGGGCATCGACCCCGCGTTCGCGATGATAGGCCATGGTGGCGGCTTCCATGAAGCGCTTGGCCTCATCATACATCGAGCGCATGCCAATGGGGTTGACGTGGCCCCAGTAGGTTTCGGTCTGCGGGTGTTCGAGGGGATCGCCGTAGCATTCGCTGGTGGAGGCGACGAAGATGCGGGCGCCGTCGCGCTCGGCGAGTTCCATCAGGTTCATCGTGGCCAGCGAGTTGACCTTGAGCGTGGTGATCTGGTGCTTCACGTAGCCGACGGGGCTGGCGGGGGAGGCGAGGTGATAGATGCGCGTCCACTTGCGCTCGGTGACGGCGGGGGGCAGCGGGTTGACGAGGTCGGCCTCGATGAGGGAAAAGCGGTCATTTCCGGCGAGGTGTGCGACATTGTCGCGCGAGCCGGTGACGAACGAATCGACGCCGACGACGGTATGTCCCTGGGCCAGAAGCAGGTCGCTGAGATGCGATCCAAGGAAACCCGCGGCGCCTGTCACCAAAACGTGTTGTGGGGGCATTGTGCTGCTCTCTCTCTCTGTCCGCCAGGGGAGGCGGCGCTGGGCGCATTATGCGTGAAACGCAGCGTCCGGTAAAACGGCCGCCGGTTGGGCATTTTTCACAAAAGACTATCGGTCGTTTCGGCACTTCGATTAACCTGAGGCACCATGCATGAGCCTCCGGCCCGCGACACGCTTCCCGACCTCTCCGCGCCCGCGCGCGGTCTGTCGCGGAACCTTTTGCTCGCGGGCAGCGCCGGTTATGGGCATTTCCTGAATCAGGTCGCGCCCTACATATCGCCGGCGGAGGCGTGCAATACGCAGCGTCGCTTCCGCGCGGCGTCCCGGGTCTTCTGGCTGTCGATCGCGGTATTTCTGGCCGTCTATTTCGCCCTGAACTGGCTGATCGGTCCGCACAGCCTGCTGGCCGCCGCGATCGCCAATGATTTTCTGCGCGCCGGATTCTTCTCCTGGGCGATCTTCCTGACGCGGCGGGCGCGCATCGGCGTCGCCTCGCAACTGCTCATGCCGCTGGTGCTGCTGTGTTTCCTACCCATGCGCCCCACGCCCGCGCCCGATTGGAACGTCACGCCGGCCCTGTATGCCCTGCTGCTGTTCTCCCTGCTGCTGATCGGCTGGCTGATCGATCAGGGCTGCGCGCACGTGCGTGATTCCTTCACGTGGGTGCGCCGTTCGATGCTGGTGGTCTCTCCGCTGCTGTTGGTCGCCCTCTCGGTGTCGGCGTGGCTGTGGATCACGGATCACGCGTCGTTTCCGGTGCTGACGATTTTCGCGGCACTGCTCGCGATTCCCTTTTTGCTGCTGGGCGCGCCGGCGCCGCTGAAATCGCCGGATGTGGAATTCCTCTACACCGCCGCGTGGCGACGCTGGCGGTTTTACATCACGGGCCGGCTGCTGGCGGTGCTTCTGGGCGCCGTGCCCTTCATTCTCTTTACCAACCTGCTGGATTATCAGGAACAGATCGAGCAGTGCCTCCACGTGCAGCAGGCCCCCGAGATCCTGCGCATTCCCTACGGCCATCAGCCATGGCACGCATTTTACTGGCGGCAGCAGGGGCGTTTCCTGACCAGCGACGACCTTGCCGAGCCCGGGGCGGACGCGCCGGCGCCCACGTACGTGTATCTGACCGATCCCACGACGGCTTACCCGGGGTCTGACCTGCCGCCGCAATATCGCAGCGATCGCTACGCAGTGAATCTGCCGCCGGATGTCTCCAGCGAGGCGCTCGAGGCGCGCATGCGGGCGTTTAACGGTAATACGGTTCCGCGGGCGGTGGTCGCGGACACGATCAAGGAGTTCGCGCCCTACCGGATCGATTCGCTCGGGCGCCTGCTCAACCGGGTCGATCTTGCGGGCGGCAATGCGTTTTTCTCGATCAGCTATCACCCCGTCACGGCTGACAGCGGCGTGCTGATCGCCGAAAGGATGGACTTGCACTGGCTCACACCCGAAGAACTGGAACGAATCGTCCTGAGTTACGCCCTGTCGAAATGGGTCTTTTTCGGCTTCGGCATCCTGGGATTTCTGTTCCTCTGGCGACGCGGAGGCGATTCTTCCCTGGCCCGGTGGATCGGCATCTGGCTGATCGGAACGAACCTCATCCCCACACTCGAGAGCGCCGATGACACCTTCGCCCATCCGCTTCACTGGCTCTGGGAGCAATCCTTCGTCTTTCACTGGAACACCGTCTCCTCCGCCGCCGCCCCCTTGTTCGTACTGCTCTTCGGCATCGCCGGGGCGCTCGGCCTCGGGTGGCTGGCGCAGATTTCCCCGACCTATTGCTGGATCACGCTCTGCTGGCCCACGCGGTTGTATCCGCAGCACCCGCCGATCCTCCGGCACCTGATCATCGCGGGGAAAACGTTCGCCGCTATTTTCTTCATCGATATCTTTACAACCATCATCATGATCACCTTCAAGCTGCTGCAGTGGGATCACGACGGCCTGGACTTCATCGCCATCATCGCCTGCTGGACGCTGCTTTTTCCGCCGGCGGGGGTCATCCTGCGGCGGTTCACGCGCAAGGCGTCGGAAGTGCCTTACCTGGGCCCGTGGCCGCTGGCGGCGGTGGTGCTGCTGAATCTGTCGCTGATCTGTTACGCGCCGGTTGTGATGGTCAATTCCGACCTGCCGACCGCCCTGCCATGGCTGGTCGACGGCGGCGCGTGCTTCGGGGTGCTCTTTCTGGCGCTGGCGTTATTCCTGATTCTGAAGCGGGATTTTCTGCGCCTTCGCGCGATCGGCAGTTTCACGACCATCGTGCTGCTGCTGGCGATTCCTTTCGTGTTTTACGCGGCGGAAGAGGCGATTCCGCCGCTGCTGTCGCGCGGCCCGTTTTTCGGGGAGCGCGGCGCGGAGATGGTCACCATCATCCTGGTGGTCCTGGTGTTTCCGTTCCTCCACGAGTACGTGCATGAGCTGCTGCTGATGTTGTCGGTGCCGCTGCTGCGGCGCATCGAGCATCGCGTCGAACACGCCCTCGAGCGGATCATCGACGCCAACACCAGCGCCGAGCGCGCAGCGCTGGTCTCCGAGCTGCTCGACGAAATACAGGTCACTCATTACCTGTTCCTCTCCCGGCGCCCGAAGGGGCTCTTCGCCATCGACATCAACACCCTGCCCCCGCCGCCGCCAGAGGCGCAGAGTCCCCTGCCCCTGGTGGCTGTGGAACTTTCCGAGCCGCTGCGGACCTTCCTCGGAAAGCGCCGGCATTTCATCGACATGAAGACGCTGGCGTTCGAATGGGCGCTGTTTTTCCACCAGTTCGAGCTGCACCGCCTCGCTCGGACCACGCGGGCGCGGTTTCTGCTGCCGATTTCCGTCGGTGATTCGCTGCGCGGACTCCTGCTGCTGACCGACGGCCCGCCGGAATCCGTGATCGCCACGCCGGCGCTCTCGACGAACATCAACAACCTGGCGCTGGCCGCCGCGCTCTCCCGGCCGCCCCGGTGAGGGTCAGTCCTCGAAGCGGAACCGCAAAATCTGCGTGATCGCGCTGACCGCATCCTTCCACCCGATCTTCTTGCCCTCCTCGTACGTGCGCCCGGCGTAGGCGACGCCGACTTCGTACACGCGGGCCTTCTTCCCGTTGACTCGCAGCCGCGCCACCTTCGCCGTCAGCTCCGGCTCCACGCCGAAGCGCGGGCTCCTGATGCTGATCTGCTCATACACCGGCCGCGTGAACACCTTGTAGCACACTTCCATGTCCGTGAGATTCAGATTCGTCAGCATGTTGGAGAGCATGGTCAGGACATTGTTCGCCACCTGATGCCAGAAATACATCACGCGGTGCGGCTCGCCGATGAAGCGGCTGCCGAAGACCACGTCCGCCTTTCCGTCGAGGATCGGCTGAAGGAGCTTGGGATAGTCGGACGGGTCATATTCAAAATCGGCGTCCTGAATGATCAAAAGATCGCCGGTGGCCATTTTCCAGGCGTCGCGCAGGGCCGCCCCCTTGCCCTCGTTCACCGATTTATTGAGCATTTTGTAGGTGACGCCGTCGCGCGGGAGCAGCGCGGGGATGCGCTGCATGATGTCCCAGGTGCGGTCCTTCGAGGCGTCATTCACGAGGATCACTTCGCGCTTCAATCCGCCGGGCACCGGCTGATCGATCACCCGCTTCACCACCGCCGCAAGGTAGCGCTCCTCGTTATACACGGGAATCAGAATCGACAGCGTGGTGAAGACCGGCAGCGGCGGTTCCACATAGGCAGGCACTTCCGCGCTCGGGCTCTCTGCCGCTCCCGTCACATCACCGCCGCTCGCCATTCACATCCTCGCCGCCGCGCGATTTCTCGAAAGCCCCTATTCCACCCGACCGGAAGATCAAACGCAACGGACGCTTTGGCGTTTCAAGGGCGCCACCAGTATGCTTCTGATCGGAAGAAACGACGCCAAAAAGCACCATTTTGTGAAAGTCAGCCATGCGCATTGCGGTTATCGGAACTTCGGGACAACTGGGATTCGATCTGGCCAGGCTGCTTCCCACCCGGGGCCACGAGCTGCTGCCCTTCGCGGGCCGCGCCGATCTGGACATCACCGACGCCTCCGCCGTGGACGAAATGCTGGACCGCCGGCGTCCCGAGGCGCTGATCAATACCGCGGCTTTTCACAACGTCGATCTGTGCGAAAGGGAAGCCGATGCCGCCTATCGCACCAACGTCGTCGCCGTGCGCGAGATGGCCAGGGCGTGCGAACGCCGCGGCATTCTGTTCGTCCAGATCGGCACGGATTATGTCGTCGAAGGCGCTCCGGCCAACAAGCCCGTGCCTGAATCCGCCCCTGTCCACCCCAACTCCATCTATTCGCTCACCCGATTCGGCGGCGATTGCATGACTCTCGCTCATGCGCCCACCCAGGGATACGTGATTCGCTCCTGCGGGCTCTTCGGCGTCGCCGGGTGCAAGCTCAAAGGCGGGCTGAATTTCGTGGACACCATGATCGCCGCCGCCCGAGCCGGTAAACCGCTGCGCGTGGTGGACGATCAGACCGTGGCGCCCACGCCCACGGATGATCTGGCCGCGCAGGTGGCGCTGGTCCTGGAGATGGGCCCTTCGAAGGCGCCTCCGGGTCTCTATCACGCGGTGAGCCACGGGGAAGTGACGTGGTATGCATTCGCCCGGCGGGCTCTGGAGCTGGCGAATGTGCCGCACCAGATCGAGCCGGTGCCGTCATCGGCCTATGCCGCGCCTGCGAAGCGTCCGCAGTACAGCGTGCTGGACAACGCCAAGCTGCGGGAACTGCATCTGGACATCATGCGCCCGTGGCAGGAAAGCCTGGAGCGTTACGTCGGGATGAAATATCCGCGCTGAGGGTCACGGCGAAGGGGTGGCATCCTGGCGCTCCTCCTCGCGGGCGCGCTCCACGGCGCCGGGCGGGCGGATATCGGGAAGGCCCATTTTTTCGCGTTCGGCATTCGTCGCCTTCAAGGCGGCTTCGGCCTTTTCCAGATCGAGAAAATCCGCCCGCCCGTCCATGAAGCTCGCCGACATGTGCGTGCTCATGATGACATCGTAGCTTGCGGCGATGATCAGATCATCAGGCAATTGAGCGAGCGCCGGAAACGCCGCGCGCGTGGCCGCCGCCGTCGCCGCCGCCATATCACCGGCCGCCGGCGCCGTCGCCGGACCCACCACCCGCAGCGCCGCGTGCAGGTCCAGATCGCCGCCGAAATAGGAGTAATCGCTGTGCGTGGCGTACCACTTGTCGAAATCGGCGGGTGAGAGCTTGCGGCGCTGGTCCATCGCGTCGCTGTTGCCGAAGGGAGAATGCAGGTCGTCGGGGGTGAGCAGCTTGCCGTCGACCATCTCCTGGAGGGTGGCGGGATAATGGCCACCGTGATCGAGGGCCCAGCGATAGGCCGCCTCGGCGATGCGCGAAACGTTCTGCCGCTCCTTCGCTTCCATGGCGATGTGCCACGCGATGGACTGGCGGGCGAAAATCAGCGGTCCGACGCCCCCGCTCAGAAGCGCCACGATCGAGAGGGTCACGGCGATCCGCGTGCCCGGCGTACCGCGCGCATAAAACAGAATTCCCAGCCCTATCAGCATGGCGCAGAACGAGAGGTTCAGGGCGTAGACGTTCGGCGGCGTGAGGTGGCTGATCGGACGCGTGAACAGCATGGCCAGCCCGGCCGCTCCGCACAGCACGCCCCCAAACGCGATCGGCGCCGATCGGCGGCGCACCGCGTCGTGCTGCTCCGGCGTGCGCTCCACGGGCATCCCCGGACCGCTGCGGCCTGCGGACAAGGAGGGCGGGGGGGATGAGGATGATTCTGCCATGCGGCGCTCCGGGAAATCGCAATCCCGCATTATCCGCGCGGCCGCCCCCGCCCGCCAGCGTTTGCGGCATCATGGCGTGGGCGCATGGTGGGCGATCCGGGTCGCCAAAGTCCAGGCGATGGCGATCGCATCGGCGACGTCCGGCGGCTCGGGGGGCTTGGCCAGGTTGCAGTGCATGGCGACGGCGCGCTGCACCTGGCGCTTCTGCGCGTGGCCGTTGCCGGTGACCGTGCGCTTCACCAGCGTGGCGGCCAGGCTGGTGACGGGAACGTCGTGCTGCGCCGCGGCCAGAAGTATCACGCCGCGCGCGTGGCCCATGAGAATCGCGGTGCGCGGATGCTTGTAATGGGCATAAAGCTGTTCGACGGCGACGCGGTCGGGCGAACACTCCGCGATGAGTTCCGTCAGATGCTTGTGCAGCTCGCCCAGCCGCTGCGCCAGATCGCCCTTGCTTTTCATGCGCAGGACACCGGCCTCCTGAAGCCGCGGTTTTCCCGCCGCCAGCAGCACCAGGCTGTAGCCGGTGATTCGCAGGCCAGGATCGATCCCGAGTATGAGCATCTGCGCAGTGTAGTGGCGGCCGGGTGAAAGGCAATGCGGGAAATTGCGGAGGGTCGCCGGCGTTAAGCCTGACGCCCCCCTGCCGGAGGTCTCATGGCACGATTGAAAAGCCCGCTGCTGGTGACGTTGATCGCCGCGTGCTGCGGACAGGCTCCGCCGGCGGCAACGCAGCCGCAAATCGCGATTGCGCAGAGCCATACCGAGCTGCGCGTCACCATCAACGGGGCGGAGTTCACCACCTATCGCTTCGCGCCCACGCCGGACGATCCCAAGTGGAATCGGCCCTACTTTTATCCGGTGCGGGCGGCGGACGGCACGGAAGTCACCAGCGACCAGCAGCGCGAGGCGCTCAAGAATCCCAAGGCCGATCATCCGCATCATCGGTCGATCTGGGTCGGTCATGGCAGCGTCAATGGCGTCGATCATTGGCTGGCGGGCAAGCCGCAGCAGCGGCATTTGCGCTTCACGAGCGTCGATGCGAACGGCTTCACCGAGGAACTGGCGTGGGACAGCAATGGCGCTGACCCGGTGCTGCTGGAAACCCGGACGGTGCGGTTCATGGCGTATCCGGATGGCGGGCGCGCGATTGATTTGAGCAGCACGTTTCGCGTCGGACCTGGCGGCGGCGATGCAGTCGTGTTTCATTGCAAGCCGCTGAATGTATCGGGCGTGGAGGCGGGGCTGTGTTCCGTGCGGATGGCCAAGGCGCTGCTGGATCAGCCGGATGCGACGAAGCATATTTCCACAAGCGCCGGCGCGACCAATGAGAAAGCGGCGCGGTCGGCGCCGGCGGAATGGTGCGACTATTCGGGCATCATCGGCGGCAAGCCTTATGGGATCGCGATGGTCGATTCGCCGAAAAACCCGGGAAGCCCGACGGCATGGGCGGTGCGTTTGTTCGGGCTGATGGCGCATATCGGTCCGCTCAATTGGACGCTGCACAAGGACCAGTCCGCGACCTTTCGGCATTTGATCATCGTCCACGAAGGCGATGCCTCCGCGGCGGCAGTTCAAGAAAAATCCGTCGCGTGGCGGAAGAGCTTGCCCGAAAAGGGAGAGTGATCAGGCGCCGATGCCCATGCCCGAGCGACGCAGCAATTCGCGCAGGGACACGTTCGCCGCATTGTTCATATCTGACAACATCACGGTGGCCCTTCCTTCGGGAGTCCGTCCTTCGATACGGTCTTCCACGATCTGGAAGTGATCTTCCCATCGATCGAGTCGAGGATTAAAGAGACGCACCACCTGACTCGACTGCCAGTCCACACTGGCGATGTTCGGACCTTTACTGGCATTGCAATGGAGGCACGCCATGGCCAGGTTTTCCTCGCCATCTCCGCCGCCATGCTGTTGCGCGATCACGTGGTCGAGCGTCAACCCGGCAGCGAGAAAACGTTCGGGAAAATGGCAGTACTCGCAACGCCCACCGGCGCGCCCCCGCAGAAAATCGCGGCGGATTCTGGGCACGCATTCTCACCTGTTCTGAACGGGCGGATCGGCAAAGCCTAACGAGAGCCGCGCCTGGAAGTGAAGAATATTCAGCATATCGCCCAGCACCATATAGGTCTGCAACTCGTGCTGCTCTTCCGGGGCAAGCCTATTGGCATTGTTGCGGTCGAGCAGTTCTTCGAGACGCAGGCGGTCATCCTGAGTGAATTGCCACTGCAAGACGCGTCTGGCCATCTCCTGCGGCAATTCCGTCGGCTGCAGAATTCGGGAGAGAATGTCAGTATTCCGAACGACCATCCATGTAGCTTAACAACGTCCGCGGGAGTGTCCAAGAATATTGTGCCGGCGTCACCGCTGGGTCCCTTCGCCGCCGCCGGCGAGTTCAGCGGTTTGTTCGAGCAGGACGACGCAGTGGCAGCCGATGGCGCGTTCTTCGCCGATGGCGTCGACGCCTTCGCCGGTTTTGCCTTTGATGTTGACCTGGTCTTCACGCACGCCCAGGAGTTCGGCGAGGCGGCGGACCATGGCGGGTTTGTGGGGGGAGAGCCTGGGTCGCTGGGCGAGGATGACGATGTCGGTGTTGACGATTCGCCATCCGGTGCGTGCGAATTCGCGCATGGCGGCGTTGAGCAATTCGGCGGAGTCGATGTTTTTGTAGCGCGGGTCGGTGTTGGGAAAAAGCTGGCCGACATCTGGCAGGCCGGCGGCGCCGGTGATGGCGTCGATGAGGGCGTGGATGACGACGTCGGCATCGGAATGGCCATCGAGACCTTTGTCATGGGGGATGACGACGTTGGCGAGGACGAGGGGACGCCCCGCGACGGTGCGGTGAAGGTCGTAACCGAGGCCGATGCGGAAGTTGGACATGAGGCACCGTATTCCAAGCACAAATGGGGACGGGAACTGGCCGCCGATGGACGCGGATGGACGCCGATGTTTCCCTTAGAAGTTGCGGACGATGCGTTTAAAATCGAGCCTTGGTTTGGCGAAGTTCATGAGGAGGCAGACAGTGAGGCTGGTGGCGGCGAGGTAGTTGATGGATTGGGCGATGTGGGCATCATCGAAGGCCCGGGCCGTTTTGAGTTCGACGATAACCGATCGCTCGACACGCAAATCCGCGCAGTATTGTCCTACGCATTGTTCTTCGTAGAACACGTCGATGGGCACCTGCTGCTCAACGAAAAGGCCGGCCTTTCGGAGTTCGTAAGCCAATGCGTTCTCGTAGACCTTTTCCAGAAAGCCACAGCCGAGCGTATTGTGCACTTTGAACGCGCATCCAATGATCGTTTCGGTGATCTTATCCAACTGCAATCGGCGTTCATCGGCGTTCATCGGCGGCTATTCCTTCAGACCGTATTCTTTGATTTTGCGGTAGAGGGTGCGTTCGCCGATGCCGAGGATTTTGGCGGCTTGTTCGCGGTTTCCCTGGACGGAGGAGAGGGTTTCTTCGATGGCTTGTTTTTCGAGGTCGGCGAGGTTTTTGCCGGCGAGGGTGATGGCGGCGGGGGCGGGTTGGGCGCGGATGATGGCGTGGCCGGGGTCGGGGGCTTGCGAGCCCTGGAGGATGTAGGCGGGGAGGTCGGCCATGGTGAGGCGGGGGGATTGGGCGAGGACGATCATGTTTTCGACGGTGTTTTCGAGTTCGCGGACGTTGCCGGGCCAGGCGTAGGCGGCGAGGGCGTTGCGGGCGGCGGCGTCGATGCCTTCGATTTTGCGGCCGAGCTTTTCGGGGCTGCGGTCGAGGACGTGGTTGATGAGCAGGGGGATGTCGTCGCGGCGGGCGCGGAGCGGGGGGAGTTCGATGACGGAGCCGCGGATGCGGAAGTAGAGGTCTTCGCGGAAGGTTTTGTCGCGGACGGCCTGCTGCAGGTCTTTGTTGGTCGCGGAGATGAAGCGGACGTCGACTTTGATGGGATCGTTGGAGCCGAGGCGGGTGATTTCGCGATCCTGCAGAACGCGCAGGAGTTTGGCCTGCATGGCGAGGGGCATGTCGCCGATTTCGTCGAGGAAGAGGGTGCCTCCGTCGGCGTATTCGAAGCGTCCCTGGCGGTCGCCGCGGGCGTCGGTGAAGGCGCCGCGGACGTGGCCGAAGAGTTCGTCTTCGAGTGTGGATTCGTTGAGGCCTGCGCAGTTGAGGGCGACGAAGCGTTCGGCGTGGCGTCGGGAGTTCTGGTGGATGGCGCGGGCCACGAGTTCCTTGCCGGTGCCGGATTCGCCGAGGACGAGGACGGAGATGTCGGTGGGGGCGATTTGCTGAATGAGCTGGAGGACGCGGACCATGCCGACGGACTGGCCGATGATGCCGGTGACGCCGAAGCGTCTGTCGAGGGCATTGGAGAGTTCCTGATTTTTGCGTGCGAGGAGAATTTTTTCGGCAGCGCGGCGGACCTGGGTGCGGATGACATCGAGTTCGAGGGGTTTCTGGATGAAGTCGTAGGCGCCGCGGCGCATGGCGGCGACGGCGGTGGAAACGTCGCCGTGGGCGGTGACGACGATGACTTCGGTATGGGCCCCTCCCCCTCCCTGGGCACGGCGGACGAAGTCGAGGAGTTCCATGCCGTCGTTGGGGGTATCCATGCGGAGGTCGGTGATGACGAGGTCGAACCCGCCCCCCTCTTCCTCAGCGAAGGCGCGTTTGGCGTCGGCGAGGTTGTGGGCCTGTTTGACGGAGTAGGTGATTCCCCCCCCCCCACCACCACCGCCGCTGGAGGTGCCCATGCGGACGATGGCTTCGGCCATGACGTCGGCGTGATCGATTTCATCATCGACGACGAGGACGCGGATGGAAGCGGCTTTGCCCATAGGAGCGAGTATAGGGGGATTGGAGAGGGGGGCAAATGGAGACGGTGGGAGTACCCCCAACGGGATTCGAACCCGTGTCGCCGCCGTGAGAGGGCGGTGTCCTGGGCCACTAGACGATGGGGGCGGGGGTGAAAAGCGGCGCTTTTCCCAGAGCAACGCACTGTAGCGGTCGCGGGGTGGGGTGTCAAACGGCGTGCTGAGGAGGGGTGCATGTCCGTACTTGTATCGGTCCAAGTTGATATGATGAGACTCAGGCTGCGGCGGTAGCCGTGGGCTCAGGAAGGGAGCTGGCCGAGGATGACAAAGGAGCGAGGAATGGAATTCCTTCAAAGCACCGCAGGAGC
>DASZTO010000022.1:0-27802 GCA_035548175.1 Phycisphaerae bacterium | reverse complement strand
GTTTCCGCAGCCATTTACAGACCTCCGGTCTTGCCGCATACCAAAACGCCGGCTCCTGCCTGGCGATATTCCCAACACTACCGACTTCCACTTACTCTATACAAATGAAACCACCCTTACCCGATGTGGGTAAGGGTGAGGTCCCACCCCTTGGAACACCCTTTGCACCCCCCTCAACATGCGCGCCGCTCCCCTCATCCTCCCCCTCGCTTGCATCCTCCTCGCCCGCTCCGCCGACGCCACCACCCAACCCGCCGCCGCCCCTTCCCCCTAACCCTCACCCGCTCCCGCCACGCACCGATTCCCGCCCAATGCAATCCCCTCCGCGCCCTCCGCGTGCTCCCGTCCTCCGCGTCAAATCACCGGCCCCTCCCCGCCAACCACACCGTCTCCTGTTTGCTACCCCCCTCCCCAATTTTCCGGGAACCCTTCCTCCACATCCATTCTCTCTTACGCCACGCCCCTTTTTTTGGTCTTTTAGCGGTCGGCCTTGGCCGACGTTGACCCTCCCAAGGAGACTTGCCCCCCACCCTGAGCGCCTTGCCCTCCCTGATGCGCACCTCGCCCCCCATTTGTCATTTGACATGGGTCATTTGTCATTCCCCCGCGCCCATTTGTCATCCCCCGCCCGCCGCCCCTACACTGCCCCTTCTATGCCCAACCTCTTCCAACCTCCCCCCGGCACGCGCGACTTCTTCCCCGCCGACATGGCCCTCCGCCGCTACCTCGAAGACACCTGGCGGGCCGTCTCCCTCCGCCACGGCTTCCTCGAAGTCGACGGCCCCACCTTCGAATTCCTCGACCTCTACAAAGTCAAATCCGGCGACGAAATCGTCTCCCAACTCTTCCACTTCGACTCCCGCGAAGACAAGTCCGGCAAAACCGACACCTTCGCCCTCCGCCCCGAGTTCACCCCCACCCTCGCCCGCATGGTCGCCGCCAAAGCCAACGCCCTCCCTCGCCCCATCAAATGGTTCTCCATCCCCCGCTGCTACCGCGCCGAACGCCAGCAAAAAGGCCGCCTCAAAGAATTCATCCAGTGGAACGTCGACATGCTCGGCGGGGAAACCCCGGAACAGCGCCGCCAGTTCGATCTCGAAACCGCCGCCCTCTGCCTCGACTGCCTCCGCACCCTCGGCCTCGCCGGCGCGGGGAACGGTGGGGGGGAGGGCGACATCCAGCTCCTCTGGAACGACCGCCAGCTCGTCGAGCACCTCTTCACCCTCGCCGCCATTCCTCCCGAGCGTTACCCCTTCGCCTTCCACCTCCTCGACCGCCTCGCCAAGCTCAACCCCGACCAGCGCAAAAAGCTCTACGCCGAAAACGCCATCCCCGCTCCCGAGCAAGCCTTCTTCGAGCAGCTCGCCGCCGGCGAAAATCCGCGCAGCCCCGACTTCTGGAGTCAGCCCGGCGCCCACCACCAGGCCTATGTCGACACCATCGAACGCACGCAACTCGACATCGAAAACAAACTCGCCCTCATGGGCCTCCCCGGCTACGCCCAATACGAACCCTCCATCGTCCGCGGACTCGCCTACTACACCGGCTTCGTCTGGGAAGTCGCCGACACCTCCGGCCAGAACCGCGCACTCGCCGGCGGCGGCCGCTACGACAAACTCATCGAAATGTTCGGCGGCCCCTCGCTTCCCGCCACCGGCTTCGGCATGGGCGACGTCGTCCTCGCGCTCCTCCTCGCCGAAAAAAACAAGCTTCCCCCCGCCCTCTCCACCGGCCCCGCGCCCGACGTCTTCATCGCCAACGCCCTCGATACCCCCGACGAAGCCCTCCGCCAGCTCGCCCTCCTCCGCGCCGCCGGCCTCACCGCCATCACCAGCTACAAGGCCACCAAAAACATCGGCAAGCTCCTCGAAGAAGCCGGCAAGGCCCGCGCGAAATTCGCCCTCATCCTCGCCCCCGCCGAATGCGCCGCCGGACAGGCCAAGCTCAAAAACCTCGCCACCCGCGAAGAAAAAACCCTCCCCCTGGCCGATGTCCTGCCCGCCCTCCAGGCCGCCCCCTGATCCGCCGCCCTTCGCCGCACGCCGCTTCACCACCAGGAGCCCGAGTTGCTCGCGCACCCGCTCACTTCCAGCCAGCACCCGGTCCGCCCGCCGGACCTCACCCGCCCGGCCGCGCGCCGCCTGCACGCCCTCACCGCCCTGCGCTTCGTCGCCGCCGCCGCCATCGTCGTCACCCACACCGCCGATCTCCATCTCCTCCCCCGCTCCGCGATCTCCCCCTTCCTGCTCTTCCAGGCTGTCTCCTTCTTCTTCGTCCTCTCCGGCTTCATCCTCGCCTATGTCTATCCGGCGCTCGACACCTGGAACGCCCGCGGACATTTTCTGCTCGCCCGCTTCGCACGCATCTGGCCCGCCCACATCATCGCACTCCTGCTGCTGATCCTCATCAATCACAACCCCCTGGGATATCCCGCCCACAGCGCCGGCGACTGGCTCCGACCGCTGGGCGTCAACCTCCTCATGCTCCAGTCCTGGCTTCCCTATCCCTGGGTGTATTTCGCCTACAACCCCGCCGCCTGGAGCATCTCCACCGAGTTCGCCTTCTACCTCATGTTCCCGCTGCTGATCCACCGCTGGAGCCGCACCTGGTGGTGGAAGCTGCCCCTGGCCGCGGCGCTGGCAGTGCTGATGATCGCGCTGGGCAACCGCCCGGACGTCCCCGCGAGCGCCGCTCCGGTGCCCGGCCAGTTGCATCAGACGACCATGGTCGGCCTGGTGTACAGCCATCCGGTCGCGCGCTTGTTCGAATTTGTCCTGGGCATGACCGTCGCCCTGCTGTGGCGCCGCACCACCGCCGCGCTTCACCTCGGCCGCATCGCCGGGACGCTGCTCGAGCTCGCCGCATGCATTCTCGTCGTGGCCAACATGTACTACGCCGCTGGTTTCATCCACTGGGCGCGCGGATTCGCCTGGATCGGGCCCGGCGGCGCGCAATGGCTCGAACAGGGCGGCAGCGTCTGCTTCGCGTTTGCCGCACTCATTTACGTGATGGCCCGCGAAGAAGGATGGATTTCCCGCGCCCTCTCCGCGCCGCCCGCCGTGCTCCTCGGTGAAATCAGCTTCAGCGTCTACCTCCTCCAGCAGGTCCTGCTGATGTGGTACGGCTATCACAGTCCTTATCTGTACGCCGTCGCCCCCTGGAAAATCCTGCTGATCTTCTGGAGCGTTCTGCTGGTCGCCGCCTTTCTGGTGTGGGCCGCCGCGGAGCGCCCGCTGCGCCGCTCGATCGTCCGGCTGTGGCCCGCGCCCCCGGAACGCAGCGCTTCCCGCTCCGGGGCGCGCCAGGCCCTCGAAGTCCCCGGCGGCCGCACGCGCTCGCGCTGGGATCTGCTCCTGAATCCCGGCCCGCGCGTCACCCTCGCCGCCGCCCTGTTGATCGCCCTGCTCGCCGGCTTCGTCCTCGCCGAGCTGCGCACCCTCGAGCAGCCGCACATCAGCTTCACCCCCGAGTTCCTCGCGGCGCGGGACCAGGCCGTCCCCGAATCCCGAGGCATCCGCTTCGACGGGCGCTTCGTCCTCGCGGGCGTCCGCTACCACAACCAGGGCGACGATGGACTGGATGTGATCGTCACCTGGCAGGCCTTGCAGCCGGCGATGCTGGCCTTCACCGAGTCGCTCGCCGTCGTGGGAGCGGACGGCCGGACGCTGGCGCGGATCGATCAGCCGCAGGACCCCGACCAGGGCACGGTCTCCACCGGAGAGATGTGGACGGATGTGATTCATCTGAAAGCGGAGCAGCTCACGGGAGCGGCGGCGATCGGGCTGTCCCTGCACGTGGGGGATCAGATGACGCTCATGCCGGACGCCGGCACGCGCGATCTCAGCGGCGCGCGGCTTCGGGTCCCGCTGCCGCCCGATGTGCTCTCGACCGCCACGGCGCCCTCGAGCCGCCCATGAGGCGTTCCCGCAACGCACGCCGCCGGTCACGGCATGCCATTGCCCGCGCCCACGCCGCCCGCCCCGCGTCCCGCCGCCCGCGCCTTGCCCACCAGGTCCAGCACCCCCGTGATCGCCCCCACCGGGATGTGCGACTGCGCGGAGAGCATCGTGCCATGAGCCTGAACGCTCACCATCATCGGCGGCGTTTCCTTCATCTCGCTCATCATCCGCGCCCACGCGGGCGCGGCTTCGCCGGTGCTCTGCATCTGATCCGTCAGGAATTTGCCCATGATCGCCATCCATTTGCTCAGCGGCGCGTACAGCACGCCGATGGCCTGCGGCGGAATTTCGCGCTTCTCCGCCGCGATCATCGGCGATGCGTCCAGCTCGTCCGTCTCTCCCAACGCCGCCGCCACCGAGCCCTCCAGCACCGGCGCCTCCGAACCAAACACCGTCAGCACCCGTCCGGTCCCTCCCCCTCCCGCGCCCGCCTTGCCCGGCACCACGCCGATGTACATCGTCAGGCCGTCCGGACCATACATCCGCTTGATCATCTCCAACCCCTGCCCGGCATTCGGAGGCAGCGGATGATCGGGCGTCGCCGCGGCCAGCTTGTACTGCACCTGAATTTTCGTGAGCTTCACCCCCTTGATGTTCACGGCATCGGGCACGACCGTCGGGACCATCTCCATGGAGGGCGACACCAGCTGCATCACCTCGACGAGGTCCTTGTTCTTGTAAAGATCGACGCAGAGCTGCACGCACTTGGCCGGATCGGTGCTGTCCATGAGCACCGCGCCGTTGAAGGCCCCGTTGGTGCCGCCGACGGGCGGATCCAGGACCACCATTTTGCCGCCGCGTTCGATCTGGCAGAGTTGCTCATAGGCATCGAGGAGGTGGCGGATTTGCTCGGCGTGGGGGTCTTTGGCCACCACGTCATCGGCCAGGAGGGTCTTCTGGAAATTCTGGATGGCGGGGGCGAAAGCGGAGAGATCGATGTTGAAAGCGCCCGCGAACAGGAAGCCGCCGCCGGGCAGGCCGGCGAGCGTGAGCGCACGGGCCGGGTCCCGGGCGAGGGCCGATTGGGCGGAGATGATGTTGCCCAGGGGCGAGTCGGGCTTGGCGACGAGGTTCTCGCCATAGGCGACGCCGGCATCGTTGAGGCGCAGGCTGAACATCACGCCCTGGCCGTCGCGGAGCATGGCGCGGAAGGTGTCGAAGTAAAAGCCCTTGAGGATGGCCTTGTCCAGCGCGGCGCTGATGGCGGCGTTGTTGGCGCTCATGTTGGCCAGATCGAGCCCTTCGCTGATCCGCTCCTGCACCATGTCGATCAGCGGCGAGACGACCGGCTGGACGTCCGGCACATGGAGCCACAGGACCGCGTCGTTGCCGGAGAAGACCTGAAGCGCCGCCGCCCCGGTGCCGCCGCTGCCCAGCCCGCCGATGGTTTTGTCGAGGCCGGCGCCGCCGTTGTCGGCCTTCACGTAGCCCTGGAGGAGGTCGTGATCGTGGGAGAAGGCGACCCACTTCCCGCCGACGGTGGCCGCAAAGGTTTTACGATCGGGCATCATGGGCAGGGTGATGTCTTCGATGCCGTCCGCGTCTTTGGCGCCCGGCGAAAAGTCCGAAAGCATCCCCGCGGCGTCGGTGGTGGGAATCAGGAAGATCAGCTTGGGGCCGGTCTGGCCGATGCGCTGGAACTCCTCGGGCTGCATGTGCAGCAGAACGACGGCGGCGGAGCCGGTGGGATCGAGTCCCCTGGTGATGCCCAGGTTGCGGGCGGCGAAGCTGACGAGGTCGGGGGGAAGGGGTATGCCGAAGCGCTGGGTGAGGTTGAGGCGTGTGCCGAGGTTGGAGATTTGGGTGCCGAAGGTCTTGAGGTTGCCGACGACCAGCGCGGCCGAGGCGTCGCCGGGGATGTGCGAAAGGACCGCGGGCGGCGTTCCGGTGGAAGGAGGCATACCCGGTGCGGCGGCAAGGGCGGGACCCGCGGAGGCGAGCACCGCTGTGGAAAGCAGGAAGCGGCGAAGGGAGGTGGGGATGCGGATGGTCATGATTTGATCCTTGGTGAGAGATGTTCCCCCGAGCCCCCGTTGCCGCCGGTCAGTGTACCTTGCCTGCGTAGTTTCACCAGTCACGCAAGGCCGCCGGCCGGCGCCGGCGCAGCCATGCACGAAAGTGAAAAAGCGCGCCACGGGTATCAAGGAAGATACGCGTGTTCGACGGAGCGTTTCCGCACCGCCGGCGGACATTCGGGCTTCCTTGATTCGGGGGTGGCTTTGCAGTACATTGCCGGATTCCCCGTCCGCAGGCAGGCAGTGGTCTCTTGCGCGCCGGTACGATCAACCCTGTAGTCCGCGAGGTCATCCGTGGTCAAAATTCGCCTGAAACGCTTCGGCCGCAAGAATCACGCCTTTTGGCGCATCAATGCCGTGGATCATCGCGCTCCCCGGGATGGGAAGGTGATCGAGCAGCTTGGATTTTACGATCCGGTGAACAAGGACAAGTCCAGGCAGGTGCTGGTGCACAAGGCCCGCGTGGATCACTGGTTGAAGAAGGGCGCCCAGCCGTCGGACACGGTGCGGCAGCTTCTGACGCGGGCGGTGGATGCCGGCGAAGCGGCGCTGGCCGCGGCGCCCCAGGCGTAAGCCGGCAAGCAAGAATCAAGAAGCCAGAAAACACAAGGGGTTCAAGGGCGTCTCCTTCTGTTTGTCCGGCTGGTTGTCCGGGCCTCGCCTTCTCGTGTTCCCATGCGTATTGATGTCCTGACGCTCTTTCCTGAGATGTTCGGCCCGGTGCTCGGGGCGAGCATTCTCAAGCGTGCCCAGGACAAAAAACTCGCCGGCTATCACCTGCACCAGCTTCGGGATTACACCACCGACCCGCATCGCAAAGTGGACGATCGGCCCTTCGGCGGGGGCCCCGGAATGGTGCTGATGTGCCAGCCCGTGCTCGATGCGGTGGCGGCGATCGAAGCGATGGACCCGCTGCCGGCGACGCGGATCATGCTGGCTCCGACGGGTCGGAAATTCTCGCAGGCGCTGGCCGAGGAATTGAGCAAACTGCCCCGGCTCCTGCTGATCGCCGGGCACTACGAAGGGTTTGACGAGCGGATTCACCAGCTGCTTTCGCCCCGGGAAATCAGCATCGGCGATTACGTGCTCTCCGGCGGCGAAGTCCCGGCGATGGTGGTGCTCGATGCGGTGGTGCGGCTGATACCGGGGGTTTTGGGGGATGAACTTTCCGCCCATGGCGAATCGTTCGGCAGCGGCGATGCCACGGTTCAGGGCGGGCTGGAATATCCGCACTACACGCGGCCGCGGGAATACGCGGGGCTGTCGGTGCCCGACATATTGCTCTCCGGAAATCACGGGGCCGTCGAAAAATGGCGCCGCGAGCAGGCCGGGAAGCGGACCGCCGAGCGGCGGCCGGATTTACTCAAGGACGGTTGAAGCAACCGTGCGTTCAGGGTTCCGCGGACGGGGATCCCAGGCGGTCGATGAATGAGGGAACGTCCCCTCTCTCCCGCCGCCCGCGAAGCGGACCCGCTCAGGGGCGAATAGCCCAAGGAGTCAGACGGATGAAGAACGAATTTCTCGCGCATGTCGAGTCGAAGCATCTGAAAGCCAAGCCGCCGGAGTTTGACATCGGCGACATCGTGGACGTGCATCAGCGCATCGTCGAGGGCGACAAGGAGCGTATCCAGGTGTTCTCCGGGACGGTGATCATGCGGCGCGGGGATGGGATCAACGCCAGCTTCACGGTGCGGCGGATCGTGAACAACGAAGGGGTGGAGCGTATTTTCCCGCTGCACTCGCCGAAGATCGAGAAGCTGGAAGTGAAGCGCAAGAGCCGGGTGCGTCGCGCGAAGCTGTACTATCTGCGTGAGCGAACGGGCAAGGCGACGCGGTTGAAGGAAGGCGCCGCCGTGGTGGTGGGGGAGAGCCCGGCCCAGGCCGCCAAGGCGGCGGAGCAGCCCGCCGCCGAACAGGGCAAGTAAGCGTATCGATCGAACCAGCACAGAGGCCCGGCGCGCATGCCGGGCCTTTTTTTCGTTTTGCGGCTGCGCTCCTGTAATGCACCGGCTTCCGCCGCGTTATGTCAAGACGTTACAGGAGAGCTTGGCATGATGGTGAAACCCGGTTCGGGATGGGGATGGCGTGCGATGGCGATGGTGGCGGCGGTGGCCGCGGCGGTTTCGACCGTGCGTGCGGCCGAGGAGCCCCGCCAGGTGCAATCCTTCGACAAGGACTGGCGCTTTCTCAAAGGCGACGCGACCGGGGCCGAAGCGCCGGCGTTCGCCGACAGTTCCTGGGAGCGCGTCGATGTGCCCCAGGACTGGGCGATCCTCGGCCCGTTCACGGCGGACGCTCCCACGGGCGGCGCGGGGGGCTTCGCGCCCAGCGGCGTGAGCTGGTACCGCAAGAGTTTCTCCCTGCCCGCCGGCGCGGAGGGCAAGCACGTTTTCATCGATTTCGACGGCGTGATGGCCAACTCGGACGTGTGGGTCAACGGCTTCCACCTGGGCAAGCGGCCGTACGGCTACAGCTCGTTTCAGTATGAACTCACCGGCCATCTCAATCCGGCCGGGCAGGCCAACGTCATTGCGGTGCGCACCGACACCAGCGCCCAGCGGGCGTCGCGCTATTACGAGGGGGCGGGAATCTATCGGCACGTGCGGCTGGAGATCGAGGATGCGGTGCACATCGATCACTGGGGCGCCGTGGTCACGACGCCCAAGGTGACCGCCGACGCGGCGACCGTGCATGTGACCACCAAGGTGGTGAATCAGTCGGATGCGCCGCGGGAGGTGGCGCTGGACGTGACGCTGGTGGGTCCGGACGGCAAACCGGCCGGGACGGCCAGGAGCGCGCCGCAGACGGTGGCCGCGGGTCAGAGCGTGATGCTGGCCGGCGACGTGACGCTCAGCAAGCCCGAGATCTGGGACATCGATCACCCCGCGATGTATCAGGCGGTGGCGACGATCGACGCCGGCGGGGGGGCCGGCAAGGCCATCGACGATGAGAGCGTGCCCTTTGGCGTGCGGAGCTTTGATTTCAGCTCCGAGACGGGTTTCTCGCTGAACGGGAAGAATTTCAAGTTGATCGGGGTGTGCCTGCACGCGGATGCGGAGGGGCTGGGGATCGCGGTGCCCGAGGATGAATGGATTTACCGGCTCCAGACGCTCAAGACGCTGGGGGTGAACGCGGTGAGGACGGCGCACAATCCGCCTTCGCCGGAGTTTCTGGATGCCTGCGACAAGGTCGGCATGCTGGTGATGGATGAGACCTTCGACTGCTGGACGGTCGGGAAGAACACCTACGACTATCACATCTTCTTCAAGGAATGGAACCTGATCGACGCGCGCGACATGGTGATGCGCGACCGCAACCACCCGAGCATTGTGTTGTACAGCTCCGGCAACGAGATTCATGACACGCCGAACGCGGAGTTGGCCAAGTCGATTCTGAAGCCGCTGGTCGAGACCATTCACGAAGCCGATCCAACGCGGCCGGTGACGCAGGCGCTGTTCCGCCCGAATTCCGACGGCGAAGGGGGGGCGTACAAGAACGGCCTGTCGGACATGCTCGACGTCGTGGGGACGAATTACCGGGATGACGAGCTGCTGGCGGCGCATGCCGCGAAGCCGACGATCAAGATCGTGGGCACCGAGAACAAGAAGGATGCCGCGTCTTGGGCGAAGGTGCGGGACAACCCGGCGTACTCGGGGCATTTCATCTGGAGCGGCGTGGATTATCTCGGCGAGACGTTCGCGTTTCCCAACATCGGGGCGGGCAGCGGCATCGTGTACGACACGGACCAGATCAAGCCGGAGGGATACCAGGATGCGAGCTGGTGGCTGGATCAGCCGGTGGTGTACATGGCGCGGACGGTGACGGGCGGATTCGGGCGCGGGGGACGCGGCGGGGCGGGCGGCGCGGGGGGGGGCCGCGGCGGGCGGCAGGGAGGTCCGGGGGCGCCGAACGATGACGGTCTGGACGGCCAGCCGCCGCCTCCGGGCGCGAACGCGGGAGGCGACGGCCCCACGCTGGCGATGCGGCTGGCGGATGGGACGATGTACATCGCGGCGCCGGGCGGTGGAGCGCCGGGCGGTGGCGCCCCTGCCGGCGGAAACGGTGCGGGCCCTCGCGGGGGACGCGGCGGACGGGGCGGCGCTGCGGGCGGAGCCTTCGCCGGTCGCGGCGGTCCCACGACCTTCATGGACTGGGATTCGACCAACAGCGCCCCGCACCAGGAAACGGTGCAGGTCTACTCGAACTGCGACGAGGTCGAGCTCCTGCTCAACGGCCAGTCGCTGGGCAGCAAGCCGCGCGGCACGCCGGACTCCGTGCGCGCCTGGACGGTGGACTACGCCCCGGGCACGCTCAAGGCTATCGGCAAAAACAAAGGCCAGGCGGTCGCCACCTATGACCTGACCACGCCCGGCAAACCGGCCAAGCTCGTGGTGACGGCAAGCACGCAAAAGCTGTTCAACGACTTCGACTCCGTGGCGCACGTGACGGTGACCGTGACCGACGACAAGGGCGTCACCATTCCCAACGCTGCCAACCAGATCAAGTTCACCCTCAGCGGCCCGGGCAAGGTCGAGGCGCTCGAGAACGCGCACCTGGTGGCTCAGGATTTCCGCGGCGACACCCACGACGCCTACAACGGCCAATGCGTGGGCTTCATCGCGGCCACCGGCGACAGCGGGAAGATCACGCTGACGGTTTCCTCGCCGGGCCTGGCGGACGGCACGATAAGCTTCCAGAGCGCCCCCGGACGTCCGCTGCACTGAGAGATTGGTTTCGCCCTCGACCCTTCAGACGCGCCCCTGCTCGGCCGAAGCGCCGCACGCAGGGGCGCGTCTTTTGCACATGCTCCCGCGATACAACGTTTTCGCAGGAGATCGTGCGCCATGGCTCAAGATAAACGTACCCAGGAAGTCGCTCGCGACCAGCAGCGCCAACGCGCCAGCGAAGATAAGCCCGCACAAGGGCAGGACCGTCGGCCCGGACATCAGGACGAAATGTCCCCCCGACCCATGACCGTGGACCACAACCGCCGCGCCTCGGGAAAGCTCCAGGGCAAGGTGGCGCTGGTCTCCGGCGGCGACTCGGGCATCGGCCGATCCGTGGCCGTGCTCTTCGCGCGCGAAGGCGCCGACGTCGCGATCGTCTACCTCAACGAACACCAGGACGCACAGGAGACCGCGCGCCTCGTCACCGCCGAGGGCCGGCGATGCATCACCCTCGCCGGGGATGTCGGCGATGAAAAATTCTGCGGCCACGCCGTCGAGGAAACGGTCCGGCAGCTCGGAAAGCTCGACGTGCTGGTCAACAACGCCGCCGAACAGCACCCCCAGGGATCGCTCGAAGAAATCACCCAGGAGCAACTCGAACGCACGTTCCGCACCAACATCTTCGGCTACTTCTTCCTTACCAAGCACGCCATGAAGCACCTCAAGGAAGGAGCGACGATCGTCAACACCACCAGCGTGACGGCCTACAAGGGCAGCTCGCACCTGCTGGATTACTCCGCCACCAAAGGGGCGATCGTGGCCTTCACACGCTCCCTGTCGCAGCTGCTGGCGGAAAAGAAAATCCGCGTCAACGGCGTGGCGCCCGGGCCTATCTGGACGCCGCTGATCCCCAGCACCTTTCCCAGGGAAAAGGTCGAGAAGTTCGGCCAGGACGTGCCCCTGAAACGGGCCGGGCAGCCTGAGGAGGTCGCCCCCTCCTTCCTGTTTCTGGCGTGTGACGATTCGAGCTACATGACCGGGCAGGTGCTGCATCCCAACGGAGGCACCGTGGTCAATAGCTGAGGAGTGGCTGCCGGGCGGCGTGGAGGGGGGCGGGCCCGGCGGCCATGGCTGTGCTATCGTGTAAGCGCCTGGCGGGAGGTCCCGGGCGGCGGCGATGCCGCCCCTCCGCGCCCGGCCTTGACGAGGATGGCACCGTGACGACCCCAGCGCATCCCGCGCCCGCACCATCGTTCCGCCTGAGAGAGCTGTTCCGCCGCATCGCGACCTGGGCCGCCGGAGCGATGGGCTCGCCCTGGTCGTTCATCGCGTCGATAGGGCTGATCGTGGTGTGGGCGGCGGCGGGGCCGATGTGTCACTTTTCGGACACCTGGCAGCTCGTCATCAATACGACGACCACCATCATCACGTTCCTGATGGTGTTCCTGATCCAGAATTCGCAGAACCGGGACGGCAAGGCGATTCAGTTGAAGCTCGATGAGCTGATCCGCTCGGTGAAGGGGGCGCGCAACCGGCTGGTGGAGCTGGAAGACTGCACGGATGAAGAGCTGGCGCAGCTGAAGGAGGAGTTCGCGAAGATCCGCGAGCGCGCCACGGGACCCAGGCAGAAGGCCGCCGCGGAGGAAGTGGCGCATCTCGAAGCCGAACAGCACCATCGCACGGCGGGCGCGTAACGGCGATCCGTCACACGTCGAGGTTTTTCACTTCCAGCGCGTGCGTCTCGATGAACTGCCGCCGGCGCTCGACGTTTTCGCCCATCAGCGTCGAGAACATCGCTTCCGCGTTGCTGGCGCCTTCGAGCGTCACCCGCAGCAGCGTGCGCCGGGCCGGGTCCATCGTGGTGATCCACAGTTCCTCGGCGTTCATCTCGCCCAGGCCCTTGAAGCGGCCGACCTCGATGCCCTGCCGTCCGAGCTCGTGGATTTCCCTGACGATGTCGCCGATGCCCGCGATGTCCTTCTTGTAATCGTCGCTGGATTCGATGAGGTAGCGCGTCATCTTGCGCTCGCCGGAATCCGTTTCTTCGATGCGCAGATACCAGTCTTCGATCGGCAGGCCAAGCTCGTCGAGCTTCACGAACAGCTCTTCGAGCTTCTTGGTTTCGTGAAGTTCCTCGTTCTTTTCAAGGCGGCGCTTGGCGGCGCGCTTTTCCTCATCCATCTCGGCCTTGGTCTTCTTCTTGCCGTTGGACTTCGCGTGGCCGTTGCCATTGCCGTTGGCCTCGCCGTCGCCGTTGCCGCCGTCGCCCTCCGCCACCGCGTGAATCAGCTCCTCGAGCTCGGCGATCTTGTGCTTCTCGACGAACGCCTCGTACTCTTCCTGCTCGTAAAACAGATGCTCTTTGCCGTCCAGAACCACGCGGTGCGTCGGCAGCTTCTTCGTGTCCTTGCGAAGCTGCAGCAGCCGGGAGAAGGGCAATCCGCGGCGTTCCACGATCTTGACGTACTCCTCCGCCTGCTCCAGCGCCGCCATCACCTTGCGCAGCTCCGCCGCCTTGTAACGCATCTTTTCCTTGCCCGCCTTGTCGCGCACCACCAGGCTCGTGCCCTCCAGGCCCAGATCGGTCAGCGTCTTGCGCATCACCGATTCGTTCTTCACATAGTCCACCTGCTTCTTGCGCGTCACCTTATACAGCGGCGGCTGGGCGATGTAGACCCGGCCCTCCTTGATGAGCTGCGACATCTGGCGGAAGAAGAAGGTCAGCAGCAGCGTGCGGATGTGCGATCCGTCCACGTCGGCGTCGGTCATGATCACGACCTTGCCATACCGCAGCTTGGTCATGTCGAAGTCCGCCGCGCCGATGCCGCAGGCCAGCGCCTGCACGATCGTCCGGATTTCCTCGTGCCCCAGCATCTTGTCCACGCGGGCTTTTTCGACGTTCAGGATCTTGCCCTTGATCGGCAAAATCGCCTGGAACACCCGGTCGCGCCCCCCCTTGGCCGTGCCGCCTGCCGACTGCCCTTCCACGATGTACAGCTCGGTGGTTTCCATATCGCGGCTGGAGCAATCCCAAAGCTTCCCAGGCAATCCGCCCGAGTTCAACGCCCCCTTGCGCGTCAGCTCCCGCGCCTTGCGGGCCGCTTCGCGCGCCTGCTTGGCGAGGATGCCCTTCTGGATGATGCGCTTCGCATCCCCCGGATGCTCCTCCAGCCACGTGCCCAGCGTCTCATTCACCGCGGTGGTCACAAAGCCTTCCACTTCGCCGTTGCCCAGCTTGTCCTTGGTCTGCCCTTCGAACTGCGGATTGGGCACCTTCACGGTGATCACCGCCGACAGCCCTTCGCGCAGGTCGTCCCCGTTGGGCAGGTCCTTTTCATCCTTCACCACGTTGTTGTTTCTGGCATATTGGTTCAGCGTCCGCGTCAACGCCGTCTTGAACCCCGACAAATGCGTGCCGCCGCCCGGCGTGTTGATGTTGTTCGCAAACGAATGCAGCGACTCCGCATACCCGTCGTTGTATTGCAGCGCGATCGCCACCTGCAGCGGCGTGTCCTTGTTATCCTCCTCCTTTTCCAGGTAGATCACCTGGTGCAGCGATTCTTTGCCTTCATTCAATTGCTTCACGTATTGAATGATGCCCTTGGAATATTTGAATTCTTCCTTCTTGCCGGTGCGCTCGTCTTCAATGAAAAACGCCAGGCCTTCGTTGAGGAAGGCCAGCTCGCGGCAGCGGGTCACGATGCGGTCGAAGTCATAGGTGGTGTCGGGGAAGATTTCGTGGTCCGGCCTGAAGGTGATCTTGGTGCCGGTCTTGACGCGCTTGCCGATGACCTTGATCTTGTCCTTCACCTCCCCGCGTTCAAACGACATCCGGTACACGTTCCCGTTGCGGGCCACTTCCACTTCCGTCCATTCCGAAAGCGCGTTGACCACCGAAGCGCCCACCCCGTGCAAACCGCCCGACACCTTATAGCCGCCCCCGCCGAACTTGCCGCCGGCGTGCAGATCGCACATGACGATTTCGAGCGTTTCCCGTTTTTCGGTCGGGTGCATGCCCACCGGAATGCCCCGCCCATCGTCGCTGACGGAAACCGAGCCGTCCGCGTTGATCTTCACCCAGATGTTCTCGGCATGTCCGGCCATCGCCTCGTCGACGGAGTTGTTGACGATTTCCCAGACCAGATGGTGAAGGCCGCGGCTCGTGGTGTCGCCAATGTACATGCCCGGCCGTTTGCGGACCGCTTCGAGTCCCTTCAGCGCCTGGATCGCGGCGGCGTCGTACTCCTTGGTGACTTTCAAATTGGACACCTTCGGCTCTTCCTTGGCCATGAGAACTCCTCAGTTTTTCAGAGATAGGCGCCGGCCAAAAAGACCGCGCTTTGAGTAGTCGTCTCGCATCACCGGCGGGAAACACAAATTCTATGCAAAAGTGCCTGTTTTTTCAAGCACCTCGCCCTTTCTCGATGTACCGAACATAGTACGAAAACAGGACGCAAAAACCAAGCGGCCTCAACAGGCGATCGCCCGGCGCCTCCGCGGCGTCCGGCTGAGCCGCACCGCAACCCCGACGCCATTGCATTCGAAGGCCCTTTCCCTATAATCGTCGGACTCGGAAATCACCGGCCGCCGCCCCTGCGCGAGCCGCCGGCCATCGATGTTATCAGGAGGCTCTCATGCCCCACGTCATCACTGAACCCTGCATCGGCACCAAGGACGCCGCCTGCGTCTCCGTCTGCCCCGTCGATTGCATCCATCCCCGAAAAGATGAGGCCGAATTCGCCGACTCCAAGCAGCTTTACATCGATCCCGATACCTGCATCGATTGCGGCCTGTGCGTCGATGAGTGCCCCGTCAAGGCCATCTTCACCGAAGACGATGTCCCCGCCGAATGGAAAAATTACATCCAGATCAACGCCGATCACTACAAGAAATAACCCCCGACCATGCTCTCATGTGGCTCCGCACGGAGCCAGCCAGGTTCCCGGCACGTGATCGGGAAATCGTGAGAGACCACATAAGGACGCTTCTTCATGCCTCCAGCCCGTAAGCCCCGGTTCCAGACTTTCCAGCGGCCCAAGACCCGCATCGCCAAGATCTCCAGCCTCAGCAAGGTCTACATCGATTACAAGGATGTCGAGAGTCTCAAAAAGATGCTCTCGATCAACGGCAAAATCCTCCCCCGCAAACGCACCGGCGCCTCCGCCGCCGAACAGCGCATGATCACCGACGCCATCAAGCGCGCCCGCTTCCTGGGCATGCTGCCCTACGTCGGCGGCAGCGCGCTGTAAACCGGCGGGAGCCTCCGTCCCTTCAACACACCCGAGCGGACCCGTGGTCGTGGGTCCGCTCTCTATTTTTGCCGATTGCGGCCGACTCAGAAGCCGCTGCCCGAGGGCGTCGGTGTGATGCTGTGTCCAATGATGAGCCCGACGATCGACAGCGCCACCGCCAGCAGCGCCGCCGCCAGCCCCACGATCCCCAGCACCAGGCCCGCGGTCGCCATCCAGCCCGAGCTGTATCCCTCCGGGTTGGCGTTGATCTGATTTCTACCCAGGTATCCCATGATCAGCGCGGCGACGGCCAGCGGGCCGGTCAGGATCTCTCCGTAGCAGCAGCACGCCAGCGGAATGCCCAGCACCGACAGTAACCCCGCGATAAACGACAGCAGGGCCAGCGTATTCATCTTCGCGCCGCTGGCGCCGGTGTAGGCGGGCGTGGCGTACGGCGTGACCGCATCGCCCGCACGGACCACCGGCGTGTGCGGCGCGGCGCCCGTCGAGACCGCTCCTCCCGTCGATGCGCCCGCCGGCGTCGCGCTCACGGGAGTCACCGGCGCGGTGCTCGCGGCCCCGGCGCCGGCCGTCCCCGCGAACAGATCCGAAAGACCCGGATGGGCGCTCACGTCCACCCACGTCTCGCTCCCTTCCGGCGCGATCGCCATGCCCGCCGCGATCCGGCCCTCTCGCACCCACTGCCGCAGCATCTCCACCGTCGCCGGACCATACACGTTCCCCTGCCCATCCCGAACGTTGTATTGCACCGCCTCTGACATTGGTGTAACCCCATGTGCGAATTTCCAGCAGCACTCTAAACGAACCGCACGAGTTGTCCAGCCTTTCTTCCCCCGGCCTTTCCCGAATGCGGAAACCTCACTACACTTACCTGGCCGTCTGCTCCATCGGACTTTCTCGATGACCCAACCCACCAACCCCCCCACCCCCCCCAACCCCAAAGGCCCCGCGCCTGCCCCGCCGGCCCTTCCCCCTGAGGATTCCTCCCTCGAGTCGATGGCTGAGGAAATTTTCTCGCTCACCGTCATGGGCTGGCGCGAGCGTATCGCATCCCGCCAGCAGGGCGGCCCCGAACTCTCCGAGTCGCAGTTCCTGGCGCTCGATGCCCTCGTGCGATCCCCCGACACGCTCACGGTGGGCGAGGTGCAGCGCTCCGTCGGAGTATTGCCGGCACAGATGTCGCGCATCATCCGCTCCCTCGAGGCGGGGTTTGACAAACCCCTCATCCAGTGTGCGCTCAACCCCACCGACAAGCGGAAGATCGATGTGACGCTCACCGCCGAGGGAAAGCAGACCTACGAGGAATACCGGGGGCTGCGGCTGGCCAAGTCGGTCGAGATATTCCGCAAGCTCTCGCCGGAGGACCGCGCGGACTTCATCCGCGTCTGCCGGAAGATCAGGGAAGGATACGTCCGCGAAAGCGAATCCTAGTTGCCGCCGCTGAAATTCGTGGCACAATAGACGCATCACATGTCTTTGCGAAGAGGACCTTTCCTATGGCCAAGCCTGCGCTCCCGGACCCCTTGAAGAAAACCAACTGGGACAAACAGAAAGGGATCGTCGCGAAGCTGGTGCAGAAGGAAACGGGAATCGGGGCGTCGCTGGACGGGTTGCTCGCGGCGTACAACGCGCTGCCGTGGGAAAGGTTGGAAGAGGGCGCCCTGACGCCTGCCAGGACGCCCGACGAAATGAAGAAGGTTTTCGCCGCCGGACGCGAGGTCTTGAACAAAGAATTGAAGACGGCGCGCGACAAAAGCCTCGACGTGGGCCGGCTGGCGGAGAAATGGGCGGGAGATTTCAAGAAGAACAAATTGATTCCCAGGAGTACGACGACCTATTTGGACACCATGTCGAAGCAGGCGACCTGGTTTTCGACGACCCTCAAGGACGCCTCCCTGGAAGCCATGAAGAAAATGGAGGAGGCCATCAAGGTCTTCGACGAGCACTTCGCCGAGGTGACCACGATGGGGAAGCAGTATGTCGCCAACCGCGAGAAGGCCGTGAAGCAGATGGAAGACCTCGAGGGCGCCTTCCTCAAGCTCAAGCAGGATTTTGCGAAGGCCGCGAGCATGGCCCAGAAGTTCGCCGACGCCGGCGGGCCTGCCAACGTCACCAAGATCGAGCAGATCGTGGAGATGGCGAAAAAGTCGCTGGCCGCCGGCCAGGAACGCTGGAAGAAGGAGGGGGACGTGAACACCAATCCGGTGCAGGACCTGGCCCGCAAAAAGATGCCGCTGTACCGCGTGCCGGCCATGCAGAAGTATCTCGTGCCCTACGCCCAGCAGAGCGAGCCATTGTTCAAGAAAATCATGTCCTGCACGGCCACCGTGATCCAGACGCAGTCGGAATTGCAGGCCATGCTCACCGGCCTGGAAACTGACCTCGAGATCGCCAGGGAGAAGGGAGCAACGCCCAGGAGTCTGCCCGAGTCGCAGGCGTATGCGAAGGAGATGACCAGGCAGGCGGTCGAGGAAGCGGGGAAGTTGAAGGACAACAACGAGAAGATCGCCAAGGCGGCGACCATCATCCCCAAGCTGCTGGCCACCGTGAAGGACCCGCGCACGCCGCCGGAGCAGAAAGTCCAGACCGGCAACATGATGGATTCGAACCTCGGGGAAATTCGGCGGCGCATCGGCGTCGTCGAGGCGGCCGTCACCAAGGTGAAGAACCTGCAGAAACGCATCCTCGCGATGCCCAGGGACGTGCAGGCGGATCCCGTCGTCAAGGGCGAGTCTGCCAAGATCGAAGGCGTCATCCGGCAGCTCGAGGCGCTGGTCAAGCAGGGCCAGGCAAATCTGGCCAATTCGGAAAAGGTCGCCGAGCAGGTTCGAGCCCTGCTCTGAGCGGAAATCACGCAACGATGGCCGGGCCGCGGAAGCCAACTTCCGCGGCCCCCACCGCCGATGACAGCAGCATCTCCATCCGCACCGGCAACCGCCGCACCCGCTTCCCCGTCGCGTGAAACACCGCGTTCGCCACCGCCGCCCCCACCCCCGTGATCCCCAGCTCCCCGATCCCCTTCACCCCCAGCGGATTGATCCGCGTGTCCTCCTCCTCCACAAAATCGCAGTCGATCGCCGGCACATCCGGATTCACCGGCACCAGGTAATCCGCCAGGTTCCGATTCACCGGCGCTATCCGCCGCTCGTCGTAATGCACCGCCTCGAAGAGCGCCGCCCCCAGCCCCATCACGATCGCCCCCATGATCTGCGAGTGCGCCGTCTTCCGGTTCAAAATCGTCCCCGCGCAAAACCGTGACACCACCCGCGTCACCCGAATCTCCTTCGTCTCCGGATCGATCTTCACTTCCACCATCTGGCACCCGAACGAGTGCGCCGAATACTCCCGCTGCCGGCCCCCATAACGCTCCACCGATCCCTCGATCGCCGCCCCGCGCCGCTTCACCACCTCCCCAACGCTACGCACCGCCTTGCCGTCGCGCGCCATCACCACGTGGCCATCACGCAGATCAAACATGCTCGCATCCGGCGCCACCGTGCTGTCCATCATCCCCATCGCCGCCTTCACCACTTCCTCCCGCGCCGCATTCGCCGCCGCCCACACCGCGTTCCCCGCCGTCGCCGCCGTCTGCGATCCCCCCGATGTCGGCGACTCCGGCAGCGACGAATTCCCGATCTCCACCCGCACCTTCTCCACCGGCAATCCCAGCCGCTCCCCCGCGATCTGCCCCAGAATCGTGTACGTCCCCGTCCCCAGGTCCTGCGACGCGATCGACACCTTCGCCGTCCCATCCATCAGCACCTGCACCCGCGCGCTCGACGCGCTCTGGTTCGCCGGATACGTCGCCGTCGCCAGACCCCACCCCACCAGCAGCCGCCCATCCTTCATCGATCCCGGCTCATGGTTCCGCTTCGCCCATCCGAACCGCTCCGCCGCCTGCTGATAACACGCCCGCAGATTCTTCGACGTAAATTCCTTCTTCTCCCCCTCATCCTTCTCCGCATAGTTCGTCATCCGTATTTGCAGCGGGTCCTTCTTCACCGCATACGCCAGTTCATCCATCGCGATCTCCAGCGCCCACGTCCCCGGCGCATGACCCGGCGCCCGCATCTGGCAGGGCATCGGTATGTCGATCGGCGCCAGCCGATGGCTCGTCCGCACGCTCGGGCACGAATACAGCATCGGCGTCTGCCGGCTCGCCGATTCCACCCAGTTCCCATACGTCGCCGTCGCATTGAACGTGTGATGCCCCAGCCCCAGCAGCCTTCCGCCCTCATCCGCCGCCACCTCGATCCGCTGCAACAGCATCGGCCGATGCCCCACGTCCGTGAACATCTCCTCCCGCGAAAGCATCCACTTCACCGGCTTGCCCACCTGCCGCGCAAACACCGCCGTCAGATATTCGTGCGGCCACGTCGATCCCTTGCACCCGAATCCCCCGCCCACGTATGGGCACAGCACCTTGATGTTCTCCGCCGGTATCTCGAGTGCCTGCGACAGCACCCGCTGCGCCCCCATCACCCCCTGCGTCGCCGTGTATACCGTCACCTTCGCCCCCGCCCCGCTGCCCTGCCACACCGCCATCGCCGCCGACATCTCCATCGGATTGTGCGCTTCCTGATCGATCACGTAATCGCGGCGAAACGTCACCGGCGCGCTCGCCATCGCCGCATCCAGGTCCCCGCGATTCGAATCCGGCTGCGGCAGATTCTGCTTCGGCTCCGCCGGCTTCTCCCCCTCCGTCGGCTCCCCCATCTCCCCGCTCCAGAACACCGCCTCCTCCTTGTCATATTCCACCCGCACGCGCATCGCCGCCGCACGCGCCTCCTCCAGCGTCCGCCCCACCACCACCGCCACCACCTGCCCCGCATACCGAATCTGATCCGACTGCATCGGCACAAACCGCTGCCCCGGCTGACCCGCCGTCGGTCGATCCCGCGGCGGCTCCGGCGGCTGCCCCACCCCCGGCATGTTCTCATGCGTAAACACCTCCACCACCCCCGGCGCACTCCTCGCCCCCGCCACATCCAATTTCACAATCTTCCCCCGCGCCACCGTCGCCCCCACACCCACCGCATGCAGACACCCCGCCGCCGAAAACTCCGCCGCATACTTCGCCCTCCCCGTCACCTTCGCCCGCCCATCCACCCGCGAAACCGCCTCACCAATCAAGCTCACCATCACATCACCAACTTTGTTCCTTTACTCTTCCCCCTCATACCTCCCCACACGCGCGCCCAATTACCAATTACCAATTACCGATTACGAATTACGAATTACCAATTACCAATTACCAATGACCATCTCCAGCCCCCGCACAATCGTCCGCTTCGCCAGCTCAATCTTGAACGCATTGTATTTTCGCCCCACCGCCCCGCTCATCGCCGCCTCCGCCGCCGCCTCAAACGCCTCCCGCCCCGCCTGCTTGCCCACCAGCGCCCCCTCCGCCTCGCGCGATCGCCACGGCATCGTCGCCACACCCCCCAACGCCACCCGCGCATCCTTCACCACCCCGCCCTCCACCTCCAGCATCGCCGCCACCGACGCCAGCGCAAACTCATAACTCGCCCGATCCCGCACCTTCAAATACCGCCCCCGCTTCGCCATCGGCAGCGCAGGAATCTCCACCGCCACGATCAACTCATCCTCCCCCAGCGTGTTCCACCGCGCCGGATCCTTCCCATACGCCACATAAAACTCCTCAAATGGAATCCGCCGCTCCGCTCCCTCCCCGATCGTCGCTTCCGCCCCCCCATGCACGATCACCACCGCCTCCAGCGCCGCCAGCGCCACGCACATATCCGAAGGATGCGTCGCAATGCACTTCTCGCTCGTCCCCAGCACCGCATGTATCCGATTGTACCCCTCCATCGCCGAGCACCCGCTCCCCGGCTCGCGCATGTTGCACGGATAACTCACGTCCCGGTAGTAATAACACCTCGTCCGCTGCATCAGATTCCCCCCCGTCGTCGCCATGTTCCTCAACTGCGGCGACGCCCCCGACAAAATCGCCTCCGACAGCACCCGATACCGCTCCACAACCAGCGGGTGATACGCCAGCTCCGTATTCCGCACATTCGCCCCAATTCTCAACCCCCCACCCTTCGCCTCCTCCACCCCCACCAGCGGCACATGATTGATATCCACCAGCTCCCCAGGCTCCTCCACCCCCAGCTTCATAATATCCAACAGCGTCGTCCCCCCCGCCACAAACGCCGACCCGCCCCTTCCCCCATTCCCTCCCTCCCCGCCACCGCCCCTCCGCTTCGCCCCAATCGCCTCCCCCTCCGAAGTCACCGCCACATAACTAAACGCCTGCATAACAATCACTCCTCAAGCCCGAATCCCTGGCCCCCGGTGACTGACCACTGGCCACTGACCACTGACCACTCCCTCAACCCATCGCCTGCCGCACCGCCCGCACAATATTCGGATACGCCCCGCATCGGCAGATATTCCCCGCCATCCCCTCCCGTATCTCCTCCTCCGTCTTCGCCCGCCCCTCATGAATCAACCCCACCGCCGAGCAAATCTGCCCCGGCGTGCAATACCCGCACTGAAACGCATCGCACGCAATAAACGCCGCCTGCACCGGATGCAATTCCTCCCCCTTCGCCAGCCCCTCGATCGTCGTGATCCGATCATTCTGATGCATGATCGCCAGCGACAGGCAGCTCAACCGCCGCTCCCCATTCACCAGCACCGTACACGCCCCGCACTGCCCATGATCGCACCCCTTCTTCGTCCCCGTCATCCCCAGATACTCCCGCAGCGCATCCAGCAGCGACACCCGCGGCTCCAATTCCACCGCGTGCTCCTCCCCATTGATATGCAACACAAACCGATGCTCCCCCGCGCCCACCGGCGTCGTATCCACCTTCCCCACCACCGGCCCGCTCCTCGAGCCCGCCTCGCAACCCCCCAGCCCCACCGCCGCCCCCGTTGCCGCCGCCACCCCCAGAAACCCGCGCCGCGAAATCCCCCCGCGCTCCTCCTCCCCGCGATCTTCCGGATTCCGCGCCGCCCCGCCGCCCCCCCCGCTCCCCTCCCGCGTACGGGCCTCATTCGGTGTCTCCGCCATAACGCCTCCTGATGAGCTGCGGGAAAGGTTGTCGCACCCAGCTCCCCTCAGCCGAAAAAAGGGAGAGCCGCGCCCCTCTTCTTCCGGCGCAACTTGTCCGAAATCCACCCCTCCGCGGAGCCATACCCCCATGTCCCCACCCCACAGCAAACCCCAAGCCCGCGCCTACGCCCTTCTGACTCCTGACTCCTGACTACTGACTACTGACTCCTGACTACTGACTACTGACTACTCAATCATGAATATCCGCCAAGCACGCCATTTGCCTCCATCCGATGAGTCCCTCGACACGTTATCCTTCCCGGGGCGGGCGGATAACGCCGCCGAGCCGTCCCACGGCCTCGTCCGCTCTGGAGTCGACATGGTCTTCACCCTCACCTGGCTTGGCACCGCCGTCCTCGCCCCCGCCGCCATGGCCAAACGCGCACTCCGCCTCGGCCAGGCCGCTCTCCGCCGCCGCAATTACGCCGACGCACGCCGCCACCTCGAACGCGCCGCCGCTTACGAACCCCTCCGCGAAGAAGCCGTCTGCCTCATGGCCGAAGCCTCCCTCTACGCCAACAAACCCGCCGACGCACTCTACGCACTCAACACCCTCCTCCTCGAACAACAGCCGGGAGGCGGTGGGGGGGGTAACTCCTCAGCCCGTTCCCCCCGCGTCCGCCTCCTCCGCGGCATCGCCGGATGCATGGTCGGTCGCCCCGCCGCCGCACGCCGCGAACTCGCAGGCATCCCCAAAGACGCCGCCACCGTCGACGACCTCCTCGCCGCCGCCCAGGCCTGCGTCATGTCCGGCGACGACACCGGCGCCTCCCAGCTCCTCGACGCCCTCGAAGCCTGCCCCGTCGAAGGCCCCCTCTCCGCCCGCCTCAAACTCTGCCGCGCCGCCCTCCACTACCGCTGTGGCAACTACGCCAAAGCCCTCGACGCACTCCCCCCCGACGACGACTGCTCCCCCCCCGACGCCGTCACCGCCAAACGCATCCGCACCGACCTCCTCCAAAAAATCTCCGCCCCCACCCCCCACCACTGGTCCGCCGCTTCGTAACAACTCGCGCCCCCGCCCATGCAATCAACTTCCTCGCCCCCCTCATGCAACTCCGTTCCAGCGCCCATGGCGCCACCACCCTCAACGAATCCTTCCCCGATGACACCGTCACCCTCGAATTCCCCCCCCGGTATGACCATCGACCAGCAATGATCCCCCCCCACCATGCGCCCGTCCACGCCGCCCGTTCCAATTTATCTGCCGCCAAGCCCAGGCGGCTCAACCGCCGCAACATCCGTAACAGACGCAAACGTCCGTCCCTCACCCATCGCAGCACCTCGCCTCAATCCCCTCACGCTCCACGCCCACGCGATCACCCCACCGTGCGCCCCGCGATCGACTCAAAATTCCCGTCGCGGTCCACCCCTCTGTGTCTCTGAGCCTCTGTGGCAAAAATCCCTCGCTCATGATCTGCCCCGCCCTATCCATTTGGGGGCGGCCCCAGTTCGCTGGGGAGATGCACGAAATGCACAACGGGTGTCGAAAACCGTCGATTTGGGGGCGGCCCCAGTTCGCCAGTTCGTGCGGTGTTACCGCGTCCTGGTGTCGAAAACCGTCGATTTGGGGGCGGCCCCAGTCGGGAGCCCACGGAGGCGGGGCACGACGCCGGTGTCGAAAACCGTCGATTTGGGGGCGGCCCCAGTTTTTGCCGTGTCCGTTTTTGGGTTTCGCGGGTGTCGAAAACCGTCGATTTGGGGGCGGCCCCAGTTGGCGAGGCAGAATCGATGCGCCATGCCGTGGTGTCGAAAACCGTCGATTTGGGGGCGGCCCCAGTATATTGAATCGCTGGTAAGCGACAGCGGCAGGTGTCGAAAACCGTCGATTTGGGGGCGGCCCCAGTATCCGCACGAATGGACCGATGGAGGCGAGCGGTGTCGAAAACCGTCGATTTGGGGGCGGCCCCAGTGCATTCGTGCCAAAGCAGTCCTGCACAAGAAATTACGAGACAACCCGTGATGGAAAAGAGCGGCTTTTGGGGCCTGGGTCAGCTCCCGAAACGACTGTTTTTGCCTTCGTGGCTGGGGTCCATCCCGTTGGTCGAATAGTCCGCCGGGCGTATACCAGCCCTTTGACTCAAAGGCATGGATGAATGTAGCCGCGTCCGGCGGGCAAGTCAATGATTCAACTCTCGGGCAGTTCAACCTTTCCCCAGAAAACCCGCCCCAACACGCGCGCGGCGTTCGCGTCGCTGTCGATCTCGAACTTGCACTTCTCACATTTGAATTTGTGGCCCCTGGTCTTGTTTTTTCGCCAGAGCCCCAGATTTTCCTGTGGACTTCCGCACTGGGCGCAAACCTGGGAGGATTTGAAATAAGGGACGGTAACGACCCGCATGCCGCGCTCGACGGCCTTTTCGACCACTTTCCGTCGGACCCGGCCGAAGGCGAATTGCGCCAGTCGCCGCTTTTTATCCGGCTCGATCTGGTCATAGCCGGGCAGCCGAAAGCCGCGCATCGATTCAAATACAATCAGGTCGCAATTCTCTTTCTCGGCGGCGGCGACAATACAGGCGGCGCTGACGCGCGCCCAGTCTCGGATCATCCATTGGATATGCCGCTTGAGAGAGCGAAAGTCATGTGTCTCCAATGTGGCGGGGACGCTTGCCCCAGACGCGCGATGACCGGCTATTGCGGCGGCGCCGGCGCTGATTTTTGCCAGATGGCGCGCGACATGCTGCCTCCTCAGGCCGCGAGCGTCGTCCTCAGCGAACTTTGGAGGCGGCTTTTTCTCCATGTCCTTTTTCAGAATCTCTGGAACCGTCGCGTAGTGGGTGTCAATCTTGATGATTTCTAACGCGATATCTTTCTCGTGTTTTTCTTCGGAGAACACCCCGGCGGCAGCACCGGTTTCACCCAAGTCGACAGCCAAAAGGCGCCGGGGCGCGGGCCCTTGGCCCGGATCGAAGCTCTTCAGAAGCAGCTCCCTGGCGGCGTGTAAAAA
The DNA here is from genome assembly GCA_035548175.1 of Phycisphaerae bacterium. Classification (GTDB taxonomy): domain Bacteria; phylum Planctomycetota; class Phycisphaerae; order WQYP01; family WQYP01; genus CALCHA01. Next base: position 1,878 of record DASZTO010000022.1, on the reverse strand, counting down.
CTCCCTGTCCTGCGCCTCGCGGGGAAACACCTGGCTGCGAAGCCGGTCCAATTCGTCCTGCGAGCTACTGAAACGGGAATTCTTGTGCGGCACATCGAAGCGAAACCCTGCACGCGCGCGGCTCCCGATGAAGTTGACGTGAACGCTCGTGATTTTCTTCGCGACCTCCCCACGCGAGGGATGGTATCCGTTTGGCCAGGGGATAAACCCCAACTCAAGCCACTGCCCCGCCGGCATATCATCGAGCCGCAGGCGAAGGATCGAGCCGTCAAGATCAATCCGGTGGAAGTCGGCGCCGAAAATTTTCGGCATCGGCAAGCGCCGGCTGGATGGGTAGTGGAACTGCGGCTTTCGCGGGCCGGACAGGTAGAGTTTCCGCCACTGGCGATAGGTTTTTTCCTGGGCCAGCGTGGATTCGTCAAGCTGCCCCAACGCTTGGCGATACTGCTGGCAAAGTTCCGTGTGAGGGTTGAAGCGGCATTCCGACTCCTCCCAGGTCTTCCCGATCTTCCGGCAGTGGGGCAGCCGCTTTTGAGCAAGAATCGTCTCGTGGTTCAACCCCATGAATTGCAAATAGGCGTTGAAGTTTGCCTTCAGACGATTAACGGCTTGGCCGCGCCCCTGCGCTGGTAACTTCTCGAAGAGGGTCGCTGGAAGTGCGGAACTTAGAAAAGCATTGGCGGGTTTGGTCTTGAATTGCACGCAAAATCGGACCAGTTTCTCCGCATCCTTCCAGAATCCGTCCGGATTGAAATGCGGGTCATCCTTCTTCCGTTGCTTCGTGAACTCAACGTATCTCCAGCATAAAGGCCCGTGCCCCTTCTGGCCCGCGTAGATGCAGTTGTCCATGTTTTGGCGCAGACGCTCCCCCGGGCAGATGCGCGGATTTTTCCGGCGGACGCCCAGCTTTCCGGAATTTTCCGGATCATGAAGGTTTTTAAAAATTTCCGTAAAGCGCTCTCTGACCTCCGGTGTTAAATCAGGATGCGCCGCTTCCCACTCGGATTTTTCCTGCGCCCACTGGCGATGCTGCCTTTGCCAGTTTTCCATGCCGCGCTGAAAGCGGGCGATGATCCACTCGGACGCCGCCTTGAGAAGCACCAGCCGATGCGCTGGCGATTTCGTGCTCATTCGGCTGAAGAGTTGTCGCGCGGAAGTCGTGGGAGGTATCTGGAACTCGTGCATGATCGCTTGGCGCAGTCGCGCATGTTCCATCCCCGATGGCAATGGGGGACCAACGTCGATGCCCGCCAGGTGGTCAAAAACGTCCTTGCGCCGCCGATCGCATTGGTCCTCGTCGTCCGCCGAATCGTCCAGTTTGCCTTGGAGGAGATAATCGCCCAAGCTGCCGAAGCCCTCCGGTTTCTCGGGGTCGGCATTCCGCTTCCGCATACCCATGAGCCATTGACACAGACCGGAAACGTCCAGATTGAACTGCTCGAAGTGCTGGCGGAGCCGCGCCACCTTCTGCCGAAACTCGGCGAAGTCCTCCCCCGGCAACCGGCACAGCCGGCGTACGAGCGTTCGAGATTGCTTGTATCGCGATCCACCCATGATGGCGAAACAGTTTATTGGGAGGCCCTTTGGAAGGGCAAGTCTTAGACCCAGCGCGTCGGGGGCGTGCCCTTTTCTTCGGGAGTACACAATTTTTAGGATGCGGGAGAATCTACCCGCCTCCCCACCACCCTGTAGCCTTGTCCCCCTGCCCCTCCTACCCCTCCTGTCCCCCTGTCCCCCTGTCTCCCTGTCCCCCTGTCCCCTTGTCTCCTTGTCTCCGCGTCCCCCCCCGTTTCACCTTGTCACCTTGCCACCTTGTCACCTTGTCACCCCCCCCCCCAGCGCGCACAACCTGGCACGCCTCAAAAACATTCGCGCGCC
>DASZTO010000021.1:0-51094 GCA_035548175.1 Phycisphaerae bacterium | reverse complement strand
CGTCTCCTTGTCTCCCCGTTTCACCTTGTCACCATGTCACCCCCCCCCCGCGCGCACAACCTGGCACGCCCCGCGCGCACTCAACCCCAAAAATCCCCACCCCAACCCCAATAACCCCAACCCCTTACCCCACTCCACCCCCCGTCTCGGTGCGCACAAACTGTGCGCACCACCCCTCTATAGTCAAAGAGGAGCACTGCGCCATGACCCAACCCCCCTCAAAAAGCTTGGTGCCCTTCAAATCTTCGTGGCTTCGTGCTGAATCCGGAGGCGAGCACCCTGTGTCCAATTTCCCCAAAAACCTCATACACAAGCACAAAAACCTCAATCCGCAAAAGACACAACGGCAAAAACCCACCCTTTTTTGCAAAACACCCCCTACACATCGAAGAAAACCCCACATCGCTCCCCCCTATCCCCCTGCCCACCGCTCCATCCGCCCCTCTCGCCGCCCTCTGCCCGCTCCGCCCAAAAATTCCCCCGGCTTTGTCATTGACGTTCGCATTACGTTCGGTACAATAATCCTCTATCTCCTCAACCCTTTTTGTGATATGACGCTGTTCCTTGCACCTAACCCGTGGAGAAACCATGTCTAAAGATGCCGCCGTCAAATCCGACTCCCCCCGCGATCAGGCCCTCGAACGCGCCCTCGCCCAGATCGAAAAAAACTACGGCAAAGGCGCCATCATGAACATGGATGGCAACACCTCCCTCAACATCGACGGCATCCCCACCGGCGCGCTCTCCCTCGATATCGCCCTCGGCGGTAAAGGCATGCCCCGCGGACGCATCGTCGAAGTCTTCGGTCCCGAATCCTCCGGCAAAACCACCCTCTGCCTCCACATCATCGCCGAAGCCCAAAAACTCGGCGGCGTCGCCGCTTTCGTTGACGCCGAGCACGCCCTCGACCCCTCCTGGGCCAAACGCCTCGGCGTCTCGCTCAAAGACCTCCTCGTCTCCCAGCCCGACACCGGCGAACAGGCCCTCGAAATCGTCGAAACCCTCGTCCGCTCCAATGCCGTCGATGTCATCGTCGTCGACTCCGTCGCCGCCCTCATCCCCAAGGCCGAAATCGAAGGCGAAATGGGCGATGCCCAGATGGGCTCCCAGGCCCGCCTCATGTCACAGGCCATGCGAAAACTCACCGCCGCCGTCTCCAAATCCAAATCCCTCGTCATCTTCATCAACCAGATCCGCATGAAGATCGGCATCATGTTCGGCAACCCCGAAACCACCACCGGCGGCAACGCCCTCAAGTTCTATTCCTCCGTCCGCATCGACATCCGCCGCGTCAACGCCCTCAAAGAAGGCGATGTCGCCATCGGCAACCACGTCCGCGCCAAGGTCGTCAAAAACAAAATCGCGCCGCCCTTCCGCGAAGCCGAGTTCGACATCCTCTTCGAGTCCGGCATCTCCTACGAGGGCGACCTCCTCGATATGGGCGTCAACGAAAACGTCATCGAAAAGTCCGGCGCCTGGTTCAACTACGGCAACGTCCGCCTCGGCCAGGGCCGCGAACAGGCCCGCGCCTTCCTCAAGGAAAACCCCGACGTCGCCAGGGAAATCCGCCAGAAAGTCCTCGCCCGCAAAATGCCCCCGCCCGAACCCGCCCCCTCCGAGAAATCCCCCAGGCCCGCCGACGCCAAAGCGGACGCAAAACACGACAAAGCCGAAAAACCCGAGCCCAGAATCCCCGCAAAAGCCGGCAAATAACCCCGGCCGCGACCCCGCTCCCCACGACCCCGCTCCCCACGGCCCGGAACGCCCAGCCCGTCATTTACGAGGGATTGTAAATGCGCGCCCGCCGAGTCCCCCCGACATCCCCCACGCCCGCGCCCATCCCCGTCCCCACGCTGCCCAGCCCGCCGCCCGTGTTCGTGTCCAGCGCCCGATCCACCCCGCGCTCCACCGGCGCCGACTCCGCATCCGGCTCCGTGTCCCGGATGTCCTTCAAATCCTCCGCCAGATCGTCCGCCCGCGCCACGCTCGTGCTCCGCGATGTCGTCCCGTGCGGCGCCACTCGGGCCTTCCACCCCGCTTCCCGCCACTCGCTCGCCCGCTTGTCGATGTCCACCGCGTTGTGCTGCGACAGCACCATCGCGATCCGATCCGCATCCGAATCCTCCGCCTCCACCGTCAGCAGCGTGCCGCCACGCTGGATTCCCTCCGCGTACAGCTCCGCCTCATCCTCCGGAATCCCCATGCCGATGAGCCCCCCGACGATCCCGCCCGCCGCCGCCCCGACGCCCGCTCCCGCGAGCATCGCCACGATCGGTCCCGCCGCCAGCACCGGCCCGATCCCCGGAATCGCCAGCAGTCCCAGACTTGCGAACAACCCCGCCGCCCCACCCGCCACGATTCCGGCCACCGCCCCAATCCCCGCGCCTTCCGCCGCCTCGGTCCCCCCAGGGATCTCGCCGACCTGCCCGGTCGTGCCGGCGGAACTGGTGACGACGCTGAAGCGCTCGCCGGCGATGCCGCTGCCCACGAGGTCCTCGCGTGCCGCATACGCATCCGCGGGGGTATCGAACAATCCAATCACGGTCTTCATGATGTTCTCCTGCATGTCCCCCCACACCACCTCTGCAATGCCCGTGCCCGGGAAAGCGACGCCTCGCCGCTCCCTGCCGATGACCTGTGATGGCAGCGCCGCAACGATTGTTGTATCCTGTGGCCCCCATCGCTCCACGCCCGCCGGAGGAATCATGAGCAAAGTGCTGTCAGGTCGGCCCGCCGTCGAAAAATTCATCGCCAGGACGCTCCGCGAACAGCCCATCGTGGACATGCACACCCACCTCTACCCGCCCACCTTCGGAACGCCCGATCCCAACAAAACAGGCAAAATGGATCCCAATGGCCTGCTGCTCTGGGGTCTTGATGAGCTGCTGACCTACCATTATCTGGTCGCCGAAACCTACCGCATCGTGCCGGCCCACGCGCAATCGGGCGGCCTGCCTTACGAGCAATTCTGGAAGATGACCAAGCAGCAGCAGGCGGATCACATCTGGAAGAACCTGTTCGTGGATCGCCCCCCGGTGAGCGAAGCCTGCCGGGGCGTGCTGACCTGCCTGGAGCTGCTGGGCCTGGACGTTGGCCGCACGAAGGACCTGGGCAAACTCCGCAAGTGGTTTGCCGCGCAGGATCCCGACAAATACATCGATCGCGTGATGGAAATTTCGAACGTCGAATCGATCACGATGACCAATCCGGTGTTCGATGACAACGAGCGCAACCGGTGGCTGGCCGACGCGCCGACGCTGCGCGGCGATCGGCGTTTTAAGGCCGTGCTCCGTATCGATCCGATTTTGCGCAACTGGCCCAAGGCGGCGAAGAAGCTGACCGAGTGGGGCTTTGATGCGGGCAACGGCAAGACGCTTTCGGCGAAGAATATTGCCGAGGGGCAGCGGTTCCTGCGCGAGTGGCTGGACCGGCAGAATGCGGTGTACATGGCCCTGTCGCTGCCGCCGGAGTTCCGGTATCCCGCCGAATCGGACGATCCGGCGGAGAAGGCGGGACAGACGGCGCTGGAAAAAATCATTCTGCCGGTCGCGGCGGAGCGCAACCTTCCGTTTGCGATGATGATCGGCAGCAAGATGCGCGTGAATCCGGCGCTCAACGACGCCGGCGACATGGTCGGCAAATCCGACGTGCAGGCGGTGGTGCGGCTGTGTGCGGGCTTCCCGCAAAATAAATTCTTCGTCACCATGCTGGCGCGCGAAAACCAGCACGAGCTTTGCGTCGCTGCTCGAAAGTTCGGCAACCTGATGATCTTCGGCTGCTGGTGGTTCTTGAACAATCCTTCGCTGATCGAAGAGATCACGCGGATGCGGCTGGAACTGCTGGGCACCACGATCATTCCGCAGCACTCCGACAGCCGGGTGCTCGATCAGCTTCTTTACAAGTGGGAGCACAGCCGGGCGATCATCGGCAAGGTGCTGGTCGACAAGTACGCCGACATCATCGACACGCAGTGGGTGCTGACCGAAGAAGATGTGCGCAAAGACGTGGAACGGTTGTTCCGCGGCAACTTTTTGGAATTCCTGGCGCGCTAAAACGGGCCGGGAATCTTGCAGGGATGCTTGGGGCTCGCCGCGGGGAAACTCGCGGCGAGCTCTTGATGGGGCGGTACAATGCGCGGCATGAACCACCAGGCATTGACGGTGAGACATACATGGGGGCGATCCATCGGATTCCATTTCGGCGGTTCGGCGGCAGGGGGGGCTTATCGATTTGAGGAGGGGTTGCCCAAGCCGTGCTTTCATCCGCTGGTGACGGGCAAGGGCCACGTGGTCACGCTGTTTGAGCCGTCGGATCATGCGTGGCATCGCGGGCTGTGGTTCACGATCAAGTTCATCAACGGGACGAATTTCTGGGAGGAGCAGGCGCCCTTCGGTGTGCAGCGCAGCGCGAGCGAACCGCACGCGCGCATGACCGGGCCGGCGTCGCTGGCGATCGAGCATGCGCTGCAATGGACGTCGGAAGCGACCGGGCCGGTGGTCGATGAAAGGCGGGAGATCGAGATTCGTGGGACGGATGGGGGAATGGAGATTGATTGGTCGTCGGAATTGCTGGCGCTGCAGGATTTGACGCTGGATCGCACGCCGTTCACGACGTGGGGGGGATATTCGGGGCTGACGTTTCGGGCATCGCGCGAGCTGCATCAGGCGGAATATCTGCTGCCGAGCGGCGAGAAAAAGCAGCCGCTGCTCGGAGAGCCGCACGAATGGGTGGCGTTGCAGGCGCGCGTGGATGGGGGGCCGGAGGAGTATGTGACAGTGGCGATGGTGGATCACCCGGAGAATCCGCGGGCTCCGTTGCCGGAGCAGCCTGCTGATCGCCGCATGACGCCCTGGTACGGGAAAGCGGATCCGTACTACGTCTTCTACAACGCCGCCTTCATGTTTCACTCCGGGATGCAGGTGCGGCGCGGGGAGCGGCTGCGGTTTCGCTATCGGGTGCTGATTCAGGATGGGCTGGCGAGCAGCGAAGCGGTGGGCGCTCTGGCCGCGGAGTTTCGCGGCGGAAATCGGTGAGCGTTATTTCTGGGTCGCCGGTTGTGTGGTGGGAGCGGCGTACTTGTCGCGGTCGCAGGTGACTTTGCCATCCGCGCCAAGTTCGAGTTCGGCCATCTGAATCACCGTCTTACGGCCGCCATCGACGAAGTAGAAGATGATGGCTTTGTCGCCCTGCACGATGACGGCGGGATGGGCGCCGGGGCGCTGATCGTCGGGGCGTTTGCCGGGCTGCTGGAGGATGGCGTTGTTGAAGACCCAGTTGTCGATGCCGTTGTCGGATTTGTAGACGCGCAGGCCGGGCGCGCGGAGCGGGTCGGAGATCATCCACCAGGAATTCTTCCAGTAGATGACCCAGGGGCCTTCCTGCGAAACGTCGTGGATGATGTCCCTGGGATCGGACCAGTCGTTCAGATCCTTGCTGCTGGCGGTGAAGATATGAGAGCCGGCCGCTTCGTCCTTGTAGACCATGTGCCAGGTATCGCCGACTTTGTAGACGAAGGGATCGATGCAGCGGTCGGAGGAGAGTTTGGCGGTGGAAACGTATTTGAAGTTGACGCCGTCGGTGCTGGTGAAATGCTTGATGAAGCGTTTGCCTTCCCACTTGGTGTAGATGCCATCGACCCAGGTGACGTACATGTGGAGGGTGTCGCCGTCCCAGACGAGTCCGGGGGCCCACCAGGTGACTTTTTCCTTGAGGGGATCGGAGAGGCCGTTGTCGCCCTGGCAGGTGCCCTGGTATTTCCAGGCGAGGCCGTCGGGGGAAGTGGCGATGCCGATGGCGGTGCCGTGGACCCAGTCGACGCCGGTGGGATTGGGCATGGTGCCGCGGCGCTGGGTGTAGTACATGGCCCATTCTTTTTTGATGGGATTCCAGAGGACGTCGGGATCGGTGGGTGCATGCCAGACGGGATCGTCGAAGAGGGGCGCGGGAGCTTTGGCGATGTCGATGGGAGGGGCTTCGGAATCGCGGCCCCAGGTCTGGGCGAGGGCGGCGGCGGCGGTGAGAAGCAGGCCGGTGGCAACGAGCAGATGAGACAATCGCATCGGCATCCTCGCATGAAGGGACCAGCGCGCGGCAGAGCGCGCATGGTCGGCATCATAAAGGATGCGCGGAAAAAGTCGCGGGCAGGCAAGGAGCGTCGCTCAGGTGGCGGCTGCGGCGGCCCGTTCGGCGACGGCATCGGCCGGTTTCTTGCCCTTGTGGGGGATGGGATGGGCGGGGCATCCGACGACGGTGGTATTGGAGGGCACATCGCGGGTGACGGTAGCGCCCGCGCCGACGACGGATTCATCCCCGACGATGAGGCCAGGGAGAATGGTGGAGCCGGCGCCGATGAGGGTTTCGTTGCCGACGGTGACATTTCCGGTGAGGGTAGCGCCCGGGGCGACATGCACGCAGTCGCCCAGTTCGCAGTCGTGGTCGAGTGTGGCGCGGGTGTTGATGATGCAGAGCTCGCCGACCTTGCAGTGAGCGGAGACGACGGCGCCGGCCATGACGACGGTGCCTTCGCCGAGCTGGGCGGTGGGGGAGACGTAGGCGTTGGGGTGGATGAGTACGGGGAGTCGCAGGCCGAGGGAGCGGGCATGGTCGGCGAATTTTTTGCGGAGTGCATTATCGCCCATGGCGATGACGGCGCGGTGGATGCGGTAGACGCGGATGTAAGCGCCGAGCTTTTCGACAGTGCCCAGGACGGGGAGTCCGTCGATTTTAGCGCCGGTGAGGGCGGGGTTGTCATCGACGAGGCCGGCGAGGGGGCAGATGCCGGCGCGATCCATCAATTCGAGGAGGACGCGAGCCTGACCGCCCGCGCCGTAAACAACGACTGCCATAAGCCACCTAAACCAAAGCACTCCCTGCGGAGGGAGCCGGGTCATGATGATCCGAACGTACAAACCCCGGCGGCAGGCCGGCAAAGACATGATACGGAAAGCCGTACAAGGTCTGGATTAACGGAATGTCGGCGAAAAAGCAAGGGTCTTTGCAAGAATTCCCCCAGCGAGCCGGAAAGGGACCGATGGAGATGTACGCGTGGGCGGGGGGGAAGTAACGCAAAATCGGCGCGGGGGGTGCAAACCGGCGGGGGGGGCAGGAGCGTATGGCGGGGCATCACCTGTAAGAATGCCCGCCTGGAGGGGTCAAAGCGCCTGTGGGCGGCCTTGACGGTCCGCACGCCATGGCGGATTATTAAAGCGGCCTGCGCAAGGGGCCGAGTGTTAGTGACGCAAAGTTCGGCGGGAGATGGCAGGGCAGCCCCCAAGCCAACGTTCGCCGGGCCCATATCCTCATCGAAAGGCCATCCATGCCGCCGATTCCCTCCGGCCCCGCCCGACTCTCGATGCGACGTGTGAAGATTCTGGCGCTGGCCTGCGTGGCGGCGACGGCGGGGGGCTGTGCCGACCTGGGCAATACGATCGGGGATTATCTCAACCTGCGCAATAGCTTTCTGGCGCCCAATGAGGTGGGGCGGTTTGACAAGGGCAACCCGTGGGGGAACGTACGTCCGCTGCCGATGCCGATTCTGGACCAGGTCGATGTGAACGATGAGCCGGCGGATCGGTGGGCGAATGCGACCGAGCCGACGCCGGCGGATCTGATTCCGTCGCGGAAGGAGCAGCTGATCGGACCGGGGGACATTGTGCGGGTGACGGCGTGGGAACTGCAGCAACCGGGGATGGAGTATCAGCGTGAGGCGCAGGTGAGCGAAGAGGGGAACATCACGATTGCGGCTCTGGGAAGCGTGAATATCGGGGGGCTGACGCCGCATGAAGCGGAGCAGAAGATCGGGCAGATCGGGATTGAGCGGCACCTGATGCTGCCGGCGAGCGACAACCCGCCGCGTCCTGGTCCGCAGGTGACGGTGAGCATTTTGACGAGCCGTGCGAACACGTTTTCGGTGCTGGGGGCGGTGGGGCAGCCGGGCGGTCCGTATCCGATCCAGGGGCCGGACTACCGGTTGCTGGACGCGTTGGCGGCGGCGCGGGATATCAATCAAAACAGCGTTGTGGACTATGTTTACGTGATTCGGCAGGGGAACGAGGGGAATGGTCCGCAACCGGCGGAGGGGACGGGCGCAGGCAGGACCAGTGGCATGGGCACGGGCGGCGGGACGGGGACCAACGGAAACGGGGGTCAGGGAAATCCGCTGGATGCGTTGGAATCGATCGAGCGTGGCAACACGACGAATCCGTCTGCTCCGTCGAACGGGCCGTCGCCGGCTCCGGTGCCGTCACCGTCGGTGGCGCCGGGCGGGATGGGGCCGCAGTCGAGTTTGCCGCAGTATGTGCGGCCGATCACGCGGGCGGATGTGACGACGGCGGACGGGCGGCCACGGGCGGGGTTGACGCAGGCGGATTTGGATGCGGCGATGTCGGGGTTGCCGGGGGGTGCTGGTCCGACGCAGACGGTACCGGTGGCGACGACGGGGCCGGCGGAGCAGATGCCGGGTCCGGGGAATGGGGACATGATGGACCAGGCCTTGGGCGGAGGGGGCGGTGCGGCGACGCAGAATGCGGCGGCGGGACAAAGTGTCTACGTGGGCGGCAAGACTGTCCAGATTCCTTCGACGATGCCGGGGGGAGAAGCGAACGGGGCAGGGACGGGGGCGGGTCTGGGGGCAAGGACGGGGGCGACGGCGGCGGATGGGGCGGCGTATGCGGCGCAGACGGCGGAGCAGCGGGTGATCCGTATTCCGGTGGATGCACTTCGGGCGGGGGTGTCGCGGTACAACATTGTGATTCGGCCGGGGGATGTGATCATTGCGCAGGGGGCGGAGAACGCGTACTTTTATGTGCTGGGGCATGTGAACAAGCCGGGCGTGTATGCCTTGGTAGGACAGAAGATTACGTTGAAGATGGCGGTGGCGGCGGCGGGGAACCTGGACAGCCTGGCGATACCGCGGCGGTGCGAGCTGGTGCGGCGTGTGGGGAACAACCAGGAAGTGATCGTGCAGGTGAATCTGCAGAAGATTTTCGATGGGGAGGAGCCGGACCTGTTTTTGAAGAAGGACGATTTGCTGAACGTGGGGACGGATGCGGTGGCACCGTTCCTGGCGGTGACACGGAATGCGTACCGGCTGAGCTATGGGTTCGGTTTTGTGTACGATCGGAACTTCTATATCCAGCCGCAGAAGATTGCGCAGTAAGAATTGGGGGATATGAGCGGCTTAGGAGGGGAGCGTGGGGGGAGGTCCGCAAAAATCTTGGGGGAATGGTTGTGCGGACCTCGAAATGAGGGGAGGGAGTTTGCTAAGATTATTGGACTCAGAACAGCGCAAGTGGCGGTAATTGCATTCACTTCGCGATTTTCTCGGGCATCCGAGGCGAAGCGGCGGGCGTAAGGCTGTTACCGGCAAATTATCAACGCGCAAGCGCGCAGGCCCATATGGCCCTTGGATTTCGATGGAAAATCCGGGGAGGCGGGGTCGGCGGGCGGTTATCCACATCGGCGAAGGGCGCGGAAGGCGCGGGTTTTATTAGCCGATGAAGCAGATACTTAGTGGATTGTGTTGATCCTTTCGAATTCAGGCTGGAGCGCACCAGGGAAGATGTCGAGCGAGGCGAACAACACGGCGGTGGGGGCGAGCGTGCGCAGCGCGGCGCTACCGCGGCGGTTTGAGTACGCGTCGGCAGGTGCAATTGGCGTTCCCGTGGCGGACAAAATACCCCGAGGGGCGTGGCTGGGATTGGCGGCGGTGTTTGTGGGGATGGTGGCGGCGTACCACGTGGAACTGGTGAACCTGGTGACGCAGTGGGCGACGGATGAGGGATGGAGCCACGGGTTTGTGGTGCCGGTGCTGGCGGGGGTGTTTGCGTGGTGGCGGCGTGACCTTTTATTGAAGCTTCGGCCGAAGGGAACGGTTCTGGGGCTGGTGCTGGTGCTGATGGGGGTGGTGGGGCATGTGCTGTTTCGCGCGGGGGGCGTGGTGCACATGTCGTATTTGAGCATGATGGTGGTGCTGTACGGTGTGGTGCTGTGGGCGTTGGGGTGGGACTACCTAAAGATTTTGTGGATGCCGATCAGTTATCTGGTGTTCGCGATGGTTCCTCCGTCGACGCTGTATGTGAAGGCGACGACGCCTCTGCAGACGGTGGCGGCGGAGTTGAGCGTGCGGATGATGCCGCTGTTTGGGGGGGAGGCGTTTCGGATGGGGACGACGATCAAGGTGCATCACGGCGGGGGGTGGGCGATGCTGAACGTGGAGGACGCGTGCAGCGGGATGCGGATGCTGGTGGCTTTTTTTGCGCTGGCGGTGGCGCTGGCGTATACGACGTCGCGTCCGATGTGGCAGAAGGTGACGCTGGCGGCGGCGGCGTTGCCGATTGCGATTTTGTGCAACGCGCTGCGGGTGACGCTGACGGGGGTGATCGGGACGAGCTATGGGATGCAGTACACGAAGGGGACGCCGCATGCGTTGCTGGGCTTGGCGATGCTGATTCCGGCGCTGGGGCTGCAGTTGGGGGTGGCGTGGGTGCTGGACAAGATGTTTGTGGAAGTGCCCTCGGCGGCGGGGGTGCGGCGATGAAGCTAAAGATGGCGGAAGTGGATGGAGCGGGCGCGCGGCGGTCGGCATTGCGGCGGAGCGTGATGGCGGCGGTGATTCTGCTGACGGGTCTGGGCGTGGGCCGCGCGTTGGAGGCGGCGTTGAGTCTGACGTTCGACAAGCCGTATTTGCCGCTGCCCAAGCCATTGACGGAATTGAGGTCGCTGATCGGGGAGCACGCGCGGTACCGGGCGGTGGGGGATGAGAATCTGGATCCGGACATCGTGGCGACGCTGGGGACGAAGGAGTATTTGCTGCGGCATTACGTGGACACGACGAAGAAGCCGGGGGAAGTGGGGTATGACCTGCGGCTGAATCTGAATTACTACGGGACGGGGAGCGCGACGCCGCACGTTCCGGAGATTTGCTGGGCGGGAGCGGGGATGCAGGAGGCGGCGGATTCGAAGCAGGAATTCGTGGTGAAGGGGGTGAGGAGGAAGAGCGGGAAGGTGGAAGACATCAAGATGCGGATGATCTGCTTTTTGCCGAACCAGACGGACGCGAGCGGGTTGTCGCTGGGTGCGGACATGGGGAACAAGACGCTGAACGTGGCGTACCTGTTCGAGGTGAACGGGAAGTGCGTATCGCAGCCGCAGGAAGTGACGGGGGAGTTCTGGAAGGCGTCGAGCAAGTACGCGTACCACACGAAGATAGAAGTGACGGTGCCGGCGTATTGCACACCCCAGGAAGCGCAGCAGGCGATCAGCGATTTTATCCGGGCGTCGCTGGCGGACATCGAGGATTGTCTACCTGATCCTCAGGATGGTTCGCCGGCGAAGGATTCGGGCACTGGCACACAGGAAACGAGGTAAGCAGCATGGCACGTCGAGTGAATACGCCGTTTGTGATTGGGCTGGGGTCGGTGCTGGCGGTGGGTGCGGTGGCGGCGGCGATAGCGATGGGGACGAACATTCTGCGGACGAAGGATCCGCACAAGCTGGAGGCGAAGGGGGAGGAAGCGGAGAAGAAGGGGGACATGCAGACGGCGGTGCAGTATTACGCGCTGGCGGCGGACGCGGCGTCGCGGAAGCACGAGCTGGATGCGGCGCAGATGTGGGAACGAGCGGCGAACACGGCGTTGACGATGTCGGTGAAGGAAACGAACGCGGAGAAGAGCGAGAAATTTTACCAGACGGCGCGGGCGTGGTGGGAGAACGCGCTGGCGCAGGATCCGCGGTATCTGCCGGTGCTGAAGCGGACGCTGGAGGACTATCACGATCGCGCGGAATACGCGCACGCGCCGGGGTTGTGGACGGATCTGGATCAGCGGGCGACGAAGGTGATAGACGCGCAGCCGGGCTATGCGGCGGCGTACTCCTACCGTGCGGAGGCGCATCTGGAGGAAGCGGGGGGGGTGACGATACCGGCGTTGCAGCAGAAGCACCTGGACGCGGCGGAACAGGACGCGAAGAAGGCGATCGAGCTGGACAAGACGGCGGAGGAGCCGGTGGCGATGCTGGTGCGTCTGGGGCTGACGCGGTCGCTGTTGTCGCAGCAGCGGAAGCTGACGACGGAAGCGACGAAGGAGCGAGAGGACGCGATCAAGGTGGCGAAGGATTTTCTGGCGGAGCATCCGAATTCGCCGCAGGTGTCGTTGATGCTGGCGCAGGGGCTGGTGATGGGGGGCGACCAGGCGGGCGCGATAGGCGCGGTGGAGGCGGCGGCGGCGCAGGCGCCGGGGAACGCGCGGGTGGCGGGGACGCTGGCGCAGATGTATCAGCAGACGGATCCGAGCAAGGCGGAAGCGGTGCTGAAGTCGGCGATCGGTGCGGCGACGGACAAGGCGGACGCGTATGCGCGGCTGGCGGAGTTTTATGAGCAGACGGGGCGGGTGAACGATGCGATTGCGACGTGGAAGGAGATGCTGGCGCATCCGACGGCGGGCGGCGGGCTGGCGGCGGTGAAGGAGAACCAGCTGGAGGTGACGGCGCTGGCGGCGATCAGCTGGCTGCAGATGGACGTGGTGCAGGCGTCGGGGATGCAGTCGGAGGCGGGGAAAGCGGCGCTGGCGGAGGCGAAGTCTTATTCGGAGCAGCTTCGGCAGTCGAAGGAGGCGGGGGGCTTGCAGGACATGCTGGACGGCCGGATGGAGCTGCTGCGGCTGAACGTGCCGCAGGCGATCACGTATTTGCAGAAGGCGGACGCGGCGTTCACGGTGCCAAGCCTTCGGGAGTGGCTGCGGACGAAGATGACGCTGGCGCAGGCGTACGACATGCAGCAGGACTGGGGCCTGGAGCTTAAGACGGTGGAGGAAGTGCTGGCGGTGTATCCGACGGCGGTGAATCCGATGCTGCGTCGCGCGCAGGTGCTGTTGCGGCTGGCGCGGTACAACGAGGCGTTGGGGATGGTCAAGCCGCTGGCGGACGACCAGCGGTTGCCGGCGGCGTTGCGTCAGGAGGCGAAGGGGATTCAGGCGGTGGCGTTGAGCCGGCTTGGCGACAGCCAGGGCTCGACGGAGCTGTTGAATGACATGGGGACACCGGCGGCGTTGCTGCAGATAGCGCGGAACCGGCTGGCGGAGAACGACGCGCAGGGGGCGATGGAGCAGGTGGACAAGGTGCTGAAGGATTCGCCGCAGAACATGGATGCGTTGTACGTGGGATGTCTGGCGGCGGCGCAGGCGAACCAGAAGGACAAGGCGCTGGATTACGCGGCGCGGGCGTTGAAGAAGGATCCGGAGAACACGCAATTCAAGCTGTTGCAGGTGGCGTTGAAGGATTCCGGGGCGGATGCGGCGGCGGCGCAGATGAAGGTTCTGGAGGCGATCAGCGATCCGGTGACGCGGAACCTGTCGATCGCGCAGCTGTACGGGCGGCAGGGGGAATTGGAGAAGCAGTTCGGCGCGCTGCAGGATGCGAAGAAGGCGGTGGAGGCGGAAGGGGATTCAGCGCCGGCGGGGGCGCTGAACGATGTGGTGGACCGGTTGTTCGTGACATCGCTGCAACTGGCGGATCGTGCGACGGACGCGGCGGCGAAGGACAAATACTGGAGCCAGGCGGCGACGTACGTGCAGGAGGCGGAGCGGCTGAATCTGGACGGGGTGAAGGGGCAATTGTATCAGGGCCGGCTGCAATTGGCGCGGGGCGGGAATTTCGCGCAGGCGGCGGTGCAGACGCTGGAGCAGGCGGTGGCGGCGCGACCGGATACGTCTTTGGGGCACACGTGCCTGGGCGAAGCGTATGCGAGCCAGACGCCACCGCGTCGGGATGCGGCGTTGGAGCAGTTCCGGCAGGCGATACAGCAGCGGCCGGACAATCTTGCGGCGCTGCATGATGCGCTGACGTTGCTGGTGGACAAGGGGGATCCGTCGTCGCTGGCGGAGGCGAAGACGTATTATCTGCAGGGGCTGCAATTCTATCCGCGGGACAAAGGTCTGGCGGCGATGGGGGACGTGCTGGGGGATCCCGCGGAGGCGGTTCGGACGCGGGAGCAGATCCGGCAGAAGGACCCGGAGAACATGGAGAATCTGCGGCGGCTGGCGTTGTTGTATTCGCGGCTGGGCTCGCCGCAGAAGGCGATCGACGTGCTGCGGCCGGCGTATGACAAGAAGCCGGACGTGATCGTGGCGGACTTTTTGGCGCGGATGTATCACCAGACGCAGCAGGACGGCGAAGCGCTGCGGATTTACGATCCGTACGTGCAGAGCGCGGATGGGGCGGTGAAATTCCAGGGGCTGCTGATGAAGGGTGAGATGCTGCGGCTGATGGGCAAGGACGCGGACGCGGTGGCGACGTTCAAGGATGCGATCGCGGCGGAGCCGAAGGGAACGGACGAAGCGGAGCGTCGGCTGGCGGATTACTATTTTGATGTGTCGCAGATGGGCAACGCGGAGGCGTTGTATCAGCAGATTCGCGCGGGGTCTCACGCGAGCGACGTGAAGGTGACGTATCGGCTGGCGGAGACGCTGGTGCGGGAAGGGAAGTTCACGGACGCCAACAAGATTCTGGATCAGGACGTGCTATCGAAGCAGCCGCAGGATGCCGAGGCGCTGGTGCTGCGGTCGGTGGCGTTGCTGTCGCAGGGCAAACCGAACGACGCGCTGACGGTGTTGAACGGGATATTGAGCCGGGATGCATCGAACACGGATGCATTGTTTTACCGTGCATCGGCGCTGCTGGCGTTGAACCAGCAGCTGGACCAGGCGGTGCGCGACCTGCTGGCGGTTCGGGACGCGAAGACGGGGAATGCGAACACGGGAGAGGCGCAGTTGAACAGCCGGCTGCTTTTGGCGCGAGCGTATCGCCAGGGCCGGCGTTACAGCGAGGCGGCGGGGGCGTACGAGGATGCGATCAAGCAATTCCCGGGGATTCCATCGATCCGGGCGGACTATGCGGACTATCTGTTGTGGCTGGTGGGGGTGCAGCAGCACCTGTCGCCATCAGACAACGGGACGACGGCGTTCGCGGTGAAGTCGGTGGGGGCGGAGGACCGGCTGAAGAAACTGTTGAACGATTCGGCGCAGGCGTTTCCGGACATTGTGGTATGGGCGGTGCTGGATGGGCGGCTGTCGCAGGTGAAGGGGAACGTGGACGAGGCGCGGCAGAAGCTGGAGGCGGCGTACAACGCGTCGAAGGAGAATCCGGCGGCGGCGTCACCGTACCTGGAGGCGCTGATCCATGCGAAGGCGTATGAGGAGGCGGCGACGCTGGCATCGCATTTGATCGCGGGCAAGCCGGAGTATGCGGATTATTACGTGAAGCGCGGGCAGGCGTATGCGGGGCTGGGCAAGGGGGACCTGGCGCGAGCGGACTTCGCGCAGGCGCTGGGGATGGTGAGCGGGGATACGGATACGTATTTGAACGTCGTGAAGCTGGGGGGCGCGGCGTTGAAGCCGGAGGTGATGCTGGAGGTGGTCAAGGAGCGCGCGACGAGCCATCCGGAGGAAGCGGTGGCGCGGATGGGGGAGGTGTCGCTGCTGATAGACCTGCAGCGTGGCGGGGAGGCGGCGCCGATTCTGACGGGGCTGCTGGCGGACAAATCGGCGGAGGGCCTGCACGTGCTGGCGAAGCGTGCGCTGGGGCTGGCGAAGTATCAGGCGAAGGATTACAAGGGAGCGTACGCGGCGTATCAGGACGTGCTGGCGGACGATCCGAATGATGCGGAGACGCTGAACAATCTGGCGTATATGCTGACGGAGGACATGCACCAGCCGCAGGACGCGTTGCCGTTCGCCTTGCGCGCGGTACAGGCGTTGTCCGGGGGCAGTCCGGAGGGGATCGTGCTGAGCCAGGGAGCGGTGCTGGACACGTATGGGTGGGCGAAGTATCGGTCGGGGGACAAGGAGGGCGCGATCAGCGAGTTGCAGCGGTCGATCGAGTCGGATCACCTGCCGATCGCCTATTTGCACCTGGCGAAGGTGTACAAGGACATAGGGCGGGTGGATGAAGCGAAGCGTGCGGTGGATGAAGGCCTGCACGTGGTGGTGGTGGCGAAGGATCCGGCGGTGGCGGAGCTGGAAGGATTGCGCAAGGAGCTGGGGAGTTAAGTCGCCGTTAACGAAGAGAGATCACGCGTCGGCGAGAGCCGGCGGTTTAAAGAGAGTGCCAGCAGGATTTGAGAGACCCGAGGTCCATATGAACCAGTTACCCCTGACCGCAACGCCCCAACGTCAGACCGTAACCGCGGACGCGCCCAGCGTGATGTACGTGCTGAGGCGGTACGCATGGATGATTCTGGGCGGCGCCGTGCTAGGCACGGCGGCGGCGACCGGATTGTATTTGTATTTGCTGAAGACCTCTCCGTACTACGCGTCGGAGGTGACGTTCCAGGTGCTGCCGCCGCCGAATCTGTTGTCTTCGGACACGCAGCAGGTGGTGGACGTGGGCTCGATGAACGACGAAATCGCGACGTTCATCCGGCGGCAGGCGGTGTATCTCAAGAGCGACCGGCTGCTGAACGAGATTCTGCAGCGTGACGAGTTCCGGCGGGACTATCGGGACCCCAACGGGACCAAGCCGAGCATGTGGTTGGCGGATCATCCGAGCAATCCGAAGAAGTATTTGAAAGAGGACATGGAGATCGACCAGACGCCGACGGCGAATCTGTTTTCGATCCGGATGATGTCGAAGGATCCGACGGAGGCGGCGCGGCTGGTGAACGCGATCGCGGACGTGTACGTGAGCGAGCTGCAGAACGACACGAAGCAGGCGGATGCCCAGCGGCTGCACGATTTGCAGCAGGCGATGCTGAACCAGCAGAGCCAGGTCACGCAGATCGAAAAGGATTTGAACAGCTTCCGCGACGAGAACCACATTCCGGCGTTGACGCAGCGGCACGAGGTGGAGGTGCAGATTCTCGCGGAGCTTAACGCGCAGGTGATCAAGCTGGAGGGGGACCTGGCGGCGGCGCAATCGACGCTGGACGGGATGAAGGCGATGGCGCAATCACCGACGATGCCGCTGACGGCCGATGCGCAGGCGTACGTGGAAAACGATCCGCGGCTGCGGACGTTGATCGCGACGAAGGATGCGCTGGAGCAGCAGAAGGTGGCGACAGCGGCGCAATCGGGCGCCGCGGCGCAGGCGGTTCGGGAACTGGATCAGCGGATGGCGAAGTGCGACGAGCAGATTCGCGAGACGCGCGATCAGCTTTCGAACGAAGCGCGGCAGCGGATGGTGGAGCTGGCGGACGCGGAATACAAGAAGGTGGCGGCGCAGCTCGATAGCATGACCAAGGACCGGGACGACCAGAACAAGCTGGTGGAGGGTCTGGACCGGAAGCTGGTGGATTACCAGCAGCGGTCTGCGGAACTGACGCGGCAGCAGTCGATGCTGGACAAGGTGAGCGCGCAGTATCAGACGGCGCAGCTCAAATCGCCGTTTGACGACTCGCGCGTGCGGAAGTTCGGCGGGGACGCGGTGCCGGCGGATGCGAGCGACGTGGCGTGGCCGATCCACTGGAAGTTCATCGTGCCGGGGGCGTTGCTGGGTCTGCTGCTGTCGTTCGGCGGCGGGTATCTGGCGGAGCTGTTGAACACGCGGGTACGGACGCCGCGGGACATCACGAAGACGATGCAGCTTCCGATGCTGGGCTTCGTGCCGGATGAATCGGATGATGACGCGCTGGTGGGGGATATCGCGACGGCGATTCGGACATCGCCGACGTCGATGGTGGCGGAATCGTTCCGGCAGATTCGTGGCCGTGTTCTGGCGCAGCCGGAGGGCCAGCCGCTGCAGACGCTGCTGGTGGCGTCGGTGGCTCCGGACGGAGGGGCGACGACGGTGGCGAGCAACCTGGCGCTGGGGTTGGCGATGCACAACCTGCGGGTGCTGCTGGTGGACGCGAATTTCCATCGTCCGGGGCTGCGGCAGATTTACAAGAACCTGCCGGCGGTGGGCTTGAGCGATGTGATAGCGGATCCGTCGAAGCTGCCGGCGGCGCTGATGGAAGTGGAGGAGCAGGCGAAGCTGCACGTGATGAGTTCGGGGACACGGTCGCCGGTGGGCGGCTCGGAGATTCTCGAGACCAAGGCGTTCCGGGAGTTGGTGGACCAGCTCAAGAGCCGGTACGACATGGTGATATTCGATGGCGCGCCGCTGTCGCTGGTGTCGGACGCGTTGACGATCGGCGGGCGTGTGGATGGCGTGCTGGCGGTGGTTCGCGCGGGCGAAGTGAGCCGGGGTATGGTGGCGCGGGTGCGCGATCAGCTCCGGGGCGTGCGAGCGAATCTGCTGGGGGTGGTTCTCAACGCGGCGCAGACGCATGGCGCGGGCTACTTCAAGAAGAACTACAAGACGTTCTACAAGTACGCGGGCCAGGGCGGGCGCGCCGAGGCGAACGCCTGAGAATGAGGAGGAGCGGCGTGCGATTCGCAAAGGATGGGAAGTGAACTTGCGGACGGTGCTGCGGGGCGTAAAATAAGGGACTTCCCGCCGACATAGCTCAGCGGTAGAGCGAGGCTTTCGTAAAGCCTAGGTCAAGGGTTCAAATCCCTTTGTCGGCTGTCGGAGGGAGGGGGGAGGGTTCGGGCGGGACGGCGTTGGCGGGGCGAAGGATGCATTCGATCTCGGCGGCGGGAAACAGCCAGGGGAAGCGGCGTTCGTAGAGCGCTTGCGTCCAGGGGGTCAGGTTGACGAGGGCGTCGAGGAAGGGGGCGGTGAGTTTTCCGAGAAGCGTTTCGCGATCGAAGCGGATACGCAGGCGATCGACGATGAAGCGCACGGGGGTGTAGAAATGCGGGACCTTGCGTCGGGGCTGGCGGGGGGGATCGACGAAGTAGTAGAAGGTGTAGAGGCCGAAGAAGCGGACGTGGGTGGGGTCGGACCAGGCGAGGGGGTTGGAGAAGTGGGGGACGATGATGTGGAGGGAGGCGTCGGGTCGGAGGATGCGGTGGAGTTCCTGCATGAGGGGGAGGAAGTTGTCGATGTGCTCAAGGGTATGGCGGGTGTGGAGTTCTGCGACGGAACGATCGGGGAGGAGATCGAGGGGGTCGTTGAGATCGGCGAGGATGTCGGTGGTGGGCAGGGGGAGGTGATCGAGGGAGTAGAAGCCGGGGAGGGGATTCGGTCCGGCGCCGAGGTTGAGTCGCAAAGGTTTTGCGGCGGCGAGGTCGGCGGGGATGGCGGGGTTGAGGAATTTCATGGGCGCGTGGTGGATTCCTGAGAGGCGGCGGAAGAAGCGGCGAGAGGAAGCAGGGCGCGGAGAACGAGCGGCGGCGGCTGGGCGATGGGGGTGCGATGGAACCAGCGTTCGGGGGCGTGTGGATAGTCCCAGGCGGGGCGATCGATCGTGGCGAGGGGGGGGCCGACGGTGAGTTGGAGCAGCTGGAGGGATTGGTCGAGGGCGCCGTTGCCGGTATCGACGGCGAAGAGCAGGCGGTGATCGAGGAGTTTCGGCAGCTGGGGCAGGAGATCGGGCGGGGGAATGTTCATGGGCATCATGAAGCGGCGGGAGTCGGAGGCCGGGGCGAGGGCTTCGAGGGCGAGGGCGTCGTCGGAGAGGATGAGGGCGTCCGGGGGCAGGCTGGCATCGATGGCGTGATCCATGCGGGCGTAGGGGAGATAGCGGCCATTGATGACGCCGGCGAGGAAATGGGGTTGATGCTGGAGCCAGGCGAGGCGAGCGAGGCGGGCGGCGCTGGGGAGGATCCAGAGAGCCAGGAGGAGGGCCATGGCGGCGGCGCGTGGGCCGGTTTTTTGACCGAGCCAGAGGGCGGCGTCGAGGAGGCCCAGGGCGATGAAGGGGAGTATTGGCAGATAATAACGGGTCTGGGGGAAGGGGTAGAGCAGCAGCATGAGGATGGTGCCGGCGACCCAGAGGAGCCAGAGGGGGCGGCGTCGGGCGGCGTTGAGGGTGAGGGCGAGGATGGCGAGTGCGGCGAGGGTGGAGAAGCCGGGGCCGAGTCCGGTGGTGAAGACGGTGCGGGTGGTCATGGGTCCGAAGATCTGGAGGAGGGTGGTGGACCAGAGGGTTCGGAGAGTTTGGCCGGGCTGTTCGATGAGGAGCTTGCGGATCATTTGCTGGTGGGACTCGTCCATGTGGCCGTGGCGCGGGTCGAGGAGCCAGGTGGCCAGAAGGGCGAGGGCAATGAGGGAGACGACGACGAGAGCGGTTTTGCGGAGTGGGGGGTGGCGTAGAGCGCGGGCAAGGAGGACGGCGGCCATGGCGAGCATCAGCGCCCAGGTGGCTGGGCGAAGCGCGGTGGCGAGGGCGAGTCCGGCGATGAGGAGGATGGCCCAAGGCCAGCGGGAGCGATGTGCGTGGGCGCTGCGAGGCCCGGCGAGCGCTTCGAAGGCGGCGAGCGCGGCGATCATGCCGAGGAAGGCGGGGACTTCGTTGAGGAGTTCGTAGAGGTACTCGGTGAAGGTGAAGGAGACGCCGGTGAGGAGGGCGGCGGCGACGGCGTTGGGCCGGGGGATGACGAAGAGGAGGAGACGGTAGGTGCAGGCAAGTGCGGCGATGCCCATGAGGAAGATGAGGGTGAGCATGGGCCAGAGGGCGGCGGGGCCAAAGAGGCGGAAGGTCCAGGACAGCATGAGGGGCAGCCCGATGTGGGAGTTGCCGCGGGGCCAGCCGACGGCGTGATAGCCGTGCCCCGCGGCGAGGTTTCGGGCGAGGGAGACGTAGAGAGTGGAATCGTTTCCGAGGCGCCATTGGCCGCTGAAGGCGAGAATCCAGGCGAGGAGGAGAAGAGCGAAGAGGAGGTATCGATGCGCGTCAATCCATTGGAGGAGGGCAGCGGCGGGAGTGGGTCGCTGGACGGTGGGGAGGGTGGGTGAGGGTGAAGGGGCGAGGGGGAGCATGAGGTCAGGCATTCTCCGTGGCGATGCGGGTGAGCAGCTCCGCATGGCGTTGCGCGGCGGCTTGCCAGGAGAACTGGCGGACGCGGTCACTCCCGGCGGCGATCAACGTGTGGCGCCAAGGCAGGTCTTCGGCGGCGCGGCGCATGGCGTCGGACCAGGCCGCGACATCCAGGGGAGGGAGCATGAGGGCGGCGTCCTGTGCGACTTCGTGGAATGGGGGGATGTCGGAGCAGATCACGGGACATGCGGCGGCCATGGCTTCGAGCAGCGGGAGTCCGAAACCTTCGTAGAGGGAGGGGAGGAGGAGGGCGGAGGCGTGGGCAAGGGCGGCGCCGACATCGGTCTCGGGCAGGTAGCCGGAGACGAGGATTTCGGGCGCGAGGGGATGGGAGGTGAGGGTGCGCCAGAAGTGTTCGCTGCCCCAGCCTGGGGGCCCGATGAGAACGAGAGGAAGCTGGCGGCGCTGGGCCGGGGATAGGTGGGCGAAGGCGTCGAAGAGGGTGAGGAGGTTTTTGCGCGGTTCGAGAGTGCCGACGAAGAGGAGGTAGCGTTCGGGGAAGTTGGCGGGGCGGGGACCGGCGGGGAGAGCGCGTGCGGCTTCGGGGATGATGGTGATGCGGTCGAGGGGGATGTCGAGGCGTGCGTGCATGCGGTCGCGCGTGAAGGCGGAGACGGTGATCCAGTGGCGGGTATCCCGGAGGGCGAGGGGGAGGGTGCGCTCCCAGCGGGCGACGCGTTCGGGCGTATGCCAGTCGGGGTTTTCGAGGACGGAGAGATCGTGCATGGTGGCGACGGTGGGGAGGTGGGCGGGGGGGCAGAGATGATTGGGATGAAAGGCGGCGGCGTAACGGCCGAAGCGGGCTTCGAGAGCGAAGGCGGTTTGATAGCCGCGAAGGAGGAGGCGTAGTCCGGTGCTGGGATCGCGGGGGATGGCGGCATGATCGAAGAGACGGGAGAGGGGACGGAGGGCGGGGGCCTGGGCGGGGGGCGCATGGGCGGGGTCGGCGGCGCCGTTGAGGACGCGGCTGCGGAAACCGACGAGTCGGAGGGGTGAATTCGCCGGCCAATAGTTGAAGATTTGGCGTGTATACGTCTTGATACCGCCGCCCCGATTCGCGAGGCACCGGTCTTCGACCAGCACGCGGCCGGTGATGGGAGGAGTCATCGCCGCCTCCGGCTCGCCGACCGTGGGGCAGGCGGCGGGTGTTGGAATCTGAGGTGACGGGGGGCACTCTACCGGTCGGGCTGGGGAGCGTCAATCGAGGGAGCGGGCGGCGTGGGAAGGAAGAAGCCGGCGAGAAACTGGCGGGTTTCGCCTTGGCCATACGCGCACACCGGGGGGGTGAAGGTGCAGGCGAGCGGCGGGATGGATTTACGCGGCGTGCGGCGTCTTGAGGCGGCGGGTCTGATAGAGGGCGAGATAGGCGTCGACCTGGCGGTCGAGGGTGAAGTGCTCTTCGGCGCGGCGGCGGGCGGCGGTGCCGAGGGCGTCGCGCGCGGAAGGGTTGCGGAGGATGGAGAGAAGTGCATCGGCCATGGCGGCGGGGTCGGCGGGGTTGACGAGGTGACCGGTGCGGGAGTCGAGGATTTGCTCGGGGATGCCGCCGACGCGTGTGGCGACGACGGGCCGGGCGCAGGCCATGGCTTCGAGGACGGTGTTGGGGAAGGTGTCTGCGATGGAGCCCTGGAGGTAGACGTCGGCGGCGGCGTAGAAAGGGACGAGGGCGGCGGGATCGTCGGCGAAGGGGATGCAGCGGATTTCGGTGCAAGGGTCGAGGAATTCGGGAGGGGCGTCTTCGCCCAGGACGAGGAAGAGGAGGGGAGGTGCGGGCGGCGTGTGGCCGAGGCGTGCGGCGGCAAGGCGGGCGATGGCGGCGCGCATGGTGGTGAAATCCTTGGAGATGTTGCGGCGGGGGTTTGCGGAGGCGTGGAGGATGACATGGGCGTTGGCGGGCAAGCCGAGGGCGGCGCGGGCGGCGGCGCGATCGGCGGGGGCGAAGGTGTGGGTGTCGACGCCGTTGGGAATGATGTGGCGATCGATGATGGCCGGTTCGAGGATGGTGCCGGGGATTATGTCCATGAGCCATCGGCAGGGGGTGACAATGGTGAGGGCGGCGTTGCGGAGAGCGCGTTTTTTTCTGCGGTGGTTGAAGGCGGTGGAATCGAGAAAGGAAGCGCGGAAATGGAGGTGGCGGTAAGGGCAGTGTCCGCAGCCGGAGAGATAGCGGGTGCAGTTCAGGGGGTGGGTGCAGCCGCCGGTGAGAAGCCATGCGTCGTGGAGCGTGGCGATGAGGGGTATGCGGCGGGCGAGGGGGGCGAGGGCGCGCAGGTCGAAGTAGGAGCTGTGGAGGTTGTGGAGGTGGAGGATGTCGGGCGGGTGCGCGGGGAGGGAATCGAGGCGGCGGGTCGGAGGGAAAGCGAAGCTGTCCTGACCGAGCAGGGCGCGGCGGAGCGCTCCGGGATTGGCGGCCCAGGTGCGGAGACGGTGTGTGTGGCTGCCGCGGGGGGCACGATCGGGGGCGAGAAGGGGGCGGGCGAGGCGAGTCCAGAGGCGCGGGGGGATTTGCAGAATGCCCGGGAGATCGGTGTGGCGTTCATCGACGGCGAGGGAAGCATCGCGGCCGCGCGCGCGGAAGGCGAGGTGGAGGGTGAGAGCGATGCGTTCAGCGCCGCCGAGGGTGTCGGCCTTGCAGACCTGGAGGATGTGCATCAGGCCACCTTCACGGGGGCGGGGCGTTTGAGACGGGCCCAGAGCCAGCGGAGTTCGTCGTGGTGGAGGAGGCGCGTGGCGGCGAGGAGGGCGAAAGCGGCGAGGATCAGCGCGAGGGCGGCAGCGCGCCAGGCCAGGGGGGGGACGGCGGCGAGGAGCGTGAGGCAAGCGGCGCCGGCGGCGGTGCCGAGGAGGGTATTGCGGATGATGGCGCGTGCGGCGGCGTGAGCGGGGCGCGAGCGCATGACGTAGAGCGCCGAGGCGGCCATCAGGAGGTGATCGACGGCGATGCGGAGGATGAAGGCGGCGGCGGCGCCGGTGATGCCCCAGCGGGCGGAAAGGAGGAGGACGACGGCGACGTGGAAGGGCAGTTCCAGGGTGTGCGCGATGGCGGGGAGCGCGGGGCGTCCGGCGGCCTGGACGAGGGCCATCATGGCGAGAGACATTCCGCCGACGAAGAGACCGATGGCGCCGAGCTGGAGGACGCGGGAGCAGTGAGCGGCCCAATCGGGACCGAGCCAGAGGCGGATGGCTTCCGGGGCGAGGCCGACGAGGAGGAGGGTGATGGGAAAGAGGGCGGCGGCAATGAGTCTGGCGCCGCGATCGAGGGCGGCGGCGGGGTCGTGGCCGGCGCGGTGGCCGGCGAGCCCGGCGGCGAGGGTGGGGAAGAGGACCGCGGCGATGGCCATGGGCACGAAGACGAGCCGGAGGACGAGGTCGATGGGCGTGCCGTAGAAGCCGACGGCCTGGGCGGAATTGGTGCGGGCGAGGCACCAGCGGTCGGCGAAGACGAGCGCGGGGCTGGCGGTATTGTCGAGGGTGAGCCAGCTACCGAAGCGGAAGAGTTCGGCGGCGGCGCTGGTGGAGATGTGAGCGGGCCCGCTGATGGGCCTGAGGACTCGCCAGCAGGCGGCGGCGAGAATGAGCGCACCGAGGCAGCGAACGGCGACGGCGGCAGCGACCACGATGCCCAGATGATTGGTCCAGAGGAGGACGAAGAGGGGGGCGGCGAAGACCAGGACGCCGTTGATGCATTTGATGGCGGCGAGCAGGCCGAAGCGATTGCAGGCTTCGAGGATTCCGCGCAGGCCGGAGGAGAGGACGAAGGCGGGCAGGGAAAAAGAGAGCACGAAGAAGGCGACCTGGACCTCCGGGGCGAGGGTGTGATTGACGTGGAACCAGCGGACGGCGGCGGGTGTGAGGAAGGCCAGGAGCAGTGCGCCGGCGGTGCCGAGGATGAGGACCATGAGCAGGCCGGTGCAGACGATGTCGCCGGGAGATTGTCGAGCGGCGATTTTTCGGGCGACGGACTGGGTGAGCGCGCGGCCGAGGCCGAGATCGACGACGGAAAAGTAGGCGAAGGCGGACCAGGCGAGCATGAGTTCGCCGAAGCGTTCGTCACCGAGGCGTCGGATGAGGATGCGCAGGGCGATCAGGGAGGCGATCATGGGGATGCCTTCGCCGAGGAGATTGAGGATGGAGCCGCGGGTGAGGTTGACGGGAGGGGGAATGGCATCGGGTTCGGGAGTGAAGGCGGCGGGGGCGCTGAGAACCGGCGACGGCAGGGGTTCCGGCGGGGAACTGGCGCTGGAGGAGGGCATTGGCGCCTTATAGCTGGCGCGCGGATGAAAATCAAAATTGGCGGGGCGCCGCGGGGCGGTAGAATTCGCACGATGTCACGGCGGATACTTTTTGTTTCAGAAGGGGCGGAGACGTCGCCGACGCGCTACCGGGCGCTGGCGTACTTCGAGCTTTTGCGGCAGGCGGGATGGACGCCTGAGCACGTAACGGTGGTGGGATTGTGGCGACGGGTGTTGCTGGTGCAGGCGGCGTGGCGTGCGGATGTGATCGTGGTGCTGCGGAAGGCGTTTTCGCCGGGTTTGTGCCGGGCGCTGCGGCGCGGAGGCGGGCGCGGGAGAGGCCGGCGGCGATTGGTGTACGATATCGACGATGCGCTTTTCGCGGGGGATGACGGTCGGGCGGATGCGCGGGTGGCGCGGCGTTTTGCGCGGATGGCCGCGGCGGTGGACGAGGTATGGGCGGGCAATGAGTACCTGGCGTACGAAGCGGCGCGGCATACGGCGGTGCGGGTGTTGCCGACGGCGGTGGAAATGCGGCGCTATGCGCTGGGCGTGAAGCCGGCAGCGGCGGAGGGTGAACGCCGTCTGGATGTGGTGTGGATCGGGTCGTCGTCGACGCGGAAGTACCTGGAGGAGGCGGTGCCGTGGCTGGCGGAGGCGGCGCGGGGAATTGCGGCGGACGGGGGAACTTTGCGGCTGAAGATCGTGGCGGATTTTGATTTGCCCGGAGCGCTGGAGATGGGGTTGGCGACCGAGGCGGTGCGGTGGTCTGAAGAAGGGGAGGCGGCGGCGCTGGCATCATCCGGGGTGGGCGTTGCGCCGCTGCCGGACAACGTGTGGACGCGCGGGAAATGCGGGCTGAAAATCGTGCAGTATATGGCGGCGGGGCTGCCAGTGATTGCTTCGCCGGTGGGGATGCAGTTGAGCATTGTTGAGGAGGGGAGGACGGGATTGCTGGCGCGGCGGCCGGAGGAATGGGTGGCGGCGCTGCGGCGGTTGCATGCGGATCGAGAACTGCGGCGGCGGCTGGGGGCGGCGGGCCGGGAGAAGGCGGCGGCGCAGTACTCGGTGGCGGCGACATTTCCCAAGATGCTGGGTGCCCTGGAAGGGCTGACGGAGAGATGAACATGCAGGAGGCGGGCGAGCGCTCCGAATACCTGGAACTGCTGAAGCGGGTGCTGGCGGCGACGCTTTATGATGAGAGCGCCTGGACGATTGAAGGCACGGGGGCGGGGCGGTATCCGAAGCGGCGACCATGGGTGGCGGCGGCGGAAGCGGTGCGGGCGGTGCGGCGGTGGACGGCGACGGCGGGCCGGCGTGTGCGGACGCGCGTGGTGCGCTGCGATCCGTATGATGCGCAGGCTGCGGAGGAGGGGCGTCGCTGGCCGATGTTTGGATACACGATGATCGGCGTGAAGAGGCTGGATCATCTGGAGCGCTGCATGGCGGATGTGGTGGAGCGCAACGTGCCGGGGGATTTTCTGGAGGCGGGCGTGTGGCGCGGGGGCGCCACGATTTTCATGCGCGCTTTTCTGAAGGCGCATGGGATCGGCGAGCGGCGGGTGTGGGTGGCGGATTCGTTTGAGGGGCTGCCTCCGGCGCGCGGCAGGGACAGGGAAATGGGGGATGCGGATTTGTCGGGCGAAGCGCATTTGAAAGTATCGCTGGAGCAGGTGCGGGCGAACTTTGCGCGCTTCGGCTTGCTGGACGAGCGGGTGCGATTCGTGAAAGGATGGTTTCACGAATCGCTGCCGGCGGCGCCGGTGGAACGGCTGGCGGTGCTGCGGCTGGATGGCGACATGTATTCGTCGACGATGGACACGTTGCAGGCGTTGTATGACAAGGTGAGCCCGGGCGGGTGGGTGATCGTGGATGACTATCCGGGATGGGAAGGGTGCCGGCGTGCGACGGATGAGTTCCGGGCGTCGCGCGGGATCACGGCGCCGCTGGAGAAAATTGACTGGACGGGCGTGTGCTGGCGCGTGGCGGGCGATGAGGGAGGAGGACGGCGATGAACATCGTTGTGGTCGGTGGGGGGGTGATCGGGTTGTCGTGCGCGTGGCGGCTGGGGCTTGGCCCTGCGCGGGTGATGGTGGTGGAGCGACGGGAATGCGGCGCGGGGGCGACGCTGGCGTCGCTGGGAGCGTTGTGGCCGCCAGGTGCGCTGGCGCGCGGAGCGCTGCAACAATGGCATCGGGAGTGTCTGCGGAAATTTCCGGCATTCGTGAGGGAGCTGGAGGAGGCATCGGGCGTGCGGGTGCCGACGAAGCGGGGCGGGCGATGGGAGATTCTGACCAGCGCCGAGGCGCGCGAACGGGCCCACCGGGAAGCGGAAACAGCCTGCGTGGAGTGGAAGGGATGGCCTGAGATCGAGGGGCGGGTGCAGGCATACGTGGGACCGGAAGAGGTGGAGCGGCAACTGGGCCTTGACGCTCCGTTCGGCGCGCTGCGGTGCGAAGCGACCGGACAGGTGCATGTGGCGTCCCTGGTGCGCAGTCTGGTTTTGGCCTGCCAGGCGGCGGGAGTGGACATTCGGGAGCGGACGGAGGTCAAGCGGGTGATCGTGGGTGGTGAGCGGGTGCGCGGGGTGGAGACAGCAGCGGAGGGGTTCGTGCCGGCGGATGCGGTGGTGCTGTGCAGCGGTGCGTGGACGTCAGCGCTGGTGGCGGACGATTCAGTGGTGCGGCCTGCGAAGGGGCAAGGGATTGCGCTGGGGGTTCGGACAGGGGATGCACCCGGCGGGATTATCAAGCGGGGGCCGATTTATCTCGTGCCGTGGGGCGAGCGCGGGGAGGTGCTGGTGGGTTCGACGACAGAGCCGGAAGCGGGATTCGACGAGGCGCCGACGGAAGTGGCGGCGGAGATGCTGGAGGCGGGCGCGAAAGAGTTGTGGCCGGGGCTTCGAGGCGCGGCGGTGCTGCGCCGATGGGCGGGACTGCGTCCGGATGGGCCAAAGCACCGACCGGTGATGGGGGAATCGCATCGCGTGGGCGGGCTGTGGATTTGCGCTGGGCACTATAAGACGGGGATTGGCATGGCGGGGGAGACGGGTGAGCTGATGGCGGGAGCCATTGTGCGCGGGGATCCGCTTCCGCGCTTCTGAGGCGCGAGGTCAGGGTTGAGTGGCGGGCATGGTTGCGGGAACGGCGGTCGGCATGCCTCGGGATTTTTCGAGCACTCCGGGCGAGAGCTTGATGTGCTCGTCAGCGGCGCGCTGGATGAGATAATTGGCGGGAACGACATTGGCGAGCGGCTGCGGGGTGACGCGGACGGTCAGGGTATATTGAGGAACGGTGTAGGGCTCGAAATAGCCCGGAGCCCAGGCGTGATAAACCACGGGATAACGATGCCAGCGGCCGGCAAATCCGCCGAAGTAGGTCACATCTTCTCCCGGCCAATACTGCATTCCCTGCGAGACGTAGCCCTGTTCGTTGAGGATTTGAAAGTATGGATCGTCGCGGAGGGCGGCGAGCTCGGCCGCGCGCAGCAACGCATAGTCGCGCGACTCCGCTATGGGCATGTCTTCGGGACCGACGTAGGTGATCTGGTAGGAGTCCGGGCCGACGGGAGTGTCGGTGAAACCGACGCCGTTTCGCAGCGGGTGATAAACGCTGCAACCGGCGAGCGCGGCGAGGAAGAACGGCAGGGCGGAGAGGCAAGGCGAACGCATGGGACCTCCGGGTCAGACGGGTCATTGTAGGCCGGCGATCTGGCGGAGGGCCTCGTAGAGCAGGATGCCGGCGGCGGTGGAGACATTGAGTCCGCGGGTGCCGTCGAGCATGGGGATGCATGCGGTTCTGGAGGGAAAACGTTCAAGGAGGGAGTGAGGCAGGCCGGCGGACTCTTTTCCAAGGAATATCCAGGCATGGGCGGGGAAGGAGAGTTTCCAATGGGGTTGTCCGGCGAGTCCGGAGGAGAGCACGACCGGATCGTCGTGGATGAGCGCGAGCAGGTCGGGCAGTGAATCGTGGACCGTGATGGGCACCGCGGCCAGATAGTCCATGCCGGCGCGGCGGAAGTGTTTGTCGGTGAGGAAAAAGCCCAGCGGGCGGACGAGATGCAATGCCGCGCCGGTGGCGGCGCATAGTCGAGCGATGTTGCCGGTATTCTGCGGTATTTCCGGCTCAACCAGAACGAGCTTCAGGTGATGCGGCGGGAGCATGTATGCAATCGGAGCGGCCGGCGGGAAGGGGGAAAGGATGATGAGTCAGCGGCGGCCGGCGGTCTCCTCCTCTTCAACATCGGCATTATCCCGGGGGTTTTCCTCAAGGTCGTCATCGCCGGGCGCTTTGTGAGAAACGACGATGGTATGCGCCAGAAGATCGCCGAGGCGCTGGCGATAGTCGGAGAAGAAAACGAAGAAAATCAGGATTCCGGCGGGGACCATTTCGGCCAGGCGTACAAAGTTTCGCACGAGCACGGCGGCAACGGTGGGGGCCTTGCCATCGATCATCAAAACTTCGAGACCCATGAGCGCCTTGCCGATGGAGCGGCGGAAAAAAAGCTCGCCGATGGAGACGTGGAGCGTGTAAGCGCCGAGCAGGTAGAGCAAAGGAAGGGAGGAAAAAAGCTGATCGGGCCGGGTGAGCGACGCGGCCCAGGCGTTGAGGATGCTTTGGTAGCCGTTGTCCTGCCACAGTCCGAGCAGGGTAACGATGATCACGAAGGGGATGGCGAGGTCGATGAGCAAGGCGATTCCCCGCGCCGGGAGAGACCCGGGTCGCAGCCCCTGTGGCAAGCGTTGAGTGCGCGGGTCCTTGAGCCATGCCCAGAGGCCCATGATCACGAGGAGTGCGATCACAAGCAGGGCGATGTTCTGGCCGATCTCGATGTCGCGCATGGGGGCGCTGAAGGTGACGACCGCGGGCGGCGCCAGCGGCCGTCCGTCGCGGCTGAAGAGGGCGGCGTGCAGGGATCCCTCCGTGGATGCGGTGATGGCGACGAGGGAATTCTCGGAAAGGGCCACGGCGATGGATTTGGCGGAGGCGAGATGTTCGCCCGCCGAGCCCAGCAACATCGGCGGAATGGCGGCGGGGCGCGGTCCCTCGGGAAGGGGGGAAACAGGGGCGGCAATGAGGGCGAAGGAGCGGCCATCCGCGATCGGATAAACAGCGCATGCGGAATCGTTCAGGGGCAGGGCGGAAAAGGGGGCGCCGCGCGGCAGCGGCTGCGGCAGCAGTTCGCGGCGGGGCGGCGACCAGGCCCCATCGAGCGCCGAATCGTCATGCGTGCGAATGAAAACGTGCGCCGGGTCATCTGGCCGCACCCACAGGACGGAAAGCTTTGCGGCGACATCCACCAGGGCCACGGCGTCGTCGGGCGCGGGCACCTGCGGGTCGCCGATCGGTCCGAGCGGGGTCAGCGGCGTCCAACCAGCGCCTTGAAACCAGAAGGCGTTGAGCACCGCGGGCGCGGGCGTGGCGGGAGCCGATGCCGCGCTGGTAGCCGGGCCGGACGCGGGGCTTGTATCGGCCTGCGTTGCGGGGACAAAATCCGGCAGGGGGACAAATGAGGGGGGCGCGAGGATTTCAGCGGGGCGCGTGGCAACGGGTTCTGGCGCGCCGGCGGTGAGGGCGAAAAGACCCTTGGCAGATCCGGTGGCGGCGAGCAGACGGTCCCCGGGCGGCAAGGGATCGACATCGCGGCGCACATCGGGGGCGAAGGCGGTGACACGTCCTTCATCGCCAAAGACAAACACGCCGCGGGAATCGGCATTGGGGAGGATGGGTGCGGCGATGGCGAGTGGCGTGCCCTGAAAGAAGGGAACCCCGGCCGGGCGGACTTCGGTCCATGCGCCGGCGTTGTTCGCCCGCGCCAGCAGCTCGAAGGCCGGCACGCTGTGCTCGCCGACGGTCATCGGGCGGGCCACCCAGACCTCGCGGCCGTCGCCGGAGGCGAGCAAAGGGCCGGTTCCGGGTTGGACGCCAGCGGGGGCGGTGGTATCAAAGAGCGGGTTTCCGGAAAAATCGGAGGATTGAGCGGGCGGCGCTGGGACGGCGCCGGGCGGCGGGGGGGGATAGATACGCAGCAGGACAAATA
Source organism: Phycisphaerae bacterium (assembly GCA_035548175.1). Taxonomy (GTDB): domain Bacteria; phylum Planctomycetota; class Phycisphaerae; order WQYP01; family WQYP01; genus CALCHA01. Next base: position 19,969 of record DASZTO010000021.1, on the reverse strand, counting down.
GCGCAGCGAACGGTCCCAACAGACCGATAAGCACGAGAGAAATCCAGAGCGTCCGACGGTGATGGCTCATGGGGTTATTCTACAGTGGACGGCGCGGCAAGCGAGCGGCGCGATTTCCGGCGGAGAGAGCAGATGAAAGTTGTGATCACGGGAGCATCCGGGCAGATCGGGACGAACCTGGGTTTGCACCTGCTGGCGCGCGGCGATGCGGTGCTGGGGATCGACAAGCGGGCGAATGGCTGGACGACCGCGTTCCCGACGGTGATCGCCGATCTGACGGCCTCGCCCGATGCGGCGGGGAACGCAGCGGTACCGCGCGCGGCGCTGGAATTTGCGCCTGACGCGGTGGTGCATCTGGCGGCCTGGGCGAAGGTGCATCAACTGGTGAAGGAGCCGGCGAAGGCGTTTGAGAATGTCGCCATGACCTTTGCGGCGCTGGAACTCGCCCGGCTGACGAAGGCGCCGATACTTTTCGGCTCGTCGCGCGAGGTGTATGGCGACGTGCTGCGTCACGTGACCGACGAGTCGATGGCGGATTTCGTGATTGCCGAGTCGCCTTACTCGGCCTCCAAGATCGCCGGGGAGGCGTTCTTTTCTTCCTATGCCAAATGCTACGGCCTCAAAACGCTGGTGTTTCGCTTTTCGAATGTCTACGGGCGATTCGACAACGATCTCGACCGCATGGAACGCGTGATTCCGCTCTTCGTCCGGCGAATCTGGCGCGGCGAGCCGATCACGGTCTTCGGCCGCAACAAGATGCTGGATTTCACCTACGTCGATGACTGCGTGGCGGGAATCGCGGCGGGGATCGATCGGCTCGCGGTCGGGGCGGCGGGCGTGGCGGGGCAGACGATCAATCTCGCCTATGGCCAGGGGCAGACCTTGTATGATCTGGTCACGTTGATCGAGCTGGCGACCGGGCGATCGGCAAAGGCCGCCTATGCGCCCTCACAAACGGGCGAAGTGACGCGCTACGTGGCGGACATTTCGAAGGCCAAGGCGCTGCTGGGATATTCGCCGCAGACCCCGCTGCCGAAGGGCATCCAGCAGTACATTGCGTGGTGCCGGGAATCGGGGTTTCTGTCGTGAGGCGCGGGCGTGTCGGCGCGTCAGTGGATGTCGGCAGGGGAATTGAAGACGCGCCAGGCGCTGATGCCGCGGAAGATGCCGGGCCAGTCTCGTGATCGCCCGCCGGCGTCCCGAATGTAAATGGCTTCAATTTGGCGAGGAAAATGGCGCGCGAGGGCGGCATAGAGAACGCCATCGCGCTCGCCGGAGTCGCCCACCAGCACGAAGCGGCGGTTTGGAAACCGCACCAGGAGGTCGTGAATGTGGCGGCGCTTGATGCGCGACGCGCTGGCCAGCGCGCCCAGCAGCAGACGGCCCTTGAAACGCAAACGCCGCAGGTGAAATGTCCCCGCCGGGAAGCCCGCCGCGGCGAGCCCTTCGGTCAGGAATGGATAGAGTTGCCAGGGGCTGGCGGAGACGTAGTGGAAGGTCGCGTGATGTCGGGCCTGGAGGCGGCGGTAAAGTTCCGGCATGCCGGGAATGGAGGCGAAGGCTTCGCAGAAAGTGGTGCGCAGCATGGCGCGTCGCTCCAGCACGCCGGTGATTTTGATGGTGTCGTCGATGTCGGAAATGATGGAGACGCCGGTGTCGTCAAGCAGCATGACCTGGCCGCCGAAAGGACGCGTATCTCCCGGGCGGTCCACGGCACGAAAAGGAATCCAGCGGGCGCCGTCGCGTGTTTCGGCAAACCGGTCGGCCTCGGCGGCGGTGAGTTCGATGAGGCCCTCAAAGTGGCCGTCGGCGCGCGATCGTCCCAGGCGAAATTCGCGGCCGGCGCAGAGGATGCGCAGACGTTCTCCGCGTTCGTTGTCGGCGAAAAAGGCGGCCAGGCGCTGCCGGCTCAGGGCATCGTTGAAAGCTTCCCCGATGCGGCGGCGCAGGGCCCTGCGCGTCAGCCACAGCGCGGCGCGGCGTATGCGTGAATACTCGACCGGTTCGTAGATCCACCCATGCACGCGCAGCTTCCAGCCGGAGGGCTCGCGCCAGCCCACGGTCGGGAAGAACAGGACGGTTTCATCCGCATCGATGCACGAACGCGCCATCGCGATTGCCCATGTCAAAGGACCCTCGGATTACAACAGGAAAACGGCGCTTTGGCACGCTAAACTTTGCGGTGATTTTCCGATCCGGGTAGCCCCTCCATGCCGGACTTATTCCAACCCTTGCGGGATCAGCGCCGGGCCGCGGCCTTGCCTCTCGCGGCGCGCATGCGGCCGCGCACCCTTGAGGAGTTCGCCGGGCAGTCGCACATTCTCGGCCCTGGCAAGCTGCTGCGGCGGATGATTCAAGCCGACCGGCTGACGTCGCTGATTTTTTACGGCCCGCCCGGCACCGGAAAGACAACCCTCGCCCATCTGATCGCCAACCATACGCATGCTCATTTTGTCGAGTTGAACGCGGCGGCCACCGGAGTGAAGGAGGTGCGGGAGGTGCTGGCCGCGGCCAAATCGCGGCTGGAGAATTCCGATCCGGAGAGCGCCGGCCGGGGTCGGACGGTTCTTTTTCTCGATGAGATTCACCGCTTCAACAAGTCGCAGCAGGACATTCTGCTGGGCGATGTGGAACTGGGGCACATCATTCTGATCGGCGCCACGACGGAAAATCCGTTTTTTTCGGTGAATTCCGCGCTTGTGTCGCGGTCGCAGATTTTTCAATTTGAGCCCCTCACCGAGCCCGAGATTCGCTCAATCATTCTGGCCGCGGTGTCCGATAAGGAACGTGGATACGGAAACGTGCCGCTGGAGCTTGCGCCGGAAGCGGTGGAGCACTGGGTGCGCGTGTCCGACGGCGACGCTCGCCGGGCCCTGACCGCGCTGGAAATCGCGGTGCTTTCCGGCGGAAAGCGCGAAGGGAACGCCGGCGGGAAGATCGTCATCGACCTGGATGTGGCGCAGGAGTCGATCCAGCGCAAGGCGGTGGTGTACGACGCCGCCGGGGACGAGCATTACGACGCGGCAAGCGCGTTCATCAAGTCGATGCGCGGCAGCGACCCGGACGCGGCGATTTACTGGCTGGCGCGCATGCTTCATGCCGGCGAGGACCCGCGATTCATCGCACGGCGCATCGCGATTTTGGCAAGTGAAGACATCGGCAACGCGGATCCTGCGGCGATCATCCTGGCCGCGGCGGCGCACCAGATCGTCGAATTCATCGGCATGCCGGAGGCTCAGATCACGCTGGCCCAGGCGGTCACGTACATGGCCTGTTGTCCCAAGTCGAACGCCTCGTACGCAGCCATCAGCGCGGCCATGGAGGATGTGGAAAAGCAGCGCACCGTCCCGGTGCCGCGCCATCTTCGCGACGCACATTACAAAGGCTCGGAACAGCTCGGCCACACCGGGTATCAATACGCCCACGATCATCCGGAGGGCTATGTTCCCCAGGAGTACCTCGGCGTGGACAAGTCCTATTATCGCCCCACGGACCGCGGCAAAGAGGGGGTCTTCCAGCAGTATCTCGCCAGGCTCAAGGCGATCCGCGATGCCCAGGGCTCCGCGGGCGGTCCTGCGGAAAGCTGAGTGTTTTTCGCAAATTCCTGCCTTTTTGCCGCGGATGCATTCACCCGCCCCCGGCCTGGCGGTTACCATACCGCACGACACCGATGCCCTGCGCCTTGTTCACGGGAACGACATGACCAAGAACCATCTTCGCGCACAGATGAAAACATTTCTGGGGGCGCTCTCAGCCAACGAGCGGCATATCCGTTCGCTGGCCGCCTGCCAGCAGTTGATGGGCACGCGCGAGTTCCGGCACTCACAGACGATCATGATCTTCATGTCCACGCCGATGGAAGTGGAGACCTCGACGCTGGCGCTCAAGGCGTGGCAGGAAGGCAAATCGATCGCCGTCCCCCGCGTGGACTGGAACACCAAGCGGATGGATCCGGTGGAGGTCAAAAGCCTGGACACCGGCATGCAGCCCACGGGGCCGGGCATTCTCGAGCCGGTCGCGGGCATTGTGGTGCCGCTGGGGATGATTGACATGGTGGTCGTGCCGGGAATGGCGTTTGATCGGAAGGGCTATCGCGTGGGGCGCGGGCGAGGTTTTTACGACCGCTTCCTGGCGCAGCAGGATTTTCAGGGCGTGCGTTGCGCGCTGTGCTTTCACGAGCAGCTCGTGGCCGAGCCGCTGCCCTGCGAGGCGCACGACGTGCCGATGGATTTGATCGTGACGGACATGGAGGTTGTGCGGTGTCATCCAACGGGCCATTCGCCGGGGAAACAGGCAGGCGGGCAGTGAGGGGAATCCGCGCGCCTGCGCCTGCCGGCGAGCGGTTGGCCCGGTGGGTAGGCGGGATCAGGCCGCGCCGCGAAGCATAAATGCGTTCAAACCGCCGCAAGAAAAGGCCCTGGTGGGTGGCGATGCCGCTGTGGTCCGGCGCTGCGCTGTTTACGGGGTGGGGCGCGTGGCAATTCGCAAATTTCCGAGAGAAGGTAATGGCCGAAGTGACCCCGGCGGCTGCTGCGCCGGCGGCGGCTGCCGGGCGTCCCGATACCGAGCCCGAGACCCTGGTGCTGGATGATGTCCGCGCCAGCGATCCGTGGGCGTCGGCCGGCACGCCTCTGATGGGCGCCGCGCAGGTGAACAGGGCCGCGAGTTCCGACCCCTCCGATCCTCCCGGCCAGACGCGCACTCCCGCCGAATGGGAATCACAGGCGTCATTGCTTTTTGACGAGGGCCGCATCCCCGAAGCTCGCTCCGCGCTCAACGCGGCTCTCCTTCTGACCGGTCCGGGTCCCCATGCGGCGTCGCTTCGGCAACAACTCGCGGTGCTTAACGGAGGCGTTTTTCTGGGGTCCGCGATCGTTCCCGAGGATCCGGCCGCGCCCTTCCTGGAAATACAGCCGGGCGATTCCTTTCTGAAGCTGTCGCGCCGGTATGCGGTGCCCGCCGCTCTCCTGGAGGCCGTCAACCCGAATCTGAATCCGCGCGATCTGCGGCCGGGGGTCGGCGTGAAGGTCGTTCGCGGCCCGTTTCACCTGCGGTATGCCAAGTCGGAACATCGTCTGGATCTCTTCGCGCGAGAGCTGTATGTGCGGAGTTTTCCGGGCCAAGTCGAGGAAGGCGACTATCTTCCGCTGGGGACGTATCGGATGCGCGCCGCGTCCAAGATCGAGGTGGGCGGCAAGCTGTGGATCGGGTTCGAAGGCGCGGCGCCCGATACGCAGGAAATCACGGTGGGGTGGATCTATGGAACCGCCGGGCCTCGACTCGGCCGTAATCGCGGACTGCCCGCGGGGATCAAAGTCGGCGACGCCGATCTTCGCCAGCTATACAATGTGCTCGTCGAATCGCGGTCTCTCATGCGGGTCGATCCCTGAAGCAGGTTCTGGCGTTGGTGGCTGATGTCCGTCCTTGTCCATTGCAGTGAGTGTGCCGCGGAGCTCACCGTCGATGAGGGCTTCCGCGGCGGCGTATGCCGGTGCTCGTCCTGCGGCACCCTTCTGGCCGTGCCCAATGAGCAGGGCGCAGTCGGCGCACCCCGGCGACGCCAGCGTCCGGCCACTCCCAACCAGGATCCCAGCCTCCTCCGTCAGAATCAGGAAGACCTGAAACAACGCACGGGCTCCTTTCCGGCCCTCACGGAGTTGATCGGCTCGAGCTCCGGGCTCCAGGGCATGCGCCGGCCCGCACAGCCGGTCGCGGGGGATCCCGGCGCTTCGGCGCTGGGGCTCTCTCCTCCCAGTCCGCTGGGCGAGGCCGCCGGACCGGACGATTCGGCGCCGCGCGACGACCACTCGGTGCTCGATAAAGCCGCATCCGATCTGCCCGAGCCCGAAGCGCCCGAAAATGCGCCGGTGCTGGAGGTCGGCGCGTCATCATCCCCCGCAGGCGCCGCGCCTGAAGCAGCGGCCGGGGTCGCTTCCGCCGTCGAGCCTGCGGGCGCGACGCCATCCCAGGCACCGGCGCGCGGCAGAATACATCCGCTCGTGTATGTGGCGCTGGGCATCCTCACGGGGGTGCTGCTGATTCTGGCGATCAGTTATCTCTGGCGATCGGGCGCGCCCGCGCCTCACCCCAGCCAAGGCCCTGAATCGGTGACGCCGCAACCCGCAGTGACGCCGCCCGCGCCGTCCGCCGCGATCACCCCGAGCGTTTCGACGGCTCCCGCGCCCAGTTCGGTTTCGCCTGTCGCCGGTGCTGAAACCGCCCCATCTCCCGCGCCGGCCCCCGTCCCCGAGACGCTGCCAGCAGCAGGGAATTTGCCGGCCGCGAGCGCACCAGCGGCATCCAAACCCGCATCTGAACCTGCTCCCGCCCCAGCGTCGCAGCCGGCATCCGAACCCGCCGCGACAGCTCCGTAAGAGCGTCCAACGCGCGCAAACAGGAACGCGCAGGTTCAAGTATCCCGGGAATCCCGATCGAGCGCTCCACGCGGCACGGCCGTGGGCGCGTTGGATGGGTACGCGGCTTTTGGTAGACTCCCCTGACCGGTCCGCCGATGTAGCTCAATGGCAGAGCAACGGTTTTGTAAACCGTAGGTTGCGGGTTCGACTCCCGCCGTCGGCTTTCCCCTCACAATTTAGAAGCGGCTCGCGCGTCCGATGCCCTGCGCTCATGCGGCGGACTGCAACCGCTCGAGCGCTTCGCGCTTGCCCAGCGCCCGCACCGATGCCAGGGCCGGCATAACCTTGCGCCGCGGCTTCGATTTCCCCGCTTCCCAGTGATAAATCGTCAATCCTGACACGCCCACCAGACGCCCGTAATCGTGCGCGGACAGCCCGAGCTTCGCCCGATGCGTGCGCAATCCGTCAGCCCGAAAACGCAGGTTGCCCGGATCTTCCACCGCTGTCACCGCCGCCGGGTCTTTGCGTCCGCCCGTCCTTTCCAGAACGGACAACCGGGTCGTAAGTTCCTTCACCTGCCGCTTGAGGGCCGCGATATCACGCCGGTATTGGGCGGTGGCTTTGCGCGTTTGCCGCGTGTTTGACTTGATTTCCCGTCGCGCCAGACGACACACATGGTCGTTCAACATCGGAAGCAAGTTCGGCATGCAAAATCTCCAAAAGAATGAGGTCTGCAAAAGCTTACATCGAACTTTGCTGGTACGCCAGTTGCGTCTGCAAATTTCCGCCTGAGAACGGCCCTCCCTCGGCCCCCCCAGGCGCCGCTGCAACAGCCCTCAAGCCATCTCTACGGCCCCATTGCGACGCGCCCGCGCAGCAGCGCTATCATCAAACAGCGATGGGATCGAACCGAAAGGATTCGCCGCATGGCCACTCCAACCTCCAACGGGCATCCTTCGGCAAAACGCCTCGGCCGGAGAGTCGTCATCCTCGGCGGCGGCTTCGGCGGCGTCTACACCGCCCTCAACCTTGAAAAGCAATTCATGGGCGATGAGGGCGTCGAGATCACCCTCGTCAGCCGCGATAACTATTTTCTCATCACGCCGCTGCTGTTCGAAGCCGGCAGCGGCGTCCTCGAACCGCGGCACTCCGTCAGCCCGGTGCGCATGATGTTCAAAAAGACCCGCTTTGTAGAGGCGGACGTCGAACGCGTCGACTTCGACGCCCACACTGTTTACGCTCGCCATTCCCCCGATGACTATCACTATGCAATCGAGTACGACCACCTCGTGCTGGCGCTGGGAGGCGTCACCAATCGTCATATGATCCCCGGCAGCGAAAGCGCGATCGGCTTTAAAACCCTCGCCGACGCCATTTACCTGCGCAACCACATCATCGATCTCTTTGAGCAGGCGGATGTCGAGGAGGATCTCGACCGCCGCCGCCAGTTGCTGACCATCGTGATCGTCGGCGGCGGTCTTGTCGGCGTTGAGCTGATGGGCGAGCTGACCGAATTCGTGCACAACGCGCTGCGCAGCTATCCGCGCATCCAGCGCGAGATGGTCCGCTTCGTGCTCGTCGAAGCCCACCCGCGCATCATGCCCGAGATGGAAGAATCGCTGGCCCGTTACGCCGCCGACGAGTTCCGCAAGCGCGGCGTCGAGATCGTCACCGGGGTGCGGGTCAAGGCCATCGAGCCGGCCAAGGTAATCCTGGCGGACGGCGCAATTCCCGGTGATCCCGTCATCACCGCCGAGACCATCGTGCTCTCCGCCGGCCTCACCGCCAACCCGCTGCTCGCCGATTTTCCCCTTGAAAAGGCCAAAAACGGCCGCATGGTGGTCGAGGCCACCATGCGCTCCAGACAGCGGCCGGAGGTCTGGGCCCTGGGCGATTGCGCCGCCATCCCCGATAAGACCGGCAACCCCTATCCGCCTCTCGCCCAGCATGCGCTGCGCGAAGCCAAGACCCTCGCCCGCAATATCGCGGCCGTCCTCCGTGAAGGCGACAAGGCCTCCCTCAAGCCCTTTGTCTACGAAACCATGGGCATGCTCGCTTCGCTGGGCAACTATCGAGGCGTCGGACGCATCGGCAAAATCAGGATTCGCGGCTTTCTCGCCTGGTGGGTCTGGCGCACCTACTACCTGCTGCAAATGCCCCGGTGGGAACGCCGGATTCGTCTGATGCTCGATTGGACAGTCGCGCTCTTCTTCCGCAACGACGTCGTCAAACTGGACCTGCAGACCGTCGCCAAGGAAGCCCCCAAAGAACTCGACGTCGGCGGATTCCAGCGAATCAGTTGACCGTCCTCGCCCCGCGCCGTTCACGCTTTGCGCACTTTTTCCCACTGCTTTTCGAGCCGGCGCTCCGAGATCGGCACCGCCGTCCCAAGCTCCTGCGCAAACAGCGAGACTCGGAATTCCTCCAGCATCCACCGCAATTGGTCCAGTTGCGCATCATGGATTCCCACTGCGCGCAAACGCTCCTTCCGGGCCAGGTAACGGTTGTGCCATCCCGCCGCCGCCGCCATCCCTTCCATGTCGCGTTCCACGATGCCCGCCCCGCCGGCCGCGAGTTTTTCGAGCCGCAGGCGCATCGCGGCGAGATACCGTGGAACCCGCTCGAGCCACTCAAAAGGCGTATCAAGCAGAAAATGGCGCGGCAAGAGAAAGAGCAGCTGATCGCGAACGTCCGTCGCCGCCGGCGCAAACGCCCGCCTCTGGTCCTCCAGCACCAGCGCCAGTTGAAGGTTCTGCTGAAGGATCTCGTTGGCCAGCGCCGCCGCTCGGTCGCGCGCTTCCGGCAGGCGCTCGAGCGCCCGGGCGCTGGCCGCCGCATAAGCTTCGCGGGTGCGCGGAACCTCCGGCGCCGGCCTGTCGCCAAAAAGCGCCTGGTCAAGAATCAGCGTCAGCAGGTCCGCCCGCAGCTCCGATGAAGGCCCCAGCAGCCAATACTTCAGCGCGATGCTTGCGAACTCCGGAACCGTCGCCGCCAGCGCCTTGACCGCCCGCCGCTGATCGATCGCAAAAAGCCGCCGCACCCCCGCGCGATGCGCCATCGCGGCGGTTTCCGCCGAAGGCAACAGCCGCAGCGCCGCATCTTCGCCCGCATCCATCAACGCCGGATGACCCACGATCGTCATGCCGAATCGCTGCACCGTGACGCTTTCCGGCAAGTCGCCAAAATCCCAGGATCGCACGTGGTCACGCTGATACTGCTTCTGACCGATCCCCAGAAACGTGTCGGCCGCCTGCGGGGCGAGCTTTCGCTGCAGTCCCGGCAGATCCCGCCCGAAAGCCAGCACCCGCCCCTCATCGTCCACCGCGCGAAACGCCATCCGCAGATGCGCGGACAGGTCCCCTTCCGCAAAGTCAGTTCCCCGCACCTCCACCGGGCTCTGCCGCCCCAGCCACGCCGCCAGCGCGTCCGTCAGCGACACATTCGCTTCCCGCTGACCGCTCTCCAGAAGCCCGACCGCGGCCGCTTTGGCCCACTCCGGCACCGGCACGAAATTCCGCCGCAACGCCCCCGGCAGGTTCCGCAGCAGCCCCGCAACCTTCTCCTCCAGCATTCCCGGGACCAGCCATTCGTAACGCTCCGCACGCAACTGCATCAACGCCGCCACCGGCACCGTCACCGTCAAGCCATCGTTCGGCTCCCCGGGGTCGTACCGATAGTGCACCGGCAGCTTCAGCCCGCCACCGGCGTCCGTCAGACGGTCGGGATAATTCTCCGCCGTAATCGCCGGCGCGTCCGCACGCAGCAGATCTTCCTTCGACAGGAACAAGACCCGTGGATTGGCGCGCTCCGCTTCCCGCCGCCACTGGTCGAAGCGACGCCCGTCATACACCTCCAGTGGCACGCGCGCATCGAAAAACGCAAAGCGCGTCGCTTCGTCGGCCAGCAAATTCCTCTGCCGGATCTTGGCTTCGAGGTTCTGCACCTCCGCCACCAGCGCCGCGTTGTGCCGCAGAAATGGCGCCGGCGCCGCCGTTCGCAGGTCCCCCAGCACCAGCGCGTGCTGAATGAATAACTCCCGGGCCAGCCGCGGATTGATCGGGCCATACGGCGCCGGCCGCGCGGGAATCACGACCAGCCCGAACAAGGACACCTTTTCCGTGGCGATCGCCGACGCCGATTGTCCATCCCACCGGGGATCCGAATAGCTCCGCTCCACCAGATGTGATGCCGCCTGCTCGATCCATTGCGGCTGCACGCCCGCGTTCGTCCGCGCGTACAATTTCGTCGTCTCCACCAACTCGCCCGCCACCATCCACTTCGGCCGCTGGCCGGCGGCGCCGCTCTTAAACAGCGATGACCCCGGGAAAATGCTGAACTTCACACCCCGCGCCCCTTGATACTCGTGCGTCTCCGTCTTCACCCCCACGTTCGACAGCAGCCCGGTCAGGAGCGCCCGATGGATCGCGTCATAACGCGGATGCTTCGGTGCGCGGCGCTGGAGCGGTTGAAATTCCATGCGGCAATTGAAGGCCGCCTCTCCGCCGAAGGCAAGCGCGCCGCCCGGCGGCCCCGCTTGCCCCCCACGGCGGCCGCGTTGAATGGCCCCTCCGTCGCAACTATAATTCATTCATCCTGAAGGAGTTTCCATGGCCGTCCCCACACCCACTTCCCCTGCCCATCCGCCGACGGTCAAAGAGCGCGTGGAGAAGGTCATCAATTGGCTCCGTCCCATCATTCAATCCGATGGCGGCGACCTCGAACTTGTCGATGTCTCCAATGACGGCGTCGTTCAGGTCCGCTTCCACGGCGCCTGCGTCGGCTGTCCCTCCTCCAACGTCACCCTCAGGCAGGGCATCGAGCGGAACATCCGCGACAAAGTCCCCGAGGTGCGCGAGGTCGTCCCGGTAGGGGAGTGACCGGCCCGCCCCACACGCATTGCTCACCCGCCTCATCCGCTTTATCTTTTCCGTGGCGCTGCTCCTCGACGAGTATACTTTCCGAATGACCACCGCCACGGAGAATCCCCCGCCCGAAACGGCGTCCAAACGTCGGCCCGCGCCTGCTTATCTTTTCGCGTTAGGTCATGCCGGGCTCCCCGTGGAAGTCACTGCCCAGGGACGCACGTGGCGCTTCGTGCACCTCTTCAAACACGATTTCTTCGCCGCCACCGGTCTCTATGAGCGGGTCGCGGAGCCCGCCGAGTCCCCCGTGCGCCAGGCCGCCTCGCCTGGAGGCGCCGCCCCTCGGGAACTCGCTGTCCTGAAAGTTCAGCGCACACACCCGCTGTTCCTCCTGCCCATGAAATGGCTGGGCCGCCGCATTGCGCGACACGAAATCGCCATCTACGAGGCTCTCCAGGGTGTCGAGGGCATTCCCGCTTTTCTGGGCCGCACGGGTCCTACGGGATTTCTCCACGCATTTATTCCCGGCGTGGACCTCCACGCCCAGTTGCCCCTGACCCCGGTTTTTTTTGATCAGCTTCAGGCGCTGCTGCAGGCCCTGCACGACCGTGGAATCGCTTACGTGGACGCCAACAAACGCGAAAACATCCTCTACGGCGACGACGGCCGCCCCTGGCTCATCGACTTTCAAATCTCCTATCTTCTGCGCCCCCACGCCTGGTGGAATCCCCTGCGCCGCTGGTGGTTCCGCAGCTTCGCACGCGCGGATTGGTACCACTTCTACAAGCACAAAACGCGCCTGCTCCCCGCTATTTGCACCCCCGCCGAGTTCGACCGAGCCAGGAATCGCGGCCGCCTCCACCGCCTGCACCGCTTCCTCGCGCGACCGCTCATCCGCCTGCGCCGGCGCTGGCTCTCCCGCTATCATCTTGAAAAAACCCGCTGATCCCCGACCCTTGCGCTTTCCCAAAGGTCCCTCCCCGCTGGCCGCCCTCCAATCAGCAAACCAAATTCCGCCGCCCTGCGCATCGCCCGCGCTCCGCGCCTATGATGCCTCGCAACTGCCCGGGGAACTTCCATGTCTTTATCGCCGTCCCCTAAACCTCCCGTCATCACGGGCATCGGCGTCGTAGCGCCCAACGGCATCGGCGCGCAGGCTTTTACCCACGCCCTTTCTCACGGACACTCCGGCATCCGCGCCATCCCCTTCGATACCTCCATGTTGCGCACCCATTACGCCGGCTGCGTTTCAGGTCTTGATGCCGAATCCGTCCTGTCCGCCCCCGATCTCCGTCGCACGCCGCGCACGGTTCACCTCGCCGCCGTGGCTGCCCACGAAGCCCTTCGCTCCGCCAACCTCCTCTCCGACCAGCCCACTCTCGACACCCCTGACATCGGCGTGCTTCTCGGGTCAGGCGGCGGCGGCCTGGCCTTCGTCGAATCCCAATACCGCCTCTATTTCACCGGCCAAAAAGGCTATTCCCCCTTCACCATCGTCGCCGGCACCCACGGCAACCTTTCCTCCGAACTTTCCATCCGCTTCGGTCTCAAGGGCCCGTCCCACTGCATCTCCACCGGTTGCACCTCCTCCACCGACGCCCTCGGTTATGCGGCCCTCCATATCCGCGCAGGCATCTGCCCCGCTTTCCTCGTCGGCGGCGCCGATGCCCCAATAGCCGAAGGCATCCTCCGCGGCTTCGAACTCATGCGCATCCTCGCCGAATCACGTGATCCCCCCAGCGCCATGTCGCGCCCCTTCTCCGAAGACCGCGACGGCTTTGTCCTGGGCGAGGGTGCCTGGATGTTTCTCCTCGAAGATGCCCATCGCGCCGCCGCACGCGGCGCAACCCCCCTCGCCGAGGTCCTCGGTTATGGCTCCACCTGTGACGCCTACCACCGCGTGCAGCCCGCACCGGACGCCACCGAGTCCGCCCGCGCCCTCTCCATCGCCTTGCACAACGCCCACCTTCAACCCGACGCCCTCGACTACGTGAATCTCCACGGCACCGCCACCGCGCTCAACGACATCCTTGAAACCAAAGCCCTCCGCCTGGCGCTTGCCCACGCCGCCCCGCGCATCCCCATGTCCGCGACCAAGTCCTTCATCGGCCATCCCCAGGGCGCCAGTGGCGCCGCCGGCATCGCCGCCACGATCCTCTGCGCCCGAGCGCGTTTCCTCCACCCCACGCTCAACCTTCACCACCCCGATCCCGCCTGCGATCTTGATTACATCCCGCTGACCGCACGCCCGCTCGCGCCCGGGGCCCGCTCCCTCACCGCCCTCTGCAACTGCATCGCCTTCGGCAGCAAAAATTCCGCCATCGCCCTGCGCATTCCTCTCCCGAACTGATCCATTATTGCGGATTTTCTTCCCCCACATCGCGTTTTAATCAGCCTGTCGCCACAGTCTCCCGGTATAATCCACCCCGTTCCCACGTCAGGAGCCGGTTATGGCGGGATATCGCACCCCCGGAATTTTCTGTCAGATTACCGATCCCATCGATTGGGACGATGGCACCTTGAGCACCTGGCCACAACCCATCCCCGGTTCCATCTACGATCCATGGGACACCCTCGAACCGCGGCGATTCACCTTCCCCGCGGATAACTTTGAGAAATGCTGCGACGACGAGGGCGAAGAGTCAGGAAAACAGTCCAGCGAGCATCCCAAAACGGCCGACGACCAGGCCGACGCCAGCTACAGCGGCAAAGCCTGGGTCGACTGGGCCAACATTCATGCAAAAAACAGCCAGTCGCTCGACGATCTGGACAACGATTTCAAGCCCAAGGCGCAGGCCTTCATCAAAGCGCTCGAAGATGCCGGCGCCGATGTCACCATCTCCGCCACGCGCCGCGATGCCAAGCGCGCCTACCTGTTCCATTGGTCCTGGCTCATCGCGCTGAGAAAAATCACGGCCAAGCATGCCGAAAAAAAGGCGGGTGTCCCCATCATCTGGGATCACGGCAATGATGCCGACAGCATCCGCGGCGCACAGGAAATGGTCCACGGCTTCCATCTTTCCACCAAAAGCAAGTTCCCCCCCAACCTCAACAGCAACCACATCCGCGGCCTCGCCGTCGATATGGACATCACGTGGGACGGCACCCTCGACGTCAAAACCAAAGATGGAAAGACCGTTTCCGTGCCCTTCATGACCAACGTCGACAAAAACACCAAGCTCCATGCGGTCGGCGCGACCTACGGCGTCAAAAAGCTCGTCAGCGATCCGCCGCACTGGTCCAGCAGCGGCGGTTGAGCGCCGCCCGCCCTCGATTCACTCCGCGGACTGCCGCTCCAAATCGCCGAAACCCGCCAGCACATCCGCAAAAATGCGATTGGACACCAGCACTCCCGCATCCGTGATGCGCGCCCGATCCGCCCTTAATTCCACGAGCCCCAACTCCGCATACTGCCGCAGCGCCCCCTCCAGCGCATCGCGAACCCCCGCCGCATCCGCTCCCACATGCCCGGCGAACTCCCCGTAGCGCAAACCCGACGCAAGCCGCAGCCAGAACGTCGCCGCCTCGGCCACCCATTGCCGGGTCGATCGCGCCTCCATCCCCGTCCACGGAAGCACCGGCGACTCCTCCCGCAGCGCCTCGAGATAATGCGCCAGGCTCCCGACATTCTTCCAACGCCACGCGCGCGGCTCTCCCACGGGCGCCGCGAATTGCGCCGCGGCGCTGGGTCCCCACGCCAGCCAGTTCCGTGCCTGCCAATACTGCAAATTGTGCCGGCACTCAAAACCCGCCTGCGCGTGGTTGGAAATCTCATACCGTTCGAATCCCGCGGCACCCAGCCGGCCGTGCACCAGCTCGAACATCGCCAGCTCCAGCTCTTCGTCGATCGGAGCGAATTCGCCCCGGTGAAGCCGCGCCGTCATTGCCGTGTTCGGCTCGTAAATCAGCGAATAAACGCTCAAATGCCGCGGCCGCAGCGCCAACGCCCGCTCCATGGAATGCTCGAGCGACTGCAGCGTCTGGCCTGGAATCCCAAAGATCAAATCAACGTTCAGATTTGAAATCCCCGCCGCCCGCGCGGTCGCGAACGCCGCCGGCACCGATTCCGGATCATGATCCCGCTGAAGAGTTCGAAGCTCCTCCGCGATGAATGACTGCGCACCGAAACTCACCCGGTTCACTCCCGCCGACGCCAGCACCGCCGCCTTCTCGGCATCGAACGTGTTCGGATTCGCCTCCACCGTGAATTCAATCAGCTCCGCTGCATCGATCGCCCCGCGAATCGACCCCATCAGCCGTCCAAGCTGCCCCGGCGACAACAGCGTCGGTGTCCCGCCCCCGATAAAAATCGTCCGAGGCCGCACCAACCGGCCCCCGAGCAGCCCCCGATGCAGCACGATCTCACGCTCCAGCGCCCCCAGAAACGCATCCCCCTCCTCCAAATGCCCGGCCAGCGAGTAAAAATCGCAGTAGTGACACTTCGACGCACAAAACGGCACGTGCACATACAACGCATCAACCGTCGCGACCTCAGATCGTAACAACGCCGCCAGCGCCCCTGGCCGCGCCGCAAAATCCGCACGCACCGTCGATTGCAAAAGATTCAGCACCATTCACCAACCCTACCATCTCCCCACCCGACGCAGCAAATCCCGACAACTTTCGTGTTTTTCGTGCCTTTCGTGGCCACTTTACGTCGTCGTCGTGTCGGCGGGGGGGGGGAGGTGGGCCCCATCGTCGCCTCTTCGCGTCCTCCGCCCCCTCCGCATTAAATATCCGCGAAACATTCGCCCGCGCACAGCGCCTCCTCTTTGGTTGCGGCCGCGCCGCGCCATGTACGTTCGTGGACCCGCCCCGTTTCGCCTTTTGCGTTTTGCGTTTCCCCAAGCTACGCTCTCCCCCGACAGGTGTCCGGCACGCAAGCGCCGGATGAAAAGGGAAGGCGGTGAAATGCCGCCGCGGACGCGCCGCTGTAACGGGCTCTCTCGCGTTCGGCCACTGGAAAATCGTGTCGGCGATCCCCCCCAAAAAATCGCCGCTTCGCTCCACGCGAGTTCACACGACCACCGGGAAGGCCCAACGCTCCCCCAGAAACGCCCGAAGCCAGAAGACCTGCCTGTCAGACGATGTCGGTCCCCGCGTACCGGGACGTCGGACAGGCCTTCTGCTTTTTTTGCACGACCGGCGACCACGCCCGTCTGCCCCAAGGCTTTTCCGCTCCCTCGGAAACGTGTGCTTTCCCGCGGCCCGACGCCCATTCGCCGTGCCACGCGCTTTGGCACAAGGGAGCCCTCATGTCCGCCCGTTACCTCCTCCGTTCCGCCCTCGCCGCCGCCCTCCTCGTATGCCCCATCCCTCTCCTCGCCAACACCACCACCGACGCCCTCATCTCCTACAACCCCGGCGACGAATCCCAAGGCATCTCCGCTTACCAGAACGGCGGAGCACCCGCCGTCGGCCTCCCCGCCCGCATCAACGCCGCCAACGATCTCACCAACGTCACCCCCTACACCCCCGCCTACGACCCCGGCTTCCTCACCCTCATCAATGCCGGCGGCCAAATCACCCTCCACTTCGCACAGACCGTCTCCGCCAATACCGGCGCCCAGATCGGCATCTTCTCCAGCATCGGCCTCGTCGCCTCCCCGGACTCCTCCGGCTCCAACGTCATCACCTCCACCGGACCCGCCACCTTCTCCGACACCCCAAACGCCGCCATCATCTCCGTCTCCGACACCGGCCTCCCCGGCTCCTTTATCCCCCTCAACAACGGCAACCCCCTCCTCCTCAATCTCCCCACCAACGCCTACCTCGATTCCTCCCTCGCCTACAATTCCCAGTTCCAATTCGTCAACGCCCAGAACGGCTCCGCCCCCGCCGACTTCTTCAAACCCTTCACGCCAACCAACGGCCTGTCTTCGTTTTCCGACCTCTCCTACGCCCAAATCCTCGCCCTCCTCGACGGCTCCGCCGGCGGCAACTGGATCAACCTCTCCGGCCCCGACCTCCCCGCCAACATCAACTACATCCAACTCTCCGTCCCCACCGGCGACCAGCTCCTCCTCGACGGCATCACCGCCACTCCCGAACCCACCACCCTCACCCTCCTCTCCCTCAGCTCCCTCCTCCTCCTCAAGAAAAACCGCCGTCGCACCCACTGACCCGAATCCCCGCAAGCGCGAGGGGCCCATTACCGCGCCCCCGCGCTTCCCCCAATTGAACGAGTTGAACCAATCTTTCCACTTTTTCCTGTCTTCCTGGCCGTTTACCTTATTCGTGTAAATTCGTGTGCATTCGTGGATAATTCCCGCGCCTTCACGCTCATCGAGCTGCTCGTCGTCATCGCCGTGATGACCCTCCTCATGGCCATCCTCCTCCCCTCGCTCGCCAAGGCCCGCGACCGCGCCAAATCCGTCCAGTGCCTCTCCAACCTCCGCCAGCTCGCCATCGCCGCCCGCGCCTACACCACCGCCTACGACGGCCTCTTCCCCATCGCCACAGACCACGCCAACGACTGGGACCTCACCACCATCAACACCCCCAACGGCCCCGTCAAAGCCCCCGGCATCCTCTACGGCCTCCCCGGAACCACCTCCACCACCATGCTCAAAATCTTCCAGTGCCCCGTCTACTCCCTCGCCTCCGATCCCGCCGCACTCTTCACCGGCTACAACTACAACACCTCCTTCATCGGCCACGGCCTCGGCGAACCCATCACCACCCCCGCACGCGACACCCAGCTCCAACACCCCTCCACCACCGCCCTCTTCGGCGACGCACAGGGCATCACCGGCCCCAACAAATTCATGCGCTGCCCCCTCAAACCCGCCCCCGGCGAATACGGCGACGCCTCCCCCGCCTTCGGCAACTCCCTCCGCGCCGCCGGCACCCAGGCCTTCCGCCACGCCCACAAAACCAACCTCGCCTATGCCGACGCCCACGCCGAAACCCTCCCCACCCACCCCACCCCGCCCCCCGCCTATCTCCCCCTCCTCGCCCCCAACACCGGCTTCCTCTCCTCCGACAACTCCGCCTACACCCTCCGCTGACCTCGCACCACCCGCCGCCGAACTCTACCCCCGCAACCCAATGCCCCCGTTAGCCGTCGCCGCAGCGGCGACGTTCCCCACCGCGCACCGCCCGGCCTCCGGACCCCACCTGGCAAGCCGTAACGACAGCGCGAGCCCTCCTCACCCCAAAATAATCCGCCAATTTTCCGGGAACCTTTCCCCCTCCCAATCCGTTTCCCAATAGCCACAACCAATCGGGGAGGGAACCAATGTCAGCCTCATCGCCTTTTACCATTCACCATTCACTCTTCACCATTTCCCCGGCCATCCTGTCACCCCTCCCCGCGCACGCAAAACATTTGAGCGCCTTGAGCACCTTGCTCCACGACGCCCACAACCCCCTGCCGAGACCCCCCTTTACAGTAAATCCCAAAAGTCAAAAAAATGAGCGCCTTGCCCCTCTCACCCGCCCTGTCGCTGCGTCACTCCGTCACCCCCCCTCGCCCTTCGTCGGCAAAGCCCTCGACCCTATCGACCCTGCACGCCGAGAAAGCCGCCCGGGGGACCGGCAAGCTTCAGTCGCTGGCGCGGTTCAGGTCGGACAGGGCGGCGTCGTCCAGGGTGAGCCTTGTGGAGGCGAGCAGGTCCTGGAGTTGGTCGAGCGACGTGGCGCTGGCGAGGGGGGCGACAATGGTGGGTTGTGCGGAGAGCCACGCGAGGGCGACCTGGGCGGGGGTGGCGTTGTGGCGTTTGGCGACGGCGTCCAGGGCGGCGAGGACGCGCAGGCCGCGGTCGTTGAGATATTTGGCGGCGGATTTGCCACGGGCGGATTTGGAGAGGTCGGCTTCGGAGCGGTATTTGCCGGTGAGGAAACCGGAGGCGAGGGAAAAGTAGGGGATCACGCCAACGTTGTGGCGGAGGCAGACGGGGCGCAGGGTGGATTCGAATTCGTGGCGTTCGACGAGGTTGTAGTGGGGCTGGAGCATGTCGTAGCGCGGGAGTTTCTTTTGCTCGGCGAGGGTGAGGGCCTGTTCGAGGCGTTCGCCGGTGTAATTGGAGGCGCCGATGAGGCGGATTTTGCCTTGCTTGATGAGGGTTTGGTAGGCGTCGAGGGTTTCTTCGAGGGGCGTGGCGGGGTCGTCCTGGTGGGATTGGTAAAGATCGATGTAGTCGGTCTGGAGGCGTTTGAGCGAGGCTTCGGCTTCCTTGAGGATGTAGTGCTTGGAGAGGCCTTTGCCGCCGCCGAGGGGATTGCTGGCGGGCATTTCCATGCCGACCTTGGTGGCGAGGATGACCTGCGCGCGGTTGCGGCGGGCTTTCATCCAGTTGCCGAGGATGGTTTCCGATTCGCCACCGGAGTGCCCGGGGGCCCATTTGGAGTAAACGTCGGCGGTGTCGATGAAGGAAAAGCCGGCCGCGAGGAAGGCGTCGAGGATCTGGAAGGAGGTGGCTTCGTCGATGGTCCAACCGAAGACGTTTCCGCCGAGGCAGAAGGGACGGACGGAGATGTCGGAGTTGCCGAGGGGGCGCGTAGGGGTGACGGGCATGGGCGGGCTCCTTTTGTAATGGGGGATGATAGGCGCGGGGAGGGGGGGGCAAAGGGTGAAGTCGTTAAATCGTTAAATCGTCAAGTCGGATGTTTACTGCCCTTTGAAAAAGTAATGTAACAGATCATATGGATAGCCTGGCAGCATGAAAAAAGGATTTCAGCAATCTCTGGTCGCTCTGGGTGGTTTCCAGGGAGAACTGCGCCTCCAGTTCCAACGCCAGCGTGTCCTCC
>DASZTO010000020.1:0-16591 GCA_035548175.1 Phycisphaerae bacterium | reverse complement strand
GGGGCTTCGGCGGGCGCGGGGGAGCGGGGCGCGGAGGCCGGACCGGACGGGCGGGGGCGGGCGCAAATGGGGCCGGCGCGGAGCAGGCGGCGACGGCGGCGGCGACCGAGCCGGCCTTCGGGCGCGGAGGTTTCGGCGGAGAGAACGGCGCCGGCGGGCCGGGAGTGAACGGTCCGGCGTTCGGCGGCTTTGGCGGACGGGGCGGGCGAGGGGGGGGGGATCCGTTCGCGGCGGCGCTGGCGGCGCTGAATCCGGACGCCACGCAGCCGGCGTTTGGCGGGCGCGGCGGCGGGCGCGGAGGACGGGGTGGCAACGCGCCTTTCTCGACCGATCTGTCGCAACCGTTCCGTGAAGCGGGCTCGCAACCACCGGGCGCGGGCAACAAATCCATCGCGCTCAAGCTTTGCAAGAATGTCACCCTCTCGAATTTCTCCGTGTTGCGCGGCGGGCACTTCGCGCTATTGGCCACCGGCGTCGATAACCTGACGATCGACAACCTGCACGTCGACACCAACCGCGACGGCTTCGACATCGACGGCTGCCGCAACGTGCGCGTTTCCAACTGCGCGGTGAACTCCCCGGCCGACGACGGCATCTGCCTGAAATCCTCGTGGGGCCTGGGATTCCCCCGCGCCTGCGAAAACGTCACCATCACCAACTGCCTCGTCTGCGGCGGATGGGAAGTCGGCTCCATGCTCGACGCGACCTACGTGGAACGCGCGCCGGGAACGGGCCGCATCAAGTTCGGCACGGAATCCAACGGCGGATTCAAGAACATCACCATTTCCAACTGCGTCTTCGACCGCTGCCAGGGCCTGGCGATGGAGGCGGTGGACGGGGCGATCATCGACAACATCAGCGTGAGCAACATCACGATGCGCGAGTGCGGCAGCTTGCCGATCTTCATCCGCCTGGGCGATCGGCGGCGGATGCCGGCGGACAAGGCGGCGGTGGGGGCGATTCGGCACGTGTCGATTTCGGACATCGTGGCGCAGAACCGGGCGCCGCAATATGCCTGCGAAATCGTGGGGATCCCGGGGCATGAAATCGAGGACGTGCGCATCTCCAACATACGGCTGCTCTGGCCCGGCGGCGCGCCCGCGGGCATCGAAAAAGTCGTGCCGCCCGAGCTCGAATATCAGTATCCCGAACCCGGCATGTTCGGCGTCATCCCCGCCTCCGCGTTCTTCATCCGTCACGTCAACGGCCTGTCGGTGAGCAACGTCGAGTCCACCTGCGAGAAGAAGGACATGCGGCCGCCGTTCTGGCTTCAGGACGTGCAGAACGCGGACTTTTTCAACATCGACGCGCCCCACGAGCAGGGCGTGCCGATGTTCATGCTGAAGGATGTGACGAATTTCCGGGCGCAGGACGTGCGCGGGATGAGCGATGTGAGCAAGGACCAGGTGGATTCGGGAAATCTCTGATCGACGGAGTCCAAACGACGCGCCTGGTTGCGAAACATCCAGGTCGCGCGCCGGGCACGAGGCGCTTCAGGCGCCTCGGGAAGGGCCGGGGCGGCAGGCTATTTCGCATCCACCGCAGTCGCCGCCGAGATCGGGCCGATCTTTGAATTCTGGTACTGCCAGACAACTTTCTTGTTTTTGTCGACTTCGAAGACGCCGGGTTCGCCCTGGAAATTGCTGAAGAGGGTGTCGCCGTTGGCCAGGCGCTGCGCGGTGCCGAGGTAATGGAGGACGAAGCCCGCCGGGAGATCGGATTGTGTAAGCGTCCAGACGATTTTGCCATCGCCGTCGAACTCGCAGGCCTCCGCTCCGTAGCCGCCGGTGACCAGCGTGTGGCCATCGGCGAGTCGCCACGCGCCGTTCACGCCGCCGTTCGGACGCGGGGGCGGAGTGAAAGTCTTGAGCACCTTGCCGGTGGAATCCAGCTCGCGCACCACGGCGTCCGATCCATAGGCCACCAGATAGGTTCCCGCATCGGTCTTGCGGGCGAGCCGAAACTGCTTGTGCGCCGGCTGATTGGAATCCAGCTTGATTTCCCACGCCACGCTCATGTCGCGCTGGATTTCAAATAACCGCTTCGAGCCGCACTCGCAGATCAGCACGCGCCCGCCGTCGCCCCGGCCCCATCCGTCCACCGGCTGGCACGAATGCACTTCCACGCCCGGCCCGGCGTGATATTCCCACGTCGCCTTCCCGGTCGCCGGATCGATCTCGCGCACGCCGCCGCTGTAACTTCCCAGCACCCGGCCGTCGGGCAGCAGCCAGCTATCCTCGCCTTTTTTGCCGATGTCGTAAGTTCCGGCAATATCGCCGTTCGCCGAAACTTGATAAACCTTGCCTTCGATCGGCGCGTGCAGCAGCAAGGTATGTGTAATCCCCGTCGCCGAAACGACCCCCTCCGGAATCGCCGGTTGTGTCGCCGGCGCGGGCTGCCCCAACGCCGCAGCGACCGCCACGCCCGCGCCAACGATCACCCCCATCCACGCCGGCCGCACGCACTTCGCCATGCTCATGTTCCTCCGCACGCCGCCCGCCACGCCGTCCGAAATGTTTCGTGGCCTTGCTATTGTTCGTGGCCTTTGACCGCCCGTCAGGCATCACCCCGGCAGCAGCGCCGGCTCAAGCGGCGCATCGGCCGCCTTGCTCTCATCCAATTCCAGCCGCAGGTAATCGTACACCACGCCGGTCGTCAGATCGCCTGCCGGCACGGTGAGCGTCATTTCATTTTCTCCGGGCTTGAGCACCGCCGCATCGAATGGCAGCGCGTATTGCCGCCAGACTCCGGTATCGGTGTTATAGCGCAGGGCGTTGGTGGCGACGGGGTGAATCGTGCCGACATCCTTGCCGTTGACGCCCACCTGCAGGCCGCCATTGCCATCGGCGCCGGCCAGGGCCAGACGAAAAACGGCGCGTCCCCTGGCGGCGGCATCCATGTTGAACCTGATCGTCCAGGTCGTGGCGCGGCCGCGGCCATACACGCGCCAGGGGCCGGTCTGGTTGCTCTGCGGATATTCCTGCAGCGATTCCGCCTTCACCCAGCCGAAACGCTGGTTCGCCGGGTCCTTCGCCTCCGGATTCAGCCATGCCGTGGTCTCGCTGTGCGGCACCTCTTCGAAGAACCAGTCCTTGTGATAATCGCTCTGGCCGATGGTGTAGGTGACATCATGCGGGAACAGCAGCGGATAGCGCAGGCACCAGCCCCAGAGCCAGTAATCCCGGCCGTCGCCCTTGAGGAACTTGCCGCCGGTGCGATCCGGATAGCCGATGTCCCAGAGCTGCTTGCCGTAGCGCACCGGGGTCCAGGTGATTGTGCCGAGATCGAGGTTTTCGCCGGCTTTCACGGTGATATTGGCCCGCTCGAACTCTCCCAGCACGCCGTCAGCGAAGGCGTGGAGTGTATAGCTTCCGGGGCGGATATTGGTGATGGTGAATTTGCCATCGTCGGCGCCATCGTTCCAGAATTGATAGAAATCGCCATCATGCTGCCAGGTGATGATGTCGCCGTTGCCGGAGCGCCGCTCGAAGGAGGTGCCGACGCCCTGGTAATCGGGATGCGCCAGGCCCACGGTGAGGTGCGGCAGTTTCGTGGAGGCCGCCTGCGGATCGTCTAGCACGAACTGGCCGCTGACGTTTCCGCGCTCATTTTTGTGCGGATAATCGATTCCCTGCACCCAGTCGTAGGGCCATTTTTTGCGCTCCTCCAGCCCCTTGGCGATGGCATCCTGGAACAGCGCGTTGGCGTTGTGCGTCCATGACGCGGGCACCGTCGGATTGCCCTCGGTCGCCTGGAGCGTCGCCAGCTCCTCCGGCGTCGTCGGCTGCGGATCATCCAGCGCATTGAAATACACGAAGATCGGGCCGATGGTTTTCGACCACGCCTGGCCCGCCGGGATGTTGCAACCGGCGCCGCCCGCATAGTGGCCGGAGGTCCAGTAATCGAGCAGCGTCGCCCCCATGTGGCACACCAGATCCAGCTTCGACGCATCCCCGCCGATGTACTCGCAGCTCGGGTTGATGAACCACACCCCGATGTGATCCTTGATGCTCGACCAGCCATACGCCGGCAGCTTGTACATCACCGCGCAATAGCTGTATTTGTGCTCCACGGAATTTTTATAAATCCCGGTGGACATGATCCGCTGCTCTTTGGCGTGCACCACCACGCCGGCGCGCTCGTCGGCGTTGCTCACCATCGGCATGTTGCGGTCCTGGTCCACCGAGAGCCAGTCGAACGTCGGATTCATCTGCAGAATGAACCGCGACTCGCCCTCGCCCGATTGCGCGTAACTCGCCGGATGCGAGAACACCGCATAGGTGTAAAACCCGCTCACCCCGCGCTCCATGGTGTAGCGCACTTCGATGTCCATCCGCCCGCCCCCGACGCCTTTGACATCCACCTCCCCGCGCTGGCCGCCGTTCTTCGCCGGATCGATCGTGACGCTTGCGGTCACTTTGCCCGAGGGCGTCTGCTCCCAGAATTCGCTGCGTCCCACGATGGGCACGCCGTGATAGATCAGCGACGGCATATTGGAGGTGCGCTTGTTGATCGTCGCCTTCACGATGCCGTTGTCGAGCGTCCAGGTGTCGCCGTTGTCCGTCAGCGTCACCGGCGCGTCCGCGGCCCGGACCTGCGCCGCCGCCAGCATCGTCACGCATACCGCGCCGCCGAACATGCCGCGCCGCGCCAAGCCCTTCCGCATCGGAAATCTCCTCATGCGCCGCTCCTGGGTTTTAACTGGGATATATACTTTCCCGGCTCGGAGCGAAATCCGATCGCCAGCCGGTTCCACGCATTGATCGTGCTGATCACAAAGGTGAGATCGACAATCTCCTGCTCGGAAAACTGCCCCTTCAGCTCCGCATAGGCCGCCTCCGACGCGTGCGTTTTTGAGATGTGCGTCAATTCCTCCGTCCAGCGCAGCGCCGCGCGCTCGCGCGGGGTGTAATAAGGCGACTCCTCCCATGCGTCCAGCCCATACAGCCGCTGCTCGGTTTCGCCCAGCGCCCGCAGGTCCTTCCAGTGCATGTCGATGCAATACGCGCAGCCGTTGACCTGCGACGCCCGCAGCTTCACCAGATGCACCAGCGGCTGCTCCACGCTTACCCCATGCAAAAACTTCTCCAGCGCATACATCCCCTTGATCCCCTCCCCGCCCAGCTTGATGTAATTCGCACGCGGCTCCATAAGTCCATCCTGAAAAAACTTCGTGGGCTTCACAATTCCGTGGCTTCGTGCTGAACCCTTACGGCTTCATCGGATCCGGCACCGGGGCGTCGGGCTTCGCGTCCTCGTTGATCTCCAGCCGCAGATAGTCATACACCACGCCCGAAGTCACCTCGCCCGCCGGCACCGTCAGCTCGATCTCATTTTCGCCTGCCTTGAGCAGCGACGCATCAAACGGCTGCACATATTGCCGCCACACGCCGCGATTCGTGTTGTAACGCAGCGCGTTGGTCGAAATGAACCGCACCGTCCCCACCGGCTGCGCGTTGACGCCCACCGCCAGCCCGCCCTGGGCGCCGGGATTCTGCAGCCCCGCCGTCGAATCCGATCCCGCCAGCGCGATCCGCAGCACCGCCCGCCCCCTCCCCGCCGCCGGCATGTCGAACTTGATCTTCCACGTCGTCGCGCGACCCATGCCATATTCCTTGTCCCACGGCCCATAGGTGTCCGTGTGCGGATACTGCTGCAGCGATTCCGCCTTCACCCAACCGAACCGCTGGTTCGCCGCATCCTTCGCTTCGGGATTCT
The DNA here is from genome assembly GCA_035548175.1 of Phycisphaerae bacterium. Lineage (GTDB taxonomy): Bacteria > Planctomycetota > Phycisphaerae > WQYP01 > WQYP01 > CALCHA01. Next base: position 10,873 of record DASZTO010000020.1, on the reverse strand, counting down.
CCCACGCCGTCGTCTCGCTGTGCGGCACCTGTTCAAAAAACCAATCCTTGTGGTAGTCGCTCTTGCCGATCGTGTAGGTCACATCGTTGGGAAACAGCAGCGGATAGCGCAGGCCCCAGCCCCACAGCCAGTAGTTGTCATCATCGCCCTTGAAGAATTCCCCGCCCGTGCGATCGGCATAACCGATTTCCCAGACCTGCTTGCCCAGCCGCAGCGGCGTCCAACTCAGCTTTCCCAGATCGATCGCCTTGCCGGGCTCGACGGTGATGTTGGTTTTGGCAAACTCGCCCAGCACCCCATTGGCGTATGCATGCAGCGTGTAAGACCCCGCGCGCACATTGGTCAGCGTGAACTTGCCATCATCGCTCCCATCCGTCCAGAACTGATAGTAATTCGCATCATGGTCCCACGTGATGATCCCATCGTTGCCGGAACGCGGACTGTTCCCCGGATAATCCGCGTGCGCCAGCCCCACCGTCAGCCCCGGCAACTTCGTGCTCGACGCCTGCGGATCCTCCAGCACCAGTTGCCCCGTCACCGTGGCCCGCTGATCCTTGTGCGGATAATCCACGCCCTCCACCCAGTCATAAGGCCACGCCGCCTTTTCTTTTTTCGCCTGCGAGAGCGCATCCGCGAACAGCACGTCGGCATTGTGCTTCCACTCCGGCGGCACCGTGGGATTGCCCGCCGTCGCCTCCAGCGTCGCCAAATCCCGCGGCGTCGCCTCCTCCGGCTTGTCGATCGTGTTGCAATACACAAAGATCGGGCCGATCACCTTGGTCCACTCTTCATTCTCCGGCACGCTGGCGCTGGCCCCGCCGGCGTAATGCCCGGCGCTCCAGTAATCCAGGATGATCGGATCGGGATTGTCGTTGGCGTCGTAATGACACACCAGCTCCATCTTCGACGACCCGCCGCCGAGGTATTCCGTCGTCGGATTGATGAACCAGATGCCGATGTGATCCTTCACGCTCGACCACCCGTATGCCGGGATTTTGTATTGAATGGCGTTGTAGGTGTATTTGTGCTCGACGGAATTCTTGTAATAGCCCGTCGAGAGAATCCGCTGTTCCTTCGCATGCACCACCACGCCGTTGCCCCAATCCTCCGGCGTGCACTCGAGCATGTCCCGGTCTTTGTCCACGGAAATCCAGTTGAAATCGTGATTCAATTTCGTGATGTAGCGCGATTCGCCCACGCCCCCGCGCGGCGTGCCCGCATGATGCGTGTAAATCCCATACACATGAATCCCGCTCTCGCCCCTGGCCAGCGTGTAGCGAAATTCCATGTCAAACCCGCGGCCGCCCACGCCCTTCACCGCCACTTCCCCGCGCTCGCCGCCGTTCTTCGCCGGATCGATCGTCACCGTCTGCGTGAGCGTGCCGCCGGGGCTCTGCTCCCAGTATCCGCCCCCGCCCATCGTGTTGATGCCCTTGTACACCAGCGAGGGCATGCGCGCGTTGCGCTTGTCGATCGTCGCTTTCACGATGCCGTTGTCCATCGTCCACGTGCCGCCGTTGTCCGTCACCGTCACCGGCGCCGCGGCCGCACTCACCGCCGCTCCCAGCACGCCCATCCACCCCGCGGCGATCAATCCGGCAAACTTCCAGCGCGCCTGGCACACGTCTTTCATCGGCTCTCCAATCGGTCCGCGACCCGCTCGCTCCCCCTGGAGCCAAACGTGCCCGTCCCCAACCGATTGCCGGCCCCGGCTTTTCTCCTGCACGATCTCCCGCCGAAAAAGTCCCGCTTCTCCGGCCTTACACCTTGTCCACCAGCTCCGAGCCCACATCGATCTCCACCGCGATCAGCGCCCCGAGCCCCTGCTCGATCGCCGTCGTCGCCCCGCCCACCGCCAGCCCCACATCCACCACCACCGTGATGGCGGTCTGCACATAGCCGATCCAGCCCGGCAAGCCCTCCGACATCGCGTTGATCGCCTCCTCAAACTTTTCCTGCCGGACCTTCGCCCTCTCGATCGCCTCGTTGATTGCTATCGTCGACTGGATCAGGTGATCCAGAATCTTCGCCGCCGTCTTCGCCGCCGCCTTCGCCGCCAGCAGCTTCGCCTCCTTCAGGCTCGCCTTGTACTTCTCCACCTTCGCCTGCCACTTCGCCTGCTCGTCATACGTCCCGTGAATCAGCCCCGCGAGCTGATGCGATTCCTTCTCCAGCTTCGAAATGTCCACCTTGTGCACCTCGATGTGCCCCCGGCAATTCTTAAGATTCGGGATTTCCGCCCCCAGCACCGCGCTCAGCGCCCCCAGCCCGATCTCCTTCGCCCCCTGCTTGATCTTCTTCTTCACGTCCGCGTTCGCCATATTGGTGCTCATGAACGTCCCCAGCGCCTTGAGTTCCCCTTTGATCAGCACCGCGATCTGGTCCGCCGAGGTCGCCCACTTCGCCACCTCCTGCGCAATCACGATCCCGCTGCGCGCAATCGCCACGATCGACGCCGGCGCCAGCGCCCCGTGCGTCGCCCCCGCCACCGCCACCGCCCCCACGATCGCCACCCCGTTCATCGTGATCTTCGCCCCGCTCTTGACCCGGAACTTGAGCAGCTCCTTCTGCCCCTTCTTGTAATCCTCGAACAGCCGGTCCACCTCCGCGGCCATCTGCTTGCCCGCCTCGGCCATCTCCGCCCGCGCCGTCGTGTCGATGTCCTTCGTGAATATGTCCGCCGTCTTGGCGTCGAAGTTCATCGCCTTCTGGTCCGCCTGCTTCACCTTCTGGATCAGCCGGTCCAGCGCCGGCCGCAGCTTCGCGTTCGCCTTGTCGGTCATTTTCTGGATCCACACCGGATCCTTCGCCAGCTTGGCATAGGCGGCGTCGTCCAGCTCCACCGTCAGTTCGAGGGTCAGCCCCTCGATTTTCACCCGCTGAAGTCCCGCCCCGGCCAGCATCTTGGAAACGTCATAGCGCAGCGCCGTCCACTTTTTCATCGTCCACTGTCCTTTTCCGCCGGCGCCGGAGACGCCCGCATAAGACCTATATAAACATTTCTATCTTTCGATAATCGCAGGCGAAGTATATCCCCGCCGCAATCCCCCCACAAGAAAATTTATCGTTAACGTGAATTTTCCACTTTCGCCCACCCCCGTTAAAATGCCCGCTCACCTTCACCGTTCTTCTGCATATGCCTCGTTCCGCAAGGACCCGCCCATGAAATATCTCCCGCTCACCCTGCTCCTCGCCGCCGCCTGCCTCCTTCCCGCCGCCGCCCACGCCGCCGATCCCGCCCCCACTCCCGCCCCCGCCTCCCAATGGATCACCATCCACAACGACTTCTATTGGACCGACACCGACGGCAACCGCATCCTCACCCGCTCCGGATGCCTCCGCCAATTCAACGGCACCTGGTACTGGTACGGCGGCAACCCCCGCGGCTTCCGCGAGCAATACGTCTACACCTCAACCGACCTCGTCCACTGGACCAACAAAGGCGTCATCTTCCGCCAGGACTTCGACGCCAACCGCATCGATGTCCTCTACAACCAGCCCACCAAAAAATACGTCATGTTCCTCAAATACAACGGCAACGGCGCCCACTTCGCCGTCGCTACCTCCGACACTCCCGATGGCCAGTTCACCTTCGTCTCCCAAACCCTCGTCGACAACGCCCTCATGGGTGACATGTCCATCTACGAAGACGATGACGGCAAGGCCTACCTCGCCTACGTCTCCTGGGCCGTCGGCACCAACGCGCAGCACGGCATCTACGCCCTCTCCGACGATTACCTCACCCTCGACCACCGCGTTTATCTCTGGGACATCCGCTCGCGCGAAGCACCCCACATCTTCAAACGCAACGGCCTCTATTACTACGGCACCTCACGCACCGCCGGCATCCAGTCCTCCGGCACCAGCTACTACACCGCCACCAAACTCGAAGGCCCCTGGTCCCCGCCCAAGCCCCTGCCCACCACCGGCATCAACGGCGGCTCCAGCTCCGTCAACTCCTGGGATTCCCAGGTCGATTTCGTCTACCCCTTCCCCAACCCCAAAGACCCCGCACAAACCTTCTACATGTTCGCCGGCGACCGCTGGACCAAAGACCTCCCCAAAGGCCGCAACGGCGACTATGTCTGGCTCCCCATGGAATTCGACGGCAACGATCCCCTCGTCCATTATTACCAGGATTGGGACCTCAACGTCGCCGCAGGCACCTGGCGCACCTTCGACCCCGCCCGCAACATCGCCGCCGGCAAATCCGCCACCGCCTCCTCCGCCGCGCCCGACCACGCCGCCGCCAGCGCCACCGCCCCCAAAACCTACGACACCTACATCAACACCTTCTGGCAAAGCGATACCACTGAAGCCCAATGGATCACCATCGACCTCCAGCAACCCACGCCCGTGAACCGCGTGATCCTCAAGTGGGGCAACATCGCCGCCAAGGATTTCAAAATCCAATCCTCCCCCGACAACACCACCTGGACCGACCTCTTCACCACCACCAAAGGCGGCTCCTACACCGTCACCGACGAAACCTTCCCCCTCACCACCGCCCGCTTCATCCGCATGACCGCCACCGCCCGCGCCCCGATCCCCTTCGGCGCCTTCGGCGGCGGCCGCGGACGAGGCAACCGGGGCGGCCGCGGCGCCGCAACGCAAACCGCCGCCACCCAACCCACCTCCGCCCCCGCCTTCACGCCGCCGCCGCAGCCCGCTCCGACCGGCTACACCCTCTTCGATTTTGAAGTGCTCAAGGACTGATGGATCGCCGCATACGCCTTACCACGATCCCCCGTCGTAAGCTCGGTGAAGCCAGCCTTTAGCCAGCGGGGGGCGAATCCGCATAATAGACCGCGTGGCGGTTTTGCCTTCGGAATGGATCAGTTGGGAAGCGTCGCCGAGGACCTCCATTTATCTAACGCAGCACCCACCAACTCCTTAAACTCGACAGTGGTCTTCCGGTAGTCATATAACTCCAAGTGATTCACATCCGTCACTTTAAAATTGCAGATCACCATGTGGTCTGTGGGCGTATCATGGAAAATTTCCACGGGCGACAACAGCGTGGCTCGGCGTTGCCACGATTTTCCTTTGGTCTTGTCATTCCAAATCTTTTCAGCTTCGATCTGTATTTCGGCGTCCCTAGCATGAATTGCCCCATGCCAATCTATGACCACCTCGTCCTCGAATGTAGACCGAGAGGCTATTAGTTTTGGTCGCCCCTGAAGCGAATAGAACAATACAACCATTGTTCCCACCATTACGAGAAGCAGACCTCCGACCAAGAGAATAGCCTTCATCCATCGCCGTGAACGTTTATTGACGGCATATTCCAAAGTTGAACGCTCTCGCTTCAGTTGCACGTGTCACCCGTCTTCATGGAAAATATTGACCAAGAAAATGGCGTCGTATGTTGCGGGGCCAACCGAGCCATCCTAGGTTGCGGTGCGGCTGGCTTACTCGCCCTCATAGATCAGCGTATTATACAAGAGGCCGATCAGGCCGGCCTTACCACTGCCTAGGCTTTCACGGTGCCTCTCGGGAGATTAGGAGCACTTGCACCGCCCTCCCCTGCCGGCAACAATTTCTTAACATGATAGCCCTCCCGCAAAAAAACATAAGGGCTCATCTTCCATCCACTCCCCCTGCCGATCTCTCTTTGACCTTGAAGGGCTCAACGACAAATCTCTTGGCACCCCGAAATGCCCACCACCTTCTGGAAATGCCGCATGACGCCATTCGACCTCTCCCTCTCCCGCCGCCACTTCCTCTCCACGACCGCCGCCCTCGCCGCCGCCACGTTAGCCCCCACCTCCCGCGCCGCCCCCGCTCCCACCACTCAGCACTCAGCACTCAGTCCTCAGCACTCCCCCCCCGCCCCTTCGAAGTCGGCATCGCCGTCTACGCCTGGGACCTCCACGACGAAGGCCTCGAACAGGTCCTCGACAACCTCCAGCTCGCCGCCGTCAACAACGTCTACATCCTCGGCGAAATGCACCCCGAAAAACGCCCCGCCACCGCCGCCGTCTTCCCCCACAACCCCGTCCGCAAAACCTGGATGGCTGAGGACTCCCGCGTCTACTGGCATCCCGACCTCTCCCGCTACGGCCGCATCAAGCCCCTCCTCTCCGCCAACGACTGGCTCAATCACACCGACTGGGTCGAAACCCTCGCCGCCGCCGTCCGCAAGCGCGGCCTCTCCACCGGCGTCGAAATCTCCCACTCCCTCATCGACCGCCAACGCGCCGAAGGCGAACTCTCCGACTGCGCCCAGCGCGACATCCATGGCAACATTTCCCACAACCATTTCCGCCCCGCCTGCATGAATCACCCGGACGTCCGCGCCTACATCCTCGCCCTCTACACCGAGCTCGCCGAACGCTACGATGTCGATCTCATCATGTCCGCCAACATCCCCTTCGATGAAGGCGGCCCCGCCGCCGGCGGCTGTTTCTGCGATTCCTGCGTCAAAGCCGCCGCCGCCGAAAACTTCGACCTCCCCGCCGCCAAAGCTGCCCTGCTCCTGAATCCTAGCGCCGAACCCCACGCCTCCCGCTGGCGCCAATTCCGCTGCACCTGCACCGCAAAACTCTACAAGGAAATCCGCTCCGCCGTTCACGCCGCCCGAAAAAAACGCAGCCCCAACGCCCCCGTCGATTTCCGCTTCAGCCTCTTCATGACCAAACGCAACCCCGGCGACTGGGGCGTCGACCTCTCCCTCCTCCGCGACGCCGTCGATTCCATCCGCGTCCAGGAATACTCCGAAGACACCGGCGACCCCAAAATCCTCGAAACCAAACGCGCCTACCTCACCACCATCGCCCACCAGCTCCGCCCCACCCCCGCCGACGCTGCCTTCCCCATCAACTCCGCCATCGGCGTCCGCCCGCGCGCCACCCCCGACCTCATCAAAACCGGCATCGCCATCGCCAAAGACTGCCGCATGTCCGGCATCACCCTCAGCCAATACGACGGCGCCTCCCTCCCCCTCCTCCAATCCGTCCGCACCGCCCTCGCCGCCGCCCAACTCCTCCCCGCCTGAAACGCACCCACCCGCCTTACCGAAATGTAATCATCCCCCCACGCGCGCCCCGTCGATACCTCAAGCGTGCGGCGATCATCCGATCGTCCGATTCTTGAAAGGACTTCTCATGTCGACCGTCAGCCCCGCCTCGGGCAGCACCAGCCCTTACCAGCCGCTCTCCCCCAAAAAAACCACCGCTGCCGAAGCCAAGCCCGCTCCCGCCCCGGCCCCCGCCGCCGGCAGCGACGCGGACCATGATGGCGACGTCGATGGCAAAGGCCTCGACGTCAACGGCTAAATCCACGTCCCCCCCCTGCCCAACGCCAGCCGCCCCACCACCGGGGCGGCTTCCTTTTTTTGCCCGCTCTCTGGCGACGCGGTGTGGCCCAAATCGTCCCCCATGACCCACGTTCCCTGACGCGCCATCGCACCCCTTTCCCGCCGCGCACACTTCCTGCGATTCCGCCTTGCAACACCCTCCCTCCCGCGGCAACAATTCCTTAACACGATCCCCTCTCCCGCAAGGAAATCCCCACATGGAGCTACCCCCGCGCCGCCGCTCCCGCCTCCCCGCTCTCCTCCTCGCCGGCTCCGCCACCTGCGCCTTCGCACAACCCCCCGCCTCGCAACCCGCTTCCCGACCCGCTCTCAAACCCCTGCCACCGGAGGCCATCGCCATGTTCGGCGGCCCTTCCATCGAAGAACAGGAACTCATGGCACTCCAGAAAACCCTCGGCTCCACCCCCGAGGAATGGAAGGTCATCGAGCCCCTCCTCCAAAAACTCCTCGCCGCCTCCCGCGCCCTCCAGCACGACGACGACACGCCCGCCAATTCCCGCGGACCCGGAGACTGGTCCAATGCCGCCTTCACCGGCCCCGGCCACACCGCCGCCGGCGACCCGCCACAGTGGGGCAACTCCGCCGGCGCCGCGCCCGCCGCCAGCCAACCGGCCCCCGCATCCCCCCCCGCATCCCCCCGGGAAACCGCCCGCCTCGCCCATGGCGCCACGCTCAACCAGTCGCTCGACGATCTGAAAAAACTCCTCGCCGACCACACCGCCACCGACGCCGCCCTCCACCAGCAGGTCGAAGCCGTCCGCGAAGCCCGCCGCCGCGCCCAGGCCGACCGCGACGCCGCCCAGGCCGAACTCCTCCCCCTCCTCACCGACCGCCAGCAAGCCTTCCTCGTCGCCCAAGGCTACCTCGAAGAATAACCCCCACTCCCTTTCGTCTTTCGTCTTTCGTCTTTTCTCCCTCCACCTCCCACGGAACCGCGACCCAACATGCCGCACGCACGCTCCCACCTCTTCGCCGCCGCCGCCACACTCCTCCTGCTCTCCTCCCGCGCCCACGCCTACATCGATCTCGCCCCCACCCTCGGCAAAATCATCCGTGATTCCAAATCCATCGCACTCCTCGAAGTCACCGCCTTCGACCGCCCCTCGCGCGCCCTCACCCTCAAACCCCTCACAACCTTCAAAGGCGATCCCCCGCCCGGCCAGCTCCGCCACATCCTCGCACAGATGGATGAACCCGTCCGCGCCGAGATTCTCCGCTGGGCCGCCCCCGGCAGCCGCGCCGTCCTCTTCGCCACCCCCAGCCGCGCCCTGGTCTGCATCGGCGCCGCCTGGTATGCCCTCAAACTCAACGACGATGACGCCTGGCAAGTCGCCGACGAACGCCCCGATCTCCCCCTCGCTTACTGCGGCGGACTCCCGCGCCTCGCCGACGCACTCCCCGATATCCTCGCCGGACGCTCCGCCGTCATCACCACCGTCGCCTATGGCTCCGGCAGCGAAGGCGCCATGTTCGATATCGCCCTCAACCGCCAAAGCCTCCCAGGACTCATACGCCTCCAGCGCCTCCGCGCCGCGCTCACCATGCCCGCCGCCGCCCTGGGCGCCGCCTCCGATCCCCACGTCTTCATCGGCCCGGGCGCCGTCGATGAATCCGACCTCCCCGATCTCCTCCACCAGCTCGCCAATCCCGATCCCGCACAACGCGCTCAGGCCGCCGACGACCTCGGCTCCCTCGGCCCCCCCGCCACATCCGCCGCCGACGCCCTCGCCAAAGCCCTCCGCGACCCCGACCCCGCCGTCCGCAGCGCCGCCGCCGGCGCGCTCCTCCGCATCACCCCGCATGACGAAACCCCTCTCACAACGCTCCAATCCGACCTCGCCGGCACCCACCCCGCCACGCGCCGCGCCGCCGCTGCCGCCGCCGGTTTCGCCGGCCCCCGGGGAACTCCCCTCGCCCCCATCCTCGCCCACCTCCTCTCCGACCCCGACGAACCCACCCGCCTCAACGCCCTGCAAAGCCTCTCGATGCTCGGCCCCGCCGCCGAACCCGCCCTTCCCGCGCTGCTCCCCCTGCTCAAAAATCCCGACCTCGCCATCGATGCCGCCGACGCCGTCGGACGCATCGGCCCGCCCGCCAAAGACGCCCTTCCCCAGCTCACGCAAATGCTCCACGCCGACGACCGTCCCCTCCAATGGGCCGCCTGCCGCGCCATGGCCCAGATCGGCGGTCCCGACGCCCACCCCGCCGTCGACTTCATCCTCTCCCTCAGAACCAAAGCCACCGAAGTCGAAGGCTACAACCTCATGATTTACCTCGCACTCCTCGGCCCCGTCGCCAGGGACGCGCTGCCAAAACTCCCCTCCTTCCCCATCCGAAACCGCGGCCTTATCACCGCCACCACCTGGGCCATCGACCCCTCCAAAGGCTACCCCTGGCGACCCGCTCCCTCCGCGGGCTTTGGCTTCATGGGCGGCGCCGCCGTACCCCACGATTCCCCAGGCTTCGGCCAGGGCGGCGGACTCGGCTCCGATATCTTCGGCAGCCTCATGGAATTGATCTGGATCTCCTACATCCACAACCTCGGCTCACGCCTCGCCGCCGTCTCGCCTCGCCTCGCCTCCGACCTCCTCCACGACTCCGCCGGCGACGTTCCCCCCTGGGGCTTCGAACTCCTCAACGCCGACCCCCACGCCGCCCTCGCCCTCCTCACCCCCGCCCTCGCCTCCAAAGACCCCACCCAGCGCGAACGCGCCGCCGTCGCCCTCGGCTACATGGGCCCAACCGCCGCCCCCGCCAAGGACGCGCTCGAGTCCGCGCAAAAATCCGCCGCAACCGACCCCGAACACCGCCTCCTCGCCTGGGCCCTTCGCCACGTCACAAATAGCCTTGCGTGGTAACGCAAGGCCGGGGGGGGCCAACGCCCAACCGAGTGGGCCCATGCAACGTCGTATGGACCGGCTGCAAAAAGTACGCGTCCCCACCCACCCCACCGCCTTGCGATGCCTCGCAAGGCTATGCCTCTACCACGTCAACCGATGCGGCACCGCAAAAAACGTGTCCGCCTGATCCGGCAAATACTCCTCCAGCAAAAACGCCAAATGCTCCGCCGACCGCACCAGCTTCGGACGCCCCCCATCGGAAAACCACCGCCGTCCCGAAACGCCCGACAATTTCGCCAGCTTCCACCCAAGAATCCTTTTGAAAACAGCCTGCGTATCCAGCGCCGCGAGCCCCGTACGCCAGCTATACACGAGATGCATGTGACTGGGCGTCAGCGCAATCGCATGGAACTGCCACCCGCGCCGCCGGCAAATGTCTGCCGCCAGATCAACCAGCTCGCCGTGAACTTCCACCGGAAAATGCACTGTCGTCCAGCGCTGCGACGCCCGACGCCGTTTGCCCAAATGGAAATCAGGCCGCAGTGGCATGTTCTCGCCATGCTGGTGCCATCCGCTCGGATGATCCGGATGCCACGACCCATACGCATGTAAAACCGTATGCGCAACCGCCACGCCCATCCTCCCGTCAAACCGATAGCCTTGCGAGGTATCGCAAGGCCGGGGGGGGGGGGGGGGGGGACCCACCCCCCCCCCC
>DASZTO010000019.1:0-61123 GCA_035548175.1 Phycisphaerae bacterium | reverse complement strand
CAGTATGCCAAGCCCCTGGAACTGTATGTTCCCATACTCGTCTACCAGGTACCCGGGAGTGGAAGGCGAATTGCCGACAGGGGAGCTGGCGGAAGCCCCCCCCCCCCCCCCGCCCCCGCCCCCGAAAAAAATCCAAACTTTCCGGGAACCTTTCCTCCTCCCCGTCCGTTCTCTTCTATGCAGCACCCCGCGCCCCAACCCGGGCGTTGCCACAACCAAAAACGGAGAAGGCCATGTCACCGCAACCTCTCACACCCAAAATCATGCCAACCCCTCACACTCCACCCCAACACCCCCTCCTCCGCGCCCCCTCGCCACGCCAACACCAGCGCACGCCGCCCCAAATCCCGCCCTCCCCCTCCCAATGCCCGCCCGCGCCCACCCAACCCCAAAAAGCGTGGCGCTCTTGGCGCTCTGGCCACACATCCCCCTCCAAACCCACACCGCCACCCCGCCGCCCTTCCCCGCCCCCTTGTCTTACCCCGCCCCGTTTCCTTCCCGCCGCCCCCGCCTTCCGCTACCATAGCCCCTCCGCCGGAAATCCCCGGCCAACTTCTACCCCTGCGAGGTGCCCTATGCCGCTCATGACCACCAAACCCATGTTCGACCTTGCCTACGACGGCGGCTTCGCCATCGGCGCGTTCAACGTCAACAACATGGAACTCGCACAATCCATCGTCGACGCCTGCGCCAAGGAAAAATCCCCCTGCATCCTCCAAATCTCCAAGGGCGCCCGCAAATACGCCAACATCCGCTACCTCAAAGCCATCATCGACGCCGCCGTCGTCGAACATCCCGAAATCCCCATCGCCGTCCACTGCGACCACGGCGACACCCTCGAACTCATCAAAACCTGCTGCGATGACGGCTACACCTCCGTCATGATCGACGGCTCCCACCACGACTACGAGCACAACGTCCAACTCACCAAGCAGTGCACCGATTACGCCCACTCCGTCGGCGTCGTTGTCGAAGCCGAACTCGGCATGCTCGGCGGCATCGAAGAAGATGTCGTCGGCCTCTCCGCCGAGGAATACGAAAAGAACGTCGAAAAATTCCTCACCGACCCCCAGCAGGCCGCTGACTTCTGCAAACGCACCGGCATCGACTCCCTCGCCGTCGCCATCGGCACCTCCCACGGCGCCTACAAATTCAAACACGAAGCCAAGCTCGCCTTCAATCGCATCGAAGAAATCATGAAAACCTGCCCCGGAATGCCCCTCGTCATGCACGGCTCCTCCAGCGTCCCCCAGGAATTCGTCGACCTCAACAACAAGTACGGCGCCAAAATGCCCAACGCCAAGGGCGTCCCCGAAGACCAGATCCACATGGCCGTCAGCAAATACGGCGTCTGCAAAGTCAACATCGACACCGACCTCCGCCTCGCCATGACCGCCAAGATCCGCGAAGTCTTCGCCACCAAGCCCGCCGAATTCGACCCCCGCAACTACCTCGGCCCCGCCCGCGAAGCCATCACCGCCATGGTCCAACGCAAGCTCCACATGCTCAACAGCGCCGGCAAAACCGACGCCATCATCGCCCAATGGAAAAAACTCGGCAGCCCCATGCCCGCCTTCTACACCCGCAAAAAAGCCGGATAACGCCTGCGGCCAAACTCGCCACCGTCTTTCGCGAGGCCTGACATGATCCCTGGTAAGCGCATTCGACGAACTCGGTACGTCCACACGGATGAATTCGTGGTTGCTGTCGATGTCGACGCGGTGATCCCGGACGAGGACCCGACCGAGGCCTGTTTTGAACCTGAAACGGTTCAGTTCCTCAAGGATGTCGAAACACACGCCAGGCACGGGGACAAACAGTGGCTCGTCCAGCACGGACGCGTATACCAGCGCGTGAACGCCGCATAAACGCTCGCCCTACTTACCCAAATACTTTGCGAATACATTGATGTATTCCGTCTCGAACCGCACCCGCTTGATGTTGTCGTAGCTGATCACCGTCGCCTCCGAATCCCAGTTCCCCGACGGATCGAAATTCAGCACCGCCACCGACCGGCTGCTCAACCCCGTGATCTTCCCCACCGCGAACGCCTCATCGGAAAACCCCGGCTCCGCCGTCTCGAAAAACTCCACCTGGACCAGCTTCCCCGCTCGCCGAAAAAACTGAAATAAATCCGGCCAGTCGCTCAGCGGCGGCGCGTCCTCGATCCCCACCTTCTTCATCAGCCCCTCGCCCTCGAAAATCCGCTCCACCATCCGCTCCGCTTTCTTCGATCGCACCGACCTGATTTCATAGATCGGCATCACCGAATAGCCCGCCAGGTGAAACTCCACGATCTCGTGCAGCAGCACCATCTCCTCCGACGCCCCCAACGCAAAGCCCATGCACGTGTCATACGGCGGATACTTCGGCGTCACCGTGATGACCTTCTTCTCCTCAACCAGCTCTTGAAATTTAAGGTGTTTCATAACCCGACATGATACCCCCTTCACCCCGCCCCCGCGACTTCCGCTGCCCCGCCGCGCGTGATCCCGATCACCGCCGCCATGCGCCCCGTTTTGCCCGCATCCCGCCGGTGCGAAAAAAACTCCCGCGCATCCCGATACGTGCACAGCGCATTTCCATCGATCCGCCCCACCCCCGCCCGCTCCAGTTGCCGCCGCACCGCTTCCTGCAAATCCACGTGGGGCCTGGCCCAGTCATCCCGCCGCACCACCGCTTCCCCCAACTCCGCCTTCCCAAACGCTTCCACGACTTCCTCGCCCACCTCAAAATGCTCCGCCGAAATGCACGGCCCAATCGCCGCCGCAAGATCTTCGCCCCTCACGCCCGCCTCCCCCATCACCCGCACCGCCCGCCCCACGATATTCCCCACCACTCCGCGCCATCCCGCATGCACCGCCGCCACCACTTTTCCATCCCCGCTCGCCAACAGCACCGGCACGCAATCCGCCGTCCGAATCACCAGCAGCACCCCCGGCGCCACCGACACCATCCCATCCGCCGCCGCCTGCCCGCTGAACCGATCGCGCAGCTCCGCTGCAAAGGTCTCCCCATACTCCCCCTCGGGCTCCGGCTCCAGCAGCTCCACCCCGCGCCCATGAACCTGCTTCACCCACGCCCGCGCCACCCCCGCTGCCCCAACCGCCTCCTGCAGCAATTCAAAATTCCGCGCCACGTGGGTCGCCGGGTCCGCCCGCTCCCCCGCCGCATTCCCGAAATTCAACGTCGCAAATTCCCCCTCCGACACCCCTCCAATCCGCGTGGAAAACCCATGCACCACCCCCGCCTCCGCCAACAGCGGCGACTGATACACCACCACCCCGTTGGCGCCCTCAACCCGTCGCAACTTCATCCCCCCAGTCTCCAACGCCGGCCCCGCAAACTCAAGTCTTTCGAGCAACTCCGTCATTGCCCTCATTATGATTCCCCGCTCAGATGCTCCTCACAGGGACCCGCGCGGCACGCCACGGCTGAGGTTGCCCGTGCAACGTCCGCAAAAACCCGGCCCTTAGCGCCAATTATTCATCCGATTTCCTTTCTTTCACCGACCCTCTTTTGGTAGCTTGCTGATACACCCGCGCGATCTGCCAACCCCGTTCAGGATGCCCCGTTTTATGGCTTACCGTAGAGATTCCCGGCGCAGCCGCCGCACCCAGCCTTTGCCCATGCGTCACCTCGAAGAACTCGAGTCCCGCACCCTGCTTTCCTCGATTTCCCTGGCCGCGCAGCTCGCACAAATTCAGCAAACCCTCCTCCGCCGTTTGCGCCCCGTGCAGGTCGCGCCTGTTCGTCAATCGAACAGGGCCGCGCCGGTCGTCAGGCCCGGACCGGTGGGGCATCCCATTGCCGTCGACGCCTCGCCCGCTGCCGGCGCCGCGCCGGCGTCCAACGCCCTGACCCCCGCGCAGATTCGCCACGCTTACGGCATTGACCAGGTGTTCTTCGGCTCCGTCGTCGGGGACGGTACCGGCCAGACCATCGCCATCATCGACGCCTACGACTACCCCACCGCGCAGACCGACCTTCACGCTTTTGATGAGCAATTCGGGCTGGCCGATCCTCCCTCGCTCCGCATCGTCGCGCAGGATGGCTCCTCGAACCTGCCGCCTGTCGATCCCGCCGGACCCGCCGGCACGACCGGCCAATCCACCTGGGAGGAGGAGGAAGCCCTCGATCTCGAATGGGCCCACGCCGTCGCCCCCGGCGCCAACCTCATCCTCGTCGAAGCCACCGATTCCTCCTTCACCAACCTGGTGCAGACCGCCGTCGTCTGGGCCAAATCGCAGGCCGGCGTTACCGCCATCTCCATGAGTTTCGGCGCTTCGGAATTCTCCGGCGAGAACACCCTCGACTCCATTTTCACCACTCCCGCCGGTCATGCCGGGATTACCTTCCTCGCCTCGACCGGCGACAACGGCTCCCCCGGCGGCTTCCCCGCATATTCCCCCAACGTCCTCGCCGTCGGCGGCACCACCCTGAACGTCTCGGGCACCTCCTACGTCAGCGAAACCGCCTGGTCCGGCAGCGGCGGCGGCGTCAGCTCCAGGGAGTCGCTCCCCTCTTTCCAGTCCTTGATCCACGTCTCGATTGCCGGCCGCAACACCCCGGACGTTTCCATGCTCGCCGATCCCAACACCGGCGTGGCGGTTTACGATTCCTACGACTTCGGCGCCGCGACTCCGTGGATCACCGTCGGCGGCACCAGCCTCGCGACCCCCATGTGGGCCGGCATCATCTCGATCGTCAACCAGGGCCGCGCCCAGGCCGGCATTGGCTCCCTGGATGGTCCCACGCAGACCATCCCCATGATTTACGCCCTTCCCGCCACCGATTTCCACGACATCACCTCCGGCTCCAACGGCGCGTTCTCCGCCGGTCCCGGTTATGACCTGGTCACCGGCCGCGGTTCGCCGATCGCCAACCTGCTGATTCCCGATCTCGTCGGCGTCGGCGCGATCACCGGCATCGTCTATCAGGACAACAACGGCGACGCCTCCTTCGACAGCACCGACACTCCCCTTCCCGGCGTCACCGTTTATCTCGACGGCAACAACAACGGCGTGTACGACGGCGCCCGCACCGCCACCTACACCTCCACCAACGTTCCCCTCGCGATTCCCGACGCCAACCCCACCGGCGCTTCCTCCACCCTTTCCGTCCCCACCACCGGCGTGACCATCACCGACGTCAACATCACCTTCACCATCACCCACACCTTCGACCGTGATCTCACTGCTTATCTGATCGCTCCCGACGGCACCTCCGTGACGCTTTTCTCCGGCATCGGCGGCAGCGGCGACAACTTCTTCGGCACCACCCTCGACGATTCCGCCTCCACCACCATCTCTTCCGCTTCGCCGCCCTTCGCCGGCACCTACAAACCTTCCTCGGGCACCCTTTCCACGTTCAACGGCCACTCTCCCGATGGCACCTGGACCTTCAAAGTCGTCGATGGCGCGCGACAGGACACCGGCTCGATCATTGCGTGGTCGCTTTCCATCGGCCTCTCCGCCGAGCCCATGGCCGTCACCGACGCCAACGGGCGGTATTCGTTCACCGGCCTGAAGTTCGGCACCTACACCGTCCGCCAGGTCGTGCCCTCGGGCTACATTCAGACGCAACCCAGCCCCGGCGTTCCGCCCGCGCCCCCGCCCGGTTATTCCGTCACCGTCGCCGGCACCACCCTCAACCAGAACTTCGGCGATTTCCCCACCACCTTCACCGCCTCGGGCACCGGCGACGGCTACACGCTGAGCCTCGATAAGTCCGGCGCCATCCTCGACATTTACGCCGGCGTCGACGGTCCGCCTTTCCTCGCCGACCCCACCTACACCATCCCGATCGACGAACTCGCCACGCTCTCCTTTACCTTCACCGGCACGAACGAAGCGCTCGTGATCAACTATGCCAATGGCTCTCCCATCCCCGCGGGAAACATCACGCTCGATGCCTCTCATGCCACCGGCGCTGTCGTCAGTCTCTACGGCTCGGGGACCAATCCTCAGCTGCGCATGACCGACACCCAGATCGGCGCCGCCGGCGGACCGGCGATCACATGGAACAATCTGTACATGCTGAATCTGGACGCGGTGGTCGCCAACTACTACGGCAACGGATCGGCGATGCCCAACGTCGCAATCAACGACGGCGCCATCATGTTCTGGCGAGGCACGGCGTAACCGCGGCGCGGGGGTCGCCCCTGTCGCTGCTTAAGCTGCCGGCTTGTCATCGGGCCGCTTGTCCTGCGAGGTATCCTCCTTGAGCGCATCCGGACCGACGGTCGCGCCATAGGTCATGCCCGCGTTTCCTCGATAGTCGCGCTCCCGCGGACTGCCGCCCAATCCCGACGAGTCGCTCTGCACGCCGTGCCCGGCCCCGACGCCGAATCCCTGGCCATACTGCTCGCCGTAGCCGGTGGGATGCTCGCCGCCGGGGGATCCGCCTTCGATCACGGGCGACTGCGGGGTGGCGCTGGGTTCTCCGCCGCGTCCATAACTTTCGCGCACCACGGTCTCCGCGCCGCCCTTGGCCTGCTCGTTGGTTCCCGTCGTGTGTCCATAGTTGGGATCAAAATCGGAGAGGGTTTTGGGGTCTGTTTTCGGGTCGCGCCCGCGTTCGCCCGATTCGGCGCCGGCGGTCGCATACTCCAATTGTCGGCCGCCCGCCGATCGTGCCTGTGCGCCGCCGCGCTGCTTGCCCTCATGCCGATGCCGCCGAGCCGAGCGGATATTCAGATGAGCCATGACATATCTCCTTTTCCCCACCGGCTCACAAACCCCGGACCAGCGGCAATGACTTTCTCACCGCGCCTCGCCGCCGCGTTGGGTTAGAATGAACACACTGCCCGTCAGGAGCCTCGCCATGTCCGAACCGCCATCGAACTCGCCCACCGCCGACATCCCGGAGCTTCCGCCGGACACCGGCTCGTCGAACCCGATCGCGACGCCCAAGCCGATCGCGCTGGGCAAATTCCGGCTGCTTGCTCTGCTGGGCGAAGGGGGGATGGGCAAGGTGATCCGGGCGCAGGACACGACGCTGCAGCGTCAGGTGGCGCTCAAGTGCCTCAAGAAGTCCGCCGCCGTCGCCAAGTCTTATCGTCCCGAGCAGTTCATCCGCGAGGCCCGCGCGGCGGCCGCCCTGGAGCATCCCCACATCGTGCAGATTTACGAGACCGGGGAAGCGGCGGGTTATTACTACATCGCGATGGAGCTGGTGGAAGGGGGATCGCTGGCTTCGCTGGTCAAGGCCTGCGGGCCGCTGGATGTCGGCCGCGCCTGCCAGCTTGGCGCCGAGGCCGCCGAGGCGCTCGCCTTCGCCAGCCAGCACGGCATCACGCACCGCGACATCAAGCCCGGCAACCTCATGCTTTCCCGCTCGGGACGCTGCAAAGTCGCCGACTTCGGCCTCGCGCACATCGCCGACCCGGCTGATGGTTTCGCGATGCCCAAAAATGCCGTCGGCACGCCCGCGTACATCGCCCCGGAACTCCTCAACGGCTTTCCGGCTTCGGCCAAATCGGACGTCTATTCGCTGGCATGCACGATGTTTTTCCTGCTGACCGGCAAGACGCCCTTCCAGAGCCGGGACAAGGCGGCGCTGCTGCGGATGCACCTTGACATGCCGCCGCCGTCGATCGCATCGCTTCGTCCGGATCTTCCCGATTCGCTTGCCAAGGTGCTGGCCCGCGCGCTCTCGAAAAATCCCGACGACCGCCCGGGCCCCGACACATTCGCCAAACAACTCCGCGCCCACACCATTCCAGTGGGCGCTTCGCAATCCATGTCGATCAGCGCGACCGGGCCATTCGTGCCCGCACCGCCGGCAGCGTCGGGCGAAGCCACCGGCAACCAGCCGCGCACCAAAAAGGCCATGGTGGTCGTGCTTGTCGCCGCCGCCGTGATCGTGGTGGGGATCGTTATCGCGGTGACGATCATGGGAAAATCCGCTCCGCCGCCGCCTGTAAATTCCGTCGCCGGGAACCCCGCGTCGGCGACGCCCGCGGTCGCCGCTCCCACACCCGCGTCCCCGACGCCTGGAACGGCAGCCGCGCCCGCGCAACCGCTCGCCGCAGCCCCGGAGCCTACGCCGGCGCCCGCTCCCACGCCCACTCCCACTCCCGCGCCCACCCCCGCCGCTGCCGTCCCTGCCGCTGCCGTCCCTGGTTCGGCTCCGGATATTTTTCCGCCGGGTCCGACGATTCCGCGCGTCAGCGTCGCTCCCCAGGCCGCCGCTCCAAAGTCGAACGCGCGCAACAATGCTCCGGCGGGCGGCAACCCTGTTCCCGTTTCCGACACCGCCGCGCTTCGTGCCGCCGCCCAATCCCATTCGACGGTGACCGTCACGGGCACGATCAATTCGTACTCCATCTCGACGACCGGCGACCGCGTCGCGACGCTCACCTTTGCAGATGCCCCCACTTTTTCGCTGCTGATCCCCGCCCGGCTCTTTTCGCCGATGACCAGGAAATTCGGGGGCAAAGACGGCAATGGGGCCGAGGGGAAAGCGATCCGTTTTTCGGGCGCCCCCGAACTCAACAACGATAAACTCACCATGACCCTCTCCACCACCAGCCAGATCGAGCCGGCGCCATAATGTCATTTCCCGGCCCGCCGGTTGCATCTGCGCGCGCCCGCCGTCCGTGCTGGTCATCCGCCGGACCGCTTCAACGTCCCGCGGAGCTCGCGCCATGGAGTGGCTTCATCTCCGGACCATCGTTCTGCCCGCCGCCGGTGCGCTGCTGATCCTGCTGGTCTTCCTGGATGTCTTTCTCACGGTCCTCTTCGCGCGCATCGGCACCGGCATCATCAGCCACCCGCTGGCCTGCTACACCTGGCGCGCTTTCCGGCCGCTGAGCGGGCTCTTTCCAAAGCATCGGGCGGCCCTCCTTTCTCTCGCCGGCCCTCTCATGCTGCCCATTCTCGTGGGCGTCTGGATCGTCCTGCTCGTCCTGGGTTTCGCTCTGGTCTTCTACCCCTTCCTGGGCACCGGCATCACCGCGACCTCCGGGCCCACGCCGACGAACTTCGGCATCGCCGTCTACTTCGCCGGAGATTCGCTCACCACCGTCGGCGCGCCCGACCTCGCTCCGCGCTACACGTTTCTCCGCTTCACCCATCTGATCTGCTCGTTCACCGGCCTGTCCATCCTCACGCTCACCCTCACGTACTTTCTTCAGATTTACAACGCCCTCCAGCGGCGCAACACGTTCGCTCTCAAGATCCACGTCGCCTCCGCGGAATCCGCCGACGCCGCCGAACTTCTCGCCGGGCTCGGACCGGAAGGGAACTTCGACCGCGGCTATCCGCAGCTCGCGGAGTTCGCCGCCGAGATGACGTCGTTCCAGGAATCGCACCATTTTTACCCCGTCATTTTTTACTTTCGCTTTGAAGATCCGCACTACGACGCTTCCCGCGCGGCGCTGGTGATGCTCGACACCGTGTCGCTGATCAAGGCCGGCCTCGACGACCGCCGCTATGCGTGGCTGAAGGAATCCGCCGCCGTCTCCCAGATCTGGCGGGCTTCGCTGCGCCTGACCGCGGAACTCGCCGCCGCCTTTCTCCCGTTGGGCGACCCCGGGAGCCCGCCACCCGATCCGCCGACGCCGCACGATGTGGAGCGCTGGCGCGCCCGCTACTACGCCGCGCTGCGCCGCATGCGCCAGGCGGGCATCCAGACCATCGCCAACGAGGAGGAAGCCGTCGACACCTATCTTGACCTGCGCTCCCGCTGGAACCATTACATCGTCGCGCTGGCCTCGCACATGGTCTTTCCGATGGAGGTCGTGGACCCCGCGACCGCCAACCCCGCGGCGTCCGACCGCCGCCGCACTTTCACCGCCCGCCTGCGCGACGTCGGTTGATCCGCTGCTCGGCGAGCCGTCAGCCCGTCTTCCGCGCCGCCGTTTTCGTCGCCGACTTCTTCCACGTTCCCCGTCCGCGCAAAGCCGGCAGGCGCCGCTCGCCTTCTCCATAGAGACCCCGCGGCCTTCCCCACTTCACAATGGGAAAATGCTTCACGAGATACTCGCGATCCACGGTTTGTTCATATTCCCCCCGCTCGTTCACCAGCCAAATGCAGTCCAGCCCGTCGTTCCGGCTGTAATATCCCGCCCGGAATTCCCGCCCTATCTCCCGCCGATGCGCAGGGCTCAAGCCCGCGCCGCCGCCCCGCAGCACCACAAGCGTCCTGGGAGGTATCACCTCCGGAATTTCCATGCTCAACTCCATCTGGCGCCGATCAAGTATTCCATTCGCGCGAACCGCATCATCGTCCGGCCGCCGCCTCATCGAATTTGCTGTCATCCGACAGCGGGACGGGCGGTGGCATTTTCGCTTTGTGCATGATCGGCTTTTGTCGAGCCGATACCGCCCGACGTTGGCCCCCGTTTGGACTGTAGCGGTCCACGTGCGCGCCGCCATGGCGATGCCGGTCTACTGATAGCGGTCGTGGCTCATCTATCCCCTGCGTTTCAGACGCCCGGGGGCGCCGTTCGTCACTTGACCTTCACCCGCAGCACGCTCACCGAATGGGCCGGGAATTCGTGGGTGAATGTCGTGCCGCTCACCGGCAGGCCTTCGGTCCTGGGCGCCACCTTCTCCGGCTCCGCGATCGTGTTCACATCCGTGGGTTCGCCCTGCAGCGTCTCGATGATCCCCTTGTTGTCCACGTCCTTGATCCCCTCGAGATCGATCTTCAGCGTCTGCGCTTCCGCCTGCGCGTTGACCACCTTCAGAATCACTTCGCTCGTCGCCCGGTTGTTGCTCGCTTCCACGAACACCCCGCCCAGCGACCGCGGACGACCACGCGCCGGCGCGCCGTTGCGCCCCTGCGTGGCGGCCGCCGGCGCCGGCAATACGCCGCCGTCGGTTCCCGGCACATCGAGCGTCACCGGCAGCACGTCGTCGCCCTTGTTGTGGATGAACATCTTCTGCACGTAATAGGCCGGCGATCCGTAACTGGAGAGCGCATCATAGCCGATCAAATCCGTCGCCCATTCCATCGACCGGGCCGCCTGGTTCGGGTTGGTCGTGTCCGACACGTTCACAAACAGCGGCGCGTAGCAGCTCATCACCACGATGTCCGAGTTCCGCTCCAGTCCCGTCAAAAATGCCGCATCACCCAGCGCCGCGTTCATGTCCGGCGTCGGATTGCCCTCGCGCGTCGCCCATTCCCCCACGAACACCTTGGGTCCGCTGCGGTCCTTCTTGTCATACAGCTGCGACATCGCCCACATTTCCTGCGCCTGCTGGTAGTAGTGATCGTCCACCACGTCGGGCTTGCGGCTCTTCACCGGCGTCGTGGCAATGCACTGCAGGTTCGGGTACTTCGCCTTGATCGCATCGTAAAATGCCGCGAACCGCTCGTCGTAGGTGTTCGTGCCCCCGCGCCGGCCATCGAAAAAGTCCTCGTTGCCGATCTCCACATATTTCAAATCGAAGGGCTTGGGATATCCATTCTTCGCCCGCAGCGCGCCCCACTTGGTGCTCGCATCCCCGCTCACATATTCGATCTCATCGAGCGCTTCCTGCACGTAGGGCTTCAAGTCGTCGCCGGTGATGTGCTGCCCGCGCAGCGAATACCCCGCGTACACCGCGAGCACCGGCATCATGTGCAGGTCCTGGCACCAGCCCAGGAATTCATCCAGGCCGAATCCGTCGCTCGATCGATAGCTCCACGTGCCCATGTGCCCGGGGCGATCCACGACCGGCCCGATCATCTTCATCCAGTTGAAGCGCGTCTCGGGGGTATCGCCTTCGAGGTAATTGCCGCCCGGGAAGCGGAGGAACGACGGATCCATGTCGGCCAGCAGTTTCGAGATATCCACGCGATCGCCATTCGCACGGTCTTTGTACGTCGGCGGGAAGAGCGACACATCGCTCAGCCACACGGTCCCCTTGCTGGCTCCCGAAATGACGAACCGCGCGTCCTTGGTCGCCGGCACGTTCCCCGTTTTGAGATCCACCGTGTATTTCTTCCAGTCCCCGGTCAACGCCGGCACCGCGCCGGTGGCCACCGCCTTGCCATCGTTGGTCTCGATGTCCACCGTCAGCGGGCCGCTGAAGCCCTGCGCCGATTTGGCATAAAAATTCGCCACATAGGTCGTGTCGGGCTTCACCGGAATCCCCCAATATCCCTCGTTCGCCACGCCCACACGCCCGCCCGCAGGCACGTCCTGAATGTCCACCCGCAGACTCACGGGCAGCCCGGTCGTGTTCACATGCTCGTTCACATCCGCCTGCGCCTCTCCCTTCGCGCCCTCGCTGGACACTTCCGTCCAATGCAGCGGCATCTTCGGCACGGCGTGCTCCCCCTCGCCCACCATCTCCGGCCGCGCCGGCTGGTCGCCGTTCCCAGCGCCTCCGCCCGCATTCCCCGCCCCGCGCCCCCGGCCGCCGCCCCGTGCCGGCATGATCGGATCCTGAAACGTCCGATTCTGTATCAGCTCCGCATACAACCCCCCATCGTACGCATGATTGATTTCCTCGGTCATGAGCCCATACAACGTCGGACTGATCGCATGCGAAGGCTTGTCCACCTGCACCGTCACCGTCCCCGGCTCCGCCCCGAGAGCCGTTCCCCCGAGAGCCGCCGCCACCGCCATCGCCACCACCGCCGCGCTCGTCCGAAGCTCGTTCCGCATCCGCCATCTCCATACGCAATAAACGAAAAAGAAATGTCCCCGCCAAGTCTAAACGCTCCCCCCGCGCCCGTCACGCGATCCCCACGATCCGCCGCGCCCTCCCAATTGAACCACATCCCCAATTTTTCCAATTTTTCTACACGGCGGCCCGCACGCCGATCGCGGCCAGGTCCATATCCACCGCCTCCGGCAAACCGCTGACGCCCACCGCGCCCACCACCTCTCCCTCCACCACCACCGGCACCCCGCCGCCCCATCCCACGTGCCGCCCGCTCCCAAAATTCTGCAAATCAAATCCCTTCGCTCCATCCCGCGATTCCTCCCCAATGCTGCGCGTCGTCTTGCCCTCCCGCGCCGCCGTGTAGGCTTTGTTGGTCGCGATCGTCACCGCCGACACTGCCGCCCCATCCAGCCGTTCCAACGCCAGGAGTTCTCCGTTCCGATCCGCGACCGCCACCACGCCCGCCACTCCGCGCTTCTCCATCTCAGCGACCACGGCCCGCAGCGCGCGCCGGGCATCGGCAATCGAAAGCGTTCGAATCTGAATCACGATGTCTCCTTCACAATCACCCGCCATTCCTAACGCCCAACCCAAACCTCTCTTGCCGGTCCCGCTTTCCCTGCGGACCGTTCTCCTTACAATCTGTCGATCCAAGGTTCCCCATTTTTTCACGAGGTCCCCATGCAGCCCCTCGCCCACAAAACCGCCCTCATCACCGGCGCTTCGCGGGGCATCGGCGCCGCCGCGGCCAAAAAGCTTGCCGCGCTGGGCGCCATCGTCATCGTCAACTATGGCCGCGATGCCGCCGGCGCCGAGGATACGGTCGCCACGATCACCGCGGCGGGCGGGCGGGCGTTGGCGGTGCGGGCGGATGTGGGGAATGCGGGGGAGATTCCGGCGCTCCTTGAAAAGGCCGCGGCTTTTGGAAAGGCGCTCGACATCATTGTGAACAATGCGGGCGCCTATATCACGGGTCCGATCGACACGTTCAGGCCCGAGGATTTTCAGCGGACGTTCGATGTGAACGTCCGGGCGATTTTTGAGATCACGCGGTTGGCGTTGCCGCGGATTCCCAATGGGGGGCGGATCATCAATATCGGATCGATGCTGGGGGAGGCGGCGGTGGGTCCGAATCTTTCGGTGTACGCGGCGTCGAAGTTTGCGGTGGCGGGTCTGACGCGCGGGCTGGCGCGGGACCTGGCGTCGCGGAACATCACGGTCAACTGCATTCAGCCGGGGCCGATCGACACGGCGATGAATCCGGCGGATCCGGGCAAGAATCCGTTCGCGACGTATCTGGTGGAAAACACGCCGTTGCATCGGTTTGGGACGCCGGAAGAAGTTGCGGCGGCGGTGGCGTTTTTCGCATCATCGGAAGCCTCCTTCATCACGGGCAGCATATTGAACGTCGATGGGGGCAGCCGGGCGTAAGGGTTGCGGGGAGGGACGCAAAAACTCACTCTTTTTTGCAAAACCTCAAAATCTACGAGCAAACCCCCACATTCCCGCCCGCACAACCCTCCCCCAGCCCCATTTACCATTTAACATTCACGATTTACCATCGCCCCAATGCTCGATCTTCCCCGCACCACCGCTCTCCTCCGCCAGGGCGTCGCCGACGGGCTCGACATCGGCGCACAACTCTTCGCCCTCATCGACGGCCAGCCCGCCGCCAACCTCGCCCTCGGCCTCGCCCGCCCCGCCACCTCCGACGCGCCCGAAACTCCCATGTCTCCCGACACCCTCATGCTCTGGCTCTCCGCCGGCAAACCCGTCACCGCCGTCGCCATCGCCATGCTCGCCGACCAACACCTCCTCTCCTTCGACGACCCCGTCGCCCGACACCTCCCCGAATTCGCCCAGAACGGCAAAGACGCCATCACCATCCGCCACCTCCTCACCCACACCGCCGGCATCCGCGCCCTCGATACCGCCTACCCCTTCCAATCCTGGCACGACACCCTCGAAAAAATCTTCGCCATGCGCCCCGAACGCGACTGGCTCCCTGGCCGCCGCGCCGGCTACCACACCCACACCTCCTGGTACCTCCTCGGCGAAATTATCCAGCGCCTCACCCGCACCCCCATCGACGCCTGGCTTCGCCAGCACATCTTCCAGCCACTCGGCATGGCCGACTCCTGGCTCGCCATGCCCCCCGACCAATACCACGCCTACGGCTCCCGCATCGGCATCCTCATGGACACCAGCAACCCCGCGCAGCCCAAGCCCATGCTCAACCTCGACACCGAACTCGCCGCCTCCCGCCCACGCCCCTCCGCCTCCTGCCGCGGACCCATGCGCGACCTCGCCCGCTTCTACGAAATGATGCGGCGAGGCGGCGAACTCGACGGCGTCCGCCTCCTTAGCGAATCCACCGCCCGCCAGCTCGTCTCGCGCCAACGCATCGACATGCTCGACGCCACCTTCCGCCAGAAAATCGACTGGGGCCTCGGCTTCATCCTCAACTCCTCCCACCACGGCCACGCCATCCCCTACCAGTTCGGCCCCCGCGCTTCTCCCGACACCTTCGGCCACGGCGGCTCCCAATCCTCCTCCGCCTTCTGCGACCCCGGCCGCAAACTCGTCGCCGCCCTCGTCTTCAACGGCTGCCCCGGCGAAGCCGCCCACGACCGCCGCCTCCGCACCACCCTCGCCGCCCTCTACGAAGACCTCTTCGGACTGTAAGTCTGCTAAAATCAGTACCGGAACGAGTGCCGAGGATCAAGCATGACCATCGCCGAACTCATCAACGAAACCGTAGCCGCATTGCCGACAAATAAGCAACGGAAAGTGCTGGCTCTGGCGCGGAAACTGCGGCCGTCGGATTCATCGCCCGAGAAACCAAGTCGCCCTTCAAAGAAAAGGATACGTGAAGTGGATCGCGCGCTGCTCGCTGTCGCGGGCATGTGGAAAGATCGCACGGACCTGCCCAGGGACTCCGCAGCCGCATCCAAGCTCCTTCGCCGACGGTTAATGGGGCGGAAGCAGGATGCCTGATCTGATCGATAGTTCTGTCGTTATCGACGCCGCGAAGGATCATCCCGAAGCTTTGGCATATGTCCGGCAATCGCTGCTGGCCGGTTCCGCCGCTCTTCACGCCGTGACTCTTGCGGAGGTGATCGTTGGCACTCGAGACAGCCGCGAATTATTTCGCCTGCGCCGAATTCTCCGGCCCTTCGACGTCGAATATCCTGTGGTGCCAGACGGGACACTCGCACTGGAGTATCTCGGGCGCCTTCACCTCTCGCACGACGTTGACCTTCCTGATTGCCTGATCGCTTCGACCGCGCTTCGCTTAGACCATTCAGTCGTCACCGTCAACGACCGCCACTTCCGCCTCTTTAAAGGCCTCAAAGTCATCCGCCCTTACTGAGTTTCTTCATGCCCAATGCCCTCTTCGATCCCTCCTTCCTCAAAAGGCTCGAGCAACTCACCCTCGTCGCGCGCCAGCTCTTTCGCGGCGGCGACCGCGGCGAGCGCCGCTCCACCGCGCATGGCGCCTCCGTCGAATTCTCCGACTTCCGTCCTTACGTCCAGGGCGACGACTTCCGCCGCATCGACTGGAACGCCTACGCCAAGTTCGAATCCCTCATGCTCCGCCTCTTTGTCGAGGAGCAGGAACTCGCCGTCCATCTCGTCCTCGATTGCTCCGCCTCCATGGATTTCGGCGACCCGCTCAAGTTCGATTACGCCCGCCGGCTTGCCGCCGCGCTCGGTTACATCGCGCTGGCCAACACCGACAAAGTTTCCTTCACCGCCGCCGCCGTCGATCTCGAATCCGACACCTTTTTAGGGGCTCCCTCGGGCGCCATCCGCGGAAAGCCCGGCATCCTGCGCCTCATGGACATGCTCGACGCCCTCCGCCCCGCGGGCCGCACCGACCTCGACGCCTCCCTCGCGCGCTTCGCCCTGCGCACGCGCCGCGCGGGGCTCGTGATCGTCATTTCCGATTTCCTCTCCGAGCCCGGCTACGAGGAAGGCATCAAGCGCCTCCGTTACGGCAAGCACGAGGTCGTCATGCTCCAGGTCCTCTCACCTCAGGAATTGCAGCCGGAATTGCTCGGCGACGTGCGCCTCGTCGACTCCGAAACCAACGCCGGCGTCGACGTCTCGGCCAACCGCGCCACGCTCCAGGCCTACGCGCGCCGTCTCGCGGCTTTTCTGGCGGATCTGGAATCATTTGCACATCGCCACAATTGTTCATATCTCCTGGCGAATACAAAAACCCCTTTCGAGGAGCTCGTGCTCAGGCAGTTCCGCACCCTCGGACTCGCCCGATGACCACTGCGACATTCTGCCGCAGTGGGAATTTTTTCTTCCCCAAACCGCACACAAATGAATTTTTTTCATTGACAAATTTTTGGAACAGACCACAATCTGTTGCATCGGATTCGTTTTCTTCATTCTACCCATAGAAAGGGGGTGATAACGATGCCGACGACGAAGAAAGCCGCCAAGAAACCAGCCAAAAAGGCCAAGGCCACCAGCAAGAAGAAGAAGTAACGCTTCTGGCCCGTCGCGACGGCGGTCGCGACGAACGACACAAACCCGTGGCATGGATCGCCGCGGGTTTTTTCTTGCGCCCCATGCCTCCCCCTCGCTATACTCCACTCACACCCCGACAACACACCCCTGCCGGGCGCGCCTCCAAGCCCGACACCTGCACCCCTGCCCCACATCCCGGTCGCCGGATAATTCCCTCTATCTGTGTCGCAGCGCCCTCGACGCCACGCCATCCCACAGGAGGGTTTCATGCGCGCACGCACCACGATCAATCCCCGCACCATCGCCGCCGCTCTGGCCTGCGCCGCCATCCTCGCCACCGTGAGCGCGCGGCCAGCGCATGCCGACACCTACAGTTTCGTCGGCGGCACCACCGTCCTTCCCTCCTACGGCGACCACACCACCGACCCCGCCGGCGGCGGCAGCGTCCCCAATGGCTACTCCTACGACCTCTCCGGCGCCTTCAGCGATCCCTCCGCCTGGCAGGATTTCGATCAGGCCTACAGTCCCGCCCAGGGACTGTTTCCCACCAGCGCGCCGGGCGCCAACGACAACGTGCTCATCGGTGGCCTGCCACAGGGCGAACTGCCCCTCGTCCTGGGACCTCCTGACAACAGCGACCCCCTCAACCCCGTCTACGGCTACGTCGGCAATGGCGTCTCCCCCGGTGGCGCCCTGGGCTTCACCGGCGACGGCTTCCACGTCTCGGGCGCGGGCGGCGCCATCGCCAGCCTCGCCGTCTCCGGACCCGGAACCCTCTCCCTCACCGACCTCACCGTCTCCGGCAGCACCCAGATCTCCTCCACCGGCGGCGTCCCCCTGCTCACCATCCAACAGGGCGGCGACATCGAAAGCACCGGCTTCGCCGGCTCCGACCTCACGATCTCCGGCGGAACCCTCTCCACCCCCAGCCTCACCCTCTTCGCCGGCACGCTTCTCACCACCGCCTTCGGCGATCCCGATCCGAATGCCGACGCCGGTTCGCTCACCATCGACGGCGCCACGCTCAACGGCGACACCACGCGCATTTTCGCCCTCGATCCCAACACCGCCGATCCCACCATCGCCTGGGCCGCCGCGCCGATCGAGCTCACCAACGCCACGCTCAACGCCAGGACCGAACTGGACATCATCGGCGCCGATCCGATCGCTTTCCCCACCGTCCTGGGCACCACGACCCTTTCCGCATCCGGCTCCACCATCAAGGCCGGCATGGTCGTCATCGGCACCGGCCCCACCGGCCTGGGCAGCGGTTCCGCCGAAGCCGCCGCCGAGCTCGATCTCGCCGACAATTCCCAACTCACCGCCACCGACGTCGGCAGCGACACACCCTCTCTCGTGGTCGGCGACACCGGTGACGGAACGCTCGACGTCCAGACCGGCAGCACCGTCACCGCCGAGGACGCCGTCGTCGGAAACGCCGACGGCTCCACCGGCACCGTCACCATCGACGCTTCCACCTTCACCATTCACGGTGCGCTCACCGTCGGCAAATCCGGCATCGGCGCCCTCACCGTCCTCAACAAGGGCTCCCTCACCGCGGACTCCACCACCATCGGCGGCGAAGCCGACGGCATCGGCGAACTCACCATCACCGGCGAGGGAACCACCGCCAGCCTCGGCGACACCACCATCGGCGACGCCGGCAACGGCACCCTCACCGTCAGCGGCAACGCCACCATCGACACCGGCGACATCACCATCGGCGCACAGGAAAACAGCGTCGGGAACCTCGTCATCGTCGATGACACCGCCAA
Organism: Phycisphaerae bacterium; assembly: GCA_035548175.1. Classification (GTDB taxonomy): domain Bacteria; phylum Planctomycetota; class Phycisphaerae; order WQYP01; family WQYP01; genus CALCHA01. The sequence continues at coordinate 42,258 of DASZTO010000019.1, read as the reverse complement.
CGTCACCGTCAACGGCGACCTCACCATCGGCGATCAGGCCCTCGGCACCACCGAGCTGATCGGAAACGTCTCCCTCATGGCCGACTCCATCACCGTCGGCGCTTCCTCCAACGGCGGGCTCTCCCTGGGCGCCGGCTCGTCCGTCACCACCTCCGGCGATGTCGCCGTCGGCGATGAGCAATCCGGCATCGGCAACCTCGCCGTCGGCCTCGGCGGCGCGGCCCAAATGACCGTCGGCGGCGACCTCACCGTCGGCGGCAAAGGCTTCGGCTCCCTCCAGGTCGATCCCGGCTCCTCCCTCACCATCCAGGGCGGCTCCTTCACCATCGGCGATGAAGACACCGGCGACGGACAGGTCACCCTCTCCGGCGGCTCCTTCACCTTCGGCGGCGACCTCGCCATCGGCGATTCCGGCGCCGGCGAACTGATCATGCAGCAGGGCGCCAAAAACAATCTCGCCGGCACCTCGCTGGCCACCCCCTCCGTCAAAATCGGCGATAAGTCCAGCGCCTCGGGAACGCTCTCCCTCGACGGCAAGGGCACCGCCCTCCAGGTCAGCGACCTCACCGTCGGCGTCCTGGGCAAGGGCACCCTGAACCTCTCCAACCAGGCGCTGCTCACCTCCAACGGCGACGTTTCCATTGCCGACCAGCTCTCCGGCCATGTCTCCACCGCCGCCATCCAATCCTCCGCGCAGCTCGCCATCAACGGCGACCTCACCGTCGGCGGCGGCGGCGTCGCCACACTCACCATCAACACCGGCGGAAGCGCCAACGCCATCGGCGATGTCACCCTCGGCGACAATCCCAACGCCAGCGGCGCCGTCACCGTCGACGGCGTGCAACCCACCACCGGCGCCCCGCCGCCGCCGGGCAAGCCTTCATCCCTCGGATGGGGCGGAACCCTCGCCGTCGGACACTTCGGCGCCGGCAGCCTCACCATCACGGGCGGCGCTTTCGTCGCCCCAACTCCCCACGGCCTGGGCGAAATCGACATCGCCGCCGAAAACGCCGGCATCGGCACCCTCAGCGTCTCCGGCAGCGATCCCGCTTCCAATACCCCCTCGACCCTCCTCGCTAACGCCATCGCCGTCGGAGGCACCCTCAACTCCGGCGGCGGCATCGGACAGCTCACCGTCGGCCCTCAAGCCATCGTCCGCGTCTCCTCCACCCTCCAGCTCTGGACCTCCGGCGCTCTCGACGTCACCGGCGGCGGCAGCGTCACCGTCGGCGCGGGCCCCGACGCCGATCCCGGCGCCCTGCGCATCAATCCCGGCGGCACCCTCGGCGGCGGCGGCTCCGTCAGCGGCGATGTCGCCAACGACGGCGGCACCGTCGCGCCCGGCGACCCCATGTCCCTCGACATCCACGGCGACTATCTCCAAAACGGCGGCACGCTCGACCTCCAATTCGCCGGCACCGCCCCTTCCCAATACGACCACCTGATGATCGATGGCAACCTCGCGATCTCCGGCAACGCCGCCCTCGAACTCGATTTCCTCGACGGCTTCCTTCCCAGGACGGGCGACACCTTCACCTTCATCGACTTCGGCTCCATCGATCCCGTCAACAACGCCTTCGCCACCGTGGACATCGAAGGCCTCGCGCCCGGTTTCCAGTACACCCTCCTTCCCACCGCCAACGATGCTTTCACGCTGACCGCCCTCAACGACGCCCAGAGCGTCCCCGAACCCGCCACCTGCCTGCTGCTGGCCGCCGGCGCCGCATATTTCGCCGCTCGCCGCCGCCGCCCGGCCTGATCCCCGCCCTTCCCGAAAAGTTCCTCCGCCACCCATCGCACGCCCCGCCCGACCCGTGTACACTCGCCGCACGGCGCACGGATCGCGCCCGGGCTCCAGGAACCTTCTCCCATGCGTACCATCGCTTTCTTCAACCAAAAAGGCGGCGTCGGCAAGACCACCACCACCGCCAACCTCGGAGCCGCCCTCGCCGACTCCGGCAAACGCGTCGTGCTCGTCGATCTCGATCCCCAGGCCAATCTCACCACCCACCTGGGCATCGATCCCGAAGCCGACCGCACGCAGGCTTCCAATATTTACCGCGTCCTGACCGACGGCATTCCGCTCGCCGAAGCGCTCCAGGACATCGAAGGCTTCGATGGACGCCTGCGCGTCGCCCCCGCCATCTCCGATCTCGCCGCCGCTGAAATGGAACTCGTCTCCGTCACCGGACGCGAATCGCTCCTGCGCAAAATGGCCGCCGCCGCGCCCATCGACGCCGATTACCTCCTCATCGACTGCCCCCCCTCCCTCGGCCTGCTCTCGCTGAACGCCCTGGCGTTCGCGCACGAGGTCATCGTCCCCCTTCAGGCCCACTTCCTCGCCCTCCAGGGCATGGAGCGCCTGTTCGAAACCGTCTCCATGGTCCGCCAGGCGCTCAATCCGAAGCTGCGCATCTCCGCGATCCTCTTCTGCCAGTTCGAATCCGCCGCCAGGCTTTCCACCGAAGTCACCGGCGAAGTCGATTCCTTCCTCGAACAGGCCAAAGGCACCGCCCATCCCGCCGCCAACGCGGTCGTCTTCCGCACTCACATCCGCCGCAACATCAAACTCGCGGAGGCCCCCAGCTTCGGCAAGAGCATCTTCGATTACGCCCCCAACAGCGCCGGCGCGGACGACTACGGAAACCTCGCCGCCGAACTTGCCGAGATGTCCTCCTCCACCTCATAGGCCGCCGCGGAATTTCCCCCTTCGCCCGATCACGAGCCCGCCTGCAATTGTTCCAGGCAATCGTTCGTGCGGTCCCACAGCGTATTTTCCTGAAAGACGCTCGGCGCCCCCGGCAACAGCGCGTGCCGCTGCGTGTGGTGCTGCCAGTGCGCCTGCGCGTGCTCCAGATGATCCGCCGCATCCAGACCCACCGATTCACGCGGCATCCCCATCGACGGCGAATACCGCAGCCACTGGTGGAATCGGATGAACCCCGTGAACAGGTGCACCACCGCCCCCGCGAACGATCCCAGACACGCCAGCGAGTTCGCCAGATCGCGCGCCTGCGACTTGTTGGGCAGCTCCGGCGTCGCGATGTCGAAAAGCTGCCGCAGCCGGTCCACCCCCGCCAGCGCCGCCGCCTTCTGACGCACCGCTTCTTCGGCCCGGTGCGGACCAATCGCCGCGATATCCCCCGCCGCCGACCACAGCGCCTCCACGTCCAGCAGGTCATCCTTCAGCCAGCTGCGCCCCGTATGGTTGCCCCCGCCCACCGGCGCGTCCACGTACAGCAGGTCCCGCAAAACGCCCGCCGATCGTTCCAGCAGCTCCACCAGCGCCGGCGTCGGGGCCGCCGATTCCGCGACGCCGAACGTCCGCGCCACCCACGCCGCCGCGATCTCCGACGTCGCCGCGCCGGGATCCACGAACAGCGCGCCCAGCGCGTGAACGTTCGCATCGATCCATTCTTCACGCTGTACATACGGCCCGCCCCAGCCTCCGCCGCGCGACCACCCCCACAGCGAAAATCGCCGCGCGAAATCCTCCGCCGGTATCGCGTCGTGCAAAAACGCCAGCAGCTCCCGCCACGACGCCGCCTGATAATTCGGAAACGCCCCCTTGCCCTCGTACTCGCGCTCGCACTGGAATTCAATCCACTTCGGCCGCGCATCGGCCAGCAGGCACGGATTGAATGACACGCTCCCCGCCGCCGCAACCGACGACGCCGGCCCAGGCTGCCGGAAATCGCCCCGCGTGAACTTGAACGAAAACGCCAGGTTCGGCGAACTGGGCACCCGGCTGGCGATCGAGCGGTACACCTCCGGGTCGTCGTGCATGTTCGCCAGTCCCGGAATCGCCGGATGCCAGGCCCGATGTATGTACAGCTTGTCCAGCTCCCCGATCAGCACGTCATGCACCGTGGTGATGAACGCCACCAGACGCTCCGGCAGCGCGATCGATCGGCATACCGGACACGCCGGCGTGTGCAGCGGATTGCCCATCATGTGCGGCGTCGCTTCCGGATACACTTCCGCCGTCCGCAAAATCAAACCCGCCGCCGCTGGCCACCGATCGAACAGCTCCCGTATCTGCCCCTGCAGCGCCGCGAACACCGCCGGCTTCCCCGGACACAGCCGCCCCGACCCGTCCTCGCACAGAAAATCCCCGGGACGCTTCCCCACCTGCGAGCGCGGCAGCAGCAACGCGTCCGCATAAAAGAACACCGCCATGTTGTCCGCCGTGGCCTCCGCGATCCGCTCCCCGATGCTCGCCTCCAGGTCCTGCCCAGGCGCCTTCACCGGATGCCCCGCCAGCGACCCGTCATCCGCCGCCGGCAACGCCGCAAATGCCTCCGGCAACACGATCGCCTGGTAGTGGTACCCCCGAAGCACCGCCGCAGCCCGGTACCGCGTCTTGAACGGCGGTTCCCCATGGTTGTCGTGAATCATGTCTATCAGCATCAGCATCTTCCTGCGTTGGCGGGGGCGGCCATCCTAAGCCCCCGCCAACGAATCGCAAAGCCGCAAGCCCCGCAAATCGGGATTCCCAGCCAGGGACCGCACAGCGATGACGGTGGTAGGCAAACACTTCTCGGAAGGGATAGAATCGATCTGAGAATTGAATGTCCAGGCGAAAGGCATTGGGTGAAATGGATTCTGCGTACTCGGTCAACGGCGTACCCATCCGTCTGACCTACGCCCGCTGGTACCACATCGTTGAGAACCACGACGAAATGGCCAGCCGTTTCCACAGCGTGCTGGAAGCTCTCGAAGCGCCCGAACTTGTCGTGCGCGGAAACGCCGGGGCTCTAAAAGCCGCACGCGGCATCGGCAGGGGCAAATGGCTCGTGGTCGTCTACCGTGAAGTCTCCCGGCACGACGGATTTGTGATCACAGCTTACATGTTGACTACACGGCCTAAAGGAAAAATTGTATGGCGACGGGCATAGCGATCTCGACGGACGATTTTGTTGCCAAATGCAAAGCCATGGCGACCGACATGCTTCGTCTCCCAACGCAGCACGTGTGGGTTGACTATGACGAGGAAGCAGATGTGCTCTACATGAGCTTCCGCAAGCCCCAACGGGCGACCAAAACCATCGAACTCGACGACAACGTGCTCGTCAGAAAGGATGGGCGCACCATCGTCGGCCTGACTATCTTGAATGCCCGGAAACGACATCGCAGAAGCGTCGCGCACCGTATCTGACGGGAGACCTCGTGGGCATCCGCTTCCTCATCGGCCGCGCCGGCACTGGCAAAACCTCCCTCTGCGCACGCCAGATCCGCCAGCAACTCCGACTCGATCCCCTCGGCTCAAGTCCCGCAGCCCCAGGCGGCGGACCCCTCTGGTGGATCGTCCCCGAACAAGGCACCTTCACCGCCGAACGTCTCCTCCTCACCGGCGCCGGCATCCGCGACGCTCACGAAAAACCCATCGGCTCCTTCCGCGCTAAAGTCGTCAGCTTCCGACGCCTCGCCACCCTCATCGCCCGCCAGGCCGGATGGCTCGCCGACGCCCACGGCGCCGGCGCCGCCCCCGCCGGCAAAAAAATCCTCGACGACGTCGCCCGCGCCGTCCTCCTCGATGAAGTCCTCCGCGAACACCATTCCCGCCTCCTCGCCTTCCGTTCCGTCGCCCATCGCCGCGGCTTCATCGAAAAACTCGACGCCCTCCTCCGCGAACTCCGCCAGGCCGGCCACTCCGGCGCCAGCCTCCGGGACCTCATCGCCCAGTCCCCCCCCGATCGTCTCGGCGGCGACCTCGCCATCCGCAAACTCCTCGACCTCGCCATCATCCTCGAAGGCTGGGCCGACAAAATCGAACGCGCCGACGCCTGGGATTTCGAAAAAGTCCTCCACCGCGCCGCACTCGATCTCGAACGCCCCGACACCGACCCCGCCACCGCCGCCCTCGCCCCCATCATCGGCGCCCCAGACGAACAACCCCAACTCTGGGTCGATGGCTTCACCACCATGTCCTATCTCGAAATCCGCCTCCTTGTCGCCCTCGCCAAACGCGCCCTCCACACCACCATCACCATCCTCGCCGATCCCTCCCTCGCCGCCCAAACCCACCACCCCACCCGCAAACCGACCGCCGACGCCTCCCCCTTCGCCCGCACCACGCGCATGTACTGGCGCCTCCGCGACGAACTCCGCCGCCACTCCCTCCCCATCGAAGGCATTGCCCCCATGCGCGACCCATGGCGACTCGCCGCCCCCGAACTCCGCGCCGTCGAATCCCTGTTCGACGAACCCTCCCCCGCGCGCACCGCCTCCCGCACCGAAATCCCCGATCTCTTCTCCACCCTCGCCCCTCCGTCCGCCGATTCCCCCGCCGTCGAACTCTGGCAATCCAGCGATCCCGAAACCGAAGTCCGCGTCGCCGCCCAAACCATCCGTGAACGCGTCCTCTCCTCCACCCTCCGCTACCGCAACATCGCCCTCATCGTCCCCCGCCTCGACGGCCCCTCCGGTTACGGCGACGCCGTCCGCCGCATCTTCGCCCAGCACGATATCCCCTTCTTCATCGACCAGCGCCGCAGCGTCAGCCACCACCCCCTCGTCGAGCTCCTCCGCGCCGCCGTCGCCGTCCGCGTCCACGCCGCCGCCGCCTCCCCCGCCGGCGAAGACCTCCTCCTCTTCCTCAAGACCGGCCTCGCCGGCGCTACCGAAGACGCCGTCGCCGAACTCGAAAACTACGTCCTCGCCCACGGCCTCCTCCGCGGCGACTGGTCCACCCCCTGGCTCTGGGCCGACCCCCAGGACCCCGAAGCCCCTGCCCTTCTCCACTGCCTCAACACCCTCCGCCAACACACCCACCAGCTCCTCGCCCCGCCTGCCCCGACGCCGCACGCAGACCCCGGCACAGCGCCCTCCGACGATGGCGCCGCAAAAGTCCGCTGGCTCTGGCAGCTCCTCCGCTCCCTCCAGGCCGAAGAACAGCTCGCCGCCTGGGTCGACGCCGCCCGCCGCTCCGCTCGCAACGAAGACGCCATGCTCCACCAGCAGGCCTGGAACGGCATCGCCGAAATCCTCGGCCCTTCCGGCGCCCTCGAAAATCTCCTCCTCAACCGCCCCATCTCCTGGCCGCGCTTCGCCGAAATCCTCGCCACCGCTCTCGAACGCCTCACCCTCGGCCTCATCCCCGCCACCGTCGATCAGGTCGTCGTCAGCACCGTCTCCCGCGCCTGGGGCGGCGGCGTCCCCGAAATGAAACTCGTCCTCCTCCTGGGCGCCCTCGAAGGTGCCTTCCCCCGCGTCCTCGATGACGACGCACTCCTCTCCAACGCACAGCGCGCACTCCTCGACAACGAGCCCGATCCCGAACCCCTCGGCGACGAAATTCTCTTCGATTACCTCGCCCTCACCCGCGCCTCTCAATCCCTCATCATCAGCTACCCCCTCGCCGATCGCGCCGGCAAAGCCGTCGTCCGCAGCCGCTACATCGCCCACATCGAACGCTCCCTCGAACGCGCAAACCTCCGCCCCGCCAAACGCTCCTTCGACGCCGCCGCCCGCACCAGCATCGACCGCCTCTCCACCGTCGACGATCTCCTCGCCGCCACCGTCTCCTGGGTCCGCCGCGCCATCGACCGCAACGCCGTCAACCCCGCCGATCCCCTCGCCCCGCTCTATGACTGGGTCGTCACCACCGCCGATCCCAAGGTCGCCGCCGCTCGCAACGCCGTCTGGCCCAGCGTCCGCGACCGCCAGGAAATCCGCCTCGCGCTCCCCCTCGCCGAACGCTTCTACCCCCCGGCCGACGAACTCCGCATGTCCGTCAGCCAGCTCGAAAAATTCGCCGCCTGCCCCCTCCAATACTTCATGCACTACACCCTCGGCCTCAAGCCCCGCCAGCTCCTCGCCCTCGACGCCCTCAACCTCGGCACCCTTTACCACCGCATCCTCGAACGTTTCTACGCCCGCGTCATCACCGGCGATTTCCTCTGGCCCGATTGCCACGAGCACGACCTCCGCCGCGCCCTCGAACACGAAGTCGACGCCGCCGCCCGCGAACTCCACGCCGAGCTCCAGGAAAAACTTCCCAGCTACGACAAGCAACGCCAACGCACCAAACGCTCCCTCGGCATCGTCCTCGAAGCCGACCGACGCCGCGCCTGCCAGGGCGACATGCGACCCATCGGCGTCGAAGTCACCTTCGGCAAAGCCCGCGACACCGCCCCCAATCCGCCCCCCGGTCCCCTCGTCCGCCTCCCCGTCCTTCGCATCCCCATGAACAACGGCCGCTCCGTCGCTGTCACCGGAAAAATCGACCGCGTCGATGCCGCCCCCTCCTCCAACGCCGCCCCCGACGTCTCCGTCATGGACTACAAAAGCGCCGCCAAACGCGACCTCGATCTCACCATGCTCTTCTGGGGACTCTCCCTCCAGCTCCCCGTCTACGGCCTCGTCATGCGCGACCTCGCCCACAAACAACCCCGCGCCGCCCTCTACATCCCCCTGGGCATCCGCCAGAAAAGCGTCCCCGCCCCCGAAGACGCCCCAGACCAAAACTCCGACGCCTTCTACCAGCAATTCCAAAAACCCCGCGGCATCGTCGACGAATCCGCCGCCCACCTCCTCGACCACGCCATCCTCCCCTCCGAAGACGCCGGCGACAAAAGCGCGTGGTTCAACATCGGCTACAAAAAAGACGGCGGCATCCCCGTCCACTCCGACATGCTCCCCCACGATGACTTCCAGCTCCTCCTCGACTTCGCCCGCTGGAAAGTCGCCTCCCTCGCCGCCGAACTCGTCTCCGGAAAAATCGCCCCCTCCCCCTACCGCTCCCGCGGCCAGGCCCCCTGCACCGATTGCCAATTCTCCTCCCTCTGCCCCTTCGACCCCACCACCGACCCCTACCGCGACCTCCCCCACATCCCCCCAAGAGAAACCCTCCAAAAAATGCGCACCTCCCTCACATCCCCATGAATCAATACGAACCCCCAAGCCCACCCCCGCCGCGGGGTGGGTCCACTGTGCCCCCCACCTTCAGCACCCCCCGATCCCCCCACACACCCCCCAGACTCGCCCGCACCCACTTCGCTATAATCCCCACAAAGGAGCCGCCCCATGATCGACTGGCACAAACATCTCACCCGCCATCCCGACATCAGCGGGGGACAACTCTGCGCCCGGGGCACCCGCATCCCCGTCACCGTCATCCTCGCCAACCTCGCCGACGGTCTCACCCGCGAACAGCTCCAGGCCCAATACCCCTCCCTCCAACCCACCCACATCGACGCCGCCCTCGCCTACGCCGCCGACCTCGCCGAAGAACAACTCCTCCGGGTCTAAAATCCACATTTTCTCCCTCCCTCGCCCCTCCTCAGCCGCTATAAAGAAAGTGTCCCTTCCCCCGGAGACCCCCCGACAGCCCCTCCAGGAGCCCGCCATGCTCACCCACATCGGACGACAAATCACCGAGCTCCCCCCCGACCTCGCCGCCGCCAACGAACAAATCCGCGCCACCGCCAGGTCCTACGGCCTCGACTTCTTCGAAACCATCTTCGAAATGCTCGAATACGACCAGATCAACCAGATTGCCTCCTATGGCGGCTTCCCCGTCCGCTACCCCCACTGGCGCTTCGGCATGGAATACGAACGCATGTCCAAGCAACACAACTACGGCCTCGGACGCATCTACGAAATGGTCATCAACTCCGACCCCTGCTACGCCTACCTCCAACGCTCCAACGCCATCACCGATCAAAAACTCGTCATGGCCCATGTCTACGCCCACGGCGACTTCTTCAAAAACAACCTCTGGTTCTCCAAAACCAACCGTAAAATGATGGACGGCATGGCCAACCACGCCACCCGCGTCCGCAAGCACATCGAACGCATCGGCCTCGACAAAGTCGAAAAATTCCTCGACACCTGCCTCGCACTCGAACACCTCATCGATCCCCATTCCATGTTCTTCGCCAAGGCCATCCCCGACGAACCCCTCGACACCCACAACCACTCCGATCTCGAAGACCACCTCACCCGCTTCACCAGCAAAAGCTACATGGACCGCTTCATCAATCCGCGCAAGCTCATCGAAGAAGAACGCATGCGCCTCAAGGCCGAAGCGGAAAAGAAACGCAAAATCATCCCCGCCGAACCCGTCCGCGACGTCCTGCTCTTCCTGCTCGAACACGCCCCCCTCGAGCCCTGGCAGCAGGACATCCTCTCCATCATCCGCGACGAATCCTACTACTTCGCCCCCCAGGGCATGACCAAGGTTATGAACGAAGGCTGGGCCACCTACTGGCATTCCACCATCATGACCAAGCACTACCTCGATTCCTCCGAAGTCATCGACTACGCCGACCATCACTCCGGCACCGTCCACATGCCCCCCGGCAACTTCAACCCCTACAAAATCGGCGTCGAAATCTTCCGCGACATCGAAGACCGCTGGAACCGCGGCCGCTTCGGCAAGGAATTCGAAGAGCTCGACACCCTCGGCGGCCGCGACCGCTACGAAAAACCCCACAACAAAGGCCGCGAAAAAATCTTCGAGGTCCGCCGCATCTACAACGACGTCAACTTCATCGATGAATTCCTCACCGAAGACCTCGTCGATCGCCTCAAGCTCTATCAATACCGCCGCGATCCCCACACCGGTCAGCTCCGCATCGTCTCCCGCGATTACAAGCGCATCAAGGAAGCCCTCCTCTATCGCCTCACCAACATGGGCCAGCCCTACATCTACGTCGTCGACGCCAACTACAAAAACGCCGGCGAACTTTACCTCGCCCACAAACACAACGGCCTCGACATCGAAATCAAATACGCCGTCGAAACCCTCAAATCCCTCCACGCCCTCTGGTCGCGCCCCGTCCACCTCCAGGCCAGAATCGACGACGACATGATGCTCTTCACCTTCGACGGCAAACAATCCCATCAGCAGAAAATCCACGAAGACCTCCCCAAACCCGCCCACCTGATGAAATAACCCCCCCCCTCCCCCCCGGCCGCGCTGCCGTTGTGTTTTGCAAACGTGGGTTTATGGCGGTGGTGGAGGGCACGTTGCGCAGCGCGACGGTGATGGGTAATGGGTCGTTGGGATCGGGGGGGGGATAGGAGGGTGGAGGGGTCTCGTGGCGCAGTGCTCCTTTTTGGTCTATAGAGGGGCGTTGCGCCCCCGTTTGTGCGCACAGAGCAGCTTGCCTTGATGTTATGGATTTAGATTCATAGATGAGAACACGCTGAAGCGTGAACTCCGACGCGCGCAAGCGTCCGTTATTTTTTGTAGAAGGCGCGGATGGTTTCGAGGTCTTTGGTGGCTTGCTGGAGTTTTGTTTCGGCGGTTTTGACTTTTTCTTCGCTGGTGGTGATGAGGTTGTGGGCGGCGGTGACCTTGGTTTTGATGTGGTCGTCTTTTTTGTCGGTCTCGCTGAAAGTCTGGATGCGCATGTCGTAGACCTTTTTCATGCTGGCGACGCCGAGTTTGTATTTTTTGGTGGAGGCGATCATGTTGCCCAGGAGGTCTTCGTGGAGTTTGAGGGGGACTTTGATGGCGTTTTCCTTGTTGGCGGCATATTTGGAGAGGCTGCCGGCGCTCTGGTCGACGTTGATGGTTTGTTTGCCGTCGAGGATTTTTTTGAGCATGTTGTCGAGTTCGAGGAGGAGTTCATCGGCGTTTTTGCGGTGATCTTCGATATCGAGGGCTTCGGAGATGTGCTGGGTGGAGACGAGTTTTTTGAGGGCGGCGGCTTCGTTGTGGAGGAGGCCCATTTTGTCGATTTTGCCGGTGTAGACTTTGCCTTCGTTGACGAGTTTGCCGACCTCGCCGACGAAATGGCCGGCGTAGGCGGGATCGACGCCGGCGGCGATGTTGGCTCGGTATTCGAACCAGGCCTTGCCGTATTCGTCGGCGTCTTTGACGGCGAGGCCGTGGGTGGTGTTGATGATGCCTTCGGCATAGGTGGCCATGTCGCGGTCTTTGTCGGCGTGAGAGGAGAGCCATTTGTTGTAGGCTTCCTTGCTGTTTTTGAGGTAGGTTTCGCATTGACCGAGGAAGGTGTCGACGTGCTGGAAGTGGGTGACGGCGTTCTGGCGGATGCCGGCGATATCGGCGTCGAGCTTTTCCTTGACCTTTTTGCCGGCGGCGTCGGCCTTTTTCTTGAGGTCGCTGGATTTGAGGGGATTTTTGTTGGATTGGACGGCGGCGACGGCTTCTTTGTAGGTTTTGATGAGGGTTTCGACGGCGGCTTTGCCATAGAAGGTGTAGGCCATGGGATTCCTTTCACAAGAGCGATGATTTTTTGGCGGATTTTAGGGAGGAGGCGGAGAATTGCAAGAGGGTTGTCGGGCAGAGCCTGGCGGGCGCACGCGGTCCGCGCGTTGAGGTGGCGGCATCATGGGGGGACGGTTCGCGATGGACGCAAGGGTTGGCGGGGGGCGGGGTGTTGAGGCGGGGGATTTTTATTGGAAGTTATATATTTAGATGTGTTGTCATCGCTGGTAGATGGGGAGGTAGCGGTAGGGGACGGCGAGGGCGAGGATGGCCATGGAGGTGCCGTAGGCGGGGCCGCCCTGGGCTTCGGAGCTTTCGCGGACGGACCAGGAGCCGTCCTGGCCTTGTTTCTGGAGGAGGGAGTTGCGGATGGTGGGGGCGAGGATTTCCCAGTATTTGCCGCCGAGCTGGTAGGCGGCCTGGGAGCAGTAGTAGACGGTGTAGAAGTAGTGAGTGGAGGGGTCGTCGCGGAGGGGGTTTTTGAGGAGGTAAGCGCCGCCGGCGAGGGATTCTTTGGAGTCGTGCTGGCCGAGGAGTTCGAGAGCGAGGACGCCGGTGCCGGTGCGAGCGGGGTTGGTGGAGCCGCCCATATCGGAGGAGGAGTAGGTGAAGCCGCCGCTGGAGGTTTGTCGTCGGCGGATGTAGGCGATGCCGTTGGCGATGGCGCGTTGGGGGATGTCGGCGCCGATGTTGGCGGCGCCGCGGAGGGCCATGAGCTGCCAGCCGGTGACGGAGATATCGGAGTCGGGGCTGGTGGCGAAGTAGCGCCAGCCGCCGGCGGAGTTGGGGTCTTTGGGGATGTTCTGGGCATTGAGGATGAGGCGGACGGCTTTGGAAACGGCGGTTTTGACGCGTTGCTGGCGAGCGTCGTCGAGCATGCCGCAGGCTTCGCAGAGCATGACGGTGGCGATGCCGTGGTCGTACATGGTTTGGGCGTTGGCGTTGGAAGCGAGGAGTCCGGAGGGGGCTTGTTTGGAGAGGATGAAGTCGATGGCTTTGTTGAGGGTGTCGCCGTAGGGGCCCTGTCCGGGGATGTGGCCACGGGCCATGAAGGCCATGGCGGAGAGGGAGGTGATGGCGACGGAAGGGCCCGAGCGATCGACGTTGGTGGGCCATTGGCCGTCGGTTTGCTGGTGGTGTGCGAGCCAGGTAAGGCCGCGGTCGATGGCGGATTGGACTTGAGGGGGGACGGGGTCGTCCTGGGCGTGCGCGGGGAGGGCGATGGCGAGGAGGAGGGCGGCGGGGAGGAGGAGGCGGGCGTGGTTGGGCATGAGGGGCTCAGGAAAAATTGGAAAAATTGATCTTATGAAGCAAGCCTCGCAGTGGGCCAGCCTCAAATGGCACAATGGCCACTGGAACGAGGTCTAACCCAAAGGAGGCTTGCATGCTCACGATCGGATTGGATGTTCATCAGTCACGCACCAGTGTATGCGTTTTGGATGGCCGAGGGAATATTGTCAAACAGCAGGAGGTCATCGGCGGACATGAGGCGGTGGAGGCGGAGCTTTTGAAGCTGAGCGAGCCGTTCCAGGTTTGTTACGAGGCGTCGACGGGGTATGGGTCGCTGTACGAGCGACTGGCGCCTGTGGCGGCGAAGGTGGCCGTTGCGCATCCGGGGCGTCTGGGGCTTATTTTCAAGAGTAAAAAGAAGCACAATCGGGCGGACGCGCAGAAGCTGGCGGCATTGATGCATTTGAATCAGGTGCCGGAGGTGCACGTGCCGGTGCAGGAGGTGCGGAGCTGGCGGGGCCTGATCGAGCACAGGCGGAGCCTGGTGGATCGGGTGGTGGGGGTGAAGAACCAGGTGCGGGCGCTCTTGCGAGCTCAGGGGATCAAGGGGATGAAGGGATCGAAGCTGTGGACGAAGACGGGGGTGAAGTGGCTGACAGAGGAGGTGGTGTGGGCGAGCGAGGTGGAGAAGTTCCGGGTGGAACTGCTGTTGGAACAGTGGGGTGAGCTGGCGGGGAAGGTTGAGCGGGTTCAACTGGTTCAATTGATGAAATTAGTTCAATTGGGGGTTTCGTTGTCGGCTTGCATGCGGGCGATGCGGTTGTAGTAGTTTTTGATCATCTCGCGGTAGGCGGGGGGGCCGGATTGCTGGGCGGCGTGGAGGAGTTGGCCCTGCATGGAGGAGGGGAGTTTGGCCCAATCGGAGGGGGCGATGCCGAGTTCCTGAACTTCCTTGGGGGGCTGGGCGTTGGGGGATTCGCCTGAGCCGGCGGGAGGCGGGGAGGTGGCGAGGTTGATGCCGGAGCCGTCGCCGGAGTTGGGGGTGGGAGCGCCGGTGGGGTTGGCTTGGGCGGTGGCGCCGGGTTGGCCTTGTGCGCCTGGCGTGCCGGAGCCGGGCGAAGGCGTGGCGTTGGCCTGGGATCGGCCAGAGGGGGATTGGGGGGAGAGGGCGTGGGACGCCTGGGCGAGGGCTTGTGCGGCGCGTTGGGCGGAGGCGGGGTCGCCGTTGGCGGCTTGGGCCTGGGCCGCGCGGGCGGCTTGGACGGCTTGGGCGAGTTGTTGGGCGGATTGGGGGGAGGGTTGGGCGGTCGGGTTGCCGGATTGGGCGGAGGGTTGGTTTCCGGGTTGGGCGCCGGGGGAGCTGCCGGATTGGGCGGGGGGTTGAGCGGCCTGTGCGGTTCCCTGGCCGGACTGCGCGGAGGGTTGGCCGGACTGCGCGGAGGGTTGGCCCGATGGTGCGGATGGTTGGCCGGATTGTTGGGAGGATTGGGGGGAGGCGCGCGCGACTTGTTGGGAGGGTTGCTGGGCGGATTGCTGGGAGGGTTGGCCGGATTGGGGGGACGGTTGGCCCGGTTGGGGGGACGGAGAGTTGGATTGCGCGGATTGTTGTGAGGATTGGGGGGAGGATTGTTGCGCGGATTGGGGAGTGGATTGGGTGGGTGGTTGGGGGGACTGGCGGGGTTGTTGGGAAGGCTGCGGGGAGGAGCGGGCGGTTTGCTGAGCGGGGCGGGGTTGTGGGGAGGGGCGTTGGCCGGTGAGGGCCTGGTCGGCGTCGGCGAGTTTATCGGCGGAGCGGGATTGTCGGGAGTCGGCGGTGGCGGGGTCGCTGGCGGCGGTGGCGTCAGCGGAGGCGCGTTGTTCCTGCGCGGCGGCGCGGAGGTCTTGCGCGGCGGCGGCGGCTTTGGCGGCCATGTCGGGGGCGGCTCCCTGGAGGTCTTTCTGGAGGTTGGCGGCCTGCTGGGCGGCTTGATCCATCTGGCCGGCGAGGGAGCGCTGTTGCTCGGCGGATTGCTGGGGGTGGGCGGCGGCGTCGAGGGACTGGGCGAGGCTGGCGGCGCGGTCGGCGAGGTCTTGTTGCTTTTGGGCGAGTTGCTGGGCTTGTTTGGCGGCGTCGGAGTTGTTGGCGTTTGAGGAGGGATTTCCGCCGGCGGCCTTGGCGGCATCGGCGAGGCGGTTGGCGGCGCTTGCGAGTTGCTGCTGGGCGTCTTTGGCTTTGCCTTCGTTGGCGTCGGCTTTGGCGGCGTCGGCGGCTTTCGCGGCATCGGCGGCGGCGCGGCGGGCGTCGGGGGAATTGCTTTGCTGGAGCTCCTGGGCGGCCTGGTGGATTTGATTGGCGAGCGTGCGGGCGGTTTCGTTGGCGGGATCGGAGGGACGGGTGGGGGGGTTGTGATTGGCCTGGGCGCGGTCGATGTCTTTGGAGAGTTGCTGGCTGGCGGACCTGGCGTCGGCGGCGGTTTGGGCGGCGCGGTCGGCGGGGGATTCGGTATTGTGGGAACCGGAGAGTTTCTGGGCGGCGTCGTTGAGTTCCTGGCCGGCGGATTGCTGGGCCTTGGCGGCATCGGAGAGTTTGTTGTCCGCGAGGTCTTTGACGATGGGGGAGAGGGTCTTGTCGTCGGGAGTCTGGGCACCCGAGGATTTGAGCGCGGAGGATTGCTGCTGGTTGAACTGGCTGATCTGGCGGTTGAGGGCGGCTTGGTCTTTGGCAAGATCGGAGATGGACTGCTGGGTCTGGCGGGATTGGGAGGCGGTGTGGACGGAGTCGGCGAGGGGTTGCTGTTTGTTTTCGAGTTGATGGACTTGATCGGCGAGGGCGTCCATCTGCTGCTGGTGGGCGGCGGCGGCGGGTTGCTGGAGCTCGGGGTGATCCTTGATGACCTGTTCGAGCTGTTTTTGCAGGTCTTTTTGCTGGGCCTGGAGGTTGGGGTCGTTGGGGTTGGCGGCCATTTGCTGCGCGAGCTGCTGCTGGCGGTTGGCGAGGTCTTGGAGGGAATGGGCGAGGGGATCTTGTTTGGCTTCGTTGCCGAGGGCTTTTTCGGCGGCATCGAGGCGGGACTGGGCGTCGGCGATTTGTTTCTCGGCGGCGGCGGCGCTGGCGGTGCGGTCGGCGGGTTGATCCGCGGCGAGGGCGGCTTTGGCGGCCTGGTCCTGGGCGTTTCTGACGGGGCCTTCGGCGGTGTCGGCGATGTTTCTGGCTTGAGCGGCGGCGCGATCGCCGGTGGCGGATCGGGCGGCGCTGGCGAGGGTGTCGTGGGCTTGCGCGAGTTTTTGCTGGGCGTCGGCGGCGGTTTGTTTTTGCTCGGGGGTCAGCGGCTTTTGGCCGTGGAGTGCGGCTTCATCCTGCTTGGCTTGCTGGAGATCGGCTTTGGCTTGCTCAATGGCATCGGTGAGGTTTTTGACGGCTTGCTGGTCCTGGCGCTGGGCGAGGGGGGCGACGGTGCGGTCGATTTCGAGGACGCCTTGGGCGCTGGTGGCGGATTGGGGATCGGGGTCGCGATTGTCGGTGGCGCGGATCTGATAGAAGACGCGCTTGGGGGTGAGGCCGGCGGCGAGGGGGGTGCGGAGGATGTCGGCGAGATGGAGGGTCCAGGAGCCATCGTGTTTTTGTTCGCCGGGGTTGAGGGGGAGCGGGGTGGGTGTGGGGAGGCCTTCATCGACGAGGAGGAGGCCTTCGAGTTTGGAGAGGCCGAAGTCGTCGGAGGCGGCGAAGCGGATGGTGATGGTGTCGTCGGGGCGGACCTTGAGGGTGGCGGCGTTGGGGGGATCGGTGATGGAGACGGTGGGGGGGGCATCGGGGCGGGCGGTGATGGTGCGGGGCTGGTCGTCGTGATTTTGCAGGCCGTTGTCGGCGGTGAGGCGGATGCGGTATTGGCCATTGTGTTGGATGTCGAGGGTGGCGGCGTAGCGCGGGGGGTTGGCGGCGGACTTGGCGAGGGGGATGGGGTGTTCGCCGGTGTTGTCGGAGAGATCGAGGCGGGGCGGGGAGGCGGCGGAGAGGGGGAGGGAGGGTTCGAGAGAGAGGGTGACTTTGGTGCCGACGAGGGCGTCGATGGCGCCATCGCGTGCGTTGTCGGTGCGGTCGGCGAGGCGGGTGTAGGCGGGGTAGTGGTAATCGAGGCGGAGGTTGGTGATGGCGGGGCGGGGCTGGATGCGGACGGTGAAGGGACCGGCGGTGGCGCCGGCGGATTGAATCTTGTAGGAGAAGCCGCCGTCAGCTTCCTGGAGGTTGTCGAAGGCGGTGCGGAAGGACTGGCTGCCGGTGCGATCCATTTCGATGGATTGGGTAGGGGCGTTGGGATCGGCGGGGATTTTGATGAGGGTGGCGCGATCGACGGGGGTATCGGAGGGGGAGAAACCATCGGCGGAGGGTTTGACGGTGAGGTCGACGGTGAGGGAATCGCCTTCGGCGAGGGTGGCGTTGCCGGGGGTGACGGTGAGGAGCGCGGAGGGGAGCGCGTTGGCGGCGGTCCAGGGCATGAGGCCGCGGCGGAGGCCGAGCTGGAGGCGTGGGCCGAGGGCGGCGAGGAGGACGACCCAGGCGAGGGCGACGGGGAAAGCGATGGCGAACCATCGGGCGACTTGTCTGGCGGAGATGACGTCGGCGAGGACGAGCTTGTCGGCGGCTTTTTCGGCCTGGCGGAGCAGGACGGCGACGAGCTCGGGGGAGCCGCGGAAATGGGGGTCGTGCTCCTGGGAGATTTCGACGGCGGAGGAGATGCGTTCCTGGTTTTCGGGGTTGGCCTGATCGGCGAGCCAGGCGGCGGCGGCGAGATCGCGGCGGCGGCGGCGGGCGATGCGGCGGGCAATGCGCGTGATGCCGATCAGGATGAGGGCCCATGCGGCGAGGGCGAGGAGGATGGCGATGAGAACGGGGACCTGGCGGAAAGAGCCCAGGGAAAGGGCGAGGAGGAGGATGATGGAGCCGAGGAGGACGAAGAGTTGGAGGAGGGAGCGGAGGAGGGCGAAGGAGCGAGCGCGGCCGGCGACGCGGCGGAGGGGGAGGGCGAGGCGTTCGGAGACGGGGGGCGCGGGGGGGGTTTTGGGAGGCGGGGGTGAGAGGGTGGCAGTCATGGGGAATCCATCGGGCCTTGGGGCATTATATAGGATAGACGCGCTGGGGAAGGGGAAGTTCCGCGGGAACCAAGTGGAGGCGGGAGAGGAAAAACGAGGCGGGCGTTTGAGGGCTACGTGGGCGAGGACCGTTGTAAAAGGCTCTGGATATAATTAAGGGTGGGCTGAAAAGCTCGGAAATACTTGCAGCCTACGGCTGCCAAGGGTTGAAGCACGGAGGGATCGTCGAAGTCCTTGTAGTTGGCGCTCGCGAAGCAGGCGGCGGTGGTGCGCGGCGATTCAGCGAGGTCGAGGATGACGGAGGCGAGCATGATGGCATCTTACGGCGAAAGGCCGATGTTGCCGCGGAGGTTGAGGGCTTGTGTGAAACAAGCCTGGGTGAAAGGCAGCGAACGCGCGCACTGCAAAAGGCGAGAAACGATGGATTGCAGGCGGCTGGTTTCATCACCCACAATGCTGACGAGGCTTTCAATGAGGGGTTTGAGCGCGGCAGCGAGCTGGCGCGTGGGCACGGACCGGTCGAGCTCGAAGCTGTTGCGTGAATGAGTTGGAGAGGCTGTTGCGTCGGTTGGCGTTATTGGTGACCGTGGAGAACGGTTCAAGGAGAGCGAGTGTAGGAATGGCGAGGTCGATCGAACGTTCCTCGGCGAGAGCAATTATTTTTTCGACATGAGGGGACTCATCATGCTGGAGTACGTGTTCGAGAATAAAATTGGATTCCACGTAGAGCCGGATCACACGGTCTCCCAAAGCCATGTTCCATTGCGAATCGCGTCAAGAAATCCAATGCGTGCGAGTTGCTGTTCGACGGCGTCAGCATGGTGCTCCTGATGGTTGACATCATCGAGCCACGCGCGGACGACTAATTCGAGGGCAGCGTTGTCGAGGCGGGCACCGGCTGCCAGTGAGGGAACATAGCTTTCAATGATGGCAGCAGTCGAGAACTCGATGCTTGGCGGGGCGTCGGGTCCAGCATCGCGCTGGTGTGCCCAGATGAAGCCGACATCCTGGGAGAGCAGCACGTAATAGTCGGCAGGAGGAAGGAGACCTTCGCTCCATTTGTGGCGGCGCAACTCGATGGCCATGCGGAGTGACATGCTTTTGTGGTTTTTCACGTCGATTGCGGCGGCGAGGGTGCCGTCGGGGGCGTGAATAAGGAAGTCGGAGTTCATGACAGGCATGGGATTATTCCGGTTCAGGCAAGACCACCCTATTATACTCGGACGAGGCGCATGTATACGATCAATCGGGCGGATTTGCGGAGGGCACCGGATGGATGAACAGCATCAACAGGGTGGAGCGGTCGCCATCGACAGCTACTCGACGACGGTACAGCTTATTTTACATGTCCATGATAAGCAGTACGATCTGGCGGACGTCGGACCTTTTGATGCGCGGCTTCGCAAGCCGCAGGTTTTGCTTGAGCGGTCCGATCGGGCCATTCTGGAAATCATTGTGGATGGCCGTTCCGAGCGAAAGCCGGTGAAAGTCTCAGCGTCGGACGAGCGTCACAGGATTCGGTTTCTTTCGTGAGTTGTATTCAGGAGCGATTGCGGTCAAAAGATTCTCCGATCAAGAAACGGGGCATTGAGGCGCGGGTGCAAGGCGTTGATGAGGCTTTCCGCGAAAAGCAAGCCGATTGATAGCACAACATTGGAGGCAAGGCGTTTCAGATAAGCCCGGCGGATTTGCGGATGGCCCATTCGGTGGTGAGGAGGAGGGCGAAGAGGGCGAGGAAGAGCCAGTGGGAGATTTTGGTGCCGGTGGATGTGGGGTCGGCGAAGAAGCCGGCTTCGTGGGAGGAGATTTGGGTGCGTTCGACGGCGGGGAGGTGCTGTGCGAGGACGTCGGCGTAGTTGGCGTCGACGGAGAAGCCGCCGCCGGCCTGGGCGATGCGGGCGAGGAGGGTGGGATCGGTGTTCATGTTGCGGCGTTCGAGGTCCATGGAGGGGTTGACGGTGACGACGAGGGTTTTCTGGGTGACGGAGGGGTCGACGTCGAGGAGGCGCTGGGCTTCGGCGCCTTTGAGGGAGACTTCCCACTGCCCGGGGGAGAGGCCGCCGAGGGTGGCGCGGTAGTAGCCGGGGGATTCGGGGCTTTCGACGAAGGGTGCGTCGACGTGAGGCGAATTGGCGGGGGCGGGGATGGGATTGCCGTGTTCGTCTTTGGCGAGGGCTTGCGCGGAGGCGGCGAATTGGAGGCCGGTGTAGGGGGTGAGGTCTTCACGGAGGACGCGGGCGACGATGACGACGGGCTGGTCCTGCGTATAGCGAGGCTGACTGGCGCCGAAGCGGATGAACTTGCCGCCGGCGGGGAGATCGGAGCCGACGGCCCATCGGAGGACTTCGCCCCAGAAGCGGTCGTGGGCGTTTTGGCCGTAGACTTGCCGGAGGCGCCAGGATTGGTCGGAGGAGAGGTAGAGGGACTTGCCGATGCCGATGGGGAGGCTGGCGAGGAGAACGTTGCGGCGAGCGGCGGCGAGAGAGGATTCGACGGAGGGGCGCGGGGAACCGGGAACGGCGGAGGGAGCGCCGGCGCCGGAGGTGATGGCCCAGAGGACGGAGGCGGCGGGCTTGGCCTGGGTGAAGGGGGAGTGCCAGTACCATTCGGGGGCGGAGGCCCAGAGGGAGGCGTTGTCGCCGGAGTCGCCGGGGCTGAGCTGCGCGAGGACGGAGGTGGCGCCTTCGGGGGCGAGGCCGGGGTGGAAACCGGCGCGGGTGTCGCGGGCGATGGCGGCATCATCGAACTGGGAGTTGAGGGTGACAGGGAAGAGTTCGGAGAGGGGCATGCCGGCGTAAGCGCCGGGCATGTACTTCTGGCCGGCGATGAGGACGAGGGTGGCGCCTTTGTCGCGGACGGCGGAGGCGATGTAGCGCTGGGAGGCGACGGGGAGGGCGTCGGGGGGAACATCGCCGAGGACGATGAGGTCGAAGGCTTCCCATTCTTCGCGGGTCTGGGGGAGGATCTGGGCTTCGGGGCGGGGGTTCGAGGGCGAGGCTTTGACGGGCGGCGGGGGTTCGACGCCGGCGATTTGAGCGGGGGAGAGCAGGACGATTTGGGCTTTGAGGGGAGATTCGGGGCGGGAGAGATAGGAGGCGAGGTAGCGGTATTCCCAGCGGGGGCGGTCGTCGATGAAGAGGGCGTAGAGCTTGTCTTTTTTGATGGCGACGCGGAAGGTGGCGGTGTTGTTTTCGGTGTTGACTTCACCCGGGAGCTGCTGGACGCGGATTTTGTAATCGAGGGTGCCCGCCCCGGTCCCTGTGCCGGCGGAAGCGGAGGCGTCGGCGAGGGGCTTGTCGGAGAATTCGACGCGTTCGACGTGCTGGTTGGAGGGGGCGCCTTTGTCCATGGCGTGGATGGTTTTGGTGCCCAGGAGGAGGTCTCCGCGGAGGAATTCGACATTGGCCTCTTTGCCGGCGAGACCGTCGAGGCGGATGAGGGCGGAGGCGCGGAGGGTATCGTCCTGGTAGATCCATTCGGGGGCATCGACCTGTTCGACGGCGGCGTCGGGGGAGACTTCGTGCGAGCCGGCGAGGAGGCCATAGACGCGGACGCCGCGGGCGGCGAGGAGGCGGGCGATTTCGGTGGGATCGCCGGGGCCGTTGTGGCGTCCGTCGGAGACGATGACGACGGCGCCGGATTCGTCGGAGGGGATCTGGTCGGCGACGAATCGAAGTGCGGCGGCGATGTCGGTGGATTGGCCTGCGCCGGCGGACGCGGTCTCGGTGGCGGCGGGGGCTTCGCCGGATTGGCTGGGGGAAGCGAGCGCGTTGCGGAGGGCGTCGGAGAAATCGGATTTGGAGAGGGAGCCGCCGGCCTGGGCGCGGTCGGAAAAGCCGGCGAGGCGGACGTGGTATCTGGTGAAGAGGTCGGCGGCGGAGGCGCCGGTGCGTTTTTCGGCGGAGGTGAGTTCCATCCAGGCAAGCTCGCCGCGGGTGAGGTTGGAGGTATCCGCGGCGGCGGTGTCGAGGGCGGCGTCGTGTGCGTGGTCGCGGAAGAACTGGGCGTCCTGGGCGGCGGCGGCGGTGGCGAGTTCGGCCTGGGCGAGTTGGAGGTTGGTCTGGAGGGCGTCCCAGTTGACGGCGTCGGAGGCGGCCTGGAGGGTGGCGGAGCCTCTGGCGGCCGAAGCGCCGGAGGAGGCGAGGGAGGCGACGCGATCGAGGGAATCGGGGACGGCGGATTTGGCGATTTCGGGATCGGCGGCCATGAGTTTTTCGGCGGCGTAGACGTCGCGCGACCAGGCGGCGAGGCGCGAGGCGAAGGCGGCGACATCCTGAAGCTCGCTTTCCTTGGCGCGGGCGGCGGCGATTTCGGCGGCGGGGCGGAGGGAGTCGAAGGTGCTGGCGACGGCGGTGAGCTGGGCGTCGAGGTAATCGGGGTGGGAGGGACGCGCGGAATCAGAGAGGTGTCCCATGCCTTCGGCCCAGCGGACGTGTTCGGCGAGGGTGGCCTGGGGATCGCGGGACTGCATGGAGGGGCTTTGATCGACGAGCAGCCAGAGCGTGCCGGCGGTGGTGTGGGTCTGGGTCCAGCGGAGGGAGGGTTGGAGAAAGAGGGCGGCGAGGAGCAGGACGAGCAGGAGGCGGACGAGGGTGATGCCGGCGGCGGCGGCGGGGGAGACGAGCTTGCGCTGGCCGGCGTAGAGGGAGACGACGGTGAAGGCGGCGACGAGGGTGAGGGGGATGAGCAGCCAGAGCGGGAAGATCGGGTTGATATCGAGCGCGGGGGCGGCGGCGAGGAGCGGGAGGGGCATCAGAGGGTCTCCAGTGGCTCGGCGTGGCGGGCGGACTGCGGGGCGGCGTGGAGGGGTTTATCGGGAGAGATTTGGGATTCGCGGGTGAGGGTGCGGGTGACGGCGACTTCGAGGATGAGGAAGGCGAGCAGGAGCAGGCCGAGGGGACCCCAGAGTTCGTAGCCGCCGGCCTGGGCGTCGAGGGCGGTGGGGAGGGTATCGCTGGTGATGCGGTCTTTCACATCATGATGTTGTTCGAACCAGCGGACGTCGGCGACGGTGAGGGGGGTGAAATCGAGTTCGGCGGGATCGATGTTGACGCTGTAGTAGATGGGTTGGGGGATGGTGGCGGGGAGGAAGTGCATTTCGTAGAGGCCGGGGAGCCAGGTGCCGCCGAAGGTGGTGAGGTATTTGTCGCCGCGGAGCTGGACTTCGAGGTTGCGGGTTTGGCCGTCGGGACAGAGGAGGGATGCGGATTCCACGGCGGGGGTGAGGGGGCCGGACCAGAGGAGGGTTTGCCCGGCTTGTGCCTGGCGGAGTTGGCTTTCGGAACCGCTGGCGAGGCGGAAGAGTGTTTCCTGGACGAGGGGGACGACCTGGGGCGAGGTGTGGAGGAAATTCCAGGAGCCATTGAGGGGGCTGGTCCAGGTGACGACGCGGCCGCCGCTTTTGCCGAGGTCCATTTCGGTGGTGAAGGGATCGCCGGAGGTGGTGGCGAGGATGGTGCGGACGGCGCCGGTGGTGCCGCCAGGACCTGCGCCGAGGAGTTTGAGGGGCCACCATTCACGGAGAGCGGTATCGGCGAAGGGATTGGGGGAGGCATCGGTGATTTCGCGGACGGCGGGGTTTTGGGGTTCTTTGACTTCGATGGCGGCGGGAGCGTTGTCGGGGGCTTGGGTCGGTTTGTCGGCGGCTTGGACGGGGAGGAGCGGGGATTTCGCGAGCACGTTGGTGAGGAAGGAGGGTTCGGTGCGCGGGCCGAGGATGATCCAGAGTCCGTTACCGCGGAGGGTGTAATCGGTGAGGCGGGAGATTTCCTCGGCGGGGAGGCGCGGGACATCGTTCAGCACGACGACGGCGTAATCGGTGAGGCGGGCGTGAGAGATTTCGGAGACGCTGATGGTTTTGGGGAGGACCATCACGGTGGGATCGATGGAGGGATCGACAGGCTGCATGGCGGCGGTGAGATAAGCGGCGGCGGGGTAGCTGGCGCCGGGGGTGAGGCGGCCATCGACGACAAGGACGTTGAGGCGGGGGGAGACGGTGACGGCGGCGGTGGCGGCGTTGTCGGCTGCGAGGCCATCGGTGAGGTCGGCTTCGATGCGGACCCAGTGGGAGCCGGGATCGGGGAAGTAGTAATCGAAGCGGACGGTGGCGGATTTTCCCGCAGGAAGAGCGGCGGGGGTTTGCTGGCGGGCGACGATGCGGCCATCGACGAGGAGGCGGACGGGGATGGGAGGCAGGTCGCCGCCGCCGGTGTTGCCGACGATGGCGGAGATGATGGCGGGGCGGTGGACGCCGAGGAAAGCGGGGGAGACGGTGAGGCCGGAGACGGTGGCGTTGGCGGCGGAGCCGACGGAGAGGGGGAGGCTATAGACGGGGGTATCGGCGGGGGATTCGGTATCGCGATCTCCGAGGGCGAGGCGCCAGGCGGCGTCGTTGTTGGGGAGCCAGTTGGAGCGCTGGTCGTCGGAGCAGACGATGACCATTTTGCGTTGGTTGCGTCCGTGGGTGGCGGCTTCGATGGCGGAGCGGACGGCTTCGGGGATGTTGGCGTCGGTGGTTCCGGGCTTGAGTTGGCGGAGGTCGGCGAGGGTTTTGGAGAATTCGGATCCTGGGCCGCCGGTGAACGAGGCGCGAAGGGCGATGGGGGAGGGGGTGATGAGGCGCGGGGTGTGCTCGGCGAGGACGATGCTGATGGAGGCGGAGGGCGGGAGGAGCCTGGCGAGCTGTTCGGTGGAAGCGACGGCGTTGTCGTAGAGCGTGCCTCCCTTGGCACCCTGGCGTCCCATGGAGAGGGAGTGATCGATGACGACCGCGACATCCATGGGCGGAGCCTTGGCCATGCTGGCGCGGGGGATGAGTGGGCGGGCGAGCATGAGGGCGAGGAGGGCGAGGATGGCCATGCGCAGAAGCATGAGGAGCCAGTGATCGATGCGCTGGCGGCGGCGGATGGAGAGCGGCGTTTCCAGGAGGAACTGCATGGCACCCCACTCGATGGGGGTGGTCTTCTGGCGGTGGAGGAGGTGGACGATCAGGGGGATGACGGCGAGAGAGGCGCCGAAGAGGATGGAGGACATAAGGAACATGGCGAGGGAGTAATTGGTAATTAGTAATTGGTAATTTGCTGTCGCGGCGGCGGGAGTGCCGTCCGCTGGATTGCCGCTTACTCTTTACGCATTACCTTGAGTTCTCCTTATCTGCTTCCCATTCTACGGGCGAGGTAGGTCGTGAGCGCTTTATCGAGCGGTTCGTTGGTGCGGAAGAGGGCGTAGTTGATGCGCATGGATTCGCAGCCGAGGCGGAGTTTTTCGAGGTGGCGTTGGAGGTTGCCGAGGTAGGCGGCGCGGGCGGCGACGGGGTCGAGGCGGATTTTCTGGGCGACGGATTCGAGGTTTTCGAAGAGGGTGAATTTTTTGAAGGGGAAAGTGAGTTCGTCGTCGGCGAGGGTCTGGAGGATGAGCACTTCGTGGCGCTGGTGGCGGAGGTGGTGGAAGGCTTCGAGGAGTTTGTCGGCGTTGTCGAAGAGATCGGAGATGAGGATGACCATCTGGCGGTGGCCGAGGCGTTCGGCGATGTCGTGGAGGAGGGCGGCGATGGAGGATTCGTCGCGGGGCTGGGTATTGTCGAGTGCGCGGGTGATGGTGAGGAGGTGTGAGGAGGCGGAGCGTGCGGGGATGAAGGTGCGGATCTGGGAATCGAAGGTGATGAGGCCGGCGGAGTCCTGCTGGTGGAGGACGAGGTAGGCGAGGCAGGCGGCGAGGAACTGGGCGTAGCGGAACTTGGAGAGAGCGTCATGCGAACCCTTGTAGCGCATGGAGCCGGAGGCATCGACGATGAGGTGGGCCTTGAGGCTGGTGGTGACTTCGTATTGCTTGATGTAGTAGCGGTCGGCCTTTGCGTAGACGCGCCAATCGATGCGTTTGATGTCATCGCCGGGGGAGTATTGGCGGTGCTGGGCGAAATCGAGGGCGAAGCCGATGTGGGGGGAGCGGTGGAGGCCGGAGATGTAGCCGTCCATGACTTGATGGGCGACGAGTTCCATGCGCGAGACGGCGGCGAGGGTGCGGGGGTCGAGGAGGCGGGTGGGTGATGGCGAGGAGAGGGTGGTCACGGATCGCTCGGCTTTTGCCACAGAGGCACAGAGACACAGAGGGAGGGACAGACGGGTACGAAATCAGTAGACCAGACGTTTGATCCCATCTTTGAGGAGCGGCGTGTTGAAGTTGAGGAGGAGGCCGCGTTGCATTCCGCTGAGTTTGAGATAGGTGAGGAGTTGCGCCTCGTGGAGCCAGAGCACCCGCTCGACGGCTTTGAGTTCGACGACCAACTTTTTCTCGACGAGCAGGTCCAGTTTGTAGCCATTGGCGATGCGTATGGATTTATAGCGAATGGCGACCGGGACTTGCCGGGCGACGAGCAGTCCGCGTTCACGGAGTTCGTACTCCATGCAGGTTTCGTAGGCGGATTCGAGCAATCCCGGGCCGAGGTGGCGGTGCACTTCAATGGCGGCGCCGATGACGGCTTCTGAAAGCGGATCGCGGCTGGAATCTTCGCGCACCAACACGTTGCTCTTTCTCATGCGTCCTCCCAAGAAAAGGTTTCGTCGGTTCCTCTGTGACTTTGTGCCGGAGACGGTCGATGATTTTGTCGCTGGTCATGTGGTGCGCTTCGCGCGCCTTAAGGCCCACCTCATCCTCTTCGGATCGCCCGGCTTTTGCCACAGAGACACAGAGGACGGGACGGGAGGGGTGGGGGTTCAGTAAACGATCCGTTTGATGCGTCTTTGACAAGCTGGATGTTGGAGGTCGCGAGCAATTGGGCCTCGTGGGATCAGAGCGTTTGCTCGACAGTTTCGAATTTAACGGCCACTTGTTTCCCGATTTTCGCATGCGTTCACCCAAGAGCGTTCGCTGGAGTTCTCTGTGTCTCTGTGCCTCTGTGGCAAAAGCCGTCGGGTGATGATTATCCTTTCGCTCGGGGGACTTCGGTAAGGAGGCGGTCGATGATTTTGTCGCTGGTCATGGCGGCGGCTTCGGCGGAGAAGGTGGGGAGGATGCGGTGGCGGAGGATGGGGTGGGCCATTTTCTGGATGTCTTCGGTGGTGACGTGGACGCGGCCGTTGAGGATGGCGCGGGCTTTTCCGGCGAGGATGAGGTATATGGAGGCGCGGGGGCCTGCGCCCCATTGGACGAGTTCGTTGATGAAGGCGGGGGTGCCGGACTCCTGGGGGCGGGTGGCGCGGACGAGGTCGCGGGCGTAGGCGTAGACGTGCTCGGCGACGGGGACGCGGCGGACGATTTCCTGGAGTTTCATGATGGCCGGGCCGTCGAGGAGGCGGGCGACCTGTCCTTTGTAGCTGCCGGTGGTTTGTTTCATGATGCGGATTTCCTCTTCGGCGGAGGGGTAGCGCATGACGGTCATGAACATGAAGCGGTCCAATTGCGCCTCGGGAAGGGGATAAGTGCCTTCCTGTTCGATGGGGTTCTGAGTGGCGAGGACGAAAAAGGGCTGGGGGAGGTCGTAGGTGTTTTCGCCGGCGGTGACGCGATGTTCCTGCATGGCTTCGAGGAGGGCGGCCTGGGTTTTTGGGGGCGTGCGGTTGATTTCGTCGGCGAGGAGCATGTTGGCGAAGAGGGGCCCCTTGACGAAGCGGAAGGCGCGTTTGCCGGTGGTGCGGTCTTCTTCGAGGACATCGGTGCCGGTGATGTCGGAGGGCATGAGGTCGGGGGTGAACTGGACGCGTTTGAACGAGAGGTGAAGGACATCGGCGATGGTTTTGACGAGGAGCGTTTTGGCGAGACCTGGGACGCCGACGAGGAGGATGTGTCCCTGGCAGAACATGGCGGTGAGGACCTGTTCGATGGCGTCGGATTGGCCGACGATGACGCGTGAGAGTTGCTCGGACATTTGCCTGTAGGCGCGGTTGAGGAATTCGACGGCCTGGAGGTCTGTGGCGGCGGCGGCGGCCTGAGCGGGGGAGACGGGGGCGCCGTTTCCGGGAGCGGGCTGGGGGGCGGGGCGTTGGGGGGGGGCGGCGGCGGCGGGAGCGGGGCGTGGGGTTGTGGGGAGGGGCGGCGGCTGGACGGGGGCCGATGGCTTTTGGGC
Source organism: Phycisphaerae bacterium (assembly GCA_035548175.1). Lineage (GTDB taxonomy): Bacteria > Planctomycetota > Phycisphaerae > WQYP01 > WQYP01 > CALCHA01. The sequence continues at coordinate 13,717 of DASZTO010000019.1, read as the reverse complement.
GGGGGCGCGAACTTCGTCGGCGAGGGGGATGGTGCGATCGTCTTCGCTCATGAGTGCTCCTGCGCTGGCGCCGATGGAGGTGTTGTGGATGAGAGAATCGTAGCCGATGGGCGGGGGGCGTGCCTATTGGAAGGGGGCGGGTTGCGGCGTTGGTGGAAAGACGCCACCGGGGGGAGGTTGATTCACGGAAAAGCGAAAGGAGGAGGCGCCGGGGCGATTTTGGCGCCGGGAGGGGCCCGGGAGGGGCGCAGGGAGCGAAAAGCCTTGAATGCGTTTTGGCGGTGATCTAAACTACCCTGCTTCGGTTTTGCGCCGGGTGTTTCGGGTTCCTCGGCCATGTCGGTCTCTTCGGAGTGCGCTATGCGGCTCACGGACATCCTGAAACTACAGGACATCAAGGTTCCGCTGGTGTCGACGACCAAGAAGGACGCGATAGCGGAGCTGGTGTCGGTGCTGGCGGAGGCGAAGGAAGTGAAGGACCAGCAGGTGCTGCTGAACAGCGTGCTGGAGCGGGAGGCGACGCGGACGACGGGGATAGGGAACGGTCTGGCGATACCGCACGGGAAGTGCACGGGGGTGGACCATCTGGTGGTGGCGATCGGGAAGCCGGCGGCGCCGATCGATTTTGAATCGATCGACGGGCGGCCGGTGAATTTGATCGTGCTGCTGGCGTCGCCGCCGGACCAGACGGGTCCGCATATCCAGGCGTTGGCGCGGATTTCGCGATTGATGAATGTGGATGCATTTCGGCAGGCGATGCGAGCGGCGACGAGCAGCCAGCAGATTTACGATGCCGTGGTGGCGCAGGAAGCGAGCATGTAGCGGCCCGCGGGAGCGGCGGCGGCGGTTGGCGCGCGCCGCGAGCGGGACCCCAACCCATCGAGTGAGATGACGGACACCCCAGAGATCCTTTCAACGGACGCCCCCTTGCCGGAGCAACCGCGCGCGCGGCTGGCGGAGGTGCTGTCGCAGGATGTGACGCCGCAGGTGGACGCGACGGCGAAGATGCTGATCGCCAATGGCGATGCGCTGCTGGTGAAGACGTCGCGGACGAGCGTGCATGGGTTCGTGCTGGACCAGGAGCATTACGACACGCGGCTGGAGTGGGGGACCAATGAGTTCAACGCGATCTGCTCGTGCGAGACGCGGGCGGCGGGGTTTGTGTGTCCGCATTTGTGGGCGACAGTGTTGCTGGCGGATCGGTCGGGGGCGTTCCGGGCGCTGGAAGAAGCGCACACGCATCCGATGCTTCATCGGGCGGGTGCGGGGGCGAACGGTGCGCGGCGGTCGGCGAATGCGTGGCCGGCGCGGCCGGGGTGGAAGATTCATCTGGCGTCGATAGCGCAGGCGTCGTCGCGGCGGAGCGCGGCGCATCCGGCGGTGGCGGCGGGATTGCCGCGGCAGGCGCTGTATGTGGTGGACGTGCCGGAGACGCAGGAGCTGGCGCTGGCCGGGGGCGGCGGCGGGGCGGCGATCATCGTGGAGTTGCAATCGCGGCATCAGAAGAAGGGTCGGATGCGCGGGATGAACGGGAGCGGGCCGAGCGGGGGCGGCGGCGGATGGACAAAGGGGGTTCCGTTCCGGCTGGATGCGGATGAGATCGACACGTTTTCGGATGAGACGGACCGGGATATTCTGGCGCGGCTGGTGGGATCGCGGATTTATACGGAGCATCCGGGTTCGGACGCGCCGATGACGAATGGGGCGTCAGGCGGGGGCGAAAAGCAATGTGCGTTGCGGGGATTGGTGGGGATCGATTTGCTGCGGCGGATGTGCGAGACGGGGCGTGCGCGGCTGCGGTTGCAGGCGTTGGCGGAGCCGGCGCCGCTGGCGTGGGACGATGGGCCGGCGTGGGAATTTCTGGTGCGGATCACGCCGCATGAGGATGGGAAGCATTACACGTTGACGGGCCATTTGCGGCGGCCGGGGGCGACGGCGGAGGCGGCCCCGCAGGTGTTGCCGCTGTCGGCGGTGCAATTGCTGGCGGAACCGGCGCGGACGTTGTCGGCGGAGCAGCCTGGGGGCCTTGCGTTTGTGCACAACCGGGTGGCGCGGGCGCATTTGTCTGGGGGATTGCAGTGGATGACGCTGTTTGCGTCGCGCGGTCCGCTGCACGTGCCCAAGGCGGACGCGCATGAATTTCTGCGACAGGTGGCGACGCTGCCGGACATTCCGCCGTTCGATTTGCCGGAGGAATTGCAATTCGAGCGGTTGCAGGGGAGTCCGCGTCCGCGGCTGGTGCTGCGGCGTCCGGCGCGGGGAGGTGCGGGGGCGTTTGCGTCGAAGTTTGATGAGCGGGTGATGGCGGCGCTGCTGTTTGATTACGACGGCGGGCCGATCGATGCGCTGGCGAACTCGGCGGGGGCGTACGATGCGGCGGGGCGGAAAATGATTTTGCGGGATAAGCGTGCGGAGGCGCGGGCGCTGGCGCTGCTCAAGGCGCTGGGATTCCGCATGGTGAGCGATCCGGAGACGGGAGAGACGCACCATGAGTTGCCGCCGCGGTTGCTGCCGTCGGTGGTGCCGTCGCTGATTCGGGAGGGGTGGCTGGTGGAGGCGGAGGGGAAGCTGTATCGGGCGGCGACGGACTTCCGGGTAAACGTGGCGTCGGGGATTGATTGGTTTGATCTGTCGGGATCGGTGCAGTTCGGGGATCAGGTGGTGCCGTTGCCGCGATTGTTGGCGGCGGCGCGGAAGGGGGAGCACCTGATCAAGCTGGCGGATGGGACATTCGGGGTGCTGCCGGAGGAATGGCTGGCGAAGTATGGCGTGTTCGTGCAGTCGGCGACGGCGGTGAAGACGGAATCCGGGGAGGAGGCGCTGCGTTTTTCCAAGGCGCAGGCGGGGATGCTGGATGTGCTGCTGGAATCGCAGCCGCATGCGTCGGTGGATGCGCCCTTCGCGGCGCTGCGGTCGCAGCTTCGGCAGTTCGTCGGGGTGACGCCGCTGCAGGCGCCGACGACATTCTCAGGAACGCTGCGACCCTATCAGCAGGAGGGTCTGGGGTGGTTCTCGTTCCTGCGGCAATTTTCGTTCGGCGGCTGCCTGGCGGACGACATGGGGCTGGGCAAGACGATACAGGTGTTGGCGCTGCTGGCGTCGCGGAATCGGAAGGCGGGTGAGGCGGTGAAGCCGTCGCTGGTGGTGGCGCCGCGGTCGCTGGTGTTCAACTGGCGTGAGGAGGCGGCGCGGTTTGCGCCGGGGCTGCGGATTCTGGATCACACGGGCCCGGGGCGCGTGCGATCGACGGAGCGGTTCGCGGATGCGGACATCATTTTGACGACGTATGGGACGCTGCGGTCGGATGTGGCGTTCTTGAAGGATTACCGGTTCGACTACGCGATTCTGGATGAGGCGCAGGCGATCAAGAATGCGCAGACGGAATCGGCGAAAGCGGTGCGGCTGCTGCAGGCGGACCATCGGCTGGCGCTATCGGGCACGCCGGTGCAGAATCACCTGGGGGAGTTGTGGAGCCTGTTTGAGTTTTTGAATCCGGGGATGCTGGGCGCGGCGGCGGTGTTCGATACACGCTTCCAGCCGGCGAAAAAGGCGGAGGCGGGGGGCGCTGCGGCCGGTTCGGAGGGCGGCGAAGAGGCGGGGAAAGCGGCGGAGGCGGCGGTGGCGGGGGAAGAGGAAGCGGAGGAATCGCCGCGGCAATTGCTGGCGCGGGCGCTGCGGCCGTTCATTTTGCGGCGGACGAAGGAGCAGGTGGCGCAGGACCTTCCACCGTGCACGGAGCAGACGATTTACTGCGAGCTGGATGATGCGCAGCGGACGTTGTATGACGAGCTGCGGGATCATTACCGGCAGTCGCTGCTGGGCGCGCCCGGGGCGAACGGGAAGCCGGCGGGCGCGGGGGCGAACAAGATGCAGGTGCTCGAGGCGCTGCTGCGGCTGCGCCAGGCGGCGTGCCATCCGGGGCTGATCGACAAGACGCGCGCGGGCGAACCTTCCGCGAAGCTGGAGATGCTGCTGACGCAGCTGGAGGCGATCATCGACGAGGGGCACAAGGCCCTGGTGTTCTCGCAGTTCACGAGTTTGCTGGCGATCGTGCGCAAGCGGCTGGATGAGAATCCCAAGGGGCCGGTGCGGTATGCCTATCTGGACGGCAAGACGCGGGATCGCAAGAGCCCGGTGGAGCAGTTCCAGAACGATCCGGACACGAAGCTGTTTTTGATCTCGCTGAAGGCGGGCGGCCTGGGGCTGAATCTGACGGGCGCGGATTACGTGTTCCTGCTGGATCCGTGGTGGAACCCGGCGGTGGAGGCGCAGGCGATCGACCGCGCGCACCGGATCGGCCAGACGCGCCACGTGTTTGCGTATCGCCTGATCGCCAAGGGGACGGTGGAGGAGAAGGTGTTGCAATTGCAGCAGACCAAGCGCGACCTCGCCGATGCGATCCTGTCGGAAGACAACGCGCTGTTGTCGAACCTGACAGTGGACGATTTGCAGGTGCTGCTGTCGTAGGAGGGCCGTGGGGAAATCCAAGCGCGGGCAGATCAAAATCCTTCCGGTTGCGTTGAAAAGGATTGGACGATGGGCGCGACGCACGTGACCGTGCAGGTCAAAGAAGTTTCCGGCAAAGGCAAGGGGTTCGAGGGAGAATTCCTCGTCGACACGGGGGCCATTGATTGCATGGCGGCTGCAAGCAATTTGAAAAAGGCGGGGATCAAGCCGGAGGGGAAGGGTATCTACGAGCGGGGGGATGGCAGCGCGATCGAGATGCAGTACGGGTTTGCCCGGTTGCGTTTCATGGGAGAGCAGACGGTGGCGCAGATCATTTTCGGGCCGGAGGACAGCGAGCCGATTCTGGGCGTCGTGGCGCTGGAGAACACGGGAATCGTGGTCGATCCGCGATCGCGCAAGCTGCACCGGCTGCATGCGCGGCCGCTGAAAGCCGCAGGCGGCGATCGTATGCCATGATGATTGCGTGTTGCTTTTCGGCGCGATTCACGCACGTTACGATGGCAGTTCTGCGTTTTTAAGACCCCTTTCTGAGGCTGCCGTGACGTCGATTGAAGAGCTTCTCCGCCAGCGTTTTTCCACCGCGATGGGTTTGGCATTTGGGGCGGAGAATATCACCGACCCGCTGATCAAATCGGCGGATCCGCGGCATGCGGATTTTCAGAGCAATGTGGCGATGCCGCTGGCGAAGCGCGTGGGGCAGTCGCCGCGCGAGGTGGCGGCCGCGCTGGTGAATAATCTGAATGTGGACGATGTCTGCGAGCCGCCGCAGATCGCGGGCCCGGGGTTTATCAATTTGCGGCTGAAGCGTGAGTTTGTGGTGCGGGCGCTGGGGGAGGCGTTTGCGGTGGGGGAGGCAGACCGGGCGGGGGTGGCGACGACGGCGCACCCGCAGACGGTGGTGATCGATTATTCCGGGCCGAACGTCGCCAAGCAGATGCATGTGGGGCATCTGCGTTCGACAATCATCGGGGACACGCTGGCGCGGACGTTCGAGTTTCTCGGACACCAGGTGGTGCGGCAGAATCACATCGGGGACTTCGGCACGCAGTTTGGGATGATCATTCACCACCTGCGGATGATCGGCGCGGCGGATGCGGGAAATGCGCTGACGATTGAGGATCTGGATCGTTATTACAAGGAGGCGACGGAGAAGTTCAAGGCGGACGGGGCGTTTGCGGAGCAGGCGCGCAAGACGGTGGTGGAGCTGCAATCGGGGCAGGCGGAGGCGGTGGCGTTGTGGAATCGGATGCGCGCGGAAACGCATCGGCATTACACGGAAGTTTATAAACTGCTGAATGTCACGCTGACCGATGCGGACGAGCGCGGGGAATCGTTTTACGGAGTCCGGCTGCCGCGGATCGTGGATCGTGTGAAGCAGACGCTGGAGTTTGGGGGCGAGGGGTCCGAGGTGGCGGAGCTGGCGGGGACGGCGGCGGAGACGGTGGAAGATCTGATCGGCCATGAGCCGCCGGATGCGAATGGGCTGCCGGAGACGCAGGATGCGGGTCACCGGGTGGAGGAGGCGAGTGAGCCTCGGGTGATCCACAAGGCGTTTGCGGCCTATTCGCATGGGGCGTTTTGCGTGTTTTTGCCGGGGTATGTGGGGAAGGACAAGCAGCCGCTGCCGATGATGATTCAGAAGCGGGATGGGGGATACCCCTATTCGGCGACGGATCTGGCGGCGCTGTATTTCCGCGTGCAGGAGCACAAGGAGACGGCGGAGGAGCAGAAGCCGCTAACGGGCGACTGGCATGCGGACCGGGTGGTGTACCTGGTCGATGCGCGGCAGTCGCAGCATTTCGCGATGCTCTTCGACACATTCCGCGCGGCGCAGTGGGATATTCATCCGCACACGCATCATAAGGTGGCGCTGGAGCATGCGCCGTTCGGCAAGATGCTGGGGCAGGACAACCGGCCGTTCAAGACGCGCTCGGGCGACACGCCGAAGTTGCGGGATTTGCTGACGGAAGCGATCGAGCGTGCGGGGCAGGTGGATGCGGCGCGCGGCGCGGAGCTATCGGCCGAGAAGCGCGCGGAAGTGAACCGGGCGGTGGGCATCGGGGCGGTGAAGTACGCGGACCTCCGGCAGGACCGGACGACGGATTACATTTTCGACTGGGACCGCATGCTGTCGCTGGAGGGCAACACCGGGCCTTATCTGCAGATGCAGTACACGCGGATTCAGTCGATCTACCGCAAGGGCGGCACGACGCCGGCGGCGGTGCGGGCGGCGAAGGCGGCGCTATTGCTGGATCACGAGAACGAGATGGCGCTGGCCAAGAAGCTGCTGAGTTTTCCGGCGGTGGTGGAGGCGGTGGCGCGGGATTTGAAGCCGCACCTGTTGTGCACGTATCTCTACGAACTGGCGGGGGCGTTTTCGCGCTTCTTTGAATCGTGTCCGGTGCTGAAGGCGGAGACGGAGGGGCTGAAGCTGTCGCGGCTGCGGCTGTGCGACATGGCGGCGACGACGCTGCGGATCGGCCTGGAGAAGCTGCTGGGAATTCAGGTGCTCGACGAGATGTAAGGTCCTGACGATGAGCGAGCAGCCGCCAACATTTCCGCCGCCTCTCGACTATGGCAGATCGGAGCCAAGGCCCGGGACGAATCGCTGGTGGATGGTGATTTTGCGGGCGTTGGCGGGGCTGATTGTCGGGCTGGCCAGTTATGCGGCGGGCTGGGGTCTTGATGTCGTCACCGATTATCGCTTTCCGCCGGTGTTCCTGGCGCCTCCAGCGCTGGTGGTCGGCGCGGCGCTGTTTGTTGCGATACGATTTCGGCGTTACGGGTATGTGACCGGCACGTTGCTGGCGCCGCTGGTGATCGCGGTGGGGCTGGTCGCGCTGCTCATTATGATCTGCGGCGGCGGACTGCCTGTGCACCCATAAGTCAGCCACGGGGCGGGGCGGTTATTTCTGCCAGCTGTTGGCGGAGATGATGGTGTTGCCCACGGGGTTGTAGTTGGAGAAGCTGCCGGCGATATTTTCGAGAATCTGGCATCCACGGGTGGTGCCCAGCCAGAGAGAGTTGAACGGTCCGGTGACGGTGTTGTTTTCGACGGTGATATCCAGACCCTCCCAGATGCCGATGGCGCCAGTGTTCTGGCCGCCGCCGTGCATGGTGTTATAGCTGAAGGTATCGCGTTGACAGCCCATGTCATTGGTGCGGATGGACACGTTGGTGGTGGTGGTGAAGGTGTTGTGGGAGATGAGACTGTCGGTCGTGGCTTCTTCGAGCGCCACGCGGGAAGCGGTGCAGTTGGTGATGGTGGCGAAGCGGCAGGAATTGAGTTCGATAGGGGCTTGAGGCACGTGGATATTGTCGAAGGTGGTCCATTCGGAACCTTCGGACCAGAAACCACCGCTGGCGGTGCCCGTTCCGTTGACCGCTGGGGAATCGAGAAGGGTAATGTTTTTGATCGTCGTGTAGGTGGTGTAGAAGGTGAAGAGCGACACATCGGCTTTGGGATCGCTGAACTGGATGGCCAGGTCAGAAACGGTGAGGTGATCGGCGGGCTTAACAAGGCGTGAGATGTGGAGGTAGCGGTCGCTGACGACGTTGGCGGGGGCGACGTTGAAGTAATCGTTGGCGCCGACGACGTTTTTGGTGAGTTTCACGACGGTGTTTCCGGAGGCGTCAGTGCTGACGGAAGTCACCTGGACATATTCGTCCGGGGCGAGCTCGTTGAAGTCCGCTGATTGGGTCAGGGAACCGCCGAGCTTCTGTTCGACGAGGGACATGCTTCCACGGCCATTGGTCAGGAAGAGCATTTCTCCGGCTTGAACGTTGGCCTGGCCCCGCAGGGTGATGGTGTCGCCGGTTACCGCTTGGGTGGCCATGTAGAGCGTGTTGTCGAACTGCGGCGCGATGCGAAGCGCCCAGCCATCGTTTCCAAGACCATCGTGGTGATTGGCGACGTCGAGAACGGTGCTGGCCCCCTGGCCCGCAAGGGTAACGGAACTGCCATAGAACCAGAGCGTTTTGTCGAGCACGAAAACGCCCGCCGGCAGCGTGATCGTGTGCAGCCCCTGAGTGTAAGCGGCAGAGATCATGGCCTGAATGGTGGCGCTGTCATCATGCACCCCATCGCCATGGAGCTGCGCGCGCAAGGTGGCCAGCGGATCCGTGGCGGGCGTGATGCCGGGCGACGCCGGCGTGGTCGGGGCAGCGGGCGGCGCAGGCGTTGAGGGCTGCACCGAGGGGGTGGCGTTCGGGCTGATGATGGCAGCGGGAACGAGCGTTTGATTGTCCGCGCTCTGCCAGATGCGCGTGGGCCTGCCGCGTCGGAGGATGGTTTGTCCGCTGGTGGCGATGACATCTGAGAAGCCCAGTTGGTCGCCGCTGCCAAGCGCAGCTTGAAGGGTGAGGACGGGCTTGGCGGTGCGGAGGGTAGCGGAGTGAGCGCTGGCGACGGGCTCAGCGCCTGCGAGAGTCGATAAGTTGAGTCGGCCCTCGAGAGCCTCCACCCCAAGGCTATCGACCGGGCGCGGGCGTGCCGGGTTTCCCCTGCCGACAATGGCGCATGCAAGTCCCCACATCAAAAAGTCACGCCTGCCCTGGACCATGACGGCTCTCCAGTTGTGTAAGCATCGCTGTTGGTTATCGGCGGTCACTGCGTCCCGCGTCACCAGTGTAACTTTCCAATATAGTGCTGGCGCGTGCCAGAGGTTTTGCCAAATTGCCCAGGTAGGGGACCAGGAAACAGCGGGAGGCGCCAAGCAGAAAGGAAGCCGTCCAATAATGGAGCGGAGCTTCGTTTTTACGGGCGGCCCCGCAGAGTGAACATGCGGCGCATGCGGTCGAGGACGGAGTGCTGGGTGGCCGACTGGCTGGCGGCGGCGGGCCTTTCGCCGAGCTTGCGGGCCTGCTCGGCTTGCTCGGTTTCGCGGCGCGCGATGACCGCCGAGATGCGCTCCATGAGGGTCGGGTCGCTGGCGAAAAGTTCCTGCAGGTGGCGGCCGGTGATCTCGAGGGCGCGGATGTCGCTTTTGGCGCGGATGGTGCGGGGACGCGGGGCGCCGGTCATCACCGAAAGCTCGCCGAAAAAACTGCCCGCGTCGATGTCTCCGACATCAAGGTGGCGGCCGTCCTGCAATTGCAGGAAGACGTCGACGGAGCCGTCCAGCAGCAGGAACATGGAGTCGCCGGTTTCGCCCTGGCGGTAGACGACCTGGCCGGCGCCCAGGGTGATTTCGTCGGCGTCACGGGCGAGCTTGGCGCGCTGCTCTTCGTTGAGGCTCGCGAAGAGGGGATTGCGCGAGATGGCGGTGAGGCGGTGTTTCTCGGCCTCTTCCCGCTGGCGGGCCGATTTTTTGTCGAGGTCGACGAACTCGACGGTGCGCATGGGAAAGGGAATGCCGTAGCCCGCGCGCTTGAGGCGATACCAGGCGTTCACGCGCACGGCGTTTTCAATCGTGCGATGTTTCTGCGGAACGTTGATCCAGAATTTTACCTTGTAATTGATGGCCGAATCGGCGTAATCGTCGAGGAGGACGACCGGCTCGGGCTTGTCGAGGACGCCCTCGGTTTCGCGGACGGCTTCAAGCAGGACGCGGCGGGCGTCGTTGGGCGGAAGGTCATACTCCAGGCCGATGACCACCGAGCGGGCCGTGGAAGTGGAGGGGGCGTGGTAGTTGACGATCTGCTCTTTGGCCACCGTGCCGTTGGGAATGAGCACGTAGTTGTCTTCGTTGGTCTGGACGGTGACGGCGCGCCAGGTCATTTCGACGACGCGGCCTTCGACATCGCCGATCTGGATCCAGTCGCCCGCCTGGAACGGCAGTGAGGCCTGCAGGACCATGCCGCTGAAAAAGTTGCCGAGGGTCTCCTGCAGCGCGAGGCCCAGGACGATGGAGATGACCGCGGAGCCGGCGAGGAAGCTGGAGATATCGAGCCCGAAGGCCCAGGAGCAATATCCCGCGGCGACGAAGACGGAGAAGATGACGAGGATGATCTGATGGATGAACTTGGAGAGGGTGACTTTCCCGCCGCGGGTGAGCAGGGGGATGATCACCAGCCGGTCGACGAGGCGGATGGCCACGAGGAGCATGACGGCGACGAAGACCCGATGGATGATGACGGCGACGAGGTCTTTGGGATCGACCATGAGGTAGGGGTGGAGGGCGAAGAGGGTGGTGTAAACGGTGAGGGCGGCGGCGCCGTTGCGGACGACGCGCATGAGGCGGTAGCGGTCGAGGACGCGGCGGAAGATGCGGGTGATGACCCAGGTGGCCATGAGCATGCCGGCAAGCGTGGAGGCGCCCGACAGGCCGGTCTGGAGCGAATAGATTTTGACCCAGCCCTGTCCGATGTGATACCCATTGGTGCCGCTGACTTCCCATTGGTTGGTCTTGGTGGTGGTGGTGGTGCTGGCGGCTCCCGTGGCGGAGCCCGGACCTGAAGGAGGCGCGGAGGAGGCGGTGCGGGTTGTGTTCGCCGTCATGCTCGTCTGTGCGAGAAGGATCATTGCCGCCGCCTGTCGCGCTTGCGCGTTGTGGAATTGACGTCAGTAAAGGTGTATGGGCTCGATCACAGCAGCCATTGGCCCTCGAAAACCTCGGTGGCGGCGCCGGTCATGTAGACGCAGTCGTCGGACTCGCGCCATTCCAGTTGGAGGTCGCCGCCGGGCAGGTGAGCCGTGATCTCGCGGTCAGTCTTGCCGACGAGAACGCCCGCGACGCATACCGCGGAAGCGCCGGTGCCGCAGGCGAGCGTCACGCCGCTGCCGCGCTCCCAGGTGCGCATGGTGACTTCCTGGGCTGAGTGCACCTGCACGAAATGCACGTTCATCCGCCGGGGAAACGCCTTGTGGTTTTCGAGCACCGGTCCCACCCGTTCGAGATCCACGGCTCGCACGTCCTCGACAAAGATCACGGCGTGGGGGTTGCCCATCGAAACGAACACGGCGCGCACGCCCAGGCTGGTGCCCATGGGCACCTGGAAGATGCGCACGTTGTCGGTCGCCCCGAGCCATTGGGTATCGACGGGAATCTTCGGCAGGTCGAGGATCGGCGCGCCCATGTTGACGGTGACTTCGCGCACTTTGCCGTCGTCTCCGGTGCGCAGGTCGACGGTCAGCACCCCGCGGCCGGTTTCGACGCGCATGGGATTCTGCCGGCTGAGGTTCCGGTCGTACGCGAACTTCGCGACGCAGCGCACGCCGTTGCCGCACATTTCCGATTCGCTGCCGTCGGCGTTGAACATGCGCATGCGGACAGTGGCGCCCTGCGCCCGGGCGGCGTCGGTGGGGGGGGCGACGAGGATCAGGCCATCGCCGCCGACGCCGAAGTGCCGATCGGCGATGCGGACGGCCAGCTTTTCGGGCTGGTCGACAGCTTGTGAGAACGCATCGACGTAGACATAGTCGTTGCCGATCCCGTGCATTTTGACGAAACGCATGGCGCGCACTCCATCCGATACAGCGAGCCGCTGATTGTAGCCGATGGGGCGGTGCACATTCGAGTTGGGGCTCTTTTTCGGGTGCATGTCCGTACTTGTATCGGTCCAAGTTGATATGATGAGACTCAGGCTGCGGCGGTAGCCGTGGGCTCAGGAAGGGAGCTGGCCGAGGATGACAAAGGAGCGAGGAATGGAATTCCTTCAAAGCACCGCAGGAGCGGAATCGGATGCGGGATTGGCAGCGTTTTTGGAGAAATCCCGGCAGGCATGGGTGGGGATGATGCGGGATAAGGCGCTTGTGACCTTTGACCAGCATGAGCAGCGGGCGGTCGATGAAGGGCGTTTGCTGGCGCGGCTGCTGCTCGAAGCGCGTCTGGCCAGGAATCCCGCGGCGCGTCCGGCGGAGCATGATCAGCGGCCGTGCTGTCCCAAATGCGGTCTGCCCGGGGCGCCGGTGGCTCCTGCGCATGCGGACCTGCCCGAGAGAGCACTGCAATCGCGGATCGGCAAAGTCCGGTTCGCGCGAGAGCAATGGAAATGCACGACCTGCCGGGTCGTTTTTTTTCCCTCTGGACCAGCATCTGGAACTGGGGACCGAAGGGTACAGTCCGGCGGTCATCCGCCTGGCGGTGCATAAGGCCCAGGGATTTGCCTGCTTTAAAGCCGCCAGTCTTGATTTAAAGGAATCCCTGGATGTGGGGATGAGTCCCAAGCACATGGAGCGATTGTGCCGGCGGGTGGGAGAGGAATGGTCGGCACAGCGGGATCGGCAGGTGGAAAGCTACCAGCGGCGGCAGTTGCCGCGGGATTATCCCAAGGCGGCTCCGGCGGCGGCGGCGGTGATGGTCGACAGCGGGCGGGTGCAGACGCGGCAGGAAAATCAGCCGCCGGGGGTGTATCAGCCCGCCTGGAAGGCGACCAACGTGGCGTGTTGTCTGACGCTTAAGAGCCAGAGCCATCAGGAGGATCCGCAGCCCGAGCCGCCGCGCAAGTTCCTCGATCCGCCCAAGGTTCAGCAGCTGGTAGCGCAGATACACGCCCGCGGCAGCGGCGAAAAGCCGCCTGTCGGCAAACAGACGCCAAAGCGTAAGAACAAAAAGCGTAGGAGCAAGGAGTCTTCGCGCAAGAATCCAAACCATCGCAAGGGCCCGGTGCGTCTGGTGCGCACGACCGTGGCGACGATGTTGAACTGGGAGCAGTTTGGCTGGCAGGTGGCTGCCGAAGCGCACCGGCGCAGCCTCGATCTGGCGGCTCGCAAAGCGTATGTGTGCGATGGCCAGGCGTGTAACTGGACGCTCTTTGAGATGCACTTTCAAGCCAGTGGATTTGTGGCGATCCTGGACATCCTGCATCTTCTGGGCTACCTGTATGCCGCCGCCCTGGCGATAGCGGGAGAAAAAGGCCTGTGGCCGCGCTATGAGCGCTGGCTGAGGCTGGCCTGGGCGGGCAGGAGCGGCGTGCTTTTGCAGGAATTAAAGTCGGCCGCGGGCGAACGGGGGGTGGCGCCCAGAGACGCCGCCGAAGGCGATCCGCGGCGGGTGTTGGCCGAAGCGGTGCGTTACGTGAGCAACAACCAGTCACGGATGGATTACCCGCGGTATCGCAAGCTGGGGCTTCCCATCAGCAGCGCCCCGGTCGAATCGGTGATCAAGCAATACAATCAGCGGATCAAAGGCAGCGAGAAATTCTGGCTGCCGGCGATGGTCGAAGCCATGCAGCAGATTCGCGCCGCGTATCTCTGCGATGACGGCCGGGCGGAAAAATACTGGAATCTCCCCCGTCCCCACCGCCACGCCGTCGGCGGCGGCCGGCTGAATTCAGCCGCCGCTTAGGGTGCAAGTACGGACATGCACCC
>DASZTO010000018.1:0-35915 GCA_035548175.1 Phycisphaerae bacterium | reverse complement strand
TCACTATTCACTATTTACCAGTCACTATTCGCCCCCCCACCGATGCCCCGGAGCGCACACCCCCAGCGCCCCGCGAAACCATCAAACCACCTCCATAACTTTCCCCCGCCCCCAATAATTCACCATTCACCATTCACTATTCACTATTCACTATTTTTGTCTCTTCCACGCATACCACAAAAACGCCCCAATCCCCGAATACCGAAACCCCGGATCCGCATACTTCTCCACCACATAAAACGCAAAATAATACGCCCGACAAAACCCCCTTCACATACAACAACCGCTCACTCCGAATATCACCCAACACACACACTTCCAATCTCGATCCCGCCCCCCAACGTTTAACGGCACGTCGCAGAACCGCCCCTCCCCACCCCGCTACCGCACGGCACGTCAAACCCCCCGTGTAGCGCCGGCCCACCGGGCCGCCTGTCCGCCCCCCCCGGCGGACACATGACAAAAATCTCGCAACCCACCCCGCCCGACCGTATCATCCCTTGCAACAAGACCACGCCGAGAAGGGTGACCATGAACCGCGAACTGACATGGCATGAGGCCATCGAAAAAGTATTGTCCTCATCCAAAACCCCCCTTCATTACCGGGAAATCACGGACCGCATCATGGCACGCTCCATGCGAAAAACGATGGGCGCAACTCCCGCCGCAACCGTCAATGGCCAGATTGCGGAATCGATCAAACACAAAGGCGACGCATCGCCCTACGTCCGCGTGGCCAAAGGCACATTCGCCTTGCGCAAAACGCCCGCCGGTAGCTCGTCAATCGCCCTGAAGCTGACACCAGAAGTGACGGACGCCGATGATGACGAACCCCAATACGACATCATCACCTCCTTCGGGATGTTCTGGAAACGAGGTGCTATCGACTGGAAACTCTCCCCCAAAATCTGGGGCATGCAGGAAATCGGCGCCATCCCCGTCGATTTCTGCAAACAGCTCGGAATCTACCTCCTCTACGACGGCCGCGAAGTCATCTACGTCGGACGATCCACCGAACGCCCCCTCGGCACGCGCCTCTACGAACACACCATCGACCGCCTCGCCACACGCTGGGACCGTTTCTCCTGGTTCGGCCTCCTCCCCGTGTCCGAAGCCGGCGAGTTGACCGCCCTCCCGCAAACCTACCCCGCCCCCAAACTGATCCCCGCCCTCGAAGCGGTTCTCGTCGAAGCCCTCGAACCCCGCCAAAACCGCAAACGGGGCGACGACCTCGCCGCCGTCGAATACATCCAGCACATCGACCCCACCATCGAAAAACGCCAAATCAAAGCCACCCTCGAAGCCGCCCTGGAAAAACTCTAATTTGACCCCTTCTCCATCCGCGCCCGCGCCCAGAAGTTCAACCCCGACATGTTCTACGTCAACCGTATTCGCCGACCGCATGCGCCACCTCGACCCCGAAAAATTCGAAGCCCTGTTCCGCTGAAGCCCACGCCGCTGTACTGCCCGCCCTTAATCGAGCTGTCGCCCAAGGCCGCCCATAATACTCATCGTCTCTAGACTCATTGTCTAGGCCACGTTCTCCTAAGGATCATGGGAGCCATCCAACACACATTAGGATTTCATATCCGCCGCCTGCGCCTTCAAAAGAGGTGGACTCAAGAGGAACTCGCCGCGCGCTGCAGCAAGCACTGGACCTATATCGGCGGAATAGAACGCGGCGAACGCAATCCCTCCATTCAGGTAATTGCTGAAATCGCCAAGGCGCTGGGCGTGCCTCCGGCATCGCTCTTAAAACCGCTCCCAAGGAGCGGCAAATGAATCCTCGCCATCCGATGGAAGAGCTACTCAACGCGCCCGCCGAGGACATCTTGAGCGCCATCCAAGCCGGATTCCGCGCAATCATCGATGTGAAGGGCAAACTCGCCGAGTTCTACCTCGAAAAGGAACTCTCACGCCTGCTCACACGAGGCCAGATCGATTCCTATATATGGCAAGACGAGGATGGAAAACCTGACTTCCTGATCGTCCGGGGCGGAAAACAAATCAAGCTCGAATGCAAAAACGTCCGCAGCAGTAAACCCTACGCCAAACCCATCCCAGGTTACCGCATAGAACTCCAAAAGACCCGGAACAGCAAAGATGGTGCCCCGACCCGCGGTTACCTGTTCACTGAATTTGATATCCTGGCCGCCTGCCTCTTCAACCACAGCCGCGATTGGAAGTACGCCTTCATTCGCGCCTCCGACCTGGAGGCGCGTGCCGAGCACTCTGAATTGATTAAGATCATGCAGTGTGTACCATTGACCCTCACTGGTCCCTGGAAAGCCGCGATTGCTGACGTCATTTCCACCTTCTGACAAGGACACCCGGTGCCCGACAGCCTCCCAGACCCCTTCTACTCAACCCCGAGTGGTTCCGCTTACCTCGGCGACTCGGCCAAGCTCATGACAGCCCTGCCGAATTCCTCCGTTAACCTCGCATTTACCTCGCCCCCCTACGCATTGCATTTCAAAAAGGAATACGGCAATGCCGATCAGCGGGACTACATCGAATGGTTTCTGCCTTTCGCCAAGCAGATCCACCGTGTTCTGCGAGATGATGGCAGCTTCGTCATTGACATCGGCGGAGCGTGGACCCCAAGCCAGCCCACACGTTCGCTTTATCATTTCGAGCTTCTTCTTCGCCTCTGCCGTGAAATTGGGTTTTTCTTGGCGCAGGAATTCTTCTGGTATAACCCGGCTAAGCTCCCCTCCCCAGCCGAATGGGTCACCGTCCGCAAAATTCGCGTTAAGGATGCGGTCGAATGCATCTGGTGGCTTTCTAAAACCCCCTTTCCAAAAGCCAGCAACCAGCACGTGCTCACCGAATACAGTCCGGACATGCTCCGCATACTTAGAAAAGGGTATAAAGCCAAATCTCGCCCTTCGGGACACATTATTACCAACAAGTTTAGAGACCGCGGCGGCTCGATACCCCCGAATATCCTCATATTCGGAAACAACGACGCTACTGGCTCTTATATGTCGCGATGCAAAGACGCCGGACGAACTCCTCACCCGGCTCGCTTTCCGATCCAATTGCCCACATTCTTTACCAGGTTCCTCACCACGCCCCGCGACCTCGTCCTTGATCCCTTCGCCGGCTCAAACACGACCGGCGAGGCCGCCGAAAGAGAGGGCCGGCGCTGGATCGCCATCGAACAGGAAGAACGCTATTTGACCGACAGTCAGTTTCGATTCGAATCGCTCGATCGTTCTCCTGTCAACCTTTCCCAACGCCATGGCGAACTGTGTGATACTCCACAACAAGAATCCCTCTTCGGTGCGGCATAAGCTGACAGACGTCGTCTACGTCCATCTATCCAACTTCTCGATCTTTACCTCCCCGTCCGAAGCTCGCCTTAACTATATACCGGGTAATATTTTACACCGATCCGAACAAAATCCAAACTTTCTGGGAACCTTCCCGCCCCCCTTTCCGTTCTCTCTTATGGACAGCGTTCCAAAAAGGGAGAAGGCCATGCGAAAATCCACCACCCACTCCACCACCCCCAATGGGCAATGGGCCTTGGGAAGTCGGCAACGCCCCAAATCCCTCCGCCCCCTCTTCGACTACCTCACCCACGCCTCCACCAGCCTCGACGACATGTTGGAAACCCTCGACCTCTCCAAAGACGAAGCCGAAGCCCTCCTCCTCTCCCAGCAATACTCTGCCCACCGCCAGCTCCGCACCACCCTCCTCGCCCAGCAACTCCAACTCATCGCCCAAAACCACGCCCAATCCGCCATCTCCCGCCTCCTCGAACTCTCCCGCTCCCATCACCCCGCCACCGCACGCCTCGCCACCACCCAACTCCTCGCCTTCGCCAACCTCCTCCCCGCCACCCCGCCCATCCCGATTGAAAATCGAAAACAGAAAATTGAAAATGCGCCCCCCCCCGCCCCCTCGCCCGAACCGCCTAGCCCTGTCGAGTCGCCGACTTCACGACTTCACGATGTGACGACTTCACCCCCCAGCGCCCCCGCAATCCCCTCCCCCCTCCCGCGTTCACCTCTCATCACCCGCACACTGGAGCGAACCATGAAAACCACCCGCCTCCTCACCCTTGCATCTTTCGTCCTTTGTCTTTCCTCCTTCCTCCTCCTCGTCCGCGCCGCCGCCGCCGCCCCGCCCGCCACCGCTCCCGCCGACTCCTCCTACATCGTCGGCGCCGACATCTCCTGGGTCCCCCAGCGCGAAGCCGCCGGTGCCCACTACTCCGACAACGGCCAGCAACAAGACATCCTCGCCATCCTCAAATCCCACGGCTTCAATTACATCCGCCTCCGCACCTTCGTCGATCCCACCCAATCCACCCCGCGCGACCGCCCCTACTCCCCCCAGGGCTTCTGCGACCTCCCCCACACCATCGCCTTCGCCAAACAAATCAAAGCCGCCGGTCTCCACCTCCTCATCGACTTCCACTACTCCGACTCCTGGGCCGACCCCGGCAAACAGTTCACCCCCTCCTCCTGGAAAAATCTCTCCTTCCCCGACCTCGTCCAGAAACTCCACGACTACACCAAGGACGCCGTCACCCAACTCAAAGACGCCGGCGCCGAACCCGACATGGTCCAGGTCGGAAACGAAATCACCCCCGGCATGCTCACCGACGGCCCCAACGGCGGCGGCTCCACCAAAAACTGGGACCAACTCGCCCAACTCCTCACCGCCGGCCTCTCCGCCGTCAAAGAAGTCGACCCCAAAATCCTCACCATGCTCCACATCGACCGCGGCGGCGATAACCCCGGCACCGTCCGCTGGGTCGACGCCGCCCTCGCCCACAACGTCCACTTCGACGTCCTGGGCCTCTCCTGCTACCAACGCTGGCAAGGCCCCCCCGAAAAATGGAAAGCCAATTTCGACGACCTCGCCAAACGCTACCCCAACCTCAAATTCGTCATGGCCGAAGTCGACGCCCACGCCCTCCAGGCCAACGCCATCATGCGCGCCCTCCCCGACCACCGCGGCCTGGGCACCTTCATCTGGGAACCCACCGCCAACAACGCCGGCCAAGCCCTCTTCGACAACCAGGGAAACGTCATCCCCGCCAAAATGGCCGAGTACGACCAACTCAAACAAATGCTGGCCACGCAGCCATAACCCCCCACCGTCCCAGCATTTAGACGCTCACCGTCCAAACCGAGGATTGGTTTGCCGCAGAGTCCACCCATTCCCTCCCAGCAGCCGGAAATACACCACCGTATCCTGATGCGCCGTCCCGGGCGCCGCCCCACCGGTCACCGGCGGCACCGTCACATGAATCGGCGCGCTCCGATCCCCGCCGGCATACACCATCACATCATGCGGTCCCGGCGGCAGCGTCAGCGGCACCACATACACCGTCCGCGGCAGCATTTCCCAGTAGCGAACGTCCGCCTGCGAACTGGCCGCGAGCAGCGCCCCCGCGGCAACCGCGCCCAGCCCGCCCCACATGGCGGCTTTGTTTTTCTTTTCCGCGCCATACGCCGCGACGCCGGCACCGCCGGCCATAAGTCCCGTGCCGATCACAGCTTTGGTTTTGCGGATCGTATCGATGTCCTGCCAGCGCTGTTCCTGGGCCATCGCGAGGGTGTCGACCATGGCGAAAGCGCCGTTTTGGGCGGGAGTGGTGATGGCGCGGCCGTCGACGTAGGCGATGACGGGCGGGACGGGGCCCGCTTCGGCGGGAGTCGGGCCGAAGGCGGATTCTTCGTTGTACCAGCCTTTGGGGGCGCGGACGGGACCCCAACCGCTGTCAACGAAAATGAGGGTGTTGACGCCGGGCTGCCTTGCCTGCGCGACGACGTTGGCCATGGCGGGATTGACTTTGACGGCGAGGTCGAAGTTTTGTTGGGCGAGGTCGGGGCGGTTGAGGCGGAGATAACAGAAGCCGAGGCCGAAGTAGCCCAGGGCGAAGTCGGATTGTTTTTTCTGGACGCTCTGGAGGTTGTCCTTGTCGGCGTAGGCGTTGAGATCGAAGAGGGAATTTTGGAAGGCGGCGCGGGCGTTCTCGTAGTCGTGCTGGATGAGGAAGACGAGGCCGAGGTAGTAGTGGGCCATGGCGCGTTCGAAGGGTTCGCCGGTCCAGACTTTGACGCCTTCGAAGACGACGGTGGCGCCGAGGGTGCGTCCGGAGTCGTTAACGTGGGTGCTGTTCATGACCTGGTAAGCGTTCATGAAGGCGTTTTCGGCGTTGGCGAGCTGGCCCGCGGCGAGGGTGCAGCTTCCGTAGCGGCAGTTGTCGAGGACGTAGTTTTCGTCTTTTTTGGCGGCGGCGGGCTGAATGACGGCGGCGGCCTGGGGGAAGTTGCCTTCATGGTAGAAGAGGATTGCGTCGCGCGCCCGGGCGGGCGTCTGATTGCATCCGCCGAGTCCCGCCGCCCCGATTGCCGCCAACATCAATCCCGCTGCCGTGGTGCGTGCCAACATCTCGCGCATCCGAATCTCCAACTTCCGTGTTTGAGTGAGAAGGTCAGTCCAACAGACCCTTCTTGATCTGTTTCTTGGTTTCGTACTGGCCGGTCCAGAGCTCGGCGCCGGCGGTGTTGCCGCTGAGGCGTGTGAGCTTGTACTGGCAGAGGTAGTAATCGGAGCGCTGCTTGCGGGTGACGTTGGTGTCGGCGAGGAAGGTGGCGTAGAGCGCGTAATCGGGGGCGATGCGGGTTTCATCGGGGCCGAGCTGGCTGTCGGGGATTTCTTCGGAGCGGAGCTTGTCGTAGTCCTCTTTGTTGATGACCCAGACGAAGCGGTCGCGGAGCTGGGGTTGTTTGGCGAGAAGGCCCTGGAGGCGGGCGACGAAGAGTTCCTTGCGGTTGTCGCGGATGATTTCGTTGGTTTCGTTCTGGACGGGCTTGATGACGATTTTGAGCGGGCCGGATTGTGCGGCCTGCTGGATGTAGGGATCGGCGATGATGGACTGAGCCATCTGGTCGGTCATGGCCTGCATGTCATCGGAGGTGAGGAAGGTGGTCTGGGCGTTGGGGTTGACGGCGGGGCCGGAGCAGCCGCTGAACGCAGCGCCAGTTGCGGCGAGCGCACCTGCCAATAGAAGCGTCGTGGGTTTCATCATCCGTTACCTCGTAGAGCCATCCATGTCCTGGTGGGTTCGCTGGGCGCGGAGATCAGTTCAGGGTGCGGGTTTCGTATTGATTTTGCCAGGCGATGGCACCGGTGCGGAGGTCGGTAAGCTGGAACTGGCAGAGGTAGTAGGTGGTCTTGCCGTTGTCCATGCTGCGGATGGTGGCGTAGAGGGCATATTGGGGTTTGATGCGGGCGTCGGGGGCGGGCTGGCCGGTGCGGCTCTGGTCTTCGAAGTTGGGGGCGTTGCTGCCGAGTTCCTGCTGCTGGAAGTTTTCGAGGGTGGCGCGTTCTTCGACGAACTGGATGCGGTCGCGGGCCTGGGAGGAATTGAGGAGGCCGGCGAGACGGGCGACGAAGATGTCCATGTTGTGGCCGGGCATGTCTTCGGTTTTGTTCTGGGCACCTTTGACGACGACGGTGATGCGGTAGGGATTGTTGACGATTTCGGGGATCTGGAGGAGGTCAGGGGCCATTTTGCTGGTCATCTGGCGGAGGTCGGCGGATTGGAGGCCGTGCTCACCGGGTTCAATTTTGTCCATGTCAGGGCGCATGGTGTCGTGGGTGGATTGGCAGGCCGCTGTGCCGAGGATGAAAGTTGCGCCCAGACAGACCGCCGCCAGTTTTGCCGCGAGGTTCATAGCTCTCTCCGTGCATGAGAAGAACGCGGGATAACGTTCAGTTAGATCGGTAGATTAACCCGAGATTCGCCAGTCCGTCAAAACGACCCACGGCGTCGCAGACGCCGGGCTTTGAGTTTGGGGGGGGAGGGTTTCGCCCCAGTGCAATTCGCGTCAAAGGGGGGAGGGGTCCGCAGAGCGGAATTCTTCCATGAGGTCGATGGCGGTGCGGAGGTGGTCGGGGGGGACGTGGGCGAGTTGCTGGCGGTGGAAGGCGAGGAGGGGGTTGTCGAGTTTTTTGAGGAGAGCGAGGCCTTCGGGGGTGATGCGGGAGGCGACGACGCGGCGATCGCGGGAATCGCGAGTGCGGAGGATGAGGCCCCGGGCGGCGAGGCGGTCGAGGAGGCGGGTGACGTCGGGGTCGCGGGTGATCATGTGTTCGGCGATGGCTTTGCAGGGCATACCGGAGTCGCCGGCACCTCGGAGGATGCGGAGGACGTTGAACTGGACGGTGGAGAGGCCGAAGGGTTTGAGGAATTCCTCGAGTCCGCGGAGGAGGAAGTCAGCGGTGCGCAGGATGTTGAGGGAGACTTCCTGTTCGAGGCAGTCGAAGGGGTTGAGGCGGTAAATTTCTTTGGCGAGCTTCCCACTCATTGGGGGCGAGTTTCCGCTTTTGGGGGGCGGGATGCAAGTATGGGGAGGGGCGTGGATTCTCCAGGGGCCCTTCCCTGGGCATGGGACGCGGCCCCGCCATTCGGCCTGCGGGCCGACATTGGCGGGACGCCAATGCCACTGCCCCGGATTTATGTTTTGAGAAATGGGGAATCCCCGATAGGCTTCAGGCAACTCCGAAGGATGGGAATGGTTATGGCAAGAGCGACGCGGTTTGGGCTGGTGATGATGGGGGCGTTGTTGGCGGGGTGTTCGGTGCCCAAGCCGCAGCCGGTGCCGCCGACGCCGCTTTCAGGGGCGGGGCGGAATGGGAGCGGCGGTGGAGCGGGTGGGTCGCCGGGGGCGCGGGCGCTGCTGGCGGCGGATACGGCGTCGGAGCAGGATTTTCGGAAGATCATCAACGGGGCGAAGGCGAAGGTGTTTCCGGCGGTGGTGTTCATCAAGTGCGTGCAGCAGGATTTGACGGGGGGCGAGAAGGCGAACCGGGAGGTGGCGGGATCGGGTGCGATCATTTCGGCGGGCGGGCAGATATTGACGAATTGGCATGTGATCGACAAGGCGGTGGAGCTGCGGTGCTTGCTGTATGACGGGCGGGCGTATGACGCGAAGGTGATCGGGTCGGACAAGGACACGGACCTGGCGCTTTTGCAGCTGGTGGATGCGTCGGGGAAGCCTGCGAATCCGGGATCGTCGCCGTTTCCGTATGCGCGGTTCGGGGATTCGTCGAAGATGCAGGAGGGGGATTTCGTGATGGCGATGGGGGCACCGTGGGGGCTGTCGCGGTCGGTGTCGCTGGGGATCATTTCGTGCACGAAGCGGTATTTGCCGGACACGAGCGAGTATTCGGCGTGGATGCAGACGGACGCGTCGATTTCGCCGGGGAATTCGGGGGGTCCGCTGGTGAACACGGATGGGGAGATCATCGGAGTGAACACGCGGGGGATCATGGAGGGCGGGGACCTGGGGTTCGCGGTGCCATCGGAGACGATCCAGCCGGTGATCGCGCAGATACGGGCGTCTGGGAAAGTGGACTGGTCGTGGACGGGGTTGCAGTTGCAGCCATTGAAGGATTTCAATCGGAACATGTATTTTGACGGGAACGAGGGGGTGATCGTGGCGGATACGGATCCGGATTCGCCGGCGCGGCATGCGGGCTTGCAGCCACGGGACCGGATTTTGAAGATCAACGGGACGGCGGTGGCGGCGTTGACGGATGAGGATTTGCCGGAGGTGCGGCGGCTGCTGGGGACGTTGCCGAAGGACAAGCCGGCGACGCTGCAGATTCAGCGTGGGGACGCGCCGATGACGGTGGAGATCACGCCGCGGGAGAAGGGGCAGGTGGAGGGGCAGGAGCTGGCGCTATCGCGGTGGGACTGCACGGTGAAGACGATCAACCAGTTCGACAATCCGGATTTGTATTTTCAGCGGAAGGAGGGGGTGTTTGTGTTTGGGGTGAAGGATCCGGGGAACGCGGAGAATGCGGGGCTGCAACAGAACGACATTGTGTTGAAGGTGGACAGCATGCCGGTGGCGTCGCTGGAGGATGTGGAGAAGGCGCATGAGAAGACGGTGAAGGCGATCGACCAGAAGCCACAGGTGGTGGTGACGATTTTGCGGAACGGGTTGTTGCGGCAGGTGGTGTTGGATTTGTCGCGGGATTATTCGAAGCAGTGACGGATGTCAATGGCCACGAAAGGCACGAAAAACACGAAAGAAGACGGACGACGGGAATTGTCCACGAATGGACACGAATTTACACGAATGGACGTGATGGGATTGAATGGAGCGGGAAGGGGCCGCCGATGGACGCGGATGGACACCGATGGTTGAGGATTTCAGGGTGGGGGATTGAGAGGATGGGTTGGTATGAAGTGTGCGGTGATGGCGATGGCGGTGGTGATGGCGGCGGGGGCGGCGTTTGGGCAGTCGGGGGCGCCGGCGGTGGTGGTGACGAAGGCGGCGCAGGAGAATCCGTCGGAGGAGTTGGCGAAGCAGGCGAAGATGGCGGAGGCGGTGAGGCCGTCGCTGGTGGTGGTGGACGTGGCGCTGAAGTTTGATCGGGGGGATGCGCCGAGCGGCGGGAGCGTGGATTCGGCGGATCTGGTGGATACGGCGGTGCATGACGAGCGGCCTGTGGAGGTGTCGGGGTATGCGATCGATGGGACGCACGTGGTGATGCGGGATTTGCAGATTCATCCGCGGTTTATCCAATCGATTGGGGTGCGGCGGCTGGATGATGCGGCTGGCGGGGCGGAGATCGGGGCGAAGATTTCGGCATATCCGAAGGAGCGGAACGCGGTGATTCTGACGCTGGACAAGCCGCTGGAGGGGGTGAAGGGGCTGACGTTCGCGGACAAACCGGGGCCGTACTGGGTAGTGCGGCTGTCGCATGAGAATGATGAATCGCGGTGGGAGGTGACGGTGGATGGGTTCGGGGGTTCGCTGGTGATGGTGGGGGGCAAGAAGCTGTTCAATCCGCCTGCGGGGCTGGTGGTGACGGAGGATGGGGAAGCGGTGGGGATGGCGACGGGGACGCTGATGGGGGTGGATGGGTGGAAGGGCTCGCCGCTGGCGTGGCCGGCGTTGTCGGCGGAGGAGGAGAGCGGGCTGATAGCGGAGGTGAAGGAGAAGGCGAACGGGGCGGTGGTGCGTGCGACGCTGAATTTTCGGAGTCCGAAGAATGTGGATCCGCGGCAGATGATGATGATGGGGATGGGGAACAACGATCCGGAGAATGCGACGGTGCAGTATGCGTTGGCGGTGGCGATCGACAAGGAGCGGGTGCTGGTGCTGGCGAATTTAAGGCCGAAGGTGACGGCGCGGCTGGAGCACATCAGGCTGGCGACGGATCCGCCGATGGACGCGACGTTTGCGGGATCGCTGCGGAATTACGGTGCGTTTGTGGCGAAGACGGAGAAGCCGCTGGAAGCGGTGATGCCGCTGTCGGAGAGCGATGCGCGGGAGTTGCGGGGGAGGTTGCTGGCGGCGGGGGACATCCAGTTGCAGGGGGACAAGCGGATATCGACGTATCAGGAGCGGCGGCTGTTCAATTTTCACGTGGGGTGGCAGGGCGGCGTGTGCGTGGAAACGCCGCGGGAGGACAAGAATTTATTTTTATTTGGGACGGGGGGGGAAGTGGCGGCGTTGCCGGTGATGCAGCGGGAGCGTGCGACGATGGGGGATCGGGACACGCAGGAGGAGGCGACGGTGACGTCTGGGGCGGCGTTGGCGGCGGCGTTGAAGAAGCCGGAGGGGATGGATCCGGCGAACGTGCCGCTGACGGCGGAGGAGGAGAATCGGCTGGCGTGGCTGGGTGTGGAGCTGCAGCCGCTGACGCCGGAATTGTCGCGTGCGAACGGGGTATCGGATCAGACGGGTGACGGGCAGAACGGGGCGCTGGTGACGTATGTGTATCCGGAATCGCCGGCGGCGAAGGCGGGGGTGGAGACGGGGTGGATTATTCTGCGGCTGCACGCGCCGGACACGGAGTTTCCGATAGACGTGCACATCGAGAACGACCCGATGGCGAGCGAGGCGTTTCCATGGGATCGGCTGGGGGATGCGCCGGAGGAGGTGTTCGACCGGATACCGTCGCCGTGGCCGCCGGTGGAGAACGCGTTGATCCGGACGATCACGAACCTGGGATTTGGGGCGAAGTATTCGATCGATTTTTATCATGATGGGAAGATCGACACGAAGGAATTCACGGTGGCGCAGGGGCCGGCGAATTATGCATCGGCGCCGCAGTACAAGTCGGCGGCGACAGGGGTCACGGTGCGGGACATGACGTATGAGGTGCGGCGGTATCTGCAGAAGAAGCCGGAGGATCCGGGGGTGGTGATCAGCAAGATCGAGCAGGGGTCGAAGGCGTCGGTGGCGGGGTTGAAGCCGTATGAATTGATAACGCACGTGAATGATGAGCCGGTGCGGAGCGTCAAAGACTTTGAGCGGCTGACGCAGGGTCAGACGGAGATAAGGTTGTCGGTGAAGCGGATGACGGCGGGACGGATCGTGAAGCTGTCGCTCAATGCGCCGGCGCCGACGACGCGGATGGAGGCCTCCCCGCCATCGGCTGCGCCGGCGCCTCCGGGGGAATGAGCGGTTCCCGGGCGCAGGATTGTGGCGGCGGCGGCAGGAAGTGCGGAAGAAGTTTCGATGGCAGAAGAGCAGCCTGACACGTCGTATGAGTTAGCACCGCAGGCGCCGGGGACTGCGCGGACGCGTGCGGAGGCGAAGCAGCCGACGGTTGCCGAGCCGGTGGTGGAGCGGAAGTGTCCGCATTGCGGTTTTCGGATTGTGGGCAAGACGACGCGGAACCGGTGTCCGGACTGTGCGGCGCCGCTGGATTTGACGGCGGCGAACCTGTTGCAGTTTTCGGCGACGGGGTGGGTGCGGACGATTGCGGTGGGGTCGCTGCTGCTGGCGGCGGCGGTGTTCGGGCAGATTGCGGCGATCGTGACGAGCTGGGCGCGGCAGCCTGCGGGGCCGAAGCTGCATGCGCTGGCGCCGGCGGCGGCGTTGATTGCGGCGTGGCTGGTGACGCTGCGCGAGCCGGAGGCGGCGGGGGAGCAGTTGCCGTGGCGGTGGATGGTGCGGGTGTTGTCGGTGGTGGTGGCGGGGGCGTGGGGGGTGCTGGCGTTTGTGAAGCTGCCGGGGTGGGCTGCGCATCCGGCGTTGTATGCGACGCTGGTGTTGAGCGGTGGGCAGGCGGTGTCGCTGGGGCTGTATTACAACGCGGTGGCGATACGGGTGCCTTCGGATTCACTGGCGTGGCAGGCGTTTAATTTGTCGTGGGTGATCGGGGTGGAGTGCGTGTTCATCATTGTGCTGCATTTTGTGCGGGTGGCGGATGTGGAGCATTTGCAGTATTTCTTCTGTGCGTATCCGATGATCGCGGGGATGGGGGCGTTGCTGGTGTGGGCGGCGGGGCTGCTGGTGATGTTCGGGGTGCAGTTGTGGGCGGTGGCGCGGGCGGGGGATGACATTGCGTATCGCAAAGCGCAGCGGGCGATCAAGCAGGCGGAGGTGGAGGCGGCGCGGAAGGGAGTGGTTGAGGGGCGCGGGGGAGAGCGCCGGGAGCAGGAGCGGGAGCGCGGGGGCGGGGCGATGGAGATGGAGTGAGGGGGGGGCCGTCGGAGGAACCGACAGAATGGCAGAATCTCCCCTGGCTTAAGAACAAGCGCTGGCGTGATGGCCGCGTGCTTGATGGGGTTCGGGGTCAGGCCAAGGATCAAGGCTTGGGTGATGGCAACAGATTCGTGATGGGGCCTTGGCCGAAGCGGTGGCGATTGGTGCCGCGTTTTTTGATGCCACTGATCCAATATTCGTTGCCATCCTGGAGGCAGCGGTAGTTGCCGTAGATGCCGCCGCGTTTGATGCGTTCGAAGGTTTTGCCCAGGGCGTAGAGCGTTTTGCCCGTTCTTGAGCCGGTGACGGTGGCGAGTTGCGCCGGGCCGCGGTGTTCGAGGCTGCGGTTGCCATCCGTTTTCTGTTCGATGTATACCTGTCGCGGATGGCGCGGCCGCTCGGGCTTGGCGGAAGGATGGGGCGCGGGCTTTGGCGGCGGCGCAGGAAGGCTCCCCTCGCTGTATTTTCGGAGCGTGGACTCGGTCTCGTGCTCTCCGACGCGCGCGGTTATTTCGGCGCGGGCCTCTTCACGGAGCGTTTTGGCCAGCGACTGGGCCGACCTGGAACGGTTGGATGGGGCAGAGAGGGTCGACCAATATTGGGCGCAGAGTTCCGCGAGCGACATGTGCGACAGGTAAGCGGTGCGGCTTGGATTGCGTTTCGCCATGGTCTGGCCTTCTCCAGGGCAATCGTTGCTCTCGACGATCAAGCAGAGGGCGACGCGGCTTTGTCGTAGGCAGTCTGGCCGGGGGGGTAGCAGATGAGTTCGAGGGTGTTTCCGGCGGGGTCTTTCACGTAGATGCCGCGGGTGCCGTCACGGTGGAGGTCGACTTTGAGGCCGGCTTTGGCGGCGGCGGCTTCGAGGGAAGCGGCGTCGACGCGGAGGGCGACGTGGGGCGGGTGCTGCTCTGGACGCACGAGCGCGAGCTTGCCCTGGCCGAGGCGCAGGAACGCCCAGGTCTGGTCGGCGTAGAGAATTTGCGCGCCGAAGTTTTCCTGATAGAAGCGGGCGGCGGCGGGGACGTCGGGGACCTGGACGGCGACGTGATCGAGTTCAAACATGGCGGGCCTCGTGCGGAGGGATTGGCGGGATCAGGGTTTTTTGGCGAGAAAATTGGCGAGGAGCTTGGGGCCTTCGAGCGTGAGGAATGATTCGGGATGGAATTGCACGCCTTCGAGCGGCCAGTGCTTGTGGCGGACGCCCATGACTTCATCCTCGGCCGTCCAGGCGGTGACTTCGAAATCGGCAGGCACGGTGTCGGGGCGGATGACGAGCGAATGGTAGCGGGTGGCGTCGAAGGGATTGGGCAGGCCCTTGAAGACGCCGGTGTTGTTGTGATGGATGGGGGAGACTTTGCCGTGCATGAGGCGCCAGTTGCGTTCGACGGTGCCGCCCCAGGAGTGGCCGATGCATTGATGTCCGAGGCAAACGCCGAAGGTGGGGAGTTTGGGTCCGAAGTGGCGGAGGACGTCGTTGGAGATGCCGGCCTCTTTGGGGGAGCAGGGGCCGGGGGAGATGATGATGTGGGAGGGGTGGAGTTCTTCGATTTCGGCGATGGAGGTTTTGTCATTGCGGAGGACGCGCATGGGGATGCTGGGATCAAGCTCGCCGATGCGCTGGACGAGGTTGTAGGTGAAGGAATCGTAGTTATCGATGATGACGATCATGGGGGAAGTATAGGCGATGCGGAGGGCGAGGCCAAAGGAGTCATGAATCCCGGCGGATTTAGAACGCAGCCTGGGGGTCGATGAGCGACAGGGCGCGGAGCGTGACTTCGTCGAGAATCGGGCGAGGGCATTTGGCGATGAAATGCATGGATCGCTCGCGGAAATCAAGTTGGCGGATGCAGTCGGCGAGGATGACGGAGTCGACGTCGCCAATGCCTGCCTTGCCGGGCTGGTGGCCCTTTGGCAGGAGGACTTCGAAGGGGCCGCCGCGGATGCGGGAGGTGATGGCGACGCAGACGGCGAGCCCCTGGGCGTGGTTGTAAGTTTTGGGGCTGAGGATCAGGGCGTAGTGCGGGCCGGTCATTCGCGGCCTGCGGAGGGACTGAGGTTCATGTGGACGAGATCGCCGCGGTCGGGGGTGTAGGTGAAGCGGGCCATGCGGATCACCAGATTTCCTTGCCGACGGGTTTGCCGAGGTCCCATTCCGCGTGGCGGTGATGGGGTTTGAACTTGGCCATCAGCTCGCTGAGTTTATAACGGCGGCGCTTGGGGGAAGGCACGACTTTCACGGGTTCAAGATCAACGACGCTGCCGACATTGATTTTCCTCATCTTGGCGAACTGGCTGGGGATGAGGATGGCCATGCTGCTGCCCCATTTTTTGACTTTCACTGGTGTGGGCATGGGAGGCCTCCATCATCGTCTTGTGAGATAATATGATATCAGAGCGAGAGGAGAGGACGGAAACAATGTTCGGTCGGCGGCGGCCGCAGGCAGGGCGTGCCCGTTTTTTCCCTGCCCCCCCCCGGGCCACGCTTCCTGACGGGCGCGTCTCGGAGGTTGTGCTCGCCGAATATACCGTCGCGGAGCGGCCCCCGGAAAAACGGGCGCGCCGCGCAGGCAGTGATCTGCCGCCGGGGAAGCGCAGTGGATTCCACTTCGTCATCGGCCTTTGGCCGACATCGGCGGGACGCCGATGCCACGATGGGAGCGGAATTGCGTGAACTTGCGGTGGGTGGATGCGTACGAAGTGCATGAGTGAGCGAAATCCAGGTGCGGGTATGGTCGGCGGGGCCGGATGGGGTGTTGGGGACGGCGGATGATATCGGGGGGTGACGTATGTGAAGGGAAGGAGGTGCGGCGGTGCCGCGGGTTTTGAATTATTGGGTGGCGGATCGGGTGCCGGAATATCCGGTGCCTGGGGAGCTCAAATATATTGCGGGGTTGCTGCTGGTGGTCTTCTTGGTGGGGATTGCTTTTTTTTTGTACCTGGGCGTGACGGGGCAATTCTAATGAAGCGAACACGAGCCGGCCGCGTGGTTTGGGGAGCGGGCGCCCGAGCGCTTTGGCGGTTTCGATCCACGCTTTGGCAACTTGATCAATGCGGCGAAGCGCGGCGGCTTTGGTGGGCCCGTCCGCCATGCATCCGGGAAGCTCGGGTACTTGAGCGATGAATGCCCGATCGGCATCGCTCCAATAAATGATCACTTCGCAGCGCATCAGGGCGTCAAAGATTTTGCGGAGGCTGGCGATAGCGACCTCACTTGGCGCGGGCGGCTTTGACGGCTTCGGTGAAGGCTTTGGCGTTGGCGGTGATTCCTGCCCAGTCGCCCTTGGCGCAGGCGTCTTTGCCGACGAGGGAGCTGCCGGCGCCGACGCAGACGGCGCCGGCTTTGATCCAGTCGGCGCAGGTTTTGAGATCGACGCCGCCGGTGGGGGTGAGCTTCAAAAAGGGCATGGGGGCCAGGAGGTCTTTGAAGTAGGAGGGGCCGAGGGTGGTGGCGGGGAAGACTTTGACGACGTCGGCGCCGGCGGACCAGGCGTTGAGGATTTCGGTGGGGGTGTAGGCGCCGGGGACGCAGACTTTGCCGAGGCGTTTGGTGACTTCGATGACGCGGGTGTCGGTGACGGGGGAGAAGACGAAGTGGGCGCCGGCGTGGATGGCGGCGGCGGCGGTGGCGGGGTCGAGGACGGTGCCGACGCCGACGACGAGTTTATCGCCGAAGGCGTCGGCGAGTTTTTCGATGCCGTGGATGGCCTTGGGGGTGGACATGGTGACTTCGATGCCGATGACGCCGCCTTCGAGGAGTGCGGAGGCGATGTCTTTGAGCTGGTCGGCGGACTGGGCGCGGATGACGGCGACGACGCCGCAGTCGGCGAGGCGCTGGAGGGCGAGTTCTTTTTTCATGGGAAGGCTCCTTGGCAACGGGCTTACGATAACGGCGAGCATTTCCCATTGCCAATTGCCCATTGCCCATTGAGAGAGTGTGCGGGGCACCCTCGTATCAATTGGCAATTGGCAATGGGCAATGGGCAATCTGGCAATGGGCAATGGTTCAGGGGGCGAGGAAGGCGTCGCCGGGGGCGGCGGATTCGGTGCCGGCGTAGGCGATGCGTGGGGCCTGTGTTGGGCCGACGGTCCAGATGTTGTCGCCCTTGGGGCCGATGTTGGGGTTGGGCTGCCATTGGACGGCGGAGCCATCGGCGGCGAGGACGTATGTGCCGTGGCCGCCGTGGTTGCAGGAGTTCATGTCGGGAGTGGCCGAGGCCCCGGCGGCGGGATCGAAGAGGGGATTGCGATCGGCGAGCAGGAGGGTTTCCGCGGAGCCGTCCCAGTGCTGGTGGGGATTGGCGACGAGGTTGGTGTAGGAATAACCGCGGCCTTCGTCGGGGATGTGCGTTGCGCCGGGGGGGAGGATGAGGGCCTTATCGCGTCCGGGGCAGGCGAGGCGGTCGGCGGTGATGTAGGTTCCGCGGACGAGTGGCAGGAGGTTGTCGTCGTTGTTGCGGCCTTTGCCGTCGTCGAGCCAGCTGTGGTTGGCGGGCTGGCCGAGGGAAGGCAGTGCATTGCCGTTGGCATCGGCATAGGCGCCGAAGGCGGAGCTGTAGATGGCGAGGTTGGCGGCGCAGGCGACGCGGCGGGCGGATTGGCGGGCCTGGGCGAGGGCGGGGATGAGGACGACGACGAGGATGGCGGCGGCAGTGGCCATGGCGGCGGCTTCTTTGAGCCCGATGCGCCAGCGGCGGCGCGTCGCGGCGGCGGCCGGGGTTGCGGGCGCGGATGGGCTTGTCGCGTGGGCGGCGAGCTTCATGCGGTCGGCGCGGATGGCGGCAAGGGTTCGGTCGGCCAGATCGGCGGGCGGAGATTCCTGGGGGAGGCGATCGAGCGCGGCGAGCAGGGCGCGCACGCGTGCCTGGCGGTCGGTGTCCGGCGCCGCGGCGCGCTGTTCGAGCAGGGCGTCGAGGGCGGCGGCATCCTCGGCGGAGAGCTGCGCATCGGCATGCACTTCGTCGGCGCTCAAGTCGGGTCTCTCTTCCATTGTGTCACCTTAGGATCGTTCGGACTGGGGTTTCATTTCGCCGGACATGCCCCTGTAGACTTTTGCGAACGCGGCCACGGCGGCATGGAGGCGGCTCTTCACGGTGCCCAGGGGGATGTGGAGCATGTCGGCGATGTCCCTGTAGGCGAAGTCGTGAAAATAGCTGAGGACGAGGACCTCCCGGTACAGGGCGGGCATGGTGGCGAGAGCGGCGCTGACGCGGGCGACATCCTCGGCGTGGCTGAGTTCGGCCGGGGGCGCCTGGGTGGTGGCGGCCATGAGATCGACAAAGGTGGAACCCTCGCCGTCGGCGGCGCCATGGCCGGCGGCGTTGTCCAGCGAATACGCAACCCGCCGGCCATGGGCTCGGAGGAAGTCCCGCGCCTTGTTAGCGGCGATGGTGAAGAGCCAGGGGCGGAAGCGGCGTTCGGGATCAAAGGCGCCCGCATTGCGGTGGATCTGGATGAAGGTCTCCTGAAAGAGGTCCTCGGCGGCGGCGCGATCGGCGACGAAGCGGCAGAGGAAGGAAAAGAGTTCCTGCTGGTAGCGGCCGATGAGGTCGGCCATGGCGGCGTCGTCGCCGGTCTTATAGCTTGCCAGAAGTTGTTCGTCGGTCAGCACCGGCGGTCCTTCTCGTACGATGGAGGGCGGGGAAAGTTCACTAAAAAAATCACAATCAGGCCGGGGTGGCGACGGGGCCGCCATAACCCTCGACGCCTTCGATATAACCGATCAGGCGGTGGATCGCATCTGTGGCGGCGGGGAAATCGGCGGCGAGGAGGTGATGTTCCGCGGCGGCGGCGAAGTCGGTGATTTCCGCGAAGCCGTAGGATTGACCGGAACCTTTGAGCTGATGGAGGCGGAGGCGGAGATCGTCCCAGGCGGCGCGGGCGAGGTCGGCGCGCAGGGCGGCGGCGTGGTCGCGCAGGCCGGCGGCATAGGCTGCGAGCAGAGGCTGGAGTGCGGGTTCGTTTGCGAAGAGGCTGCGGTGGGGCATGGGGGGTTGCCTATTGGGTATTGCCGATTGCGTATTGCGTATTGCCGCTTGGGGGCGCTTTCGATGTCGCGCGGTCCATTTTAGCGTGGACTGGCGATGGGCGATGGGCAATGGTTCAGATGCCGACGTGTTGGCGGACGCTTTCGCGCCAGCCCTGGAGGCGGTCGGGGGCGACGGATCGCGCTTCGGCGAGGCGGTCGAGGGACTGATAGATGCAGGACATTCCCGAGACGTCGTTCTTGCAGCCGTCGCAGATGCCGTGGGAGAGAAAATAGAGGTATCGGGCGAGGATGGTCCATGCGAGTTCGGCGGCGGCGGCGGGATCGGAGGCGACGAGGAGGGCGATGGGGACATCGTCGGGGGGATCCTGGTCGGGCGTGCGTGCGGCGGCTTGTTCGACTTTTTCGCGGAGGAGTTCCTGGGCGCCGGCGGAGGTGAGCACGCGGCGCCACTGGCGGGCGGGCATTTTGCGGCCGGCGAGAAGTTCCTGAACCATGTGATATTCGCGGCAGGTTCCCTGGGCGAGGAGCAGCGCGAGGCGCTCGGCTTCGTGATCCTCGACGCCGGCGGCTTGTTCCTCTGCGACCAGATCAGCGAGCTGGCGGGACATGCGCGCCGAGCCCTGGCTTCCAGCGGGGCCCGTGGGCGGCGCGGGAACGGTGAAGGGCTGCTGGCAGAAAGGACATTTGGCGGAACGGCCGGCCCATTCGGCGCGAGCCTTGATGACCTTGCCGCAGGAGGGACATGTGAAGCGATTGAGCATGGGGGGTTGGTAATTGGTAACTGGTAATTGGTAATGTGCTGACGCCGGAGGTTGGGGCCGCCGATGGCGGCGGGAGCCAATTACCAATTACTAATTACCAAATACCAAGGACTCCTTTCATGGGCGGCGGGAGCGTTCCTCCTCGCCCATCGTATCGCAGCGCGCCCGGCGAGCGAACCAAGAAACGAGGCCTTGGCGATTGCTTTGCAGCGACCGCCAAGGCCCCAGTTCCGTACCGTTTTGTGCCGTCGCCAGCGAGCGGGAGCTTGCGGCGCCGGGCGTCGCGATTACTTGGCCATGTCTTTGAGGGCCTTGAGGGGGCGGACCTTGATGACCTTGCGGGCGGGCTTGGCCTTGAACATCACTTCTTCCTTGGTGAAGGGGTTGATGCCCTTGCGTGCCTTGGTGGCGGGCTTCTGGATGACGGTGATCTTCATGAGGCCTGGGACAGCGAAGACGCCGGGGCCTTTTTTGCCGACGCTCTGAGCGATCTGTTCGGAGAGGGCTTCGAAAACCGAAGCGACCTGCTTCCGCGACAGCTCGGTCTGCTGCGCGATGGCATTGAGAACTTCACTCTTGGTGGCGGGTTTGGCGGCCATGTTCGATTCCTTTCAAACGAGAAATGGACAATTGAAGTTGCACATAATAAAGATCGTTTCGTGGGGCACAAGAGAAAAACTGCACGAATTCTCGGGATTTTTCCCCCTATTCCAGGGGAATGGTCTTGGCGAGGAGGGTTTTTCCGTCGGTCTGGCGGACGCCGAGGGTGGCGTTTTTGCCCTTGAGGGCGTCGGCGATGGCCCGTGCATCGGGCTGATTTTCGCCGGGTTTTGGCCGATTTTCGGCGGCAGAGTCTTCCCCCGTAAAGGCCGACGCCGCGAATACATAGCGTTTGATGAGCGTCTGGCCGGGCTGGAGATCGGTGATGAAGCGCTGCTGGCGGGGATAGCCGGGCACGAGGGCATAGGCCTGCGCGTTGAGTGGCGTGGCGGCGGTGTTGGTCACCATCTGCTGGACGACGAGGTCGCCATTGGGCTGCAACTGGCAAAAACCATCGACGGCGACGAGCTTGGAGCGCACGGCGACGGGGCAGGCGAGGGCGAGTTCGCCGCCGTTTTCATGGACGAGCCGGCCGCGGAAGAACTTCACGCCTTCGGTTTCGGTGAAGGGGTAGCGGATGGTGAGCTTCTCATGAAGCGAGGCGCCGGCGAGCAGCGAGACGTGCAGCTCGGAGGGTTCGACGGTCCAGCCTTTGGGGACTTCGAGGTGGAGCAATCCGCGAAGGGCGTCCGGGCCGGGGTTGGTGAGAGTGACTTCGGTCTGCATGGAGCCCGCGCCCGCGGGGAAGACTTTGGCGGCCAGGGCGAAGCTGGAGCGGAGTTCGAGCAGGTGGGGATCGATGTTTTCGAGGATGAGGGGCATGGCGCCGACGGTGAGGCGCGTGAGGGCGTCGGCGCCGGGGCCGGTGCGTTTGGCGGGATGGGATTCGCCGGTGAGTTCGACTTCGCGGGGCAGATCGCCCAGGGGCAGGTCCATGGAGACGGTGGGGGTGTCGGCGGATTCGTTCCAGAGGATGAGGGAGCTTTGCTGCGGGCCGGGGCGCTCGCAGAGAAAAGCGCGGATGCCCTGTGCGACGGGGAGTTCGCGGACGCCGCCGCCGCCGGCATCGCCGGGGCCGATCGGAGCGCGGGCGCCGGCGAGGGCGTGGATGAGGGTGCGATAGGCGGGCAGGAGCTCATCGGGCTCGGCGGCGGGCGCATCGATGTCGCCCAGGGCGGTGGTGGCGCGGTGCTCGGCGAAGGGCACGTCGATGAGGATGCAGGTGGGATTGGCGGAGCGTGCGAAGACGATGCGTTTGGCGAAATCGGCGAGGCGGTCGTCGCTGGAGTAGGTGCCATCATCGGGCAGGGGATCGATGTGCAGCAGGATGGGACCGGCGGCGGCGGGCGCGGGGGCGGCATCGGGGGAGGCTGCGGATCGCGCGCCCGGCGCGCTGGCGGCTTTGAAACTGGCGATGCAGGCGGGGAGCTGGTCGGGCTTGATGGTCGCGGGGAGGCGGAGGTTGAGGATGGCTCCGGGGTAGGATTTGGGGTCGAAATCGTAGAGGGCGTTCCAGGGGATGAGCAGGCGCGGGTCGTTCAAGAGCGGGCCGATCTCGGTGCGTGCCCTGGCGTAAAGGGCGGCGAAGGCGGGGCTGCCGGGAGACGCCGGGGCGAGGCTCCGGGCCGGGTCGAGCGCGGCGGCGGCGGGGTCGGGATGCTCCATGACCTGCCAGAAGGAGACGCTGTTGGCGTGGCGGGCGAGGAGGAAGGAGATCGAGGGCCGCCAGAGGGCGGGGTCGGCGGAGGCGAGGCTGAGGAGGCTGGAGGAGCCGGCGAGGGAATCGGGTTGGGTGGCGGCGGCGGCGCCGGAGCGCAAGCGCGCGGCGACGGCGGCGGGCAGGGATTCGAGGCTGGCGAGGACGCCGATGTGGTCGCGCGAGAGGGCGCTGACGAGGAGATCGAACGGCGCGGCATCATGGCTGCCGCCTGCGCCTTCGGGCAGATCGTCGCGCCAGGCGGGGGCCTCGACCAGCCCCGCGCCGGATTCGCGCGCCAGCGGCTCGAGGGCGGACCAGCGTGCGGCGGGCCAGTGCGCGGCGGAGAGGCCGAACTCCGGCGCCGGAGGCCGCGGGGGTTGCTGATCGGCGAGCGTGACGAAACGAGTCTGGCGGCGTGCGATCAAGCCGGTGGCGTTGGCGCCGCCGCCCGGAGCGCCGCCTTCGAGGATATCCAGCGTGGCGGTGTAGAGGCCGCCGGGGAGGGGCGGATGGCGATAGGCCTGTGTCCAGGGATGTTCGGGCGTGGGGGCGGCGTTCCAATGCTCGCGCGCGAAGACGAGTCCCTGGGGATCGGTGATGGTCAGCGTGACGCCGAGCTGCTTTTTGGCGGCGGAGGAGCCGTCGGGGCTGTCGCGGGAAATGTCGGAGACCGCCAGATCGAGGGCGACCTGGCCGCCCGGCGGAAGCACGTTGACGCTGCCTGGCGCCGCAACGTCCATGGCGCCGGCAGGCGTCGCGGCCTGGGGGGCGATCGTCGCCGCGGCGGGAACGCTGATGGACAATCGGGGCAGCTGGAAGACGGTGATGTCATCGAACCAGGCGGTGCCGCGGATGTCCTGCTGGTAAAGCTGGAACTGGGCGGGCAGGCCGTCGCTTTTTTTTCCGCCGGTGTTGAGGCCCGCCTCGGCGAGTTGCTGTGGCTGGAGCAGGCCGAGTTGCAGCACGAGCGACTTACCGCCGCCGTGGGTGGCCTCGGGGCCGTGGACGAAGACGTGCATCACGTGCCAGGCGCCGGCGTCTTGGGTTCCGTTGGCGGCCCAGGGAATGGCGTGGACTTCTGTATCCGGGAGCGGCTTGCCGTTGGCGTCGGCGAACCAGGCGGTGAGGTCGGCCCGGGCGTGGGCGAGGGGGGTGGTTTTCACAAAGGCGAGGATGACGTAATCGCCATCGGGCGTCACGGCGATCCGGCCGGGGCCTTTGCCGAAGGTGGCGGGCGGGGGGGTGAAGCGATAGGCGACCGAGCCGCCGTCAATATCGAGGCGGAAAGAGGTGGTGGCGGAGCGGGCGACGGTGGTGTCGAAGCGGCCGGTGGCATAGGCGGGGTACCCGCGGCCGACGAGCTTGGACCAATACATGGGGACGGATTCGAAGTTGCCCAGCGCCCGTTCTTCGAAATCGAACGTGGCCACCACGCGGGAATAAACGCTGGCGCCGGGAGCGGACGGGGCCTCGGCTGTGCTGCCGCCGGGCGTCTGAGCCCCCCCACCGCTGGCCGCCTGGGCGAGCGCAGCGGAGACCGCCAGCCCCAACAATGCCGAAATCAAGCCAACAGCTATACGCATAAGCTGTTTATCGGACAATCGGCCAGGATGCGTGCAGTGATCTAGGCCAGATCGGAGGCCCCAGGAGAGATCGACGACCCGTCCCCGTGATGCCGGGTCGTAATCTGGCACAAAACGAAATCCCCGCGGCCCACATCCGCCACGACCGGTGCTGGCCGCCGCTGGCCGGAAGCGAGGTCCGTCTGCGGAAACCGCACGACCACCACGTCCCCCGCTACAAACTTTGCCATGCGGCATCCTCTTCCGGCGTGTCCCACTCGCGCGCCAGCACCGCTTCGCTGAGCGCTTCACCGGGAAAACGTTCCTCCTCCTTCTGCCGCAGGAAGCGCACAAAATCGTAGACCGCCTGCTGCAGGGCTTCGGGTAGCTTTTCGAGTTCCGAATCAATCAGTTCGCGTGTGCTCATGCCCTCTTTATCGCAAATCCAGCGAAGCAAGTAAATCTATTTTGCCGCCGCCATTTACCCCTGCCGCCTTACCCTTTAGGATTCTTCGTTGTTCTCCGGAGGCCCCCATGCCCAAGTTCGTCATCGAATCCCTCGCCGACAACGCCGTCACCCTTCGTGTGCCCGGCATGAATTACCAGAACACCTTCGCCTTCCATCCCAACAGCAGCGGCGTGGAGAATCTCCAGCCCGGCCACCGCATCCGTGGCACCATCCACGCCCCCGCCTGGAAAGTCGACCGCGTCGATATGGGCGGCAACTACGTCGAACCGCTCTTCGGCCGGCCGCGCCGCATGCAGGGCACCATTCTCTCCGTCAACGCCGCCGCCAATGAATTGACCGTACAGGTCGGTTACGAAGTCACCGTTCGCCTGCCCGAAAAATACCGCGCCGCCGACTATCAGCCCGGCCAGCGCGTCGGCTGGGACAACATCGACATCCCCACCTTCGAGCCCGCCCCGGCAAGCACCACTCCCATAGCTCCCATCACTCCCGCCGCGAACATCGCCGCCAACACCACCGCCCCGGCCTGACGCTCGATCATGACACCCCCGCCGCCCGCCATCACCGAACCCGCGCCGCTCACGTCGCCCGACGGCGCCATCTCCGTCACTTTCTCCCTCAGCGACGGCCAGCCTCGCTATGCCGTCAGCTTCCACAACCAACCGCTGCTCCAGCCCTCGCGCCTCGGTCTCGTGCGCGATGATGCCGACTTTTCCAAAAACCTCACCCTCCTCGGCATCTCACCGATCGAGCCCGTCACCGATCATTACCAGCTTGTCACCGGCAAACGCCGCGACATCACCTACTCCGCCAACCGCCGGACCTTCCACCTGCAAAATCCCACCGCCCCGCAAGACGCCCAGCATCTCGACATCCTTTTCCAGGTCTCCAACGATGGCCTCGCCTTCCGCTACATCTTCCCGGAAGTCCCCCTCAAAACCCGCCTGCCCGTCACGCACACCATCCAGCAGGAAATCACCTCCTTTCACTTTCTCCCGAAAACCACCGCGTTCCTGCAACCCATGCAAGTCGCCAAATCCGGCTGGGAATCCTCCAACCCCGCCTACGAGGAGTTCTATCAAAAAGAAATTCCCGTCGGCACGCCCTCAACGCTCGGCGCCGGCTGGGTCTTTCCCGCGCTGTTTCATTCCGGCGACAGGTGGATCGCCATCACGGAAGCTTCCATCGGACGCTCCTGGTGCGGATGCCACCTGGCCGACCAATCGCCGGGCGGCGAATACACCATCGCCCTGGCCGATCCGCGCGAAACCATCGGCAACCAGCCTGCCGCCCCGCATTCCTTCCTGCCCTGGAAATCCCCCTGGCGCATCCTTGCCATCGGCTCGCTCAAGACGCTGACGGAATCCACGCTGGGCACGGATCTCGCCGATCCGCCCGCCCCCGCCCTCGCCGCCGCCTGCGCTGCGTTCGTGAAGCCCGGCCTCGCCTCCTGGTCCTGGCCGCTGATGGGCGACAAGAACACCACCTTCGACGTGCAGAAAAAATTCATCGACTACGCCGCCGACATGCACTGGCCCTACTGCCTCATCGACGCGCTGTGGGACACGCAGATCGGCGACGAGCGCATGAAGCAGCTCTGCGTTTACGCCGCCACGAAAAATGTCGGCATCCTGCTGTGGTACAACTCCCGCGGCGACTGGAACACCACGCCGCAGACGCCGCGCGACAAACTCCTCACCCACGACTCCCGCCTCGCCGAATTCGCAAAACTCCGCGACTGGGGCGTCAAAGGCATCAAGGTCGATTTCTTCGGCGGCGACGGCCAGCCGTTCATCAACTATTACCAGGACATCCTCGCCGACGCCGCACCGTTCCACCTGATGGTCAACTTCCACGGCGCCACGCTGCCGCGCGGCCTCGAGCGCACCTATCCGAATCTGCTCACCATGGAAGCCATCCGCGGCTTCGAATACATCACCTTCGAGCAGGGCAACGCCGACCAGGAACCGGCCCACGCCGCGACGATCCCCTTCACCCGAAACCTTTTCGACCCCATGGATTTTACCCCCGTCTGCCTCGACAAAATCAGCGACAAAATCACCCGCCGCACCACGCCCGGCTTCGAACTCGCCCTCTCCATCCTCTTCACCTCCGGCATCCAGCACATCCCCGAGACGCCCGAAGGCA
This sequence comes from Phycisphaerae bacterium, assembly GCA_035548175.1. GTDB lineage: Bacteria > Planctomycetota > Phycisphaerae > WQYP01 > WQYP01 > CALCHA01. Next base: position 9,209 of record DASZTO010000018.1, on the reverse strand, counting down.
TGGCCAAACAACCGGATTTCGTCCGCTCCTTCATGCAACATATTCCCGGCAGCTGGGACGACACCCGCTTTCTCGACGGCTATCCCGGCAGGTACGTGGTGCTTGCACGCAAGGGCGAGGGCAAGTGGTTCGTCGCCGGCATCAACGCCACCAACCAGACCGTCGATTTCAAATTCCCGCCCGATTTTCTCAAATCCCTCGGCAAAGGCACCGTTATCAACGACGGAAATCCGCCCACCACCTTCATCCACTTCGATGTCCCCGAAAATGCTCTCACGCTCGAAGACTACATCGCGCCTAATGGCGGCTTCGTCGCCGTCTTCGCGCAGAATCCTTGAACCCGGCGGCCATCAAAAATGATCCTCGTCGCCGGAAGTCAGCTCCCCGATCGCCGGCGCCCGGCCCAGCGAGCTCCGCTGCCAGTTATCGATCGCTTCTCCCCGCACCACCACCGGCGGCAGCGCAAACAGCAGCCGCCGGGCCAACGCTTGAAGAAATGGCTCGTATGTGGATCGTAACTCCGCCAGACGCGTGTCATCCGGCCGGAACGTCTCCCCCTCTTTCTCCAGGCTTTCGCGCAGCCACTCCAGGTCTCCCGGCCCAAGACGATCCGTCGCCGGCCGGCGAATGGACGTCTTGAGCACCAGCGTCAGATCGACCGCCGCATGCCGCGCCATGGCGAACGTCATTTCGGTCTGATACAGGTTATCGCCTCGCCTCCGCGCCAGCAGAATCGCGCAGGTGTCGAGGATCGCCGCCAGCATCGCCAGCCACGACTGGTTATCGTGCTGTGAGCGGTAGTAACTGAGCACCGGAAACGAAAGCTGGCTCTCGAGCAGCTCCGCCGCCCATCGCTCCCACGCAGCCAGCAGGTCGTCCATGTCGTCCGCACGCCGCGCCCGCGCCAGGCGAAGCAGCACCTCGCCGGCGCTCGGCGGCGAACTGGCCCGCGCATCCATCTGCGAGATCACCACCTCCCGCGCCGAATAGGCCTGATACAGCACCGGCAGATAGCCGATCACCGCCGCCAGAAAACCGAACCCCATCCCGCTTTCCAGCACCGCGAGCGCCCGCCCGAACCCGCCCGCCGGGGTGACATCGCCGTAGCCCAGGGTGAACAGCGTGGTGCCGCTGGCATAGAGATAATCGGAAAAGTTGTGATGCAGCGCGCCGGTGAGCACCGTTCCCGCGCCGGCGTTCAACACCGCAAAGCCCAAGATCAGCCACAGAATCCAGCTGGCGAACAGGCCCAGCAGGCTCAGCGGCCCGAAAGCGCCCAGGAACGCCTGGCGCGTGCGGCCGCGCAACATCGACGCCCCCACGCGCCACGCCCACCACATCCCCCGGTAATAAAGCCGCGCCAGCTGAAAACGATGCGTGACGCGCCGCGGCTGCAGAATGGTTTCGAAAGCGTCAACCAGCGCCGCGAGAATCACGCCCGCCCCAACGATCACCGCCACTGCATGCATCCACGTGCTCCAAGCCGCCGCCATTGTGCTCAGTGAGCATCGTTCACGTCAAAGCAGCATCGCCGGCGGCGCCTTCGCCAATTCCTCCTCGTCTCCACCTGCACGCAATAATCCCGTCGAACGCATCACGTTCATGATTTCCCCAGCAGTCCCCCCTCGACCTTCACCGCCTGCGATTCAACCGTCGCGGCGCCCGGCTTCAACCCGTCGCGCGTGGCCGTCAGGGTGATTTTCCCCGCCTCGCGCGTCGTACGAATCGCCACGCGGTTGATCCCGCATTCCGTGAGCAGGTACGTATTGTTCGTCGAATTCGTGACGCCCGAGTCGTAGCCGCCGCGCCAGATCGCCGGGCCTTCCAGCTTGAAATCGACGCGTGCCTCATCCGTCGGGCAACGCTCGCCCTTATCGTCCACCACTTCCACGTCGAACAGCGCCACATCCTCGCCGTCCGCTTTCAATCCCGTCGGCGACACGTAGGGCGTGAGCTTGATCGCCGCCGGCGCGCCCGCCGTCTGCAACTCATAACTCGCCTCCTCTTTGCCGTCCGCATAGCCCACCGCCCGCAGCGTCCCCGGCGAAAACTGCACGTCCGGAAACGCAAACAGAAAACCGCCCGGCTCCGGCTCGGTGCCCGTCACCTTCCCCTGCCGGTCGAACACCGCACGCACCGGCGTGTCCGATTTCCCCAGCGATTTCCCGTTCAAAAACAACTCGACAGAGGGCGTGTTCGCCACCACCCACATCGTCTTCTTCGTCTCCGCCGGGTAGGTCCAGTGCCCGATGATGTGCACCTGCGGAGCCGGATTCTGCATCACCTGCTCGGCATAATAAATTTCCTTGGGCAGGCGCACCGCGTCCACCTTGCCCGACACCCGCGCCACTTCGCTGGAATCCTGGCGGCCGTCGGCATCCGAATCCGAAAAATAAATCGACGCATAGCCCGACCAGCGCGCATGCTCCGGATCCTTATTCTCGATCCGGTTCTGCCAATACTGCGTGTAGCGCTCCACCTGCGCCAGCGCGAACGTTTCCTGGTTCCAGTTATAGGTATCCATCGGCCCCTTCTTGAAGCCGAAGTGCGGCGGCGAATAGTCGTCCCAGAACCGCCGCGCCGCCTCATCGCGGAAATCCTCCGTCTCGATGATCGGCGCCAGGTCGCGCCGCTGCAGCGAAAACGCGCGGAACATATCCGTCGGCTGCTTGAGCGCATCATCATGCGGGTCCTGCCCGATCATCACCCCGTAATACTCCGCGATCTTCGTGTTGGCCGTGTTCAACGCATTGTTGTCGTTCCCGCGCGTGCCGATCACCCGCCCGCCGTCCGGATCCCACAGCTTGCGCAAATCCACCATCTGCGCCATGTGATCCGTCGTCACCACCGTGTTGCCCGCCTCCCAGAAGAAAATGCTCGGGCTGTTGCGGAAGTACACCATCGCATCGCGCATCACCTCCACCCGCTGGTCCCATTGCCGCCCCTGAACGTCCCGCTCCTTGTCCCCCGCCGGACACACTTCCACCACCCCCGCCCGGTCCATCGCCTCCACATCCACCGGCTGCGGCGAAACGTGCATCCACCGTATATAGTTCGCGTGATCGTCATGGATCATCTTCGCCGTGATGTCGTGCATCCAATCCGGATAACCCTGCCCCAGACCCGCCCATTCATTGGTCGAGCGCTGCGCAAAACCCTTCAAATACACCTGTTTGTCGTTGATCCACACGCCCCCCGTCCCGGCGCCGCCCTTGAACTCCGCCTTGCGAAAGCCCGTCGTCACGTCATTCACATCAATCGGCTTATCGTTGATCGTCGCCACCGTGTAGACGTGATACAAATAAGGATCGTCCGGCGACCACCAGTGCGCCCCCGCCAGGTTCCCCGTCGCCTCCATCACCGTCTTCTCGCGCGCCACCATGTCGACAGGATCGGCCGAGAACTTCGCGCGCACCACCCCCTCCGCGTCCACCACATACGCCGTCAGCCCCACCGTCGCCCGATCCCCCGAATCATTGGCCACCTGCGCCTCGATCGTCACATCCGCCGTTTTGCCCGGAATGTCGAAATTCCCCGCATGCACGTACACCCCGCTGGTCTCCAGTCCATAAAACAGCGGCAGCGTCTGGTGCACCGGCGCCATGACGTACATCCACACCCGCCGGTTGATGCCGCCATGATCGGGATTGAAATCGTTCGCGTTCCACTCGAATGCCGTGCCCGTCGCCCTTTCCTTATAGCTCGTGCGGTTGTCCACGTGCACCGCCAGCACGTTGTCCGCCCCGCCAAATTTCACGCTCCCCGTGACATCCACCCCATACGGCGTGATCCCATTTTCATACAATCCCACCTCCTTGCCATTGAGAAAAATATCGCCCGCCTGCCGCATCCCCTCGAATTCTATATACACCCGGTTCCCCTGGGCGCTCGCCGGCATCACGAAATGCTTGCGATACCACACGGTCCCCTGCCACTTTCCCCGGTCCCCGCCGCCGTGCGAAATGATCGTCCGGTACGAATCCGTCTCGTTGAAGCTGTGCGGCAGGCTGATGTCGTCCCACTTCGAATCGTCCAGCGCCGCCGCCTGGCCGTCGTCGATCGTCGTTTTGTCCTCCTTGAAAAACTTCCACCCCACATCCATGTTGTACCGGGCCCGCGCCGTCTGCGGCGGCGTGAACGTGTCCTGCCCAAACGCCGGCCCCGCGCCCCAAAGCGTCCCCGCCGCCGCCATCAACACCGCCGCCGCCATCACATCCGCTCGCCGCATGACCATCGCTCCTTGCCGGACCCGCCGGAAAAAACACAAAACCTTTACTATCGACGCTCCCGCCCCGCCGGTAATGCGTGAAATCCACACGCATCACCGCGCTCAGAGTTGCGCCCCATACCTTTTGCGAAATTCGCTGGGCGACATCCCCAGCCAGTCATTGAAAAATCGGCTCAAATTCTCGCCCTGCGTAAACCCGCAGCGCATCGCCACCTCCTGCACCGTCAGGCTCGTCTGCGACAGCAGCTTCCGCGCCTCCTTGAGCTTCCGCTGCCGAATCTCTTCGCTCGGCGTCCGCCCCAGCACCTCCTTGAACCGCCGGTCCAGCCACTGCCGCGACACGCCCACCCGCTCCACCACCCGCTTCATCGTCAGGTCCGCCGCCTCCGACTCGTGAATCATCCGCAACGCCGCCGCCACCTGCTCATCCTCCACCGCTATCGCTTCCGTCGAACGCCGCACCACCACCTCCCGCGGCAGTATCCGCAGCGCTTCCCGCGGCCGGCGCCGCTTCTTCATCAATCCGTCCAGCAGCCGCGCCGCCTCAAATCCGATCCGCGCCAAATTCTGCGGAACGCTCGACAGCGTCACCGCCGTCAGCTCGCATATCGCCGCGTCGTTGTCCACCCCCAGTATCGCCACATCCTCCGGCACACGCAGCTTCGGCTCCCGCCCGCACGCATCCAGCACCGCCCGGCTCACAAAATCCGCGCACGCCATCACCGCGCCCGGCGCGCCCAGACGATCCAACCCCCCTCGCAACGTCCGCATCAGCGCCCCCGAATTCCCCACACGCTCCTCCACCCCCGCCAGCGGAAATTCCATCAGCACCGCGCTCCGGCCGCTCGCCTTCAGCCGCCGCGAAAATCCCCGCCACCGCCCCGCGCTCCAGTCCCGGTCCACCCCCACAAAGCCAAACCGCCGATACCCCTTCTCCAGAAGATACTCCGCCCCGCGCTCCCCGATCGCCTCATGGTCCGACAGCACCGACGGCAGTTCCGGCGTCGCATCACGCAGCATATTCACCGCCGGCACCCGCGATTTCCGCACCGCCTCGATCAATTCCCCGCGCGATCGCGGCAGCAGACACATCAGCCCGTCCACCTTCCGCTCCAACCCCCGCGCAATCTCCTCCGTCGTCACCGAATGCAGATGCCACCCGGTTCGCTGCGCCCGCACATAAAACGTGATCCCCTCCATCAGCTCACGCCAGATCGATCCATAACTCGACTCCACCAGCACCCTGCGCATTGCGCCTCCGTCTCCGTTCAGGTCCCGCCACCCTACCACCACCCTGCCGGAAAATCAGTTTCAAAAATGATAGTTCCACTATGAAACCTCTTCCGCGGCATGAGCCGCACCCCCCCCGCGCCCCAGGCACTTTCAAGAAGGATAGCACCGCCATCAAAAATGACCGGGACCCGCGCCCCACGCTCCCGTACAGTCACCCCCATACACTTCCGCGGCATTTCCGCCGCCGACCTGCGCGTCTTTTTGGGAGCACTTCATGAAACGCCGAGCCGCCTTCACGCTCATCGAACTCCTCGTCGTCGTCGCCATCATCGCACTGCTCATCGCCATCCTCCTGCCCAGCCTCGCCCGCGCCAAAGCCCAGGCCCAGAAAACCGCCTGCGCCAGCAACCTCCATCAGCTTGGCCTCGCCCTCAATACCTACGCCGGCGAGTTCGAAAACAACCTCCCCCCCGAAACCAGCCGCCATTTCACTTCCTATGGCTATAACAACAACGTCACCGAATACCACTACATGCGCCGCGGTTACACCACCTTCACCTTCCCCAACGGCGCCACCCAGGCCGGTCACTGGCGCGAACTTATCTGCATGGATGACGGCATCATCAAAGACCCCCGCGTCTATTACTGCCCGGGACAAACCAACGGCTCCTGGATGTACACCAAGCCCGCCACCTCCAGCACCGATCCCTACCTCTGGCTCTCCACCAACGGCCTCAATGACCACGGCGGATACATCTATCAGCTCCACATGGGCGAAAACCCCCTCGTCCAGCCCAACCTCGTCACCGGCGCCGCCGCCAATAATGTCGATGGCAGATTCGTCGGCGCCGTCTACACCAAGCTCAATATGCTCCCCAAAGACTGCTGGCTCATGTGCGACAAAACCTACGACGTCATCTCCATCCCCCACGCCAACAACACCGGCTCCAACGGCCTCTTTGGCGACGCCCACGTCGAGTTCGGACAAAACGCCAAAGTCAAAACCCTCCAAAACTTCCCCAACCCCTACGGCGTGAAAGCCTACACCGTCTTCTACCTCTGGGAAATTAGCGCCTCCACCTCCAAATAAACACCTCTTCACCCACCCCCGAAAACCACGCGGGCGGATGCCACACACGGCCTCCGCCCCTTTTTTTTCGCTCCCAACACCCCCCCCAACGCGCCCACCGCAGCCCCCCCCCGCCCACGCGCGAGCAAATTACCATTTACCATTTACTATTCACCATTCACCATTCACCCTCCCCCTCGCCTACAATTCCCCGCCGCCAACCCCGAAAGGCCCCCTCATGCCCGACACCCCGTCCGCCCCGCGCCCCTCCATCACCTCCCCAGACACCCAGCGCCCCCGCCGCATCCCCCCGGGCCAATCCGAAACCAAAAAATGGCCCGTCCTCCACTACGGCCAGGTCCCCCGCATCAACCTCGACGCCTGGTCCTTCTCCATCCGAGGCCTCGTGCAAAATCCCCTCCGCCTCTCCTTCCCCCAATTCCGCGCACTCCCCTGGATCGATGTCCACTGCGACATCCACTGCGTCACCCGCTGGTCCCGCCTCGACAACATCTTCTCCGGCCCCTCCACCCGCACCCTCCTCGACCTCGCCGGCCCCCTTGACCCCGCCGCCAAATTCGTCCTCATCCACTGCGAGCAAGGCTTCTCCACCAACCTCCCCCTCGACGAATTCCTCGACACCGACTGCCTCTTCGCCCTCGAACACGACCACCAGCCCCTCACCCCAGACCACGGCTTCCCCGTCCGCCTCGTCATCCCCAAGCTCTACTTCTGGAAGTCCGCCAAATGGGTCCGCGGCATCGAACTCCTCCCCCAAGACACCCCCGGCTTCTGGGAACAAAACGGCTACCACATGCACGGCAACCCCTGGACCGAAGAACGCTACTCCTGGGACTAACCCGCGCCGCCCCCAAACCACCTTCCCATGAGCATCTGTGCATCCGACAACGCTGGCGTCGTCGCGACCCGTCCGTCTCTGTTCCCCTGGCCCCGAAGTACCTTGCTGCATCGCGACCCTCCCAGTCGCCTCCTCGACTGCTCCTTCGGCATCCTCGGCCTCATCCCCCTCCTCGCCATCCGCCACCAAATCACCCACCTCGAACAAACCCCCGAGCAATAAATCTCCGAGGGGCAACGCTCCGACCACCAGTAGCCCCACCGTCAGGTGGGGGTTCGCCACCCCTAACCATCACGAGGGCCGGAGGCCCGACACTGCCAATTGCATCCGTGAGAAGCGGCGGCTACAGTCATCGGAGGTTCACGACTGTTAACGTCAAGCAACTCATTTCCTGAATCAACACCCCCCAGTTGGAGCCCCCAATGTACACGTCTGGTGTATCAAGAATCGTCGTGTTCGTGCGAGGCGGAGTCCTTCAAGGGGCAATAAGCAGTCACGACAATCTCGAGGTAATGGTCGTCGACTATGACGACGAAAAAGATACCAACGACAAGAAAAGAAACTTCGAAAAAGTTCCTTGCGACACTGCTCTCATCGACGCTGCTGCGCGTGGGGAAATATAGAAATGCGGCTTGACCTGGAGCCGGGCTTGGCAGCCCGCTATCAAAGCAAATGTCAAATCGCGAGAGTAGTTACCGAAGCCTGGGCTGCGAGGGAACTATTTTGCGTGGCGTGTACAAGCTCTCATCTCACCCAAACAGCTGCCAACACCCGATCGGTGGATTTCCGCTGTGGGAACTGCAATGCTCCCTACCAACTAAAAGCCATGGCCAGGTGGAACATCGCACGAATCGTGGATGGGAGCTACCAAGCCATGATCGCTTCAATCAGGACAACCAACGTCCCAAACCTTGTGCTGATGCAGTATTCCACGGACTGGCTCGTCAAGAATCTGCTGATCATTCCATCATTCTTTTTCACTGAGTCGGCGATCCAGAAACGGACCCCTCTTTCCAGTACGGCGCGGCGCGCGGGATGGACCGGATGCAACATCCTTCTTTCAGCAATTCCACAGGACGGTAAAATTGCCTTGGTTCGCGAGGGCGATATCTCGGGATCGGAGTCTGTCCGAATTGCATACAACCGCGCCAGGCCCTTGTCGCAGTTAGAACCTCAAGTCCGTGGGTGGGCATTGGACGTTCTAAACGCCGTGCGCGAGCTAAAAACCAAACGCTTTACATTGGTTGATGCCTATCGGGCAGAGGAGCATTTACAGAAGCTCCACCCGAGAAACGCAAATGTTCAGGCAAAGATCCGTCAGCAGTTACAGATCCTGCGAGACATGAAATTTCTCAGATTCCTGGGACGAGGCGTTTACGAACTCGAATGACACCATGATCTTCAACATTCCACGGTAGCCACCCCGGCACCTACCCGCAAAAAATCCCCAAACTTCCCGGGAACCTTCCCCCCGCCCCATCCGTTCTCTCCTATGCGACGCGCCACCGCGCCAACGCACCGGAGAAGGACCATGATCACCCCCACCCAGCGCGCCCCCGCGCAATTTACCCAAACCCCCAAAACGCCCCCGACGCGCAGGCTGCGCAAAAAAGATGAGCACCTTGAGCGCCTTACTCCAACCCCCACCAACTCCCCCACTTACGAAAATCGCAAAATGAGCGCCTTGCCCCCCGCTTTGAGCGCCTTGCCCCGCTTCCTGGTTCATTTTTCATTTGACATTCGTCATTTGGCATTTGGCATTCGCCCTTCCCCCCGCACCGCAATATCCCCCCTCCCCACCCGTTCCTCCCTCTCCAAAC
>DASZTO010000017.1:0-44380 GCA_035548175.1 Phycisphaerae bacterium | reverse complement strand
ACCCCGAACGTCCCCAGCACGACCCCCAGCGGCAAGTCCAAACTCTCCAGCACCGGCCCCTGCTCGATGTGCAGCTCCACATACGCCGCCGCGTTCTCCCGCTCCGCCCCGGCGTCCAGCACCCGCTCAAACTCAATTCCCTGCGAAGCCAGTGCGTCGGCCAAGGAAACCCCCGCCTTGTCCTTCAGCCCGCGCACCTCATCGAGCACCAGCGCCCCGGAAAACGCCGCCGAGCCAAACAGCGATCTGCCAAACCGCGCTCCTTCCTCATCCGCCCAGTCCACCACCCGCAACGTCACCGGCGGACCTTCCGGAAACTCCGCCGCGATCCGCCGCAAGACCTCCACCCCCGCCAGCGTGTTCAAGCATCCATCCAGCCATCCGCCATTGGGCACCGAATCAATATGCCCCCCGACGAGCACCGCCTTGTCGTTCTTTCCGCGCAACGTCCCCCACAAATTCCCCGCCGCATCCCGATGCACCTCCACCCCCGGAATCTCCTCCAGCTTCCCCCGCAACCACCCCCGCGCCTTCGCCCACACCTCCGTAAACGCCACCCGCTGCGCCCCCTCCACATCCCCCGTCAACGCCCGCAACTCCTTCAATTCCTCCACCACGCGCCGCGCATTCACTTCCATCAGGCACGCCTTTCCTAAAGCGATTCCGCACCACTTACTCAGCCGCCGCGGTGATAACCTTCAATCCCGCAATCCCCCCAAAGTCCGCGGCATCGTGCGTCACCAGCGGGCACGAATGAACCAGCGCCGTCGCCGCCACCCACGCATCTTCCGCGGAAATTGGACGCCGCCGCCGCGCCGCGCGAACCTCCGCCCACACCCGGCAAATCTCCGGGGTGTATGAAAAAATCTCGTATTCGCTCAACTGGTCCTCCAAAAGCGCCAACCGACGCTCCCCCCATCCCGCGCTCAGCGCCCCCTGATACAACTCCGCCACCGTCATGAACGACAACGCCCCCACATACCTCGTCAGTATCGGCCGATACGCGTCCGCCAGCGTGTGCCCCCGCATCATGTACGACACCACGTTCGTATCAATGAGAATCACGCTCATGCGCAGGACTTCCGGCTCGCCTTGACCCCCTCGACAAAATTTTCAAACTCCTTGTCGCTCCTCCACAACTTCCGCCCTTTCCCGATCAATTTGTCCGCCGTCACGCGCTTCACGCCCCTCTTCATGACCACGCGCTTCCTTCCAATTTTTTGCACCGATTCCCGGCTCATCGTCATGTCGCACTCCCGCCTGCAGGCCACAAATCAACATCCTCTTCCAGTATAGCATGACCCCCTTCACGTCAACGCCGCCCCCGTCCGCTTCGGCTGTATCCGCTCCACCTTCCCCTCGCTCAACATCTTGTGATACTCATTCCAGCTCATCTTCCCCTTTCCCGTCGCTACCTCATCCATCGTGATGCATCCCTCCACCGGACACGCCAGCGCACACATATTGCACCCCACGCAAACGTCCGTCTTCACCGTAAACACATCCACCGGCGCCGCCGTCTTCCCCGCAACGCCCCCCGCAGCCCCCTCCAGCGCCATCGCCGGCGCCGCCTGGTCCGCCCGCGTCTTCTTCGGCTCGCCGAATTTCGCCACGTACCCATCCCGCGGCATTTTGTCCCACGCGATCGCCTGGTAACACCCATCCTCACACGCCGCATAACAAATCCCGCAGTGAATGCACTTCTCCTCGTGAATGTGCGCAATCACTTTATAGTTCAAATCCAAGTCGCCCCACTTCCGTATCCGCCCTACCGCCTTCCCCGAAAAATCCCCAATCGTCCCAAACCCCTTCTCCGCCATGTACCCCTCCAGCCCGCGAATCATGGCCTTCACGATCCCAAACCCCTTGTGCATCACCGCCGTGCACACCTGCACGCTCGTCGCCCCCAGCAGCATGAATTCCACCGCATCTCCCCAACTCTTAATCCCCCCAATCCCCGATAGCGGAATTCCTCCCAATTCCTCATCCCGCGCCAAACTAGCAACCATGTTCAGCGCAATCGGCTTTACCGCCGGACCGCAATAGCCGCCGTGCGACCCCAGTCCCCCCACCGACGGCCGCGGCGCAAATGAATCGATGTCCACCCCCATGATCGAATTGATCGTGTTGATCAGCGAAATCCCATCCGCCCCGCCACGCCTCGCCGCCCTCCCCACCGGCACGATGTCCGCCACGTTCGGCGTCAGCTTCACCAGCACCGGCAATCGCGACGCCTCCTTCGCCCACGTTGTGATCCGCTCGCAATACTCCGGCACCTGCCCCACCGCGCTGCCCTGTCCCCGCTCACTCATCCCGTGCGGACACCCGAAATTCAGCTCAAAGCCATCCACGCCCGAATCCTGTATCCGCTTGATCGCCCCGTGCCACGCCTCCCGCGTGCTCTCCACCATCACCGACGCAATCACCGCCCGATCCGGAAACTCCCGCTTCACTTCCCGAATCTCCCGCAGATTGTCCTCCAGCGGCCGATCCGAAATCAGCTCGATGTTGTTCAACCCCATCAACCGCTGATTCCCCAGCGAAATCCCTCCGTACCGCGACGCCACGTTCACCACCGGATCCGTCGTCAGCGTCTTCCACACCGCTCCGCCCCATCCCGCCAGAAACGCATTCCGCACCTGATACGCCGTGTTCGTCGGCGGCCCGCTCGACAACCAGAACGGATTCGCCGCCTTAATCCCCCCAACATTCACAGAAAGATCCGGCATCAAAAAACTCCATCGCGGAGAAATCAGTATTCAGTAGTCAGAATACAGAATACAGAATACAGAATACAGAAATGTCATTTCCACCACATCCCATCTTGTTCATTCGGTCTACTGACTTCTGACTTCTGACTACTGACTACTCGCATCAAAAATGCGTAGGCTCCCGCTTCAAAAACCTCCCCCTCCCATGATCCCCCACAAACTTCCCCTCCCGCACCGCCACCTCCCCCCGCACCGTCACCACGCTCGGCCGCCCCCCGATCTCCCACCCCTCAAACGCGTTGTAATCCACATTCTGTTTCTGCGTCTTCGCGCTCAGCACCCCCTTGTAGTTCGGATCGTACACCACCAGATCCGCATCGCTCCCCAGCGCAATCGTCCCCTTCCTGGGGAACAGCCCAAACAACTTCGCCGCCTGTGTGCTGCACGCATCCACGAAGCGATTCAACGACACCCGCCCCGTCTTCACCCCATGCGTGAAAAGCAGATTCACCCGATCCTCAATCGCCGGTATCCCATTCGGAATCTTCGTGAAGTCTCCCTTCCCCATCACCTTCTGCGTCGCGAAATCAAACGGCGCATGATCCGTCGCCAACGTCGAAATAAGCCCGCTCGCCAGCCCATCCCACAACACCTTTTGATTCTTCTTATCCCGCAGCGGCGGACTCATCACATACTTCGCCCCCTCAAAATTCTCCTCCCGCTCTGCATAGCTCTTGTCGATCAGCAAATACTGGATCAATGTCTCCACCCACACATGCACCCCGCGCAGCTTTGCATCCATCGCCGCCCGCATCGCCTCCTCGCAGCTCAAATGCACCACGTACACATGCGCATCGTGCATCGCCGCAAACGTCATCAAATGATGCGTCCCCTCCGCCTCGATCAACGGCGGCCGGCTCTCGTGGTGAAACCCCGGCCCCGTCTTCCCCGCCGCCAAAAGCTCCGCCTGCTTCTCCGCCACCGCCGTCGCATTCTCGCAATGCGCCGTCGTGATCACCCCCAGGCTCTTCGCCAATTTCAGCGTATTCCACAGCTCCCCATCGTCAATCCCCAGCGCCCCCTTGTACGCGAGAAACACCTTGAAACTCGAAACCCCCGCCTTCACGATCTCCCGCAACTGCGATTCCGCCCCGCTGTCATACCGCGTCACCCCCATGTGAAACGTGAAATCGCACGCGCTCTTCCCCTCCCCCTTCCCCTTCCACAACTCAAACGCCTCCAAAGGCTCCTCCGCCTTCCCCGGACAAATCATCTCAATGATCGTCGTCGTCCCCCCAACCAGCGCCGCCTCGCTCGCGGTCACGTAATCGTCTTTCGCATACGTCCCCATGAACGGCAAATAAATATGTGTATGCGGATCAATAAATCCCGGAAAGACATACTTCCCCCGCGCATCCACCACCTCCGCCCCCGCCGGCGCCTCCAGTCCCTTCCCGATCTTCGCGATCACCTCCCCCTCGCACAAAACGTCCGCCGCATACCGATCCGTCGCCGTCACGATTTCCCCCCCCTTGATCAGCAATGCCATGCCGCACGCTCCCTGCTGTCAAGCCTCGCACCGCATTCCGCCGGCCGCACCCGCTGCGCACGCCGCCGCAACTTCTACACGCCTCGTCCTCGTTCCGCTTTGTCAGGGCTCGATCGCAAAAGTATACCCGCGCCCCAACCTCCCTCCAACCCTCAATCGATCCCCCGCCCTGCCGGCTCCCCCTCACAGCGGCACATCGCCGATCGCTTTGTCCGTCACCTTCTCATACGCCCACTGCGCCTCCGCGATCAACAAATCCCGCCCCACGCTCGCCCACTCACCCGTCACCCCCGCCGTGATCGGCACCAGCGCGATATCCGAAAACGACAACGCCAACTCAAAAATCGCAAACCCTTTCCCACGCTCCTCCTCAATCTTCTTATACCGCGCGATCACAGGCTTCAACGCCGCCTCCATCGCCTGCACCCGCTTCTGCAAATCCCCGATCTTCCCGATCAGCTCCATCACCTTGTTATTCAGCGGCATGATCGTCGTGTTCAACCGGCTCTTGATCTGCGACAAATACGCGTTCACCTTTCCGTCCGGGATTCCTCTTTTATGCAACACCTCCGCCGCCTTCGCCACAATCTCGTTCTCCGCCACCTCCGATTGCTTCAGCACCTTGTTCAGCGTCTGCGCCAAGGCATGCGATTTCACATCGATCCCCTGCGTCTTCGCCTTCACCGTCTTCACCTGGTCGCTCGTGTTCTTGATGTTCGGCCCCGCAATCCCGATGAACTGATTCAACACGATCGACGCCGCTTCATTCACCTTCCCAATCGCCTTCAGCTCCCCCTTCGCATCCAGAAACGCCTTCTCCATCGCCGCCATCTGCACCTGCAGAATCTTGAATGCCTCCTCCACCTCCAGCAGCGCGCTGGCGATCTCCTTCGTCAGCACGATCGCGCTCTTGATCAGCCCGATGATCCCCATCACCGTCGTGAATCCCCCCGTGAACGCCCCCGTGGCCGCCGACGCAATGCTCGCCGCCAGCCCCCCGATCGCCCCCGTAATCGTCGCCCCCACCTTGATCTTGTACTTCTTATACTCCGCATGCGATTGCAGATATTTGTCGTAACACCCCAGCGCATCCTTCGTCGCATTCTCCTTCGCAATGCCCATCTGCTGCTCCACCATCGTCTTCATCTTCCCCGGTATCTGCTTTACCAGGTCGATGTGCCCCTCATCCCGCTGCGCCCGCCCAATCACCTCGAACTTCTTGAAATCATCCGCCAGCGACGCCACCAGCTTCTTGTACGTCGGCCCGATCTGGTCGTGCATCTTCTGCAACAACAACGGATCCTTGCTCAACGCCTTTTCCAGCTCCGGAGGCATCTCCACCTCCACATGAAAATCCAGCCCCTCCGGCAACACCAGCACCTGCAACGTCCCCACCGCCGCCGCCAGATCCGACTTCATCTTCCCGTTGTCATCAAACACCACATGCTTCGACATTCCGCACCTTCCTCTAAACCCCCCACCCGCCCCGCATCGCGCAACCATATCACATTCACGAATTTTCGGCCATCTTATTCCCACCGCACGCAAACGCCTCCGCCCACGCCCTCATCGCCCCCATGCCCAGTCTCCTCCCCCTTCGCGATGTCTCTGAAAAAAGCACTCAAAAAAAAGTCCTCCGCATCGTTCGGTACAATACTCGCACTCCCACATCCGAGGCCGCCATGCGCTCCCTGAAGCCTCTCCTCCTCATTCTCTGGCCGCTAATACTCGCCGCCGCGCCCCCCGCCACGGCCCCCTTCCCCCTCGTCATCAGCAAACAAACCACCTGGATCGAAGCGCCCCTCCTCCCAGATGGCACCATCGATTACCCCGCCTACCTCCGCGAGGTTCCCGCTGTCCCCGCCTCCGCCGATGCCGCGCCGCTCCTCCAGGAATCCCTTGCCGCCTGGCAGCCTTTCCAGGACCACGCCCTCGACCCCGCCACTCACATCCGCATCACCAACGCTCTCGACGGCCTTGCCGCCACCCTTTGGTCCAGCGCCGAACACCCCGACGTCGCCGACTGGCTTCACCAGAATGACGCCGCCTTCGCCCTGCTCGATCAAGCCTCGCGCCTCCCCGCGCTCGCCCTCGTTCTCGACGACGCCACTTCCGCCCGCATCGAGACTCTTGCCCGCGCCCTGCTCACGCGCGCGGGCCAGCGCGCCGCCGCCGGTGATCATGACGCCGCCCGCGCCGATGCCGCCACGCTCTTCCGCTTCGCCCGCCTTCTCCAGCCCCTCCGCCACCACGAGGCCTCCGCCCTCGCCGGCATTATCGACAACGACGTCTTCCGCCTCGCCCTCGTCGACTGCCGCTCCGCGTCTCCCCCCGAACGTCAGCACTGGCTCGACCTCCTCCGCTCCACCTCCGACGTTCCTCTCGCCATCGGCGCCTTCGACGCCGACCGCTGCGCTACGCTCGACAGCATCATGCCCGCTTTCCGCGGAAATCCCGTCGCCGCTCTGCAGCCCCTCATTAGTGTCCCCTCCCCCCGTCCCGCCATCACCGCCGCGCTCCGCCAGACCGATCTTGCTTCCGTCGACTGGAACGTCGTCCTCCGCCTCGTCAATCGCCAGCACGACCACTTCATCGACCTTCTCCGCAAGCCCTCCCTCGACCGTCTGGATGAACTTCGGGATTTTTCCCGCGACATCGGCGACCTCCCCGCGCCCTTCGGCCCCGCCGACAGCCTCCGCCGCGATGCCGCCGTCGGGCTCCCCGCCCCGGTCAACCCCGCGCCCGCGCCCGATCCGCTCGCCACCCTCCACAACTTCCTCCGCCGCGAGCCGCACGAATCCACGCCCGCCTTCTCCACGCGCGTCGCCGCTTACTTCCTCCAGGCGGATGCTGGCTCCTACCGCTACGTCGCCGGCGGCGATCTTATGACCCGCGCCTGGAGACGCCTCCACATCGTCGCCATCGCCTCCCTGATCTACCGCGATCGCATCGGCCACTTCCCCGACCGCCTGGAAGACCTCGCCCTACCCGCCGATCTCACCACCGATCCCTTCTCCAATGAACCCCTCTTCTTCTTCCGCCCGGACCCCGACCGGCTCACTCTCTACAGCGTCGGCCATAACCGCCAAAACGACGGCGGCATCCCCCAAGCCCACGCCGGCGACAGCACCGACGACATCCCCCTCACCCTCCCCTGATCCCCCTCACGCCTCCGCCCCGCCGCTTCACCATTCCTCCCTTCGCCCTGCTCTTTGACAACCTAATCCCCCTCGCCCCACCCCGGGGTCACCCCGCCCAAAGATCATAAAAATTCCCCCATTGCAGCGGATACTTCCGGATCATCTCCTCCAACCCCGCCGCATAATCCCGCGCCGCCCGCTCCACCCGCTCCTCCCTGCTCCCGCCGCTCCCCTCACCATACCGCCTCCATCCGCCGCCCACGCCAATCAAACACCCATACTTCCGATACCCCAGCCGGCACGTATACACGCTCACCACCGGCGCCCCCGTCAATGCCGCGGCCACAAACGGCCCCGCCGGCAACTCCACCTTCCCCCCCAGCAATGCAACCCCCACCGTCTTGCCCTCCAGCCGCCGATCCGCCCGCATCCCCACCACCCCGCCCGCCCGCAACGCCGCGATAATCTTCACCCCCGCCCGCAGCGCATCCGTCGTGCTGATCACCTCCATCCCCTTCATCATCCGCCGCGTCCGCGCATGAAAACGCTCCGTCGCGTCTCCCATATCCTGCCACATCACCACGTGTATTTTCCGCTCCCGCAACACCGTTCCCATCTTCCCCGCCAGCAGCGGCATCGCCGCCTCCGCGTTCCCGAAATGCGCCGTCAAGACCACCATCCCCTCCTCCCCCGCCGCCTCGGCCGCCGCATGCAACTGCTCCATCCCCTCCCGCACAACCTCAAACCCATGCCCCGGCCCCGACAGCATCACCGCGCGATCCAGCAGCAAATACCCGTAAGTCACCATGTGCCGATAGCTGTCCCACCCGCGCCGCAAACACCCCCGCTTCCCCCGCACCCGATCCAGATACGCCCCGCTCGCCCGCCGCGCCCCCGGCACACACACAAAAAACCACACCGCTCCCCACCACACAAAAAAATACCCCAGCCACAACGCCCGCCGCCCCACCCACAACATCATTGCATTCGCCCGATACCCAAACCACACCCGCCCCCACCGCGCCCGCACCCCCGAATCTGCCGCCCGCTCATGCATGCATTCACGATATCTTTGCTCGGTACACGGTCAAATCGTCATGTCGTCACGTCGTACAATGGGGAACGGTAGGACGCGATTTAACGACTTGACGACTTGACGATTTAACGGTTTGACGATTTATAAAGTGACATTTCATCCTTCCGTCCGCCTCACTAACCCGAGCACCCCGCGCGCCAGCACCAGCCCCGCCGCCGCCACCGTCACCGCCACCACCGCATTGCCCACCACGAACGATCCCACCGCTCCCGCCCCCGCCGCGATCACGCGCCCCACCCCGTAACTCAGCACCACCCACACCGGCGCCAGCGGCGGAATCGAAATCTGGCTCCCAATCACCGCCGCCACCACGTTCAAATGCAATCGCCGCGCAAAGAAAATCGCCAGCACCGTCTGCAGCAGATACAACGGCGTCAGCCCCACGAACACCCCCATCGCAAAAGCCGTCGCCAGTTCCGCATTGCTGTTGCCCTGCCGCATCGCGCGCCGCACCGCCTCCCGCCACGTCGCCCATTTCCACCACTTCCCAAACCGATACCCCGCCTCCCGCGGAACCAGCCGCTGGATCGGCCAGGGCATCAATCGCCGCAGCACCAGCAGCACGTTCACCCGCACGCCGCGCAGCGTGTCCATCACCGGCCGAAAATGACTCACCCGCTCCGCCCCCGAAAAATACACGCATTCCACCGGCACGCTGCGCACCTTCACCCCGCCCCATGACAGCCGCGCCACAATCTCCGTCTCAAAGTCATACCGCCCAAACCAAGTCCGCACCTTCATCACTGGCCCCAGCGGATACGCCCGCAACCCGCACTGCGTATCCGGAATGTCCACCCCTGTCTGCACCCGCAGCCAGAATCGCGCCGCATCCCGCCCCTTCTTGCTGCGTCCCGGAATCGCCATCCCCCGCGCCTCCGCCGCCTCCATGTCCCGCCATCCCAGAATCAGCTCCGCCGGATGCTCGCGCGCCGCCGCCGCGATCTTCGCCACATCCGCCGCCCGATGCTGCCCATCCGCATCCACGGTCACCGCATGCGTGAATCCATGCTCCTGCGCCCAGCGAAACCCCGTCATCAACGCCGCCCCTTTCCCCCGGTTCCGCTCGTGCCGCACCACCGTCACCCCCGCGGTTCCCTCACACGCCTTCCCACTCCCATCCACGCTCCCATCATCCACCACGCACACATCCATCCCCAGCCCGCGCACAGCCTCCACCACGCCGCGCACCGTGCCGGCATGATTGAACACCGGCACGACCACACAAATCTTCACGCCTTCGCCATTCGTGTTCATCAGTGCCCATTCGTGGAAACTTGAGCCGTCGCTCCCACGGTTACGCCCACCGGAATATGCCCGCGTTCACTTCCGCCCGCGTATCCTTCGCCCGTCGTATACTGCACTGGCACGCCGTCCTTGGTGTGCAACAGATAATAGCCCCCGCGATCCACCAGATCCTCCCACGGCCCAATCACGCATTTGCCCATCGGCGTCGGCACCGTCAGCAGCGGCACGCGCGTGCCCGGCGCGCTTGCCAAACCCCGCAGAATCTCCTGGCTCTCCTTCAACCGCAACCGATGCCGCGGCAACGTCCCATCCGGAAACGGATGAATCAGATAATAAGGTTTCACCACCACTTCGCCGGAATCGAGCGCATCATACATCTCCGTAATGATGCGATGATCATTGTTAATCCCCCGGAACAGCGGATGCTGCGTCATCATCAGCGGCTGGCGGCGTGATCCCCTCTTTTCCGCCAGACCCGCCAGCATTTCCATCGCCTCATGCAGCCCCCGCGTCACCTCCCGCGGATGCACCACATGCAGGATATAAGAGCTCGGCCGAAGTTTCGTCAACGCCGCGATCAGCCCCCGATTCCGCAGGATCCTATTCGGATACCACACCGGCTCGCGCGTGTGCACCGTTACCGTCACCCGTTTCCCCACCACCGCCCCCAGCCGCTCCACACGCTCCGCAAGATGCTCCAGGTATTCCCCGGGAACCGTCAGCGGATCGCCCCCCGAAAGCACCACCTCCCGCAGCTCCCGCCCCGGTGGATTCCTTTCCGCCTGCTCGAACATCGCATCAATGTCCGCATGCGAAATGAATCCTTCAATGTTCTCCCGATTCTTCAAATAGCAATACCGGCACAACCCGCTGCAGAAGTTGGTCATGCGGATCAGCACTTCATACCGGTATTTCTGTATCCACCGCGGATGCTCCGCAGCCTTCCCCTCCAGTTGAAACGTATCCCACCGCTCCGTCCCCGCATCCGCCAGCTCCTCCGCGCCCGGCAACGCCAGCTCCCACAGCGGGTCCGCCGGATCGTTCCGCAATACATGTTCCACGTAATATCGCGGCACCCGAAACGGATACCGCTCCGTCACCGCCCGCATCTCCGCCGCACGCCGCTCGTCTATCGCCGGCAATATCTTCCGCAGTTCCTCAATGTTTCCGATGACTTCCCTGTCCCGTCCGGGGCCGCCCTTCACGTGCTCGGCCCCGCCTGGATGAATGTCGTTCGCTGCGATCGTCATGCAGAAAAATCCCAGAACGCCGTCGAAATGCCTTTTCTCATGATACTAACGCGGGGGATTGCCACAACCCCTGCCCGGCCGCGCCCCCCCATCCCTGCCCCACGCCCGCTACCGCAAACGCCCGCCCCGTCCCTCCATTTGTCATTTATCACTGCTGCTTCCATCATGCCTGCATGCACCTGCCGCTCACCCTCCTTCCGCCACGGCCCGGCCCGCCGCTGCTCGATCTGCTCTCCGCCATCGCCCACGCCCATCCCGCGGCCGAAGTGGCCCTCCTCCATTCCGCCTCCGGCGCCACCCACTCCGTCCTCGCCGCCAACCCACTGGTGACCCTCGAAGTCGACCCACGCGGCGCCGCACACCTGGCCACCCACGACGGCCTCGCTCTGCCGCCCCCGCTCCCGCCGCTCACCGCCCTCCAAACCGCCCTCGATGCCTTCGATTTCCGCTCCCCCACTCCCCACCCCCTCATCGGCTGGCTCGGATTCCTCTCCTATCACCTCGCTTACGGCCTCGAATCCATCGGCGCCCCCAGGCCCGATCCCGCCGCCCCATGGCCCCTCCTGCGCTTTTCCCTCTATCGCCATTACCTCCTGCACGATCCCGTCGGCGGCTTCTACACGCCCGTCGCACTCAGCGACGATGCCGCTCCCGCCGCCGCCCTTCTCGACACCCTGCCCGCCCCCGCGCATCTCCCCTTCGCTCCCGCCGCCCTCCTCGAATCGCCGTCGCCCCACCATTACCCGGCCATCGTCCGCGCCGCCCAGGACTTCATCGCCGACGGCCACATCTATCAGGCCAACCTCGCCCAGCGCTGGACCCTCCGCACCGCCGCACCGCCGCACCTGACCTACCGCCGCCTCTGCGAGCGTTCACCCGCGCCCTACGCCGCCTACCTGCAATTCCGCGATCGGGCCGGCATCGCCCGCCATCTGCTGTCCGCGTCGCCGGAGCTCTTCCTGCACGTCAGCGACCGCCATGTGATCGCCCGTCCCATCAAAGGCACGCGCCCGCGCCATCCCGCCGATCCCGCCGCCGATCAGGCCTTCGCCGCCGATCTGCTCGCTTCTCCCAAAGACCACGCCGAGCTCGCCATGATCGTCGATCTCCTCCGCAACGATCTCGGCCGCGTGTCCACTTTCGGCTCCGTCAAGGTCTCCGCCCCGCGCACCCTCGAACAGCACCCCACCGTCTGGCACACAGTTGCCACCATTGAGTCCGACCTGCACCCATCACCAAGACGCGCCACCCTCGCCGACCTCCTCCGCGCCACCCTCCCCGCCGGCTCCGTCACCGGCGCACCCAAAATCCGCGCCTGCCAGATCATCAACGACCTCGAAGCCCATCCCCGCCACCTCTACTGCGGCCACATCGGCGCCATCGCGCCGCGCGCCCGCTCCGCCACCTTCAACATCACCATCCGCACTCTCCAGCAAACCGCAGACATCGTCCACCTCCACGCCGGCGCCGGCATCACCGCCGACTCCGACCCCGAAACCGAACGCCACGAAACCCTCCACAAAGCCGCCGCCCTCTTCTCCGCCCTCGGCAGCCACCCCGAATAAACCGTCCACAAATGCACACAAATTAACACAAATAAATTATTAAATTTGTGTTCATTCGTGTCCATTTGTGGACGTGTTCGTCGTCGTTGTCGTCGTGGTGGTGGGGGGGGGGGATCAAGTGACTTTCACGACCACAATCGTCGTGTCGTCCGTCCGCCGGTTCAGCCCCACAAATCGCCGCGTTTCCCACAGCATCTGCCGGCAAATCTGTTCCGCCGGCAAATGCCGGTACTTCAGCAAACTCTCCTTCATCCGCGTCTTGCCGAACTTCTCCCCGGAATAATTCATCGCGTCCGGAACCCCGTCCGTGTACACCCACAGCACGTCCCCGCTCTGAAGCTGCACCACCTCCTTGTCGTAACGCTGCTCCGGATCCACACCGATCACCATCCCGCCCACCGCCAGCTCCCGCATCTGCCCCTCCCGGATCAACAGCGCCGGCTCGTGCCCCGCGCTGCAATAGGTCAACTGCTTCGTCTGCAAATCCAGCACCCCATACCACAGCGTGATGAACTCGTTGCTCCGCATGTCCATCGACATGCTCTTGTTCACACGCGAAACAATCTCGTCCAGGTCATACACGTTGTCCGCCTGCGCTCGCATCGCCGCGCGAACGCTCGCCATCAGCAGGCTCGCCGGCAGACCCTTCCCCACAACGTCCGCCACCGTCATCCCCACCGAGTGATCCCCCAGCGGTATGAAATCGTAAAAATCCCCGCCCAGCTCAAAGCACGGCACGTACAACGCCGCGATGTCCAGCCCCGCAAACTGCGGCGGCTTCGCCGGCATCATCCGCCGCTGCACCTCCGCCGCGATCTGCACCTGCCGCTCCAGACGATCCTTCTCCAACGCCTCCTCCTGCAGCCGCGCATTCTCGATCGCCACCGCCGCCTGGCTCGCAATCGACTCCAGCAGCTTCCTCTCAAATTCTGAAAATTCGTGCGGCTCCGCCGTGTAAACCCGAATCACCCCGATCGCCCGGTCCTTGAACCGCATCCCCGTCACCAGCGAACTCACAATCCCCTCGCTCTTGGCCTCGCTCGGATACAGCACCCGCTCGTCGCTGCCCATGTCCCCGATGTACACCGTCTGACCCGTCAGCACCGCCCGGTCGATCGTGCTCACCCCCAGCGTCACCGGCCCCTTCTTCAAATACGCTTCCGACAGCCCATACACGCTCTTGATCACCAGCTCGTCCCGCCCCTCGTCCAGCAGCCGCAGCGAGCAGCTTTTCACATGCAGCGCCTCCGCCACACCGCGCGTCACCCGGTCCAGAATCTGCTGCAAGCCCCGCGTCCCCGTCAGCATGCTCGAAATGTTGAAAAGCGCCGTCAATTCCTGTATCCGCTGCCGAAGCTGCATCTCCTGGCTGCATAACCGCGACAACGCATTCGCCAGCAGATACAAAAACTGCACGCTCGCCGTCCGCTGACCCATCCCCTCCTCGTTCATCGCCTCGATCACCGCGCGCACCTGTTCCGCCGGCACCCCCAGCTTCTTGGCCAGCCGGCCCGCCTGGCTCGCTTTGATCGGCGCCGCCTTCGCCGGCTCCATCACGATCGTGCCCAGCTGCACGTCATTCACAATAATCGGCGCCACGAACGGCTGATCCAGATTCGTGTCCCCCTTCTGCTTCCGCGCCGCCGCGATCGCCGCGCTGCGATTGCTGAACCGCTCGCTCACCGTCGTCTGCGTCAGCGGCTGCCCGCTCGTGTCCAGAATCGACGCCTTCACCTGCGCCACCATCGCCAGCGAATCCTGGATGTCCTGCAGCGTCGCCAGATCCAGAAACTCCGTCAGACGCGCCGCCGGAACACCCGCACCCCGCCCGCCGCCGGCATGACCTTCCGCCGCCGCCACTTCCCCCTTCTTCTCGACCATGTCCGCTGCGCTCATCAGCACCCGTTGCTCCATCAAATCCCCCGCCCCCGGCATGCCCGACACCGGCACGCGCGTTTCCTCGTCCGCTCCCCCCGTCATCAATGGCGCCATACAACTACCTTCCTTCGCTCAAAATATCTGCCCCTGCCCCGCAACATCATCTTCCCGGGCCGCTCACCGCCACGCTTTTTCCGCGATCGTCTGCCACTGATCTCTCCATGGCCGCGCCGCCCAGCGATCCAGTTCCGCGTGCAACTCGTCGTTCCGATTCGTCTGATAGCACAAATAACACAACAGAAACGACCCCATGTTGCCCGTGCTCTGCGCCTGACCCAGCTTCGCCAGGTCCGACACCAGCTGCGCCTGCCGCTTCACAGGTATGTAATCGCCCAACGCGTATTTCACGCTGATCAACTCCGGCTTCTTCTCGAACACAAATTCCAGGTCCGACGACGCGCTCTCGTACATCCCCGCCGCAAGCTCCGCATTCCCACGACCCAGGATCGCCAGCGGATTGTTTGGCTCCGACCGCACCGCCATCTGGTACGTGTCCGCCGCCGATAGATAGTCCCCTTCCTTCAATTGCGACTCAGCCTGCTTCATCAAATCATCGAACGGCGTCGGCTTCGCCCCAACCCCCGACGCCGCCAGCGACGGCAGCGGACGCACCTTCCCTCCCGCCCGCAATGTCTCCGGCGACGCATGCGCCAACGCCTGCGCCCCCCCTTGCCCAGTCCCCTCGCTGCTCGACTCGTTGCTCAATATGTTCGGCCGATAGTTCGGCTTCGTCGGATCCACCGCCTGGTACTGCGGCACGCCCACCCCGCCCGCGACCCCGTTCGCCTGCACGCTCCCCGGCAACCCCGGCGTCACCCCCTCCGGATTCGCCCCCCCGTTCGAGCCCGGTGCCACCCCCGGCTGACCAGGCTGCCCGTTATTGTTGCCACGCGCCACCGCCCCGCCCGGACTTATGTTGCCCTCGTTGTCCACCCCCGGCGGATTCGCCAGCCCCCCGCGCCGCGCCTGCGCGATCTCCTCCATCAACTGCGAATAGACTCCCGTCGTCTGCATCCCCCCGTTGTTCTCCTGGCCACGTACGCCCGTCCGAGCATTCCCCCGCCCCGGAAGCCCACCGCCACCCTGCGCCAGCGCCCCCCCCTCCCCGCCCTGCCCCGGCGCCCCCGGCAGGTTGCTCTGCAACTCCGGCAAATTGCTCGGAGTCTCCTGGTTCTCCTGATTCTCCGTCCCCTTGCTCCCCGCCGCGTTGCCCGGAACGATCGGCATTCCCGGCTTCGATCCCTCGCCAGGCGCCACAACCTGCAAGGGCGGGCGTATGCCATACAGCGGGCTGGTGAGTTCCGTCGGCGCCGATGGATTCGGCTGCGCCGCCGCCGCCACGTCATACGCCCGGATCGGAAGTCCCGCCGCCACCGGCGCCGGCGTCGCCGGACCGCTCGCCAGCGGCGAAATCGCCGCGCTGGGCATCAGCCGTGAATTGAACCCGTTCGCATTGGGCGCCGAATAGAACGAACCCTGCGCCGTCGATACCGTCGCGCTGGGAAGGTAGTACACCGATGACGCGCTCTGCGGCGCCGTCGGGATGCCCCCGGCGCTTTGCCGTTCGAAATTCTGCAGCGTCGATGTCCCCAGCGTCCCCTGGAACGTATACGGCGAGGTCGTCCCCGCCGGCGCGTGAAAGTACGATAACCCGTTGACGTTGCCGTTGATAATGTTGTTCCCGTTGATTGGCACGTACCCCTGGACTGGCGTGTTGCTCCCCCCGCTGCCCACCTGCGGATTCGCGTCCAGCGCGCTGCCGTTCTGCTGCACCTGTATCTGCCCCCACGCCGGCGCAGCCGCCGCCAGCGCCGCCGCGCACGTCACGATCGCCCAGGTCTGGCCGTATCGCATAAGAGGCTCCTTTCGAGCATCCCGGACGTCAAGGACGCCACCGGCCAGATCCGCGAACCGTCCCCGCGCGATCTTCCGCATCCTCTTTCATCGTCATCTCGACGATGCCGTCCGCAACTCCATCTTCCCCAAATCCCCACCCGACATTCTAGGCTTCCGCCACAAACCCATCCATAGTCGCCCTGAGAACCCACCGCAAAACCAGCACCATCCTTCCCATCATCCCCTCCCCAGCTTACCCAGCCATCATCCCGCCTCCTCGCCGCCTCCCCGATATTTTTCCGAAAATCTCCCCAACATTCTACTTGCCGTTAGGAAAATGTGCGTATATATTACCAAACAGAGGCCTTACGGAAAGCTTCAAGTTTTCCCCGGCCCGGGTCCGACAAGTGAAACGGTCGATCCGCACAGCCCAACCCTTCCGGTTGGTCTCCGCAAGTCGCGAAGACACAAAAGGTTGTGCATCCCTGACGGCGACGCCCTCCACGTGACTGGCCGCGGAGGTCCCGCTGGAAAGGTCCCCATGTACCGTTTCCGTTCACTCGTCGGCCTCGCCACCCGCTCTTTGACATCCTGCTCGCTCTCGTCTGTTGCCCCTCCCCCCTCCCCAGCCAAGGCGACCGGCCCCGACCGTTCGCAAAAGGGAATCCTGGAGCCCGCTCCCCCCGCGCCCCGCCCCCATGCACCCCCTTTGTGCAGCTTCGGACCCGGCGGCGGCTACGTGATCGATTGGCAGGCATCCTCCCACGCCCTCCGCACGCCCCTCATCCTGCCCCCACGGACCCTCGGCTCCTACCTCTCCCGCCTCGGTCGGCTCCTGCTGGCCGATGCCCAAGGCTGGCTCCTGGCTACCCACCCCGCCCGGCGCTTCCGCATCGATCTTCACCCACGGTCGCTCGCGCCTTGCTCCTCCTGCGGCGCCGTCGCCGCCCGCTTCGCGGAAGATGCGCCCCGGACCGCTGCGTCCCCCGCCCGCGCACCCCAACTGCCCGCCACGCCCACCGCCGATGATCCCCCGCCCACTTATCTCTTCCCGCAATCTTTCCCAGGCAACGACGAGCTCGAGCCGGTACTGAACTTCAGCCGGTCGCCCGCCGGGCGCCTGCTGCGACATCTGACCGTGGAACCGCGGGGTTCGGGAACTCCTCTTGATCGGGCGGGTCCGATGGCCTGCCCAGCCAACGTCGAGTCCACCGGTTCCCAGGGCCACCTCCGGAGCGAGGGGCCTTCCCCCGCCGCTCCCCACATCGCTATGGAGGCGCTTTCTCATGACCCCAACTCCCAAACAGCTCAAGATTCTCATCGCCATCCGGGACTTCCGCGTCCGCAACGGCTACTCGCCGACGATGCAGGAACTCGCCGATCAGCTCGGCGTGTCCAAAGTCACGATCTTCGAGCACGTCGAGGCGCTGGAAAAGAAAGGCCTCATCCTCCGTGCCCGCAACAAGGCTCGCTCTTTGGAAGTCTCGCCGGAGGTGAAGCTGCCTGACGAATCCAAGGCCACCTCCTACCCCGTCGTCGGCACCATCGCCGCCGGCCAGCCCATCGAAGCCATCGAAAACCGCGAAACCCTCGAACTCGAAAACCTCTTCAACACCCGCCACGGCACCTACGTCCTGCGCGTCAAAGGCAACTCCATGATCGACGACCACATCGCCGACGGCGACTACGTCATCATCGAACGCCGTGAACACGCCCGCGATGGCGAAATCGTCGTCGCCCTCCTCGACGACGGCCAGGCTACCCTCAAACGCTACTTCAAAGAACGCGGCCGCGTACGCCTCCAACCCGCCAATTCCACCATGGCCCCCATCTACGTCGACAAAGACATCCGCATCCAGGGCGTCCTCATCGGCGTCCTCCGCACCTACCCCCGCAACACCGTCCCCGCCCGCGGCTCAAACAACTGAACCGCGGCACAGGCACGTTGCTACGCGAGCACGGGGAGGGCCTGGTATGCGCCCGCACACGCTGCCACGCCATGGATCCCGTCATTTTCGGGATCAAAGAGCTATTGCGGACTCGCCAGGCAAACGCGCCATGAAGCGCTCCAGTTTGCCCATATCGCGCATCACCGGTCCATGCCCCGTGCAGATCACCCGCGGCCCCAGTCCCCACAATTTGCGGATCGACGCCCGGTTCTGCGCGGGATCGAGCGAAAACGTCCGCGGTGGTTCGCGCACCAGCGTGAACAGGCCCGTGAGATAATCGTTGGTGTTCAGCACGTCCCCCGCGATGGCCAGACGATCGCCCTCCCGGAACAGCGCCAGATGCCCGGCCGTATGGCCAGGCAGATGAATCACGCGAAACCCCGCAATGCGGTCGCCCTCACGCAAAATCCGCCCCACTGGTCCGCGCCGCCCCGCCCAGACCAAATTCCCGACCGCTTCCCACACCGCACTCTGCCGCACCAGCGGCGCCCGCCCCTCCGCACTGGCGACATCCTCCTCATGACACGCCAGCGGCACGCCGAAGCGCGCGCAAATCCGCGCCGCACAGCCCTGATGATCCGGATGCGCATGCGTCAGCACCATCCCCGTCACACGCCGCCCGCGCAGTTGCCCCCGCATCAGCGGCCAGCTCCACCGCGTCGATGCGTCCACCACGATCCCCTCCCCCTCGCCCTCAATGAAGTAGGCGTTGAACGCATTGGGCCACAGGAATCGAAACTGCCAGACGCCATCCGCGATGAGTTTCATATCACCCCCAAAGAGCGGTCACCGACGACCGACGCGTCGCAGCCCCGCACGATCCGCAGAAATTCCTCAGTGCGAACCCGCCGGCGACACCCCCCGATGCAGCGTGACCTGCCACGCCCGCCCGCGATCATCATGCCAGCGCACCAGCAGATCGACCGCAGGCTCGGACGCATCCAAGAGGCCGCCGGCGTGCGTAAGGACCACCTGCCACCGCGCGCTGCCGCCGGGCTCGAGCGCGTGCGACTCGCCGCCGGCGATCTGCCAGCGGCTTTCATCAAACGCCGTGCTGAGGGCGCCCGCAAGACTTTCCTCCGTCGCCGGCGCGCTCCTCGCGGATACAGCACTCGCCCCCGCACGCACGCTGACGGCCACCGGAATCTTCAGAGGATTGCTCACGTGGACTTCCAGCGTGATCCCCGCCGCCGATGCGCCCGCCTCGGCCGGCGCCGTGGAAGCCCCTGGCGCAGGCGCAACCACTTCCAGCCCGGCATTTTGCTCGCTCCACCGCTCCACCGCTTCCGCCACGCCCCGCTCTTGCGCGCTCACAGTGTCCGCCGGCATCACCGTCGCCGCATCGCCCGCGCTCGCATGGTTCTGCAGCGACACCAGCGCCACCGTCAGGTCTGCCGACGGCCCGCCGCCGCCGTTCTCCTGGCCCGCCGGCGCATCACTTTCCCCGAGCGTCACCAGCGCGATCCCCCGCTGCGCCGGCCCCGCGATATCCCGCGCCTCTCCCGCCGCCGGACCCAGCGCCAGGTAACGCACCCCCTCGCGCAGCCCATCATCGCGATATTCCCCGCCGCCCGATCCATCCGCTCCCGCGATCACCGCCACGACATGCGGCGCCCGCAGATCGCCGCCGCCGCTTCCGCCCATCCCTTCCACGCTCACGATCGGCTTGCGATTGAACGCCCGCACCAGCGCCTCCACCCGGTCCCAGTTACCCGCCTCGCGCCCCGCCGGATTTTCCCACAACGCCCGGTGCGCCAGCAGCATCACCGCCCGCGTGCCCGCGCCGCCCGCCCGCTCACCGCGCCGTTCGAACACGCGATCCAGATCATCCTTCAGCCACGCCACCTGCCCGTCCGAAATGCCCCGACCGTTGATGAGCGTTTCTTCGCTGTCCAGCACCACCACGTGCATCCCGCCCCGCCCGCCGGAAGCGCCCAGGTCAATCGCGTAGTACAGCGGTCCCAGCCGCTGCTGGTAAGCGTTCTCCCCCGCGGCCCTTTCCTCCCGCCCCACGCACGGATACCAGTGCCCGGACTTCCCGCCCGGATCGAGATCCGCATGCAGCCGCTGGACCGCCGCCTCAAACCCCGATCCACCCGCAGGCACCGCGCCCAGCTCATCGCCCAGCAGAAACGTCGCCACGGGCCGCAGCAATCCCGCCGCCCGCCCCAACTCCTGCCGCGCCGGCGAATCCGGCAGAGCCCCCGCCAGCACGAGCCGCACCGCCCCCTCCCGCTCCGGCGCAGCCAGCACCCCCGCCCCCTCCGTCCCGGCATTCACATCGCCCGCGCCCGCCCCCCGCGCAGCCGCCCCCCACACCACCGCCCCGGCAAACATGACAGCCAAAACAATCCGCATCCGCGGCATCCTACCGGATCGACGCTCGTGGGGGCACACCCGATCCGTGCCGTGGAGGTCGCCACCCTCCGCTAAGCGCACAAGTTTCTTGAGAGCTTCGTTAATCCTCCGCCGCGCCCTGCCGATACTCCCCCCATGGACTTCTCCTTCTCCTCGCTCTTCTCCGGCCTCCTGGTCTCTTCCATCGGCGGCGGCCTGTTCATCTACGGCAAGGCGTCCCAGAAGATGCTCATCCTCGGGGCCGGACTCGTCCTCTCCATCCTCCCCTTCTTCATCTCCAATCCCCTCCTGCTCTGGGGACTCACCGCCGCCACCTTCGTGCCCCTCTATACCCTCCGCCACAATCTCTGATCGCCCCCCAGGGCAAACGCGTCCGATAACT
Organism: Phycisphaerae bacterium; assembly: GCA_035548175.1. Classification (GTDB taxonomy): domain Bacteria; phylum Planctomycetota; class Phycisphaerae; order WQYP01; family WQYP01; genus CALCHA01. Next base: position 23,361 of record DASZTO010000017.1, on the reverse strand, counting down.
ACCGTCCCCACGCAAAAATCCAAAATACCTTTTGACGCCCCCTCGCCCGTCCCGTTATATCTCCCGCATCCCTGAATTTTTCACTTACACGGGGTGCCCCCATGGCCGATCTCGCCAGTCCCCTGACCATCAAAGACAACACCGCCAATCCCGCACCTCTCGGACTCTTCGCCTTCGGCACCACCACCATCCTGCTCAACCTCCACAACGCCGGCATCATCAATTTGAACATGGTGATCCTCTCCATGGGCATCTTCTACGGCGGACTCGCACAGGTCATCGCCGGCTGCCTCGAATGGAAAAAGAACAACACCTTCGGCGCCACCGCCTTCACCTCCTACGGCTTCTTCTGGCTCACCCTCGTCGCCATCTTCCTCCTCCCCACCTTCTTCGGCACCACCATGGCCCCCGACAATCCGTCCCTCGCCTGGTACCTCCTCATCTGGGGCCTCTTCACCCTCGGCCTTTTCATCGGAACCTTTCGCCTCTCCGTCGCCCTCATGGTCGTCTTCGGCACCCTCACCCTCCTGTTCTTCCTCCTCTCCATCGAACACTTCGCCGCCCCCGGCCCCGGGTTCTCCAAATTCACCGGCTGCGAAGGCATCTTCTGCGGCGCCTCCGCCTGCTACACCGGCCTGGCGCTGGTGCTCAACGAAGTCTACGGCGCCATGGTCCTGCCGCTGGGACTCGTGCGCAAAGCCTGAGCGCCCAATCGCAAACTATGTGTGGGGGAGGGAAACGGCGGTCACGCCCCGGGAGAAGGGACCGGCCCGCTCAGTGCTGCCGCCGGCGCCGCTTCACCAGCAGTCCGCTCATGCCCAGCGCCAGCACCCCCAATGACGCCGGTTCCGGAGTGCTCGACACCGCGTTGTTGAGCGCGGTCAGTCCAAAGCTGCCCGAGCCATCCTGCTGCACCTGATATTGGAAACCCGGTTCCAGGCCGTCGATCTGCACCTGCGCAAACGCGCCGTCGATGGATCCGTCGAAACTGACAAAATCGAATTGCTGTCCGGTTGTCGGAGCGAAGCCATCGATGAAATCGAGCTTGAGCGTCGCCCCGCTGTCTATGGTGACGTCGCCGGTGACGTTGAGTTGGTCGAAATCGCCGGGCCCCGCGATCGCGAGTTCCAGCGTGCCGCCGGCATCCTGGGTGTAGTTCCCGACGATATCCAGGGATTGCGGATCGCCCGGCGCGATGAGGCCGGCATTTTCGACGTTCGCGTTGATCGTGCCCGATCCGCCCAGAGCGCCGCCGCTGTTGACCAGGATGGGGCTGGCCGTCGATCCGGTGACCACGAGCTTGCCGGCGTTGACGGTCGTCATGCCGGTGAAGGTGTTGTTGCCGCCGAGCGTGAGCGTGCCCGTCCCGGCTTTGGTGAGCGCTCCGCCCGTGCCGCCGCCGTTGCCGCCGTCGAGCAGGCGTCCGGAGAAGGTGGTGTTGGTGTTGGTTCCACCGACGGAAAGGGTGTTGGAACCCAGGAAGATGTTGCCGTCGCCTTCGATGGACCCGACGTCGACGTTTCCCGGATTGTGGGTGCTGATGTCCATGCGGGCGTTGCCGAAAACCTCGACCCGCGCCGATGCTCCCGTGGAGTCGGCGCCGAAGGTGATCGAGGCCCCCAATCCCCCGTTGGCGCCCGCATTGGCGATCACGGTGGCGTGGTCGGCCGTGCTGCTCTCGATGAATTGGACGAAGCCCGGTGCAACGCCGGCGCCGTCGCCGCCGTTGCTGGTGATCGTCGCATGATCCGCCGTGGAACTTCCGAAGAACAAGGTTCCCCCGCCCTCGCCTCCCGCGACCTCGCCGCTGTTGGTGATGTTGGACGTCGCGGCCGTCGAGGTGCCGAAGAAAATGGTTTCGCTGCCAAAGGCGCCGTTCACCGCGCCGCCCTTATTGGCGATGGTGGCGCTGCCGGCGGTGGAACTGCCGGTGAATTCCACGATGCCGCCGCTGGCGCCGCTCACGGCCCCGCCGTCATTCGTGAAAGTGCCGCTGCCGGCGGTGGCGGTCTCGAAGAAGTCGATCGCGCCCTGGCCCGCGCCGGAGACCGTCCCCGATTTGGTCTCGAAGGTCGCCATGTCCGCCGTCGAATTGCCGTGGAAGTTGATCACCCCGCCCGACGCACTGTCGACGCCCGACCCTTCGCAGGTGAAGCTGGCCGTGCCCGCCGAAGCGGTGGTGTCGAAGGCCGTGACCCCGCCGACGGCATTGATCGCGGTGGCGCCCTTGTTGGTGATCGTGGCGCTGCCGGCGGACGAGCTGTCGGTAAACAGCACCGAGCCATCGCCGCTGCTGACCGCCGAGCCGGAATTCGTGATCGTCGCGCTCCCGGCGGTGGAGCTGTTGAGGAACTCCACAAAGCCGCCGCTGGCGTTGGTCAGGTCGCTGCCCTCATTGTTGATGGTGGCGTTTCCGGCGGTGGCGGAATTGGAAAACAGCGTGTTACCGCCCTCGCCGCCCACGCCCGACCCCCCTTCGTTGGTGATGGTGGCGCTGCCGGCCGTCGCGTTGCTTATGAAGTTGAGCTGCCCGCCGCCCGAGCCATTGCCGGTGCTCGATCCCTTCTGCGTGTAGCTTCCGCTGCCGGCCGTGGAATTGCCGCTGAACTCGGTCCGGCCGCCGGTGAAGGCGTCGGGATCCGTCGCGGCGCTGTTGGTGAAGCTGCCGCTGCCGCCGCTGGCCGAATCGCCGAAGAATGTCAGTCCGCCGAAATTGTTGGCGTTGCCGCCGCTGTTGACGAAGGTGGCGCTCCCGGCTGTCGAAGTGTTGAAAAACTGCACGTAGCCCGGCGAGGTCGAACCGACCGTCCCGCTGGTCGTCGTGTAAGTCACCTGGCTGCCCGCCGTGGCGCTGTTGGCGAAATCGATCGTGCCCTGAAACGTGCCCGCTTCCGGCGCGACGAAGTTCTGCATGATGCCCGAATTGTTCACCACGCCCGTCCCGGTGATGTAAAAACCCGCGTTGGCCACGCCGGAGATCGTGTAGGCGCTGGCGCCGGCGCTGAAAACGATCGAGTCCAGGGAGATCAGGACACCCGAGCCGTCGGTGTCGGTCACGGTCGTGGTCAGCGACGTGCCGAACGTGGCCGTGTCGTTCGAGCTGTTCGGGACGACCTGGGGATTCCAGTTGGTGTTGTCTAACCAGTCGCTGCTGCTGTTGCCCGTCCAGGTGCTGTCGGCCCGCGCGATCCCGGACCCCGCGAAGCCGCACGTGGCGACGATCGCCGCCAGCACCGCACACCCCCTGCCAGCCTGCAACGGCGACGAGCGCCCCGCGGCTTGGTGCCTGCTTCGGGATGGGACACGAACCGGCCGGCAATAGGCACCCATAAATTCTCCTTTGCGGATAGACTATTCCGAATCTATCTCCATATTCGCGATGAGCAAGCGCCTATTAAGAAATTTTCACGATATTTTCGGTCACGTCTTCCGGAAACCCCCGCGCAGCGCCGCACCAATCAGCAGGCCCCACCCCGAACCGTACAATGGGGAACCTCTGGGACTCTCTGCCGGCATCCCCGCCCCCTTTCCCTGCCGACCACCGCTCCGAATTCCCAAAAATCCATTGAGCTGATTCATTTGTGCGGCGGGGGCCGCTACAATAACCGTTTCGCCCCGAGTACCCAGAAGCCTTGTGAGGGTTTCGCTTCGGGCACGCCGGTTCTGCGAGGACGCCGGCAGTTTCGGTCGCTTCGGATGTTCCGTTGCGGCGGACAAGCTCCTTCGCGCAACAGAAAGGTTCCCTCTTAATGGTTAACTACGCTCTCCTCCGCGATCTTGGCTTCGATGAACAGCAATCCACCACCGCCATGACCGAGGAATACAAAGATCAATTCAACCCCGACGAAATCGGGGCGCTGCTCGAATCCACCGGTTCCTCCTTCGCGAACGGCACCATCCTCAAAGGCAAAATCGTCAACATCCACGGCGACGATGTCGTCGTCGAAATCGGCCTCAAGTCTGAAGGCGTCCTCTCGCTCTCCCGCGAATGGGATCCCGACCAGCAGCCCGACGTCGAAGTCGGCGATGAAGTCGAAGTCCTCCTCGAACAGGTCGAATCCGAGAACGGCCTCGTCGTCATCTCCAAACGCAAGGCCGACCGCATCTCCGGCTGGAACAAGATCATCTCCACCAAGAAGGAAGGCGACCCCGTCCAGGGCAAAGTCACCCGCAAAATCAAGGGCGGCCTGCTCGTGGACATCGGCGTGCCCGTCTTCCTCCCCGCCTCCCAGGTCGACATCCGCCGCCCCGCCGACATCGGCGAATACATCGGCCGCACCATCGACGCCGAAATCCTCAAGATCGACCTCGAACGGCGTAACATCGTCATCAGCCGGCGCAAACTGCTCGAGAAGCAGCGCTCCGAAGCCAAGCAGCGGCTCTTCGGCGAAATCGTCATCGGCCAGACCCGCAAGGGCACCGTCAAGAACATCGCCGACTTCGGCGCCTTCGTCGACCTCGGCGGCGTCGATGGCCTCCTCCACATCACCGACATGTCCTGGGGCCGCATCAACCACCCCAGCGACATGGTCAAGCTGGACCAGGAAATCGAAGTCGTCGTGCTGAACGTCGACAAGGAAAAGGAAAAGATCGCCCTCGGCCTCAAGCAGAAGCAGGCCTCGCCGTGGGAACATGCCGAGGAGAAGTACCCCGTCGGCACCCGCGTCAAGGGCACCGTCACGAACATCATGTCGTATGGTGCATTCGTGAAGCTCGAGGAAGGCGTCGAAGGCCTCGTCCACATCTCCGAAATGAGCTGGACGAAGCGCATCAACCACCCGAGCGAAATGGTCAGCGTTGGCGAGGAAATCGAAGTCGTCGTCCTCGACGTCAACAAGACCAAGCAGGAAATCTCCCTCGGCATGAAGCAGACCGAAGCCAACCCCTGGACCCTGCTCGCCGAGAAGTATCCCCCGGGCACCGTCATCACCGGCAAGGTCCGCAACCTCACCAACTACGGCGCCTTTGTCGAGATCGAAGAAGGCATCGACGGCCTGCTGCACGTCTCCGACCTCTCCTGGACCAAGAAGGTCGCTCACCCCAGCGAACTCCTCAAGAAGGGCGACGAAATCCAGTGCGTCGTCCTCTCGGTCGATCAGGAAAAGAACCGCGTCGCCCTCGGCCTCAAGCAGATGACCGAAGACCCCTGGCTCCATGCGATCCCGACCAACTACCAGCCGGGCATGATCGTCCGCGGCAAGGTCACGAAGATCACCAACTTCGGCGTGTTCGTCGAACTCGAACCGGGTCTCGAAGGTCTGCTGCACGTCTCCGAGCTCTCCGACGAGAAGGTCGAGAACCCGACCGACGTCGTGAAGATCGGCGACGAAGTCGAGGTGAAAATCCTCCGCGTCGACATCGAGGACCGCAAGATCGGCCTGTCGCTGAAGCGCGCCCAGTGGGGCTCCAGCGGCGACACCACCGAATCCAGCGAAGACCCCGAACGCGCCACCAAGAAGTACAAGGGCGGCCTCGAAGGATAACCCGCCTGATCCCCACCCCTGGTTCCAACAAAGGGCCGCGATGCAAGTCGCGGCCCTTTTTCCGTTTGGTCCCCCCCCGCGCGTGGCTGGACGATCGCCGTGAGGAAAACACTTCCGATCCTCACAAGAATTCCCTAAATGCGGAATATGCCTATTTATGCCCGCGAAACTCTTCCTATTATGGGCCGCGTGGGGCGCGGTAGGGGGCTTGCGAAAGGAAGGTTTTTTATGCACCGGATCTGGTCTCGAGCCCTGGCGGTTGCGTGCTTCATGGCCATGGCCGGCCTCGCACACGCCGCGGACATGGTCGACAATCCCGCCTACCAGTCCTGGGCCAAATGCAAGGAAGGCACCACCGTCACCACCAAATCCAGCACGGAAACGACCGTGCAAGGCATGGCCGACCCCATGAAAACCGAAGCCACCATGACCATGAAATTGGTCTCGATCACGCCCGATGAAGTCACCGTCGAAACCACCATGAGCATGGGCGGCAGCGCCATGCCCGCCACCCAGCAGAAAATCCCCGCCAAACTGGAAAAGGGCAAGGAAAACGGGCCTATGTCCGACCAGATGAAGGACGTCAAGGAAGGCACCGACAAGGTCACGGTCGGCGGCAAAACGTATGACGCCAAGACCAGGGAATACACCATGGAGCAAAATGGCATGAAGTCCGCCGTCAAGGTCTGGACCTCCGACGACGTGCCCGGCGGCATGGTCAAAATGGAATCCACCGTCACCGGCGCCGCCAACTCCAAGACCACCATGGAACTGGTCGAAGTGAAGCAGCCCTGACCTCCTCCCACGCCATACCCGGCCGCGCCTTTCGGTATACGGAGGCCGCGGCCTTTTTTATGCCCGGCCCAAGGTCGCCTCGCCTCAACACCCTGCCGGCCATCCGTTCGGCGACCCACGCCCACCGGGCCTTCTCCGCGAATTGCCGGCAATTTTTTATTGCAATTTCTCCCTGTTTGCCGCGTACTACCCCCCGGGGGCGTTGGCGTGGGTTTTCACAGAAGGAGGTTTCCATGCGGCGGATGGTGTGTGGTGTCATGGCGGCGGCGGTCATCGGACTGCTCGGCTCGATCGCCTTGGGCGAGCAGGTCGACAACCCCGCCTACAAGGCCTGGGCCAGCCACAAGGTCGGAACCACCGTTACTTACAAATCCACGGCGGACTTCGGCGGCCAGAACAACGAAAGCACTATTACCTACAAACTTATGTCCGTGGCCCCCGACAAGGTCACTCTCGAAATCACCCGTGAGGGCGGCTTCGGCGGCGGGCAGCCCCAAACCATCGACGTCGACTCCAAGATCGATAAGGACCAACTCGGCGTCGTCAACAACGGCTTCGGTCGTGGCCGCGGCCGCGGCCGCGGCGGCGCGGCGCCAGCCACCCAGCCCGCTCCCAAAGACCTGAAGCAGGGATCGGAAAAAGTCGATGTCGGCGGCAAAAGCGAAGATGCCACCACCTATGAGTATTCCCTCGATCTGCCCGCTTTCGGCGGCGGCGGTGGAGGGGGCGGCGGAGGCGGCGGCGGCATGACCATGCACGTCAAGGCCTGGTACGTCCCCAGCATCCCCGGCGGCCTCGCCAAAACCGAAACCAAGAGCTCCGGCGGCATGGGCGACTTCTCCATCACCCAGACCTACGACAAGTCCGAAGAAGGCAACGGCACCGCCACGCCCACCCCCGCCGCGCCGCCCCCCGGACAGTAACCTCTTCCCCTTTCAGACTCCTCGCGAAGGCCGGACCCCAGGGTTCGGCCTTCGTCGTTTTTGCCGCCCCTCCCATCCTCCGTCCCCTCCCTTTTTTTTTGCCGCTCCGCCATCTTCATCGGGCCTTCAGGCGCCTTTGCGTAAAGTCTCGCCCATCGGGTCGGATTTCTCTTTCAGGAGCTTGTCATGCGGTTCGGCAAATCGGTGGGTATGGCAATCATCGCGGTGGCGCTCTCCGGAGTCGCCTTCGGCCAGGTCGGCGGCGGAGGCGGCGGCGCCGGTGGCGCCGGTGGCGGTGGCGGGGGCGGAAGGCGCGCCGCGGGAGGCGGCGGCCGCGGCAACTTCAATCCCGCCCAGATGCAGCAGCAGATGATGGACAACATCAAGCAGCAGCTCGGCGCCAGCGATGAAGACTTCGCCGCCATCCAGCCGCAGATTCAGGCCGTCATGGACGCCCAGCGCGCCGACAACGTCGGCGGCGGACGCGGCGGACGGGGCGGACGCGGCGGTGGCTTCGGCGGACCCGGCGGCGGCGGTCCGGGCGGCGGGGGCGCCCAGACCACCCAGCAGACCGATCTCCAGCGGGCCCTTGCTGACCTCCAGACCACGCTGGACAACCAGAGCGCCACGGCCGAGCAAATCAAGGGCAAGGTGCAGGCCGTTCGCGACGCCAAAACCGCCGCCGACGCCAAACTCAAGCAGACCCAGGACAAGCTTCGCGAGCTGCTCACGCAGCGCCAGGAAGCCGTGCTCTCGCTGATGGGCTATCTGGACTGAGGTCCATCTCGGGCGCCAGACCAGCGGGACCGGCGTGCGGCCGGTCCCGCTTTCGCGCCCCGCGCCTGGACGTCTCGGGCGCCCACGGCAACAAACTGGCCCTTATCGGCCGCCGGCGCCGGAAAGATGATTTTTTCCGCCCGGAAACTTCTGTGCGCGCCGCCGCGTTGTTTAGACGACACATGTGAAACGTTCGCCACGGATCGGCGACCGAATGTGTTTTCGCAAAAAGGGTTCACGGATGGACCAGGCGCTCCTGCACGCGGAACGGGTAATCCTCAACAATCACGGCCGGCCGCTCCGTAACAGCCCGCCCGCCTCCGCCCGCCGCCTCCTTGCGCCGCCCCGTTCGCTCATGCGCGGACAGGATCCCTCCGTCGTCTGGCGCCACGGATGGTTCTACCTTGCGCAAAGCGAAAACGGCGAACGCGGCATCACCGGCATCTTCATCTATCGCAGCCGCACCATCCACGGTCTCGGACGCCCGGGCGAGTGCCAGCGCCGCTGCGTCTGGATCGCCCCCCGCAAAGGCCCCATCAGCCGCAATCTCTGGGCGCCCGAACTCGCCTGGGTCGACGGCTTGGGCCGGGAGGCGTCACCTCGCGGCGAACGCTCCGGCGGGCAGGGACGCTGGTACATCTATTTCGCCGCCGACGATGGCCGCAATGAAAACCACCGCATGTACGCCCTGGAAAGCGAATCCGCCGACGCCTGCGGGCCCTATCAGCTCAAAGGCAAAGTCGCCGCCCCCGGCGCCGACCGCTGGGCCATCGACGGGGCGCTCATCGACGTCGAGGAACCCCTCGGCGGCGGACGGAGACTGTACTTCGTCTGGAGCGGCTGGGAAGGGCTTCACAACGGCATGCAGCGCCTCTTCGTCGCCCGCATGAGCGATCCCTGGACGATCACCGGCGAACGCGTCGAGATCAGCCGTCCCGACGCCTCGTGGGAACGCCGCAGCGGGCCGCATCCCTGCTACGTCAACGAAGGCCCCGCGGTCGCCGTGCGCGGCGGCAAGGTCGTCGTCGGCTTCTCCGCCAACGGGTTCTGGAGCGATGATTACTGCGTCGGCATCTTGAGCTGCGATGTCGAACGCATCCTGGACCCCCATGCCTGGACCAAAAGCATCGCCCCGGCGTTCTGCAAGACCGACGCGCTTTTTGGCGTCGGCCACAACTGTTTCGTCAAAGCCGGCGACGGCGCGGAGGCTCAGTGGTGGAACGTCTTTCACGCCGTGCGGCGGCCGGGTCGCGGCGGCAAAGGCCGTGAGATTTTCGCGCAACGCATGGGGTGGGAAAACGGGTTGCCGGCGCTGGGACGTCCGGGCGATCCGGTGATGTCCATGGCGTGAGGGTTCGCTGCGGGAGGAGTCGGCGCGGTGATCTCTGTCGCCCTCCCGCGGACAATCAGCCGCCGACGCCCTGGTTCAGGTCCTGCACGACCTGCTCATCTTTCACGTACAGATAATTCTTGCCGTTGTATTCCGTCACTTCGCCCGAGACGCGGAATTTCGTCGGCAGCGTGCCATTTTTCGACGCCTGCTGCATCTCCATGAGCATATGCGAGGGGATCACGCCCATGGGCGGGTCCTGCATATTTTTGCCATCGGAATCAAACACGAAGAGCCACTGCCCGGATTTGTCATCCCTGGTGAGGCGTCCGACCGCCCGCCAGACGAAATCGCCTTCGGCCTTGCGCTTCACGGTCGGCTCGTCGGGAGCCACGGCATTTCCCTGAATGTCCGCCCCCGATGTCGCGCCGGCGGGAGGCGTCTGCGGAGGCGGCGCCGCCGCGGAGGGTCGCGTGCTCAGCAGGTTTTCCAGCACCGATTGCGCCGAGGGTTCCGTGGCGGAAGGCGCCGGCGGGGTAGCGCTCGAGGGACGCGGCGTTGCGTCCGTCTCAGGCGCGGGCGTTGGGGCGGGGCTGGGCGAGGGAGTCGGCGGCGGCGGCTGAATCTGCGGCTCGGGCGCCGGCGTGGGCGCGGGAGCGCCCGCGGGCGGCGACGGCGGCGGCTCGATCGACACCTGCGCCAGCGCCGCCATCGGCCATAGCAACCCCACCGCTGCACAGAGCAGCCCACGCCCAACGTGCTGGCTCATCATCCGATCCTTGGCAAAAACTCCATGCGTCGATTGTCGAATCTCGGCCCCGGTGCGTCAAGAAACCGCTCGACCGTCGCCGTTCCCTGCCTATCGGCCGGGTCACGGGTTTTCTTTCGCCCATTGGGCGTATGCCGTCGCCACCTCGGCGCCCCAGTTGCCGTACCACGAATAGCCCGCGCGGCGCTCGCGCTCGATCTCGGCCAGCGAATTTTTCTTGATGCTGTCGCGCCCGCAGAAAAAAGGCTTCTGCGTCTGCAAGTCATAAAAACGCGCCCACAGCGGGGGGGCATTGGGGTCGGTCACCACCACCCGGTCGGGCAGGCCGGTGGCGGGATCGGTCGCCGGCTGGACGCGGATTCCGGTGATTTTCACCTTGTCGAACCAGGCCGCCGCGCCGCGCACCGCCGCCTTGATGCGCTCATCCGGATTTTTCTGGTGCATCAGGAACACGGCGAGGTGCGCTCCCTCCGATCCGCTGAACGAAGGCAGCTCATACGCCCGCGCGGCCGCCGGCGCCAGCGTCACCTCATCGTGCTGCGCGCACCAGTCGGTGGGTTTTCCATCCACGACGATCTGGCACTTCAGGATGCAGTCGATCCCCTTGTCGAAGGCCGCCTTGGCTTTCGCTCGCCGGCCTTCATCGACGAAGGCATACTGCGGCGCGTGGTCGAGGATTTCCTGGAGAAAGACCATCACCTCGGTCATCGCGTCGTCGTTGAAGGTGATGTGCAGGCCGTAGGGTGCTTCGCTGGTGGGGAACCGCTGCGGCCAGCCGCCGTTGGCGTACTGCGCGGCGAGCAGCGTGTCCAAACCTTTCAGGAAAGCATCGACGTAGCGTTTGTCGGGCTTGGCGGCGTTGGCTCTGGCGAGGATGCGCAGCTCGGAGTAGGTCGCGCCGTTGTCGATGGTGTCGACGCCCACCCATTCGCCGAAGGGTGCGCCTTCGGGGTGCGGATTGCGCGCATCGTAGTTTTTGTCCCAGCAGCCGTGGGGCGTCTGCCAGGTGAGGACGTTTTGGGCGATCCGCTGTCCCTGGGCGGAGGCGAAGAAATCATCGAGCTGGCGGGGGTAATACTCGATGGAGATGCCGCGGGGACGGGGCGCTGCGGGGCGCGTCGCGGGTGCGCCGGCCTGGCCGAAAGCAAGGCCGCAAGCGGCCATCGAGAGTCCGATCAGAGCCCCCGGTTTTACGTGATGATTTCGCACGATTTTCCTTTCACATTCGCGCTTCGCCTTTGGATGTGCCCCGCCTATCCTAATGTCAGCGGAGCCATTTTTATGCAGACAACTGTTCCCAGCCAGTCGAGCAGCCGCGAACCCCGGTCCGTTGCTTCCGTTCCCCCGCAGACGCAAAGCGCCGTGGTTGCGGGCCATGAGCTGACGGTGTTCGTGGAATCTCCGCCGCTGTTCGAGGCCCTGCTCAAAGACATCGCCGCCGCGACGAAGCGCGTGTGGATCGAGGTGTACATTTTCTTCAACGATCCCTCCTGCGTGCGGGTGTCGCAGGCGCTTCAGGCCAAGGCGCGAGAAGGCCTCGATGTGCGCGTGCTCTACGACGCGGTGGGATCGTCCTCGACGCCCAACGCCTTTTTCAACGAGATGATCGACGCGGGGGTGCGCGTGCATGCGTTCCACTCGTTGATGGAAGGTTTCCGCCGGTTTCGGCCTTTCACGATTCTCAATCGGCGGAATCATCGCAAGATCATCGTGGTCGACGATCGCATCGGATACTTCGGCGGCATGAACCTGGTGGAGAATGTCGAAGGCGACGCGGACGAGGAGAAGGCGCAGGACAAGCCGACGTCGTCGGGCTGGCGGGACATTCACGTGCGTCTGGTGGGACCGCAGCAGCAGGAGCTGGCGATCAGCTTTGAGCGGGCGTGGCTGCGGGCGCACGGGCAGAAGGCCCCGCGGCGTTCGCGCTCCTATCGCCGGGCGCTGCAGGCGACGGCGGCGACGAACGGGGATGAGGCGATTCACTTTTTTGATTCCGGTCCGGGGCGGCGCTACTCGCGCGCCGGGCGCGTGTTCGCGCGGCTGATTCGCCGGGCGCGGTATCAGGTGACGCTGTCGATGGCGTATTTCATTCCGGTCGGGGCGCCGATGCGGGCGTTGCTGGGCGCCCGGCGGCGCGGGGTGCGCGTGCGGGTGATCGTGCCGGGGAAGTCGGACGTGGCGATCGTGCAGCGGGCGACCTGCCACCTGTACGATCAGCTTCTGCGGCGCGGGTTTCGGATTTACGAGCGGCGGCAGCGGATGCTGCACTCCAAGACGATGGTGGTGGACGATCAGTACACGCTGGTGGGGTCGTGCAACCTGGATCCGCGGTCGTTGTACATCAACCTGGAATTTCTGGGGGTGATCCGGTCGCAGCATTTCGCGCGGATCATTGCGCGGATTTGCCGGTATGAGACCAAGAATTCCACGCGGGTGACGCGGCAATCGTGCCGGCGGCAATCGCGGTGGCAGCGGTTTCTGGACCGGCTGGCGTGGTCGGTTCGGTGGTGGCTGTAGGCGGGCGGGCGGCATTTTCCTTCTCCTTCCATATTGCGGCGCGGCGGGGGCGATTACGTTTTTATGCGCGCATGGATTCGGGGTCGACGTCTTGGGCGCGGCACCAGTCGGCGTAGGCGAAGGGGGAGATTTCGGAGGGTTTGATTTCGCTGCGGCCGCCCCAGAAGACGTTGGTGTAGGAGACGGGGATGGCGATGGAGGCGAGGTGGGCGTCGATGGCGGCTTTGTGGGCGAGGACGCGTTCTTTGTCGGTGCCGTGGGCGACGGCCATGATGTTGACGTGGTTGAATTCGGGCCCGCCTTCGCGCCAGTAGGCGTGGGTGATGATGTGGAAGCGTGCGACCTGCTGGCCGGTGTCGATTTCGCGGCCGGTGGGGACGGCCCAGTGGAAGAGGGCGTTGTAGGTGGTGACGCGTTCGCCGGCGGCGTTGGGTTTGACGTGTTCGAGGAAGGTGGAGAAGCGGCCGATGACGCCTTTGTCGTGGAGTCCGGCGGCGGTGGCCAGGAAGTCGGGGAGGGGGAGGTGGGCGTCGGCGGCGCGGGATTGCCAGAAGAGGTGCGGATCGCGGGCGGCGGCGGCTTCGATTTCTTCGGGGGTGAATTCGCGTTTGAGGGCGATGAGGGTTTGCCATTCGATGGGGGAGAGGTGGACGTACTGGGTGTTTTTGGGTTCGGCGAGGGAGTCGGATTTGGCGCCGGGTTCCATGCCGCGGCGCCGGACGTGTCCGACGCCGAGGGCGAAGATGCGGTTGGCGGGCATGAGCTTGAAAGCGGTGGCGCCGGTGATGCGGGAGAGGAGTTGGCAGTGTTTTTCCATGGAGTAGCCGTCGGGGATTTTGAGGGTGGTCCAGAGGCGGTATTGGGAACCGGGCGTGTCGCGGTCGGTGGAGCGGATGACGATGTGGCCGGAGAAGGGGTCTTTTTCCCACATGAATTCGAAGGCGGCGTTGAGGAGGTCGGGGGGGACTTTCCAGGCGACGAGTGCGCCCCTGGCGAGGTTGATGGACATGAGGGTTTGGCGGACGCGGCGGATGGTGCCGGCCTTGAGCATGGCGGCGATGCGGGCGGCGACGATGGGGATGGGGATGGCGGATTTCCGGGAGATCTGGGCGAGGGGGTCGGGGACGAAGCCCTGGATTTTGTCCTCGGAGACGGCGAGGATGGCGGCGTTGGCGGGGTCGGCGGTGTCGATGGGGAGGGGGGCGGAAGGGATGGTGGTGGTCATGGGTGGGGTCCGGGGAAAAGGGGGCATTGTAGCAGAAGGGGGGAGTGGAGAATGACAAATGACAAACGACAAATGACAAATTTTGGGGTGTGGGGCGTTGGGGAGGTGGGGTTTTGCTCGTAGATTTTGAGGTTTTTGCAAAAAACGTTGAGTTTTTGCCGTTGTGTTTTTGCGGATGTGGGGTTTTTGTGCTTGTGTATGAGGTTTTTGGGGGAAATCGACACACCGTTGCCCCCCCGCGGCCGACGATGGAAACACGAAGTCACGAAGAGGTGAAGGACCACGAAGGATTTTTTGGGTTTGGGTCATGGCGCAGTGCTCCTCTATAGAGGGGAGTTGCCCCCAGTTTGTGCGCACACGGACGGGGGGTGATTTGCGGCAAGGGATTGGGGTTGTTGGGGTTGGGGCGGGAATTTTTTGCGGGGAATGTTTTTGCGGCGTGCCAGGTTGTGCGCGGGGCGAGGGATGGGTCACGGTTCGTCTTCCGGGGCTGGGTATTTCTCGAGGCTGCCGGTGATTTTGTGGCTAATTGTTTTGCCGGTTTTTGCGTCGATGACTTCGATGTACCAGCCGAACGACTCTTTGCCAAGGATGGTGACTTGCTGGCCGTCGGCAGTGAGGTTTAAGGCGTTGCTATAACGGGCGTAGCTCCGGTCGTCTGCAACTCCTTCTAGGACATGTTTCCAAAGCTGTTTACCGGTGGAGAGGTTGACGGCGTAAACGGTACCGCCCTGATTTATGACGGAATAGGTGGCATACCAGAGGGTATTGTCGAGTACGCCGAAGACGCCTTTGATGCAATCGTCAAAAGAATAGATCGTCTTGCCGTTCTTCAGAAGAGAGACGGTGACGCCGCTGTCTTTGGTTCGGATGTCGACGTCGAAGTCGCGCGGGCACTGGTTGAGTGCGCACCAATAGGGGTTGGCGCGTGCTTCGGAAAAGATGGCTTCGCGCTCCACGAGGTTAGAGCCAGACGCGGCAGAGAGGGTAGCAACTGCCAGGAGTAAACCAAGAATGAGATGCTTGTGCATGGGAACTCCGGCTATTGGTATGTTTTAGTTTCTTTGGCCGTCCACACCGGCGCGGCCGTGGCGCCGGGAGACCCGCCATTAGGCATTGGCGTCGTTTTGAGAATTGCTGCTACGGTCCCCTTGTCAACCCATGCCTTTCCGTCCCAAACAAAATTGAAGGTGACATTCCATTGGATTTGGAGGTATGCCGAATAGGTGGTCGGGAAATCCGTGCTGACGAGGGAAAGCGAGTCTGTAAATGTGAAGGAGCCGGAGAGCTGGGTTGCTTGGACCGGTCCATTATTCTGAACGAAGGTGTGCTGCTGGTCAAAGCTTACCGTAGGGGTGTCGATGTCCTTTTCTGTGAGGCTCATGCCGCCTGTTGGCGGTCGTCCCCAGTTGCTGGCCCCTCCAGGCTCCATCGCCGTGACTCCGCCTGTGCCTGGATTTTGACCGAATGCATCCAGTAGCGGAAACGTAGTCCCCGCGACCAGTCCGTCGTTACCGGTACCCGCTTGTCCATAGGCCATTTGTGCGGTGTCTCCGGTGCCATTCTGGATCCAGCCGGGGTTCACCTTCTGCGCACCTGGGAGTCTATTTTGCGAAGCTTCAAATATGCCCACACGGCTATTTGCACCCCCCGCGGTTAAAAGGACATTGGCTACCGTCACGTTATAGGCGTGGGTGTTTGAGTTTGCTTCTTGAAATTGCACGGTGTTGGCGTTTAGAGTTGCTGTGTATGCATTGGGCGGGGTGAGCGAAGTAATCTGAGTTGGATCAATTGTCAAAGTTGCAATCACGAGATGGAGTACTCGGAGTTGTTCGCCCGGATCGAAGTTGCCATTGCTGTTTTTGTCGACGTAGACGATTACGTTAAAGGAACCTGCCTTGTCGAGCATCATGTGCGCTTGGAGCGGGTCGGTGGCGTCGGGTGTGAATGTGGGCAGGGGATTCGCCTTGGCAGGGTCGGGTTGAACGGTCCATTTTATGAGGTTCTTGGCGGCGACCGTATTGGGGCTGAGGTTATTGGCCTTAAAATCCAGTGTTTGGGAGGTGTTGTAGACAGCGGAAATTGTATCGCCGTCGTCAATTGTGAGACTCGTGTCGTCGCGGGCTTTGCTTGTTGATTGGCTGTCGCCATTCATTGACGCGGTAATGCTGTCGATCGTCACGCTTGGCATGGTGGCGGCGACGGTGGTGGGTTGGGAGTTCAGCGTGGTGTTGGCGCGGGTCGCCTGGATTTGGTAGGTGTACCGGCCATCGAGGGCGACGTCGGTGTCGGTCCATTGGGTGACGTCGGGTTTGACGGTGGCTTTGAGATCGTAGAGGCCGGTGGTGGTGTTGAGGCGGTAGATTTGGTAGCCGGTTTCGTTGTAGGAGGTGTTGTCCCAAAAAAGAGTCAGGGAATTTGCCGTGTAGTTGCCGGCTTGAGCCCATTTCGGTGTATTGGCCTTTGAGAGGTCGACGAGGTTGGACATTGGTGTAAAGAGTTGGCCCGAGGAGATGTTTTGGTAGCCGACGACGGCGTAATAGCCGAAGCGGTTCATGGAGTGGCCGCCGGTGCCGAGGTTGTCGTTGTCGGTGAAGGTGACGGAATTGCCGGTGACGTTGTCGATGAGGTCGGTGGTGAGGTTGACGACGTAGTAGCCGGTGGAATTGCCGGACCATTGGAGGGTGATGTTGCCGTTGCCGTCGGTGGTGGCGCTGGTGATGATGGGGGTGGTGCCGTCGGTGGGGCGGGAGCCGGAGAAGCCGGCGGCGAGGGACCAGTCGGATGAGTTGGTGATCAAGCCGCTGCCGGACTGGGCATCGAAGCCACCGTAGCTGAGGCTGCCCAGGAGCGCGCCGCCGGAGCTATGATCGGTGCTCATGTACCAGCGGTCTGGGAAGAGGGGATTGTTGGAGTCTTGAGTGATGAGGTAGTGATCGGGGGGATTGTCAACGGTGCTGGTCCAATCGATATTCATGCCGACGGGGACGATGTCCGGATGGTTTGGATCGGGCGTAGGCGAGGGGACGGCGGTGATCTGGTCGAGGGAAGTATCGCCGGAGTAACCGGCGGTGGTGATGGACTGGGCGGCCGAGTAGGCGGAGGCGTCGTCGGTGACGAAACGGATGCGGGCTTGATAGATGGCGCCGACATAGAGATCGGAAAGGGTGGCGGAAGTGTCGCTGTTGGGGTTGGGGATTTCGTAGTCGGTGAACCAGTTGGAGTCGCCGGGTTCCCGGAGTTCGACGTAAGCTTTGTCAATACCGGAGGCGGTGTTGCTGGACCAGGTGATGGTGACCGAGCCGGTGCCGTAGGGGGTGAGGCTGCCGGGAGTGATGGAGGAGATGACGGGGGCAAGGATGCCGTCGGGCGAGGTTGCCGAGGCGGTGGCGGGATCAGATTCGTTGTCGTTGTTGTCGGAGGCTTTGAGTTGGAAGGTGTAGGGGGTGTTGGGGGTGAGGCCGGTGATTTCGTCGGAGGTGGCGGTGGGATCGGTGAGGGTGTCGGCGAGGGAGAAAGTTGTGCCGCCGTCGGTGGACATGTAGAGATTATAGCCGGAGAGGGAGTCACCGGAGGGTGCAGCATCCCAGGAGAAGAGGGCGTCGCTGGAGTCGTTGAAGGTGACGGCGAGATTCGTTGGGGTAGCGGGGCCTTGGGGGGTGGTGCCGGTGAGGGTGACGTTGTCGAAGGCGACGGTTTGGCCGTCGGTGGTGTTGCCGGAGTTGGCGACGAGGCTGATGTAGACGGGGCCGGTCATGGAGATGGTGGCGGAGGAGATTTGGGTCCAAGTCACTCCGTCGGCGGAATTGTAGCCAGTGAAAAGGTCACCGACGCGTGTGAGTTTGAGCCAGGTGTCATTGGAGGTGCCGTAGGCGGCGGTGGTGTTGTCGCCTGCAACATCGCGATCAAGGAACTGCACCGTGCCGTTTTTGGCGAGGATCATGGAGGCGTGGGCGGAATCGTCCTCGATGCCATCGCGGATCATGATGCCGCCGAGGGCCCAGGTGGAGGAGGTGGTGGCGGCATCGGCGACGTGGGCGATGATCGAGCCGTCGGCGGGGAGTCCCTGGTAGGCGTAATTGAATTCGTCGGTGGTGCCGGAGATTTGGGTGCCGCCGCCGTTGACGGAGAAGGTAAAGGTGCCGTTATCATAGGATGCGGAATCGACAACGCCGTCGTTGCCGAAGTAGTCATCTTGCCAACCGGTGGGGAGGTCCGTGGGGGAGGTGCCTGTGACAGAGAGGTTGTCGAAGGTGGCGGTGTTGGTGACGTAGGCGTTTTCGGAGTCGACGATCATGCCGACGTAGAAGGCGCCGGCGAAGTGGAGGGTGTCGGTGCCGACGGTGGTCCAGGAGGAGCCGTCTGCGGAGGTTTTGGCGGTGAGGGTGTCGCCGGACTTGGTGAGTTGGAGGTAGACGGGGGCGGTGTAGGTGTTGCCGGAGATGTTGGAGGTGGTCCATTCGCCTTGGCCGCGGAATTGGAAGGAGGTGTTGCCGTTGGGGGTGAGGACGAGGGCGGCGTTGGCGGCGGAGTCGGCGAGGTTTTGGCGGATCATGATGCCTGATTTGGGGTTTTCCCAGGAGGGGTTTCCGGCGCCGGGGTCGGTGATGCGGACGGTGATCGAGCCGTCGCCGATGAGCTGCTGGTAGACGTAATGGAATTGGTCGTTGGAGTACCAGATCCAGGAACCGCTGCCGGTGATGGCGTAGGAGTTGGCGTCGGCGTTGTAGTCGGTGGAGCCTGAGAGGGAGGGGCTGCCGATGTCGGTTTCGTGGAGAAAGGAGGGGAGAGCGGAGAGCAGGAGGCGGGGTTCGAAGGCTTCGAGGAGGGCACGTTGGTAGGCGCGGCGGGATGGGCGGGGGCGGCGCGCGGTGGGGCGGTGCGCGTACGGGGGGCGCGGCGGGTGAGCATGGGGCCTTCTCACTGAAAAAGTAAGAAGAAATTGAGGACGAGTTGTGGCCTATAACGTGCCACAGATACGGAGAGGCGTCAAGGGGAAAAGCATTAAATTGATGAATGTGGATAAAATAGAGAAGCTCGGCGGGAAATTTTTGGGAATTTGGCAGGGGGTGGAAGGGGGGTTTAGTGGAGGGCGAAGGTGGGGGCGTGTTTTGATTCGTGGGCGAGGAGGGCGTGTTTGTTTTTGAGGCCGGAGGCGTAGCCGGTGAGGGTGTTGTTGGCGCCGATGACGCGGTGGCAGGGGATGACGATGGGGATGGGGTTTTGGCTGTTGGCGGCGCCGACGGCGCGGGAGGCGGAGGGGCGGGCGATGTTGGCGGCGAGTTGGGCGTAGGTGATGGTGGTGGCGGGGGGGATTTGGCGGAGGGCGTGCCAGACGGATTTTTGGAAGGGGGTGCCGTTGGTGGCGGTGGGGATGGCGGCGAGGGAATCCAGGTGGCCGGCGAAGTAGGCGTCGAGGGCTTGCGTGATGTGGGCGGGAGCGGGGGCGGGTTCGAGGGTGTGGGTGGGGTAGTGGGAGTTGAGGAGGCGGTGGAGGCGGGGTTCGTGGGTGGCGAATTCGAGGGCACGGAGGGTGGCGTCGGTGTCGGTGACGAGGAGGAGGGCGCCGAGGGGGGAGGGGTAGCGGTCAAGCAGTAAGCGCATGGGGGGGCTCCTGTGTGTGGAGTTGTGTGGGGGATTGTGTGGGGGATTCGGAGGTCCAGAGGTGGAGGGCGGCGTAGGCGCGCCAGGGTCGCCAGCGGTGGGCGTGGAGGAGGAGTTGGGGGGCGGAGGGGCGCGGGGAGGCTGGGGGTTGGGGGAAGGCGCGTTGGAGGCCGACGTCGGCAGCGAGGAAGGCGTCGGGTTCGTTGAGTGCGCGGAGTGCGATGTAGTGGGCGGTCCAGTTGCCAATGCCGGGGAGAGTGCAGAGGTGTTCGACGGTTTGGTCGAGATCGGGATGGGGATCGAAGAGGTGGGGATCGGCGGCGGCGGTGGCGGCGAGGTTGGCGAGGGCGGCGGCGCGCGGGCGGGTGATGGGAAGCGGGGCGAGGGCGGCGGGGGTGAAATGTTCGGGCTGGGGAAAGGCGTGGGTGAGGGTGGGGAATGCGGGGGTGGCGGGGATTCTGGGGCCAAGGGCGGCGACGAGGCGGGAGGCGAGGGTGGTGGCGGCTTTGACGGAGACTTGCTGGCCGAGGATGGCGCGGACGGCGACTTCGAAGGGGTCCCATCCGCCGGGAACGCGCAGGCCGGGGCGGGCGGCGATGAGGGGGGCGAGGAGGGGATCGGCGGAGAGGACGGCGTTGATGGCGATGGGATCGGCGGCGAGATCGAACATGCGGCGGATGCGGGCGATGATGAGGGAGAGATCGCAGAGGCGGGGGAAGCGGACGACGGCGCGGAGGGCGTTGTGGTCGGGGGCGTGGGAGACGGTGAAGGAGCCGGTGGTTTTGTGGAGGTGGATGGTGCGGGAGTAGGAGGAATCGGTGATGTGTTCGAGGCCGGGGATGGCGCGGGCACGGAAGAAGTTGAGGAGGGCGTGCCAGTCGTAGGGCGGGCGGTAGGGGAGGAGGAGGGAGATTTCGGGCGAGGGGATTGGGGCGGCTTTGGTGCGGCGGAGATCGGAGGGGGGGCGGTGGTAGAGGCGTTGGAAGGTTTCGTTGAAGCGGCGGATGGAGCGGAAGCCGGAGGCGAGGGCGATGTGGGTCATGGGGAGATTGGTCTGGTGGATGAGTTGTTTGGCGAGGAGGAGGCGTCGGGTCTGGGCGACGGTGACGGGTGCGGCGCCGAGGTGCTGGCGGAAGAGGCGTCGGAGTTGGCGCTGGCCGATGTGGAGGCGGTGGGCGAGGGAGGAGATGGAGGAGGAATCGAGTGCGCCGGATTCGATGAGGCGGAGGGCGCGGGAGACGGTGGCTTCGGTGCCGCGCCAGGCGTCGAGTGCGGGGGAGGATTCGGGGCGGCAGCGGAGGCAGGGGCGGAAGCCGGCTTCGGAGGCGGCGGCGGCGGTGGGGAGGAAGAGGCAGTTCTGGAGTTTGGGTGGGCGTGCGGGGCAGATGGGGCGGCAGAAGATGCGGGTGGTTTTGACGCAGGTGAAGAAGCGGCCGTCGTAGCGGGGGTCGCGGGCGAGGACGGCACGGTAGCAGGCGGCGGGATCGAGGTTCATGTGGGTGATGATAGGGGGGGCGGGGGGCGGGGTGCTGGCGGTTTTCGGACGTGGATGTAAATGGGTTGCGAGGACGACGTAAATGGCCACGAAAGGCACGAAAAGCACGAAAGAGGAGGACGGGAATTGTCCACGAATGTGCACGAATTTACACGAATGGGGTGGTGGGATCGGATGGAACGGCAGGCGCCGCCGATGGACGGGGATGGATGCGGATGATTTTTTGTTGGGGCGCGGGTGGTTTGATCAGGTGGGGGATTTTCGGGCGCGGAGGGGTGGTGACGGTAGAATGGGGGGATGGAGCATTTGCCGGTGGATGCGTTGTTTCGGGAGAAGGTGCTGCGGGCGCGGGCGGCGCCGGCGGAGCGGAAGTTGTTGGCGCCGGCGCGGCTGTTTGAGTACGCGCGGGGGATTGCGATGGCGGGGATTCGACGGCAGCATCCGGAGGCGACGGAGTTGGAGGTACGAGAACTGTTTCGGCAGCGGATGAAATTGGGGCGGGAGCTGGAGCGCGGGTTGTGAGTGCGGAAGAGCTCATGCTGGCGGTGGCTCGGGCGCTGGATGCGGCGGGGATAGCGTTCATGCTGGTGGGGGCGTTTTCGGCGAGTTTTCATGGGATCGCGCGGTCGACGGAGGATGCGGATTTTGTTTTGCGCGTCGACGATTTGAATGTGGGAGCGCTCTCACGGTCGCTTGGGGCAACATTCAGGCTTGATCCACAGGTGAAGCTCGAGACGTTCACGATGGGATCGTACTACACGATCAGGCATTTGGATTCGGATTTTTCGGTGGATTTGTTTTTGCTGAAGGAGGATCCGCACGACCAGGCGAGTTTTTCGCGGCGTGTGCTGGTGTCGTATGGGGCGGGGAACGTTTATGTTTCGAGTCCTGAGGATCTGGTGGTTACGAAGTTGCGGTGGTCGCAGGGGGGACGGCGGGCGAAGGACATCAGCGATGCGCGCGGCGTCTTGGCGGTGCAGACGCCGGCGCAGTTGGATGTCGCGTATATGAGGCGGTGGGCGGATGCGCATGGGACGCGGGAGTTGTTGGAGACGTTGCTGGCGGAGACGCCGGCGATCTGACGACGTAAATGGGCACGAAAGGCACGAAAGCGGGGAGAATTCTTGAGTAGGTAGAGGGAACCTCGCGATGGTGGTGCGCGGTGGGTGGGAGGAGGGGATGCAATTTGTGATATGGGCGGGTCGCGACGACGCAAGCGTTGGTGCGTGCAGAGGGGTTGATGGGGAGGGGAGTGGGGCGGCGTGCGCGGGGGGGGTTAGTAGTGTTCGCCGAGGATGGGGCCGATGTGGCGGTGGCCGTAGGTTTGGCAGAAGTGTTGGTAGAGGCGGCCGTCGGAGAGTTCGGATTTGTCGGACCAGCCGCCTTCGGCGAGCCAGAGGGAACGTTTCATGACGAGTTGCATGGCGTCGATATTTTGGAGGGTGGGGGGGATGCCGGTGAGGATGATGTAGAAGTTTTGGTTGGTTTTGGATTGGAGGGTGAGGTGGCGGAACTTGAGGAGGCCGTGCATCAGGATGGGGAAGATGATGATGTCGTTGGTGTCGAGGGGTTGGCCTGTGTCGGAGAGGAGGCGCGGGGGGCGGGCGATTTCGTCGGCGATGGTTTGGAGGGCGTGGGGATAGAGGAGGTTGTCGGGGTTGAAGTGGAGGATGTAGTCGCCGGTGGCTTCACGGATGCCGCGGTCGCGGAGGGAGTGTCCGAAGTCGTTGTGGCGGGTGGGGGTGGGGGTGATGGGGACGGGGAAGTGGAGTGAGGGATCGAGGAGGGGGCCATCGTGGTAGACGAGGAGCTGGAAGTCCTGGAGGGTTTGGGATTGGAGGCAGCGGATGCCGCGGAGGAAGATGTTGTGGGGGATGGCGCCCTGGAAGTGGGGGACGATGATGGAGAAGAGGGGCATGGGGGGGAGGTTAACGGGGGAAGGCGGCGAAGGCGAGGGTGATCCAGATGATGAGACCGCAGCCGATTTTGGCGACGAGCCCGAAGCCGCGGCCGAGGGCTGCGCCGAGTGCGGCCCAGGAGGCATCTTTGAGGGGGCGGTTGTGCATGAGTTCGGTGAGCCAGGCGGCGAAGAAGGCGCCGAGGAGGGCTCCGAGGACTGGTCCGATGATGGGTACGGGGACGCCGATGATGGCGCCGGCGATGGCGCCGAAGACGGCGGCCCAGGTGGCGGATTTGCTGGCGCCGAATTTTTTAGCGCCGAGCATGGAGCCTGCGAGTTCGATGGCTTCGGCGGCGAGGAGGACGATGAGGATAAGGAGGAAGATGACGGGGTGGGGTGCGGTCCAGCCGGAGAGCCAGGAGACGAGGAGGGCGGCGAGGGCCATGATCCAGTTGCCGGGGATGGAGAAGATGTTGAGTGCGATGGCGGCGAGGGAGAGGAGCATGAGGAGTGCGTAGAGGAGGTAGTGCATGGGGGTATTGT
>DASZTO010000016.1:0-34008 GCA_035548175.1 Phycisphaerae bacterium | reverse complement strand
CGGGGGGGGACATCGTCGGATTGTTCAGCGAGGTTTGGAGGATTGGTCATGCGTTTTGGGTTGTGGATGTCGGGTGGGGTGGTGGTGTTGGGGGGGATGGCGGTTGGTGCGTGGGGGGCGGATTCTTTGGGGGGGTTGGTGGTGGCGCCGGCGGGGGCGGGGACGCTGAAGTCGGGGGTGCAGGTGGAGGTGATGGGGGTGACGGACGGGGAGACGTGGTGGACGGCGGATGGGGTGGCGATGCATGGGGCGCCGACGGAGCGGTTGGGGGAGCGGGCGAGAGAGCAGAAGGTGTCGGTGGAGGTGGGGCAGCGGGTGGTGCGGGTGGCGGTGCGGGTGGAGGGGGGGAAGGGGGCGAGCGGGGAGGAGCCGAGCGTGGCGGTGGAGATGGATGGCGCGACGGGGAGTTCGAGTTCTCGGGGAAGCGATGGGGCGTGGGAGGGGATGGAGGTGGCGCGGGTGAAGGGGGAGACGGAGTCGGGGACGGTGCGGGTGGCGGTGGCGGCGGGGAAGTGGAAAACGGTGGCGGATACCGATGGGCGCGGGGCGGAGTCGACGGGGGATATCGCGATGACCGGGGTGCTGGAAGGGGATGGGAAGACGGTGGTGGTGGTGAGCGAGCCGACGACGGGACCGGCGCAGGAGCGGCGGCTGGAGTTGACGGACAAGGCGGGGAAGGCGCACGCGTCGACGGGGACGGAAGGGTTGGGCGGGACGGAGTATCGGATGACGATTTTCGAGTTTTCGGATGTGCGGCCGGCGGATGTGGCGAAGGTGGTGTATTCGGTGCGGGCGTATGATCAGTGGGTGGAGTTTCGGGGAGTGGCGCTGGAGGCGGGTGCGGGGGGGAAGGTGGAGGTGGGGACGAGTGATGGGAAGTGAGAGGGGCGACGGCGGGAACCCGCATTGAAAAACCGACACCGTCTTTCGATCGCGCACGGGTATACTGCTGTATGTGAAAGTTCGCGACGTGATTCGATTGATTGAATCGGACGGTTGGCGGCACGTTCGTACACGTGGGAGCCATCGTCAGTTCAACCATCTGGTCAAGCGCGGGGTTGTGACGGTGCCGGGGAAGGCGAGCGATGATCTTGCTCCCGGCACGCTCAACAGCATACTGAAGCAGGCGGGTCTCAAATGAAATATCTGATTGTCATCGAGCCAACGGACACGGGTTTTTCGGCATACAGTCCGGATCTTCCGGGGTGTGTTTCGACAGGTGCGACGCGCGACGAGTGCGAGGCGAACATGCACGAGGCGATTGAGTTTCATCTGGACGGGCTGCGCGAAGAGGGGGAGCCGGTGCCGGCGGCGCGGACATCGGCGGCGTTCGTGGAGGTGGGGTGAGGCATTCGCGATCGGCGGTGCGTGCGAGCAAGGTATCGGTTAAAACCACGGAGAACACTGAGAGCACGGAGGGGCGACGGGGGGAGGGTTGGTTGGGAGTTTGTCGTGACGGAGCGGGCGTTGGGATATTCGTCGAGGTTGGGGCGGAGGATGCCGCGGTGGGTGGCGGTGGTGCTGGGGGTGGGGAGCGGGGCGGTGCTTACGTTGCCGGCGTTGTTTCTGGCGTTTGTTTCTGCGGGTGGGGGGCACGGGGATTATTTTTTTGCGCGGCTGCTTTTTCCGTATGCGATGCTGGTCACGCGGATGACGCATGACACGATTGGTTTGGCGTCGCTGGCGATGGCCGTGGCACAGTTGCCGATTGAGGGAGGGGTGGCGGGGGTGGCGTGGGGAGGGAGAGGGCCGTGGGTTGTAGGGGCGGCGATTACGGGCGTGGCGGTGGGAGCGCACGTGGTGGCGTTTTGGATGTGTGGGTCGTTGCGGTATTTGTAGGATTTGTGGAGGTAGATGGCGCCTCGCTTCGCATCGTCGGACCGGCGGGCCGCTGGCCCGGCGCTACACGACGGGGAGCGGTGGCGTTTAATTGGCGGTGCGTTAGGGGGTGGTGCGGCGGGAGAAGGTGAGGGGGGCGTTTTCGGGGCGGGTGACTTGGACGTGGTAGATGGGTTCCAAGTTGGCGGGCGTGAGGATTTGTTGTGGGGGGCCGTCGGCGAGGAGGTGGCCTGCGTCCATGAGGAGGATGCGGGTGGCGAGGGTGTCGGCGAGGTGGAGGTCGTGGGTGACGAGGAGGAGGGTGCGGGATTGGGCGGCCAGCGCGCGGAGGTGGTCGAGGAGGTCGAGCTGGTGGTAGAGGTCGAGGGCGGTGGTGGGTTCGTCGAGCAACAGCAGCGGGGTGTTTTGGGCGAGGGCGCGGGCGATGGCGACGCGTTGGCGTTCGCCTCCGGAGAGGGCGGTGATGGGGCGGTCGGCGAGGTGGTGGACGTCGGCGGACCACATGGCGAGGTCGGCGGCGTGGAGGTCGTCCTCGGTCTCGAAGGACAAACCCAACATGCCTCCCCCACCGGCGTGGGCGGCGTGGCGGGCCATAAGGACGATTTCGCGGACGGTGTAGGAGAAGGCGCCGGGGGTGGCGAGCTGGGGGACGAGTGCGAGGCGGCGGGCGAGGGCGGTGCGGGAGAGGCGGCGGGTATCGGTGGAATCGAGGAGGATGCGGCCGGCGGAGGGGAGGAGTTCGCCGACGAGGAGGCGGAGGAGCGTGGATTTGCCACAGCCGTTGGGGCCGACGATGGCGATAATTTCGCCGGGGCGGGTGGTGAAGGAGATGTCGGAGAGGGCGTTGGGGGCGGCGGGGGCATAGGCGAAGGAGAGGTTTTCGGCGGCGAGGGTGGCGGCGGCTGGGGCGAGGACGGTCGGCATCACATACCCCCCCCGCCAGCGGTGGAGCCCCAGAGGGAGCGGCGTTTGAGGAGGAGGAGGAAGAAGGGTCCGCCGAGGAGGGCGGTGACGACACCGACGGCGAGTTCGCCGTGGAAGAGGCCGACGGAGGCGCGGACGAAGGTATCGGTGAGCAGGAGGAAGATGGCGCCGGCGAAGGGGGCGGCGACGAGGAGTTTGCGGTGATCGGGGCCGAGGAGAAGCCGGCAGATGTGGGGGCAGATGAGGCCGACGAAACCGATGGGGCCGGCGAGGAGGATGGCGGCGGCGGTCATGACGGCGCCGGAGACGAAGCAGAGGGTGCGGAGGCGGGAGATATGGATGCCCAGGGAGGCGGCTTCGAGATCGGAGAGGCTGCCGATGTTGAGGGCGGCGGAGGCGGCGAGGAGGGGGACGTATCCGGCGAGGCAGATGATGGCGGCGATGGCGAGTCCGAGCCAGGTGGTGTCATTGGAGATGGCGCCGGTCATGTAGTTGAAGAAGTCGGCGCGGACGCCCTGCGGGACGAGGGAGTTGAGGAGGAAGAGCAGGGCGCCGTTGATGGCGGCAAGGACGACGCCGACGAGGAGGAGGGTGAGAGGGTCGGCGCCGGTGGCGCCGCTGGCGGCTTCACGCCGGCGGGGCCAGGAGAGGACGTAGACGAGGATGCAGGTGACGATGGCGCCGGCGAGTGCGGGGAGGGCCTGACCCTGGGTGAGCAGGTGCTGGAGGAGAGGCGAAGAGCGTGCGGCGGCGGTAGTCCAAAGGGGCCCGGTGATGAGGAGCCAGAACATGACGCCGACGGAGCTGCCGCTGGAGATGCCGAGGATGTAGGGATCGGCGAGCGGATTGCGAAGGAGCGCCTGGAGGGCGACGCCGGCGCCGGAGAGAGCGAAGCCGATGAGGGCGGCGGCGAGGAGACGCAGGATGCGGATCTGGCGGATGTCGGCGGAGGGCCAGGCGAGGATGGGGGATTTGCCATCGCTGCCAACGCCGACGAAGAGGCAGAGGGCGAGGACGGCGAGGGCGAGGAGGATGCAGATGGCCCAGAGGCGCGCATAGGCCGCGGGGGAGATGGCGCCTTTCACGGGGCACCTGGGTGTGTGGGGGAGGGGGGGGGTTGTGTGGAGGGTGGGGAGGCGGAGAGGTCGGGGTGGAGAAGCTCGGCGATGTCGCGGACGTTCTGGGCGACTTCGGTGGAGGCCATGAGGGAGTTGGGGTCGGTGATCAGATAGACACGGTGATTGCGGGCGGCGGGGATGGGGAGTTGGAGCCATTTGGCGAGTCGGGGGTCGTCGGGGGTTTGCGCGGGTTCGCCGGGGGCACTGATGAGGAGGACATCGGGGGCGAGTTTGACGACGGTTTCGAGGCCGACGATGGGATAGGCGTTGCCGATGGTTTTGCCGAGGTTGTCAGCGCCGGCGATGGTGAGCATCTGGTCGACGAAGGTGTGATCGCCGACGATCATGACGGGGTTCTGGCTGAGGGCGTAGAGGGTACGGGGGTGGGGGAGGGATTTGGTTTGTGATTGGAGGGCGTCGAGGTCGGCTTTGGCGGTGGCGATGGCCTGGGTGGCGGCGAGTTGTTTGCCGGAGATTTGGCCGAGCTGGTCGATGGTGTTCCAGAGGTCGTCGAGGGTGTCGAGCTTGATGTTGACGAGCTGGATGTTGTGGGAGGCGGCGAGATCGCGGAGGCGCGGGGAGAGGCGGGCTTCGGCGGTCTGGATGATGAGGGCGGAGGGGTGGAGGGTGATGAGGCGTTCGTAGTCCATGGTTTCGTAATCGCCGACGACGGGGAGATTTTTCTGGGGGTCGGGGAGGATGATGTCGTCATAGCGGGTGACGCCGACGAGGCGGTCGGCGGCGCCGAGGAGGACGAGGTTGAGGGTGGCGGCGGGGACGGTGCTGATGATGCGCGGGCCGGGGGTTGTCGTGACGGATGTGGTAGCGGGCGTGGTGCTGGCTTGGTTGCCGGGGCGGGAGCAGGCGGCGAGGAATAATGCGGCGGCCATTGAGCTTATGGGCAGGAAGCGTACCATGGCCGCCATCGTACGGGGGTGGGCGCGGGGCGACAATCACTTCTTGCGGGTGCGGGCGGCGGGCATTTTAGAGGAGATGCGGGATGAAGATTCGCGGCTTTTTTGCGGGCGCGGTGGCGGGCGCGGTGATGCTGGCGGCGATGCCGGCGTTCGGGCAGGGGGCGAGCGATGCGCTGACGGCGGGATTTTTGAATCCGCCGGATTCGGCGAAGCCGCAGACGTGGTGGCACTGGATGAACGGGAACGTGAGCAAGGCGGGGATCACGCTGGATCTGGAGGCGATGAAGCGGATGGGGCTGGGAGGGGCGCACCTGGCGCAGGTGGGGTCTGACATTCCGAAGGGGCCGGTGCCGTACGATTCGCCGGAGATGCGGGATTGCGTGCGGTTCGCGATATCGGAGGCGGACCGGTTGGGGCTGACGCTGTGCATGTTCAACTGTCCGGGGTGGTCGAGCAGCGGGGGGCCGTGGATCACGCCGGAGCTGTCGATGAAGGCGCTGGTGACGACGGAGACGGCGGTGACGGGGGGGAAGCAGGTGACGGTGGCGCTGGCGCAGCCGGCGGCGAAGATGGATTTTTATCGGGATGCGTATGTGATTGCGTTTCCGGCGGAGCAGACGGACGCGCGGATTGCGAACTTTAACGGGCCGCCGGCGCGGGGGCGGGCGGCGACTCCGCCGGCGCCGCGCGCGGATGCGTCGACGCCGGCGATCGACAAGGGGAAGGTGGTGGATTTGACGAAGGACATGGATGCGAGCGGGAAGCTGACGTGGGATGCGCCGGCGGGCGATTGGACGGTGCTGCGGATCGGGTACACGACGAACGGGACGGAGAATCATCCGGGGCCGGATGGCGGGGTGGGGCTGGAGGTGGACAAGTTCAGCAAGGAGGCGCTGGACTTTCATTTCGATCATTTTTTCGGGCCGTTCTATGACGCGATGAAGCCGCTGGCGGCGAAGGGGAAGATGGCGGCGTTGATCGACAGCTATGAGACGGGGACGCAGGACTGGACGGCGGATTTTCCGAAGGAGTTTCAGCGGCGGCGCGGGTATGACATGACGCCCTACATGGCGGTGATGGCGGAGGGGCGCGTGGTGGGGTCGCTGGCGGAATCGGAGCGTTTTCTGTGGGATGTGCGGAAGACGAAAGCGGAGTTGATGGATGAGAACTATTACGGGCATTTCACGGAGCTGTGCCATCAGCATGGGATGCTGTCGTTTTTCGAGCCGTACGACACGGTGAATTTTGACGAGATGGTGGCGGGGTCGTATGCGGACATGCCGATGGGAGAATTCTGGCAGGGGCAGGAGAACCAGCGAAGCATCAAGCTGGTGGCGTCGGTGATGCACATGAACGGGCGGCCGGTGATGGGGGCGGAGAGTTTCACGAGCCAGTCGCGGTGGACGGAGTATCCCTATTCGCTCAAGGCGCTGGGGGATTTCATGTGGACGCAGGGGCTGAACAAGTTTGTGTTTCACCGGTTTGCGATGCAGCCGAATCCGAATCCGGACGTGGTGCCGGGGATGACGATGGGGCCGTGGGGCGGGCATTTCGACCGGACGAACACGTGGTGGAGCCCGGAGGCGGGTGGGGATGCGTGGATCAAGTACATTCAGCGGTCGCAGTTTCTTTTGCAGCAGGGGTTGTTCGTGGGGGATCTGTTGTATTTTGCGGGGGAGGATTCGCCGGTGAGGAATCCGGATGAATCGAAGCTGCAGCCGGCGCCGCCGGAGGGGCATGGCTATGACACGATCGACACGAAGACGCTGGCGACGCGGATCAGGATTGTGGATGGGAAGCTGACGCTGCCGGATGGATTGACGTACAAGGTGCTGGTGCTGCCGGCGGACACGACGAAGACGATGACGCCGGAGTTGGCGAAGGAGTTGCATGATCTGGTGCGGGACGGGATGACGCTGGTGGTGAATGGGCCGAAGCCGACGCAGTCGCCGAGCTTGAAGGATCATCCGGCGGCGGATGGGCAGGTGGCGGGGCTGACGGGGGAGATGTGGGGGGACATGGATGGGACGGCGAAGACGGAGCATGATCTTGGGGCGGGGCATGTGTATTGGGGAGTGCCGCTGGAACAGGTGCTGGAGAAGCTGCGTGCGCCGGCGGATTTTGAGGTGTCAGGCTCGAAGCAGGGGGAAGTGCATTACATCCATAAACACACGGATGGGGCGGATATTTACTTCGTGGCCAATCGGGCGCAGAAGGGCGAAAACCTGGTATGCACGTTCAATGTGGCGGGGAAGGAGCCGGAGTTGTGGGATGCGAATAGCGGAATGCATGGTCCGGCCAAAGTATACGATGAGGTTGGGGGGCGAACGCGGGTGATGCTGCAACTGCCGCCTTCCGGTTCGACGTTCGTCATTTTCCGCCACCCGGTGGGGGCACATTTGAAGTGGATATCGCAGGGGGAGGAGGTCATTGCGGAGACGGCATTGTTCATCAAGGTCGAGGTGGAACGTGCGCCAGCGACGCCGTACGTGAGGCTGGCGACAGCGCCATTGCCGCTGCCGGCCGAGGACGAGCCCCCCGTGGTGGAGATCGCGGGCGGCCCGGACAATCAGCCGATCGCCTGGGCGAGTGGGAAATACACGCTGCGGGACAATGCGGAGCAGCAGAAGACGGTGGACGTGTCGCTTCCCGCGCCGACGGAGATCGCCGGGCCGTGGCAGGTGGCGTTCCAGGCGCATCGGGGGGCGCCGGCGGAGGCGACGTTTGACAAGTTGATATCGTGGCCGGATTCGAGCGATCAGGGGATCAAGTATTTTTCGGGGACGGCGACGTATACCAATCATTTCACCGCGCCGACGCTGGACGCGAATCAGCGGTTGTTCCTCGATCTGGGCCGCGTGCAGGTGATTGCGAAGGTGGCGATCAATGGGAAGGAGGTGGGGACGTTGTGGAAGCTGCCGTTCCGGGTGGATGTGACGGATTTCGTGAAGCCGGGGGACAATGCCCTGGAGGTGAAGGTGACGAACCTGTGGCCGAACCGGTTGATTGGGGATGAATCGTTGCCGCCGGACAATCAATATAAGCAGCAGGCGCGGATGGCGCAGGGAGAGGGGCCGATCGTGGCGATACCGGAGTGGTATGCGAAGAATGAGCCGAAGCCGGCGTCGCCGCGGATCACGTTCACGACGTGGCATCATTGGAACGCGGGGGACCCGCTGTTTGAGTCGGGGTTGATTGGGCCGGTGAAGCTGCGCGTGGGGCAGCTGCTGGCGCCGTGAGATGCCGAGCGGGCCGGTCCATGGGAAGCCGGCATGTTGAAACGGGCAGCAGAAGCGGGTGAGATGGAGCCTCGCCGCGCGGACATTGGCGGCGGGAAAGGGTGATCGTATGGCGACGGTCGAGATTGATTGGGCGGCATTGCAGCACAAGGAAGGCGAGTTGCCGTGGGCGGCGATCGAGCGGGCGATCGAGGCGGTGGCAGCCGAGCCGGAGCGGTGGGGTGATTTCGCGTTGGAGATGCGGGATTGGCAAAGAGATGAGGAGTCGCGGAACTATGTGGGGCTGTATGTGCCGGTGATCCTCGGGGAGGCGGCGGTGCGGCTTGGGGAGGATCCGCCGCGGCGCGAGATCGTGAGGTTTTTGCTCGACACATTCGGGGAAGCGGAAGATGACAACGAAGATTTTATAGCGGACGCTTGCGCGTACGCCTGCGAGCGGCAGGGCGCGTCGATCGTGCCGGTTGCGATCGAGCGGATCGAAACGGGTGACCGGCGGGCCGACTGGCTTTGGAGATTTCTGCGCCGCGCACGGGGGCATGCGGAATTGGAGGAGCGGGTGAAGGAAATGGGGAAACGCGCGGTCGAGGAGACGCTCGAGGGCAAGAGGGAGGTGGAAGATCTTTGGCCGGCGTTGCAGTGCCTGACGGATGTCCCGAATCCGGCGGCGGAGGAAACGCTGCAGCGGCTCGGGAAGGAAAGGGCTGCGGAGTTGGAGAGTTCGTCCCTGTGGCCGGATTTTCAGGCAGCCCTGGCGGCGGCGCGCGGTGATCGAAGCAACGAACCGCCGGCTGCGCCATGGAAGATCGAACTGCGGGAATTCCTGGACGAGGAGTTGGAAACGTGGAAGGAGGCGTACGAGGACAGCGCTGAGATGGAGGAGGGCGGGCAGGGCGACGAAGAGGAGGTTGATCGGAGCGAAGAGGCGGAAGAGCGGACCGAGGAGTTGTCGAAACGCTTTGGAGAGTCGGAGGAGGCGC
This sequence comes from Phycisphaerae bacterium, assembly GCA_035548175.1. GTDB lineage: Bacteria > Planctomycetota > Phycisphaerae > WQYP01 > WQYP01 > CALCHA01. The sequence goes on along the minus strand of DASZTO010000016.1, from coordinate 24,994 downwards.
GCGGGTTGTCGGAAGCGGCGCGGGACGAGGCCGTGGACCAGGCGCGGATTGCCATCACTTACGGGATGAATTATCTGGGCGGAGGAGTGGAAACGTGGGGGATCGACGAATGGCGAGAAGTGTTGCTGGAGATCCTCCCACGAAAAATCAGCGCGGAGCCGGAATGGTTTGCAACGCTCGGCGAGGTGTGCGCGGCCCTGTTGCGGTGGTTGGCCCGGGAGGGACTATCGCCCCAGGCCGAGAAGCTGGCGCAGGAAGTGGCGGAATGGGGACCCCAAAGCGAGGCGGCGGCGGCAAATCCGGAAAACTGGGGATTGGCCAAAAGCCTGATCATGGGCGCCGGTCGGGCAGGGATCGATCTGTCCGACCCTGAGAATATTGATGACTTCTTGCGGCAGGACAATGAGCGAATCACCCGCCAAATGGAGAGCGATGACGAGCAAGAGGAGGAACCCTTCGGCGGCTATCAACGGCAGGAGCCGATTGTGCGCCAGACACCGAAAATCGGACGGAATGATCCCTGTCCGTGCGGCAGCGGGAAAAAGTACAAGAAGTGCTGCGGGAAGTGAGAGGAACGTGGCGCCGGTCGGAGCGGGCCGGAGCCGACGCCTCGAAAGGAATATGTTGACCTGCTCCAGCAGAGCGTCAGATGACCGTGAAGTGCTTGTTCGGCCGCGGCGGATGGAGGACAATCACAAGTCTGCCCGGGGGTAGCTCAGCGGTTAGAGCTGGGGACTCATAATCCCTTGGTCGTGGGTTCGATTCCCACCCCCCGGAATGTCGCCGTGGCCGGCCCCGAACAATCTCAGACTCGGCGAGTTTTTGCTGAGTCAAGGAAGGCAAGCACACGTTCCCTTACCAGCGCGTTGGGCCGATAATCGCCACCGCTGCTCGCAAGTGCAGCCAAGATTTTTCGCTAAAACGAAATCTCAGATCGTCACTCCCCTCTATAATGGTGTAGAGGAATGCCATGACACGCGCATTGAGCCAGGTTCGACCGGTCGCGGCGGGGGATGGGGCGGCTGCGCCCGGGCCGGGCTATACCGGCTTTGCGACCTACCTGTACGCGTTTGATATTGCGTACGAGATGGACCGCGTGGCGCTGTCCACGCTGCTGGGGCAGCCGGTGGGGCAGTTTCAGATGGATGTGAGCAAGCGTGCGCCGCGGCAGTTGTTCTTCTACCGGCCGCAGATGGTGCGGTTGCCGCCGCTGGAACGGATTCGGCAGGATGGGGGCCTGGTGCGGATCGAGCGGCAGGTGAAGCTGTTTGCGGTGGGGGCGATTTCGCTGACATTCAAGGTGGCCTTTGGGGTGAAGGATCTGGCGGAACTGGTGCATTATCACGACATGCGCTTCACAAACGGTTCGACCATTTATGAAGAGGCGCTGGCGACCGCCGAAGAGGTGCGCAAGGAGCTCTTGCCGCGGGTGTCCCGGCCCGTGGAGCGGCTGGCGGATGAGGAGGCCTACACGGTGTTCTGCATTACCTCGCCGGTGTGCGATACCGAGGGCACGCCCAAGCCCGCGGAGCAGTGGCTGGCGGCGCATCGGCGGGAGGTGGCGGCATTGTTGACCGAAGAGCCGGTGCTGTCGCAGCTTTCGGAACAGGAGGCCGAGGAATCGACCAGCCGGTATCTGTCGTACTACGACCGGGACCTGGTGGTGATTGACTGGGATGCGGCGCTGGTGGTGGATGAAGCGCGCTACGTCGATGAAATGGTTTATCTGCTCGAGCTGGCGAACCTGCAACTGGCGGAGCTGGAAGCGTACGATCGGCTGCTCGATAACGTGATTGACCGGGCGTATCGGGATTTGACGCCCGCCGGATTGCGCGGCGGATGGCGGCGGCCGCGGCGGTGGTCGGGCACCAAGACCCTGCGCGATCTGCGGGAGATTCGCATCGACCTGGCCCGCATGTCGGATGAACTCTCGAACATCACGAAGTTTTTCGGGGACTGGCACTTGGCGCGTTCATACCAGGCGGTGGCGTCGCGCTTCCACCTGGGAGACTGGCATCACACGATCGATGAAAAGCTTAAGACGCTCGACGATCTGTATCAGCTCCTGCAGGCGGACCGCAACCATCGCACGGTGCTCATTCTCGAACTGACCATGGTGGTGCTGTTCGTGCTGGATCTGCTGATGCTGTTTCGCGTGGGCAAGTAAAGCGCCGCGCGGGCAGTGGCGCGGCGCCGGAGCCGCATGGCGATGGGATGAGGAAATCAGTGGTTGCTGGCCGAGTGCTGGTCTCCCGAGGCGTTGCTGCCGGTGTCCATCCCGGAGCCCGACTGACCGATGCCGAGGCTTCCGAGGCTGCCGGTGTTGCCAGAGCTTCCCGCGCTGCCGGCGCCCGCGGAGGCGCCGGTGCTGCCCGAGTGGACGCCGCCGGCCATGCCGCCGGAGGGCAGGGTGGCCGGTGTGCTGGGCATGCCTGGGTAGGGCTTGTTGTTCCCGGCCGCGGCGTGCTCATCGCCGGCATTTTGAAGGTCATGGCCGGTCGTGGAGCCGGTCGTGTTGCTGTTCGAGGCGCTGCCTTCCTTGGTGATGCCGTTATCGCCGGACATGCCGCGATCCCGGGCATTGGCGGTGTTGCCGGTGGGGTTGGGGTGAACGATGGCGCCGGAGGAATTGGGCGTCGACGTATTGCCGGCGGCAGTCCCAGAGGAGGATTGGCCACAGGCGGGCAGTGAGAGTGCGAGGGCCGCGACACAGGCCGACGCGATGAGGTAGGTATGGTGGGAATTCATCAGGTGCTCCTTGCGTGGGTGCCTGGGGGGAAAAGAGAGCAAGGAGGATGCCGCCGTGGTCGCCGGGGGTGAGGCAAGGATTGGCCTGGCTTGCGGGGTGGCCGCGGTTCACCAGAGTTTTCCGGTGTTGAGATTCCGTGGCGGGAGAACCACGATATCGTAGGGACCGCTGTCCGTCTGGATCTGAATCGGGCCGATGGCCGGCTGCGTACCGGAGGCGGTGGCGCCGGATGATCCGACCGTGAAGAGGTTGTCGGAGTCCTGCCCCAGGTTGGCATAGCGGAAGAATTCGACGTGGGCATCGGCAAAGCCGACGTTCTGGCCGTCGCCGAGATGATTGCCGGAGTTGGCCAGCCTTGAGGGGGCCCCGGCGGACACGTTACGTGCCGGCCGGCCGGTCCCGTTGAGCGGGGCCATGTCCGAGACAATGGGCAGGGAGGCGTCGGAACTGTCGCGCCACCAGGAGCCGACGGAGGCGCCGGCCGGCTTGACGAGGTAGGGGTAAGCCAGCGAATAGCTGATCTGGTCGTCGGACTGGAAGTTCGCGGGATAGGCGCCGGCGGGTTCCGGGGCGGGAGCGTTGGCGAAGGGATCGGACTTGCAGACAAAGTTGCGGGGGAGACACTGGCCCTGGAGCACCAGCATCCAGGCGGCAGCGAGCGGCGAGCCGTTCTGGGCGGACTTGCCGCTGCCCAGATACGCGAGGGCGTCGAGATCGGAAGCGGCGCCGGTGGTTTCGGTGGAAACGCCGGCATTGGCGGAAGAAAGCGGGGCGTAGGGGGTGTAGGGGTAGGTGTCCTGATTTTGGTTGGCGTAGATGAGCAGGCCTTCCATGATGGCGCGTTGATTGGCGGCGCAGGCGGCGCGATTGGCCATTTCGCGGGCGCGGCTGAGGGAAGGCACGAGAAGGGCCGCCATGAGAAGCACCAACGGGGCGATCGCCACGGCGATGAAGCCCATCACCAGGCCGGCGATGGCCATACCGCGTCCGCGGAGCGCGGGATTGCGCGCCATCCGGGCCATCGCGACGAACGCGAAAACGATCGCCAGGATGCCCGGGATAATGCCGACGACCAGCAGCGCCGTGAGAAAACCGATGATGCCGCAGACCAGCGCCGCGGTGGCCATGCCGCTGTGCGCGGAGACAAAAGAAGACGGTGCTTCGAAAGAAGACTGGGGCGCGGTCATGGCCGCTCCTTCCCAAATTCAATGAGATGGATGCTTACGATACCCGGAGAGGGCCGCTTTGGTAATGGAAATCAGCGACTCTGGCGGGGCGGAATGCGGGAAAGGCGAGGGGGGGCGTTGGGGGGGATTACTTGACGCGATTTTCGAGAAGTTTCTGGATTTCCTGCACACCGTGGGTCTTGGCGCCTGTCCACTGCGTGACTTCCATCAGAAAGTCGGTGGTGCGCTGATCGGCCTGGCCGGCGTGGGCGGAGTCGGCGAGGAAAACATCGTGGCGGCCGCCGGAGGTCGCGGCGAGTTTGACCAGCGAATCGAGCGGGGCGTATCCCTCGCCGGTGCGCGCGATGAACAGGACAGGCTGGCGGTGGATGCTGCGGACGACCGTGTCGAGGTCCCAGTTATCCCAGCGTTCGCGAAGGGCGATCTCAAAGGCGGTCGTATAGAGCGGGGCCATCCAGCGGGTGGGAAGCCCATGGATCGGGGATTTGAAGATGTCGCGGGCGCGTTGTTCGAAGCCCGGCCAGAGCCCATCGGCGACGACGGCCGCGACGGAAGAATCCAGGGCGGCGGCTTCGAGCGCCGCGACGCCTCCGACGTCCCGCCCGACGACGCACACCTTCGCTTCGTTGACCATGGAAAGCTCGCGCAGGAATTTGACCCCCGCGAGGATGTCGGTGCGCTCCCGCAGCCCGTACGTCACGGCCGCCGGATCGCTGTCGCCCTGCCCGCGGAGATCGAGCATCAGCACGACGAATCCCTCTTCGTGCAGGCGTTTGGCCAGTGGGAGGTATTGCTCGTGCGAAGCGCCCAGACCGTGAACGAGCACGACGCCGGGGCGGCGGCGAAGCAGCGCTTCTTCGGGATCGAAGGCGACTTCATCGGCGGTGAGCGCGGGGACATACCAGCCGCAGAGGTGGGCGCCGTCGAGGGTATCCAGGCGCACTTCCTTGTAATACATGCCGATGGATTCGGGGGTGGCGTGCGCCTCGACATGGCGCGGGTGGGTGTTGGCGTAGACGATGGCGAACATGAAGATGGCCAGGACGACCGGGGCGAGCAGCAGCCGCGTCATGAGGAAATCGACCAGGCGCCACACCCAGGCGCGGCGCAGGACCAGCATGTCGCCCTGGAGGTTGAAGCGCTTGGCGTAACCGAGCGGACTGATGAGAGGGAAGAAGATCACCCGGCGGGCGGCGGCGGCGGCGACTTTGGTGAGCTGCCAGGCGCGCCACAGAGTTCCGGAACGCCAGCGGGCGCGGCGCAGTTCGGCGGCGGCTTCGTCGTCGAGGTCGCGTGCGACTTCTTTGTCGAGTTCTTCAAAATATCCCATGGTGACCATCCGTCGCAGAGTGCCTCTTGCTGCTCATCGTCATAATCGCTTCAGACGTTAAGCCGAGCACCCGGCGGGAGAATAAGCCGCGACCCGCCGGAGGCTCTCCGGGCGCACCGACAAGGGCAGGAAAAGGGGAGGCAATATCCCACCATCGCCAGAGTTTCGTTTATGAGACCCGCGCGGCAAGGCAAGGTACGGTGGAAGATGGATCGGCGGATGGGGCTTTGTGTTTTGGCCGGGTGGCTGGCGGTGGCGTGCGGCTGCGGATCCCGGCCGCGGGCGGGCACGACCGTCGACGGGGACGCGCAGGCGATCCAGGGGCGGTGGGCGCTGGTGTCCTGCGTGGCCAATGGCGAGCCGGTGGCGTCGGGGGAGTTGGAAAATCTGACGTGGACCTTCACGGGACATGAGCTGTTGTGGTCCGATGGCAGCAGTTTTTATTACGCCATCGATCCGGCAAGCACGCCCAAAGCGATCGATCTGCGCTTTCCGGAAAATCCCGCGGAAATCACGCGCGGGATTTACACGCTCAGCGGCGCGGGGACGGACGGCGCGGTCACGCTCAAGGTGTGCATCGCCAGGAAAGATGAGCGGCCGAAGGAGTTTGCGTCGCCGCCGGGGGAACAGCAGTATTTGTACACGCTGCGCCGGGATGACGCCTCGGCGCGGTGAGGGGGGGGAATATGCGGCGTCGGATGGAATGCAACCGGGCTTTTTTCGGCGGAGCGTGACATGGGCAGGACAGGCGCGGCGTGGATGATGGCGGCGGTGCTGGCGGCCATGGCGACGGACGCCGCGGCGCAGACCGCGCCGCCGGTGACGGCCAGCGACAGCCAGGGACGTATCCTGCTCAACAACGGGCTGGTGGCCATCACGCTCGATAAGCAGCGAGGAATGCTGTCGTCCATCCGCGCGAACATCGCCGGGAAGGATGTGGAGCTGGGCAACGGCGGCGCGGCCATGATGTTCGACTTCGACACCGAGCCCCGGGCCCATGCCACGATCGGGCCGGGAGCGAAAGTGTCGCTGGTGTCGTCGACGCCCGGGCAGGCGGAAATTTCACTGACCACCGAGCCGACGAATGTCGTGCATTTCACGACCGAGACGCACTACATCCTGCGGCGCGGCGATCCGGGGTTTTACTGCTGGATACAGTTTGTGCACGGGGCCAGCCTGCCCGCGGCGGTCCTGGAGCAGACGCGCGCCGTGATCCGGCCGGTGCGCGGAACCGAGCTGTTCACAAACTACGTGGTCGATGATTTCCGCAAGGGGCCCTTCCCCTGGCACGTGATCGGCCGGCCGGTGTTCGACACCACATGGCTCTATGCGGAGGACAACATCGCGCACTCGAAATATGAAACGTCGATGTTCGTCGGCGACGACCTGGTGCATGGGATGGCCGGGCACGGCGTGGGTATCTGGCTCATCCAGCCGGGACGGGAGTACGTCAATGGCGGACCCTTGCACCAGGAACTGACGGTGCACCAGGATTCGCCGCAGAGTCCGCCGCAGAACAACATTCTTTTGTGGATGCTGCAGGGAAATCACTTTGGCGCGCCGGTGATCAACCTGAAGCAGGGGCAGGAGTGGTCGCGGTTTTACGGGCCCTGCTTTGTCTATGTGAACGACACGACGCCGGTGGGCAACGATGGCGGCATCGACACATTGTGGCAGGACGCCAAGAAGCGGGCGGAGGCGGAAGATGCGAAGTGGCCTTATGCGTTCGTGAAGAACGCGGATTATCCGCTGGAGCGCGGGACGGTGACGGGAAAGATTCACGTTTCGACGAACGATTCGCCGCAGGGCGCCTGGGTGGTGCTGGCGCCCAGCGACGCCACCGATTTCAACATGTCCGCGGATGGATATGAATTCTGGACCCATGCCGATCCGGCGGGAAACTTCACCATTCCCAAAGTGCGGCCGGGAACGTACAAACTCTTCGTTTCGGGCGCGAACCAGTTCGAGGATTTCACCCGCCCGGACGTGAAGGTCGATGCCGGCAAGGCCACGGACCTGGGCACGCTCGAATGGAAAGCTGTCACGCACGGGCGCACGCTGTGGCAGATCGGCGTGCCCGACCGATCCGACAGCGAGTTCGCCCACGGCGCCGACACGCATCATTTCATCAACGACCTGCTCTACATCAGGAATTTCCCGGACGATGTCACGTTCACCGTGGGCAAGTCGCAGGCCGCCAATGATTGGAACTTTTCGCAGTGGGGCTGGTACAACCGGCACCCCTATTGGAGCGTGCTCTTCGACGGGCCCGCTCAGGCGCCAAAGTCGGGCACGCTGACCATTTCTTTTGTGGCCTTTGATTATCCCCGCGGGCTGAAGGTGTCGCTCAACGGCAAAGACCTCCAGACAATTCATTTCCAGAAATCCGGGATGGCGGCGTATCGCGCGGGCGGCCAGGATTCGCTGCGCCAGACGGCGGTCATCCCGGTGGATGGGGCGCTGATCCACAAGGGCGCCAATGAACTGCGGCTCGAGATGGTCGGCGCCGTGAAATACACGCCCGAGAACACGATGCTGCCCAACGTGGTGGGAGCGGTCATGTACGATGCGCTGCGGATGGAGGTTGAACCGTGAGGATGGCCTTGGCGGTGGTGGCGGCGGGTGCGGCGATTGCGATCGCCGGATGCGGGGCAGTGGACAAGCACGCGGCGTCTGCGGGAAATGCCGCGACGGAAGCGGCGGTCGCGCCTGCGGCGACGATCCGCATCTGGCCGGCGGCGGCGCCCGGGGAGCCGTCGCCTGCGACCATGCCGGCGGAATCGCTGCGCATTTCCCGCCCGCCGGCGCTGCCCAAAAGGGAGCTGTTCAATGTGTCAACGCCGGCGCTGGAGGTGTTTCCCGCGGCCCACGCAGGGGCGGCGGGGCCCTGCATCATCGTGCTGCCCGGCGGCGGATTTACCGAGCTGATGATGGATTATGAGGGGGAGGATTGCGCCCGCTTCCTGGCGGCGCATGGCGTGACGGCCTTTGTGCTCAAGTACCGCGTGCCGATCCGCGGCCAGCCGCGCTACCTCGCGGCCGTGCAGGACACGCAGCGGGCGACCAGCTTCGTCCGGACCCATGCGGCGGAGTATCACGTGGACCCGCACAAGATCGGGCTGTTGGGATTTTCGGCGGGAGCGATTTCCGCGGCGGTCGCCGAGGCGTCGGACAAACGCTCCTATGCGCCGGTGGATGGAGTCGATGAAACTTCCTGTCGCCCGGATTTCGCCTGCCTGATTTATCCGGGCCTCATTTTGCAGCCGGACGGAACCCTCGTGCCGAAGATTCACATCACCCGACAAACGCCCCCGACCTTCATCGCGATGGCCGATAAGGACAAAACCGAGAATGCGATCGCCTATTACCGCGGGCTCAAGGCGGCGGGCGTGTCGGCGGAATTGCACATCTATTCCGACGGCGCCCACGGCTTCGGCATGCGGCCCACCACCGACCCGCACGGCTCCTGGACCGCGCGCCTGCTCGACTGGCTGGATTATCAGAAAATCCTCCCGCCCGCTTAAACGGCGGGAACTGTCCACAAATGCACACGAATTGACACAAATGCGCTCTGTCCGGATCGCTCGGACCCAGCGTCGGGAACCCCGTTAAAGCTTAGAAACAATGGCCTGTCGCAATCGGCACGATCGCACCGCCGATCAGGGCCATGCGTGCGCATTTGTGCGCATTTGTGGACAAGTCCGTCGCCCGTCATGCTTTTCGATCGTTCAGCGTTGTCAGTGCCCGCTTGTGTCGTACAGAAATTCCTCGTGCACGATCTTGTCGTTGGCCACCGTATAAATCGCCACCTCTTTCATCTTCATGCCCTTGCCCGTCGCCTTGACGGTGATGTCCATGTCGAAAATCACGGCGAATTTTTCGAGGGAGATGAATGGCCCGCTCACGTTTGCGGAATTCACCGTGTGATTGGCCTCCCACCATTCCGTTTTTCCGCGCACCTGCTGAATCCCGCGCATCTCCCGGGGCATGCGCGGGCCCGGCGCGCTGGCCGGCATCTCGAACGCTTCGACGCTCACAATGTCCGGCGAATACAGCGCATCGATCGCCTGCTTGAACTGGCCCTGCCGGCAGAACTCCACGAGTCTTTTACCCACGTCCGCGGTCGTCATCGGCGGCTCCTTTCGCAAAGAGATCCAGGATCAACGAATAACCGGAAGCATACATACTTTTGTGAAGGCGCGATTAGCGCCGGCTGCGCTCTTCGGAACGCCTGCGAATGCCCTCGACGATCTGCTGCCACCCTTCGTTCACGCCGGCCATGTGCTCCGGCGCCAGCAACCCCACCGCCTGGTGCGTCAGCGTCAGCCGCACCCCGCCGCCTTCCTCCGTCAGCCGATACTGCACGTGCGACATCACCGGATAGCTCATGAACATCGGCCCGCAAAGCTCGAGCAGCTTCGGCGGCTTGATCACCTGCACGTGTCCCCACAGATGCCCCGACCCCTCCCCCAGGTCGCGATACCACCGGCCCCCGACGAAACGCTCCAGCTTGAGCTGCATGTCCTTCATCGGCCCCTGCGGCTCGAAGAGCGTGTCGAAGACGATCTCCGCCGGCGCGGCGATCAGCGTCTCCTTCTGCACGAAAAGCGTCTCGATCTTGCGGTCCGGGACGGTGGCGACGGCCATGGGTTTCTCCTTAATTGCCGTTGTGGGGATTTTTCAGCGCGCGGGCCTTTTGCTCCGCGGCACGCTTGATATCGTCGAGATGATCGCTCCAGAAACGCTCGAAAAATTGCAGCCACTGATGCACGGACCGGAGCGGTTCGGCACGCAGCGAATACCAGCGATGTTGTCCCTCTTTGTGCACGGTGACCAGTCCCACCTTGCGCAGCACGCCCAGGTGCTTGGAAACGGCGGGCTGCGGCAGGCCAAGAATCTCCACCAGGGCGTTGACGGTGCGTGGCGAGTCCTTCGCCAGCAGCGTGAGGATTTCGCGCCGCTGCGGCTGCGCGAGGGCTTCAAACGCGTCGCCGGATGATGTTTCCTGTTGCATTCACCTAGTATATTCCAATTTTGGAATATAACAAGCGAAAAATTTTCCCCGCGCACGATTGCGGGGAAATAAAGGTGGATCATGGAGTTGTCGAAAGCGCTGACCCTTCCACACGCTTGGCCAGGAATCCGCGCCGTCAGCGGCGCTTCTTGGCGGCGGGCTTTTTCGGCTTGGCCGAGGGTTTCTTCGCAACGGACTTCTTGGCGGCCGGTCCTTTCGCAGCGACTTTCTTCGCTGCCGATTTTTTCGCCGGCGTCCTGGATGCCGTCCTGCCGCCCGCCGTCTTCTTGCCCGCCACGCGCCCGCCGCTCTTGCCGCCCGCGCTGCCGCTCTTGCCGCCCGCCTTCGACATCTTCCGCGCCGGAAGCCGCCCCTTCGCCGTCGCCGGTGCATCGGCGATCGAACCTTCCACCGATTTGCGCCCCCCCGTCTTCACCGCCATCCTGGCCTTCTTCACGTTCACAGGCCCCGGCGCCGCCTGCCGGGGCGCCCGCATCCCGGTGCGATCCTTCATCACCTTGCCGCGCACCGAACGCTCCGCATCATCCTCCGTATCCATGTCCACGCCCGATTGGTCCCCCACCGGCTTCGCAAACGTCGTCCCTTCCGACGCCGCCTCGTACGCCTCGTGCGTCTCATCCCGATGACCCTCCCTCACATCATCCAGATCGCGCGCCCCGGACTGGTCCTCCTCGTCCCGCTCCACCATCGATCCGCCCGTCATATTCGCGCTCACGCCCCCCATCGGCCGCGACACCATCCGGCTCCGCGGCAGATCTTCACGCGATACCGCTTCCGAATCCCCGTCCGCCGCCGATTCCGCATCGCGCTCCTGGTCGTCCTCATCCAGCGACTGCTCCGATGCCGCAAGCCCAGCCCCCGGCACGCTCTCCATCCCCGCCTCCTCGTCCGCCTGATCCTGATCCCCGATCGGCGTGGGATACACCGCCCGCCCGCGCTTGCGACGCTTCGACGGCGGATCGATCTCCACGAACTCCACCGAATTCGATCCCGTCGATTCATCCGGCAATTCCATCACCACCGGTGCGTCCGTCTCCGCATCCTCGTCCACATCCGCATCCCCCTCCTCCGCTTCCGGGTCACGCCCCTCCAAACGAGCGTCTTCCTGCTCGGCGTCCAGGTTATCCATACCGGCGGCCTCCCTAAAGCGTTCCTGCGTGCTCACGGCTGAGGCGTCGTGCAATTCGGATGCCGGGGGAAGACCCAGTTCCTTCCGCCAGTCCACCCGCGGGCAGTCCCCCCACAGCAGTTCCAGGTCGTAAAAATCCCGCGCATCCGTGTCAAACACATGGCACACGACGGCCACGCAATCGACCAGGATCCAGCGCGCCGACTCATACCCCGACGTCTGCCACGCCTTAAATCCCATCGATTTGCCCAGGTCCTGCACCTCGTCCACCACCGTCCGCATCTGCCGCGGCGATGTCCCGGTCGCAATCACGAAGAACTCCGTCACCGGCGAGCGGCCACGAAGATCCAGCAGCACCACATTTTCGCAACGCGTGTTCGCCGCCAATTCGGCCGCCGCTAACGCGAAACGACGTACGTCGGACGTTTCGGCAGTGCTGGGCGGCGAGGTGTCGTGGGTCGTCGTAATTGTCGCTCCTCCAGTGAGCCCCCCTGCCGAAAACAAAATCCGTCAGGCTCCCCCCATTTTACCCCCGAACATCGCCGATGCCACCGGCGCGCCCAACGGGAAAAGTTGCCCAACCCCTTATTGCTCAGCGCCGGTTGAGCCACGAGCGCTTGGCGAACAGCCCGTCGAACCACTGCGCGAACGGCATCAGGATGATAAAGCTCGCCGTGCACGCCGGCAGCGGCAACGCCGAACGCCCGAACCGGGTCAGGGTCGCGGCGCCCAGGGCCGCAACGGTGAGAAACACGCGCCGGCCCCGGGGGGTCAGCGGCTCCGTCCCGGGCAGCGCGAGCACGAACACCGCCGCGAACAGCGCGTCCGAGCACAAAAAAAGGTAGGCCAGCAGCGTCATCAGTTCGCCGGGGAAGATCGCCATGAAGCGCACCAGCGCGTGTGCGTTCCCGTGCAGAAGTGCCGTCGGCCCGACCGCCAACAGGACCAAACCGATTGCATACACGATCAGAAACAGCGCCACGGATCGAGGCCGCAGCATGTACCGATACGCCAGATAAAGGCCGCCCGCCAGGATTCCCGCAACGGACACCAGCCCCGTGCGCCCGGGGATCGCTCCCAGCAACAGCCCTTCAATGCCCGGAAGCTGGTCCGCGAACGCGGTGTCGAAGGTGCGGCGCACCGCCGCCACCGGCAGCGTGGCGGCCGGCAGCGTGGCGGCGGTAGAGGCCGCGCCCGCGCGCACTTTCTCCGGATGCGCCAGCTGGTCGTCGACCGCATCGAGCGTCTCCCGGACCACCAGCGTCGGCGGAATCATGCGCACCGCGTCGTCCCCCTGCAGGTTCACAGACGTCGGCCAGTGGTACAGCGGCGCCGATGCCTGATTGCGGATGTCCCCCATCACCAGCCGGTCGCGCGCCAGAATCGCCGGCTGCGGCAGGATCGCATACGGCGACGCGCTCAGAAAGCCTTCATTGGGCAGCAGCGGCAGCGCAAACTGCAAAAGCAACGCCGCCAACGCCGCCAGATGCACAGGCTCCTTCCCCGGCCCGCCCAGCAGCGTGAACGTCGGCGGAAGCAGCAGCGCAATACAGCCCACCACCCACGCCGGCCAGGTGGGATAACACAACGCCGCCAGCACCAGCGCCGACGTCACCGCATGCGGATACACCAGCGCCTTGCCCCGCCGCGTGAACCGTTTGAGCAGCGAATGCGAGAGCGACGCCGCCGCCACCGCGACGACGATCAGCCCCAGCGCACGCCAGCCGAAGATCACGCATCCCCACGCCAGCGTCGGCAAAAGCGCAAAGGAAAGCGCGCGATAGAACTCCCGCCTGGCCACCGGCCAGACAAGGAAGGGCGCGTGGGAACTGTCCGCGGCCGAAGACATCCGGGAATCCTGAAGGTCCTGACAAAATCGCTCCCAACACCCTCCAAGTCCGATCTCCAGACTCGGAGCGAGGGAGTTTCGTTACGAACTTTAAAGAGTCAGAGCCCTTTAGTGAATCGTCCCTTCTCGCGAACCTCCCGCTTCACGCGTGAATCAGCAGCGGAATATCCTCCGGCAGGTTGCCCGCCACCTCCGTCAGCACATCCCCACGCAACGCCTTGAGCAGCGTCCCCTGACGCGAAACCCCCATCAGCACGCTTTCCACGTTGAACGTCGCCGCCTGGTCCAGGATCGCATAGGCCACCTCCGGGCTGACGACATAAATTGGAATCATCGGCACATCCGCCGCCCGGCATGCCGCATCGGCCCGCTCGAAGACCGCGCGGGCCTCGCCATCATCATCCACCGAAATCTCCGGCAGCGGCCCCATCCCCACCACGTTCACCTGCCGCACGTACATCACCAGCAAAATCGCCTCGAAACGCCGCGCATACCGCACCGCGAATTCGATCAACGCCTGGCCCCCGCGCGACGCCACCAGCACCTTCGGACGCCTCATGTCCAGCTTCGCCGCCGGCGTGCCCACCTCCGCCGGCCGGAGACCCGCCTCCGCAGGCGCGACGGGCGCGCCCCGGTACATGGCCGAAACACGCTCCGCGGGCGCCCGCCTGGCCTTCGCCCGCGACCGCCACCGCGGATAGGCCTTCGCCGCGTAGCGCAACGCCAGTCCCCCCCCCAGCACGGCCATCGCAAAATAACGCGCCGCCGGCTTGTCCCACAACAGCGTCGCCTCCACTCCCAGCAGAATCACCGCCAGGATCATCATCGCCCCACGCTCGTATAGCCGCAGCGGCATCGCGCGGTTGTAGCTGCAGCTCCCCAGGTTGATCGTGATCGCGCCGATCACCCCCACCGCGTACAGATCGCCCAGCGCCTCGAGATCCGGAAACAGTCCCAGCATGATCACCGGCAACAGCACCGCCGGTATCAACGCCAGCCACGGCACGCCAAACCGGTTCAACCGCCCGAAAAAACGCGGCAGCTCCGTGTCCCGGCTCATGGCGTATTGAATCGAAATCATGTCCATCACCGCCGTGTTCACCGCTGACAGCAGCAGCAGACCAAACACGATCCCGCATATCCACGCGAACCACGGATGCACGAAATCCGCCGCGATCACCCGCATCACTTTGTTCTTGATGTCCTCCTCCCGCTGAACCTCCGGAGCGCTCGGCTGCGCCGCGGCAATTTGCGCCTGCACCCCCGCATTCGTTTTCCAGTCCGCATGCGCCTGCTCGATCGCCGCCACCTGCTGGTCCGATTCCGCCGCCGGACGCGCGCTCTGCACCGGCAGCGCGTTCATCACCACCGCGAACAGCAGGTTCAGCACCACGATCTCGATCAGCACCGGCCAAATCGACTTCTTACTCGTCCGCGGCACCGGCGGCACCATGATCCCCGTCATGTTCGCAATCGCCTCCACCCCCGATAGCGCCAAAATCACGCGCACCAGGTTCTCCCACTTCACCCCCGGCGTCCCCGGTATCTGCGAGGGCTTCACAATGTTGTGCCAGCCCGCCGCTAAATGCGGAATGCAAAACACCGCCATCACCAGCGTCAGCGCCAGCGTCGCCACCGCCACCACCAGCGCAAAGGTGCCCGCCTTCCGCGGCCCCACGGAATTGATCAGACCGATCAGCACGATCGCCCCGATTGCGCACCCGGCTACCAGCGGGCCTTTGTCCGGAACCCCCAGATAATGCATCCCGTCATACGCCGAAATCGCGGCCGTGACGATGTAATCCGCAAACAGCAGCAGCGCACCCACCACCGCCAGGTTCTGCGACGTATGCCGCGCCGCCGAGTACACCCCCCCGCCGTCCGGATAGCACTTGCAGATCACCGTGTACGACCACCCGACCGCCGCGACCAGCATCCCCACCCCCAGCACATACCAGAAGGAAGCGTGCAGCGTGTAATAAAACGCCAGCCCCAGCACGTAAAAACGCGACGTGCCCCAGTCGCCGTAAAGCATGGGTCCGGCGTGATACCATTTCAGTTCGCGTGGCCGTTCGGTATGGGTGACAAGCATCTGCGTGCTGAACGCCCGTGACGCCGCCGCAAACGCGCGCCGCCTTCCCCCCGCGCGCAACACGACCGCGCAGGGGTGAAAGATGGTCGCGTTTGGAGGGAAGCGGTGAGCCTTCACTCCAGCGTTCGCCTGCGAGGTTAGCTGACGGGCTCGGAAGCGCTGTTCTCCGTCCGGAAGAATCCTCCCGGATTAGCCCCTGCTTGGCGGATCGCTCCGCCGCGCGTTTCCCGAAGCTACTCGCCCCGGGATGGGTTCCCCGCTGCCCGGCCTTGCACCAGGCATTCGGCAACTCAGCGAATACAGAAGACTACCCTACCACCCCGCCGACCCAAGTCAAATCCCTGCACCCTTCCCCTGGCTCTGCAAATACTTCAACTCCGCCTGCTCCTCCGCATGATAGCTGCTCCGCACCAGCGGACCGCTCTCCACCACCGCAAACCGTAACTCCTCCAGGCAGTACCGCTTATATTCCGCAAACTGCTCCGGCGTCACCCACCGCGCAATCGGCAGGTGCTGCCGCGTCGGCTGCAAATACTGCCCGATCGTCAGAATGTCCACATCATCGCCGCGCAAATCGCGGAACGTCGCCAGCAGCTCCTCATCCGTCTCCCCGATGCCCACCATCAATCCCGTCTTGGTCACAAAGCCCTGCGCCTTCGCACGCCGCAGCAGTTCCCGCGTCCGCTCATACTTGGCTTGCGGACGCACCGTTTTGTACTGGCTCGGAACCGTCTCCGTGTTGTGATTCAAAATGTCCGGCCGCGCATCCAGCACCGCCTGCAACGCCTCCCAGTTCCCGCAGAAATCCGGTATCAGCACCTCGATCGACGTCCCCGGCGACGCCTTCCGCACCTCCGTGATCGTCCGCGCCCAGATCTTCGCCCCGCCATCCGCCAGCTCATCCCGGTTCACCGACGTGATCACGCAATGCTTCAGCTTCATCAGCCGCACCGCATCCGCCACACGCCGCGGCTCATCCAGATCCAGCACCGGCGGCCGCCCCGTGGCAATATTGCAAAACCCGCAACTCCGCGTGCACACATCCCCCAGAATCATCACCGTCGCCGTGCCCCGCGCCCAGCACTCCCCCATGTTCGGGCACTTCGCCGATTCGCACACCGTGTGCAGCTTGTGGCTGTCGATCGTCTGCCGCAACGCCGCATACGCCGGACCCGCCGGCAGCTTCACCCGCAGCCAGCTCGGCTTCTTCCCGGGCTGCGCATACTCCGGCTTCGTCTCAACCAACGGCAACTGCAACGATCGCGTCATGGAAACGCATTCCTCGACAAATCCCAGCACTTCATTATAGGAGAAAGCCCCGGCCAATGCTCCGCCGATGCAATTCGCGGCCCCCGCACGGCGTTTCCCTAACTTCCCACGTCCCGGAGACCACTCATGCACACCCTTCTGTCCCCCACCTGCCACAAGCACATGCTGGCCGCCTACGCCCTCCTCACCGCCGCAGGTCTCGCCCTCCTCCTCGCCGCCGCACCCGGCGCGCCCGCTCCCCGCGCCGGCCGCACCCCCGCTCCCAACGGCCCTCCCGAAGGCATCACCCGCGTCAAGCTCTATGACAAAACCCCCAACCTCTCCACCGAAGGCGCCGACCGCGACGCCGACCCCCTCGAACCCACCATCGATCTCTATCCGCTCAAGGACGCCGCCACCCCCGCCCCCGCCGTCCTCGTCCTGCCCGGCGGCGGATACACCAACCTCTCCATGGCCAATGAAGGCTCCTCCATCGCGCGCATGTTCAACGACAAAGGCCTCGCCGCCTTCGTCGTCCGCTACCGTCACGCCCCGCGCTACCATTCGCCGATCCCCCTCCAGGACGCCCAGCGCGCCGCCCGCTTCGTCCGCGCCCACGCCAGGGAATACAACATCGATCCCGACAAGCTCGGCGTCATCGGCTTCTCCGCCGGCGGACACAACGCCGCCGCACTCGCCACCGCCACCGACAACGCCGGCAAGCCCGACGCTACCGACCCCATCGACAAAGAATCCGCCGCCCCCGCCTTCGCCATCCTCCTCTACCCCGTCATCGACCTCACCGACGACGCCGTCACCCACCACGGCTCGCGCGACGCCCTCACCAACAAAGACCCCTCCCTCTACGAAGCCCTCTCCCCGCAGAAACACGTCACCAAGGGCGATCCTCCCATGTTCATCGCCCAGGGCGGCGATGACCGCGTGGTCCCCATCCAGAACTCCATCCTCATGTACCAGGCCTGCAAAGCCGCCGGCGTCCCCGCCGAAATCCACATCTTCGAGCACGGCGGCCACGGCTTCGGCCTCGCCCTGCGCGACCCCTCCCTCCGCATCTGGCCCGACCTCGCGATGAATTGGCTGGCCGCGAACAAAATCGTTCCACCGGCGACAAAATAACATTCCGAAACAATTTTGCCGCACATCTCGTCACCCTCGTCGACGCCGTCGCCACCACCCATCCACACGCATTCCCGCACAAAGGCCGCTGAGTTCCAGCGGCCTTCTTTTTGCTAAAAAACGCGCGGGAGAACACTAACCTCCGTGGGACCCCCGGACATACGTCAGTTCTTCCGAATCGAGGCGCCAACGATCGCCCCCAATAAGGCGTTGGCTCGCTCGCCGCTCCGGGTCCCACGTCCAACGAGGGATCACCGATGACGATCACCCGCCGCCGCAACGCCTCTCTCGCTTTACTCTGCCTGCTCATCGAAGCCTCTTCCGCGTGGGCAACGCCGCTCGCCCCCGGCCAATCTTCGACTTCTCTCTCCACCTTCGCCGGCTCGGATCCCTTCAATACCGCCAACAGTCCGAACATCTATCCCATCGCCGCCGGAGATCAAAATAATCCGAACAACTCCTTCGTCTACGGCTCCATCGGTTCCGCTGTCGCTCAAAATCCCGATGGCACGCTCCTCTTCACTTACCGCTTTGTCGAATCCGGCGTCGATCCCGCCATCGGAAAGACGATCACACCCAAGCCCATCACCGCTGGAGGCCAACTCTTCGTCCCCGTCTCCGCCACCTCATCCGTCGACATCTCGCTCCTCCCGCTTCCCGGTGGCACGAATCACTCCGAGGTTATCGCCTCACGGTCGGACGCTGGCGTCACGCTCGCCGGCCTGGCCGCAACCAATGGATTCGCCGACCCCTCCCTCGGATTCGCCCTCAATACCAGCGCCACGCAGTACACGCTCGGCCAACTCACACTCACCGTTCCTGGGGATCCTGCCACGCCTGTCACCATTGAAGCGCTCGTCCCATCATTCAGCCAAACGCCGGCCGTCCCTGAACCCGCTTCGCTCTGCCTGATCCCGCTCGCCACAATCTCGCTGATTGTCCGCTGCCGCCGAACCCTTGCATAGTTTCTTGAACGCCAGCGCAGCGTTCACGCGCCAGAGTTTCTTGCCCTCAGCGCTCCGTCCATTTATCCGCACTTCTCGAAAGGATTAGCTCCATGAACCTTCGCCGACCTACCGTTCTCCTCGCCGTCGCCGCGCTCGTCGTCGCGCCCTCCGCATTCGCCACCACCCTCGCCCCCGGCCAATCCTCCTCCACCCTCTCCACCTCCACCATCGCCGACCCCATCCCCAACCTCCAATACTTCCCCACGCCCGCCCTCCAGGATTACGCCATCCACGGCAACTTCCCCGTCAGCGGCCAGTGGTCCGCCGAATACTACTACGGCAACCTCCTCTCCACCGTCGCCAAAAACACCGACGGCACCCTCACCTTCACCTACCGCATCATCACCGAGCCCGGCATGCTTCCGCCTATCCCCGGCGATCCATTCCCGAGCGAATTCCTCCCAGGCGCCGGTCCCAACGGTTCCGTCTTCATCCCCATCGCCGCAAACGCCTCCGTCGACGTCTCCGTCCTGGCGCGCCAGTCCAATACGTCCCTGCCCGAATCCCAAACCGCCTCGCGCTCTTCTACCGGCGTCACCCTCACCGGCTTCGCCGCCACCGACGCAGGCATCGACCCCGGCGCCGCCGCCACCTACGTCCTCACCACCAACGCCACCGATTACATCCTCGCCCCCATCTCTTTCACCCTCCCTTCAGATCCCACCCACACGCCCATCGACGTTGACGCCCTCATCCCCGTCACCGGCGGCTCCCCCGGTGTCCCTGAACCGGCGACCCTCGCCCTGATCCCCCTCGCCATCGCCGGCCTCTCCCTCCGCTTCCGCCGCACGTAATCCCGCACACTCCTCGTCACCGGCCGGCGCGCGCCTCCCCGACTCGCGCCGGCCCTTTTTACGCGCCCGCATGCCATATTCATTTCCATCGATAAAGGTTTGACATCCCGCTCTCCTCGGCTAGCATTGCCCGTCGCGGTTCCCGCCGGAACTGCTTGTCGTTCGCGCAGGTGCCGTACATGAAGCTCGCCACCACCAGGATCCTCATCGCCGTCCCCATCTTCAACGAAGAAAAATACGTCGCCCCCGTCCTCCGCGAAATCCGCAAATATTCCCGCGCCTCCGCCCTCGCCCACAACGTCGAAACCCGCGTCCTGGTCATCGACGACGGCTCCACCGACCGCACGCCCGCCCTCCTCGCCGACCTCGCCGCCAGAAACCACATCGATCTGCTCACCCACCCCGAAAACCGCGGCTATGGCCAGTCCCTCATCGACGCCTTCTCCTTCGACTCCGCGCGCCATTACGACTGGGTGATCACCATGGACTGCGACGAGCAGCACGAGCCCTGTCGCATCCCGCTTTTCGTCCGCGAGTGCCTCAAGGACGATGCCGACATCATCTCCGGCAGCCGCTACCTCTGGCCGGAATACGCCGGCACCGGCGCGCCGCCGCCCGACCGCCGCAACATCAACCGGCTCATCACCGAACTGCTTAACGCCTCCCTCCACCTGCGCTTCCTGGACACCCCCACCGCCAACGGCAGCGGGATGACCGATTCCTTCTGCGGCTTCAAAGCCCACCGCGTCTCGGCCATGAATCAACTCGCCCTCACCATCCCGGGCTACGCCTTCCCCATGCAGTTCTGGGTGCAGGCCGACGCCCACCGCCTGCGCATCCGCGAGATCCCCGTCAAACTGATTTACAAAGACGCCACGCGCCACTTCGGCGGCATGCTGGACGACCCCTCGGCCCGCCTGCAGCATTACCTCGAAGTCCTCACGACTGAACTCAAGGCGGTGCGCGAAACCGTCCCGGCGTTCCAGTCTGAGTGCGCTGCCGTGTGTGACGAATAACATCCCATGACGATCCGCCCCGACCCCGCCAAGATCGTCGTCCCCCGCCGCCACGGCGAAATTCTGATCGAACCGCCGCTGCCGGAACTCGAAGCCGCCCTGGCTCACGCCGCACCCTCCCCCCTCCTCACCGAAACGCGCCGCACCGCCCGCGCCCATCTCTTGGCCGCCGCGACTCGATGGTCCCGCACGATCGGCGCCGATGCCCCGCCAGCCGACGCCCTCGACCGCCCGTTCATCCTCACAGGCCACCAGCTCGAGTTCTATCACCCGGGCGTCTGGGCCAAGGTCATCATCGCCGACGAACTCGCGCAGCGCACCGGCGCGGCGGCATTCGACCTCCTCGTCGACCACGACACCGTCGATCACCTCGGCTTCGACGTCCCCGTGCAATCTCCCGAGGGTGACTGGTCGAAACGCCCCGTCGAATTCGCCCCCCCTTCCTCCCTGCCCGCCGATTCGCTGCACGCCCCGAGCGTCGGGCAGTTCGAACAGTGGGACTCCGCTCTGGCGCAATATCCCACCACGCACACTGACGCCATGGCGTTCTGGCTGACCGCCCTCAAACCGCAATCGGCAATGGGCAATGCGACATCGGCAATTTCCTACGTGTCCTGGCTCTCCCGCGCCCGCCGCCAGTACGAAGCCTCGCTGAATATCCAGGTCCACCACGTTCCCACCAGCCTTCTTTGCACCGGTCCCTTGTGGCAGCATTTTGTCCAAGCCTGGATCACCAATGCCTCCGCCTGGACCGCCGCCTACAACCGCCACCTTGCCGACTATCGCCGCGAGCATCGCCTCAAGAACCCCAACCGTCCGATGCCCGATCTCGCCACTCAGACCACCGGGGACACCACGGCGATCGAACTTCCCTTCTGGATTTACAGGCTGGGACACGCCCGCGAGCGCCTCACCCTGCACATCACCGGCGGCACCGCCAAAATCCTGCGCGACGGCGCAGCGCTCGACCCCGAGTTCGTACTCCGTGATTCGTCTCTGGTCATTCGCCCGCGCGCTCTCACTCTCACCCTGTTCGCCCGGCTCTTGTTCGCGGACCTTTTTATCCATGGCATCGGCGGCGCCCTGTACGACCAGATCACCGATCGCCTGCTCAACGAACTGTTTCACAGCGTGCCTCCCTACGCCTGCGTCTCGGCCGCGTGGCTGCTCCCGCTTGGCCAGCCAACGGATCCGGAGGACCTTCCCGCTCTGGCCCATCGCCGCCACCACCTCGAACATAACCCGCAGCTGGCGATCGACGCGTTCACGGCGCGCAAAGCGGATGTCGCGCAGCTGCTCGCGGATCGCCAGGCGCTCATCAGCCAGATCGCCGCCAGCCTCGCCGCCGCCCGCCGCAATCGTGCGGAGAAACTGCGCCGGCGTGCGCTGTTCAAGCAGCTCCACGCCACCAACGCCGACCTGCACACCCGCGCCCCGAACGTCCTTGGCAACCTGGACCACCAGCTGACCACCGCCCGCCGCGCCGCCGCGCAGAACGGCATCCTGGAGCACCGCGAATTTTTCCTGGGCCTGCACACCACGGCCTCGCTGGAAAAACTCAGCAGGCTGCTGCGCGGGTGACCGGCGTAGATGTCGTTGACACGGCCTGGGCCCTCGGCAACGAAGCGCTGGAGGAAGGCAGTGGCATGGGAGACGCAGGTTTCGGCATCGGAGGGCGGGGCTTCGGGGGGAGGGGGTGCCAGAGGGAGGAGGGGGCTTGAGCGGGGTATGGCGGTGAGTGCGGGCATGGTCCTTCTCCTTCGTCTCGTATACCTTACATAATGCTAACGTAACAGATGGTGGGGAAGTTCCAAGAAAACTCAAAAATTACAATGTGTGCTTATCATCTGTAACCGCGGTACTTTCGGGCGGGGGGTTGTTGGGGGCGGGGCTTGCGCGGGGGGGCGTTCGGGGGCGTTGCAAGGGGAGGGGGGGATGGGGATACTTCGGGGGTATGTCGAGTCGGCCGGTATTTGCGGTGGGGCATCGGGGGGCGTCGGCGTATGCGCCGGAGAATACGGTGGCGGCGTTTGATGAGGCGGTGCGGCTGGGGGCGCAGGCGGTGGAGTTTGATGTGCGGGTGTCGGCGGATGGGGTGGCGGTGGTGATCCATGATGAGCGGGTGGACCGGACGACGACGGGGCGGGGGCGGGTGGCGGAGCTGGGGTTGATGGATTTGCGGCGGCTGGATGCGGGGAGCTGGATGGATACGCGGTTTGTGGGGACGAGGATACCGACGCTGGAGGAGGCGCTCTTGGCGATTGGTCCGCATGCGCGGCCGGTGATTGAGTTGAAGGTGCCGCCGCCGGCGGGGTTGGTGGAGATGTTGCGGCGGTTTGATCTGGAGGGGGAGGCGTTGGTGCTGAGTTTTGACCGGGGATGGCTGGGGGAGGTGCGGCGGATGTCGAAGGAAGTGCCCCTGGGGCTGCTGGCGGAGCAGTGGCATTACGAGCTGCCGGCGGCGGCGCGGGCGCTGGATGCGGAGGTCTTGGGGCTGGCGGTGGAGGCGTGCGGCCCGGGGCAGGTGGGGGCTGCGGAGGAGCGGGGACTTGAACTCTGGTGCTTTACCGCTAATGATGTAGGGATGGTGGCGGCCTGTGCGGCGATGGGGGTGACCGGGATCATCACGGATCGACCGGATCTCATCCGCACCCGAGAAGCAGCCCGATAGGAACGGCAGGAAAGAAGTGGGAGCTCGCAGAGGCGGGCGGGGTCGTGGCGGGGATGCCGGTACATTTGGCAGGAATCGGAAGGTTGTACATCAAGCGGCGCGCTGCGATTTTCTTGCTTGAGGGCAGGGAAGGGCAGCGGCAGCAAATCCGACAAGGCGGAAAAATTCCCATCGGGCGACCGGCGATATGCGGCGTCTGAGAGGGATTGGCCCATCCCAAACGTGAGGGAAGCGGGCCGGCCGAACAGGTCAGGGTGCAAAGCGATGCACTCGCGTGCGCGGGGCAGTGATCCGCGAAGTTTTTAGGTGGAGCAGGTCTTGGCAGACAACAAGCAGGAACGGCAGCAGCAGGAGCGTCCGCAGGCGGTGGGGATGCTGGAGATCACGGAGAAGGGTCACGGCTATTTGCGGATGGCGGAGAAGAAGTATCGCCCGACGCCGGTGGATCCGTACGTGCCGTCGGATGTGATCAAGCGGACGCAGTTGCGGGCGGGGCTGATCGTGAGCGTGAACACGGGGCCGAACAAGCGGGGGCCGGGGCCATTGGTGACGTATGTGAACCAGGTGGAGGGGATGCCGCTGCGGGAGTATTTCAAGACGCCGCACTTTCAGGATTTGATCGTGGTGGATCCGCGGGAGCGGATCAAGCTGGAGACGGTGGGCGGGCCGGCGAGCATGCGGATCATGGATTTGCTGACGCCGATCGGGCGGGGGCAGCGCGGGTTGATCGTGGCGCCGCCGAAGACGGGCAAGACGACGTTGCTCAAGCAGATTGCGGAGGCGACGAACAAGAATCATCCGGACATGAAGGTGTACGTGCTGCTGATCGATGAGCGGCCGGAGGAAGTGACGGACTTTCGGCGGAGCTTGCCGCAGTGCGAGGTGTGGGCGAGCAACACGGATGAAGATATTGATTCGCAC
The DNA here is from genome assembly GCA_035548175.1 of Phycisphaerae bacterium. Classification (GTDB taxonomy): domain Bacteria; phylum Planctomycetota; class Phycisphaerae; order WQYP01; family WQYP01; genus CALCHA01. The sequence goes on along the minus strand of DASZTO010000016.1, from coordinate 829 downwards.
GTGCGCACGGCGCGGATGGTGATTGAGCGGGCGAAGCGGCTGCTGGAGTTCGGGCAGCATGTGATGGTGATATTGGATTCGATCACGCGCGTGGGGCGGGCGTTCAACCATTACGTGGGCAACAGCGGGAAGACGATGTCGGGGGGCATCGATGCGCAGGCGATGCAGGAGCCGCGGAGCATGTTCGGGGCGGCGCGGAATATCGAGCATGCGGGGAGTTTGACGATCATTGCGTCGGCGTTGATCGACACGGGGTCGCGCATGGATGAATTGATTTTTCAGGAGTTCAAGGGGACGGGGAACATGGAATTGGTGTTGACGAAGAAGCTGGCGGAGCGGCGGACGTGGCCGGCGATTGATTTGCCGGCATCGGGGACGCGGAAGGAGGCGCTTTTGCTGGGGCCGGAGGTGGAGAGGAAGGTGGCGATGCTGCGGCGGGATTTGGTGAGCAGGGATCCGGTGCAGGGGATGGAGAGTTTGCTGAAGGCGATGGCGAAGTTTCCGACGAATGAGCAGTTTTTGTCGAGCTTTTGACCCCCCCCCCACTGCCGACGTAAATGGCCACGAAGGGCACGAAAGGCACGAAAGACGACGACGCGGAATTGTCCACGAATGGACGTGGGTGGAAGAAGCTCGCGGGTTGGGGGACTTTTTTTGAAACTTGTTTGGGGACGGATTGCACTGAGAGGTGTGGGCGTTTGATGGATGCGTGATGCTCTTGCCTGGGAGGTGCAGTGATGGGACGTGCGATGCTGGCGGCGGCGTGTGTGGTGGTGGCGGGGGTGGGGTTGGTGTGGGGGCTGGCGCGGGGGGCGGAGGGGGTGGCGAC
>DASZTO010000015.1:0-71271 GCA_035548175.1 Phycisphaerae bacterium | reverse complement strand
CCGACAGGGTGACAAGGTGGCAAGGTGACAAGGTGACACGGGGAGACAAGGAGACAAGGAGACGAGGGGACAAGATGTTTGACCCTTTTACTCGTTCGCTTCGGCAGCAAGGGAGGTAAAATGACTCCTGACCCCTTATTCTCGCCCTGACCCCTTATTCCCGCCGGGAGGGGGGTGAAGGATTTTCGGGCGCACGTGGTGGGGCGGGTGGCGCAGGTGGCGGGGGTGCATGCGGGGCGCGGGGCGAAGCTGCGGGGTCTGGCGGAGCGGGTGCAGTGGGAGGCGGGGTGAGGGATCGGCGGGGCGGGGAAGTGGTGTGGTTATGGGGATGGGGGCGGGGCGGAGGGGGTGGGAAGGAGGAAGGTGGCGGCGTGTTCGGCGGCGGCGGCGGCGAGGACCTGGGAACCGTAGGCACTGAAGAGGACCTGGGCCATCAGGTCCGGAGAAAGAATGGCGTCAGGAATGGGTGCGGGCAGGCGCTTTCGGAAGAGGAGGGTGATCAGGAGGAAGGCCATCTGGAGCGTTTCGAAATGGCGGTTTTCGGGGCTATCTGCCGTAAGAGCGGTGTGCAAGGTGTGAATGTGGAGGAGGGAGGGGGTGATGTGCGCTTCAGCGACGTAGACGAGGGCACCGGTCCAACTGCGCGAGAAATAGAGACGGTTGTCGAAGAGGGAGAGGTCCCATTTTTCTTCCATTTTGCGAGAGCGGAAGATCGGGCCGTCGGGAGGCATGGGGGCGCCGAGGGGGTAGGGAAGGTCGCAGGGGATGGCGATGGAGGATTCGGGGAGCATGCCCTGAAGGTGGCGGCCGTCGTCGGTGCGGAGGGAGTTGAAGGAGAGCGCGACGGCGGGATTCTCGGTGACGGAGACGAGGGACGCAGTGAAGCGGGAGACATCGAGGATAGGAAAGGAGGAGGGATTGAGCGGGTGGCCTGGCGGGAGCCATTCGGGGGTTGTGTCTGATGCGGCGGGTCGCGGCGCGCGGCGCGTGGGATTGAAGATGCGGAGGAGGCGACGGAAAACATTTATCATGGAGCGATCCCTGGAAGGCCGTTGGTGCCATGATAAGGGAGAGCGGTGGATGGTAGAGGTGGAGGTGGAGATTCAACCAGCTTCCCGTGCGTTCGACGTCCGCTTACTCTTGCGTTGAGCCTCTATGGGGATAGGTTCTTAGAGCGAATCAACTTCGCGTGTAGCCGAACGTCCTCCCTCCCCCCCCCCCCCAACGCTCCCTGACGGTCGCGTCTCGGAATGCCCGCTATGCGTGGAGTGGATTCGCTCTAGCAGCGAGGGCGGTATGACGGGCGGGGTTAGGTGAAACGGGATTTCGTTTGGATTGGGATGTGGCGGGTGGGAGTAGTTGGGAACGAGGGGTGGTGAGATGGGTGTGCGTGGCATGCGGTTACTACGTGCGCGGTTTGCGAGGGTTCGCGTATCGGTGGTTCTGGTCAAGCACGTGCGGAGGAAGGAGGTTATTCGCTGGGGGCGGATTTGTCGGGGTTGATGATTTTGACGGGGGTGCCGATTTGGACGAGGGAGGCGAATTTGAGGGCGTCCCAGTTGGCGAGTCGGAAGCAGCCGTGGGAGCCGGTTTGGCCGATGAGTTCGGGTTTGGGGGTGCCGTGGATGCCGTAGCCGGGGAGGTCGAGGCCGACCCAGGCGAGTCCGACGGGGTTGCGCGGTCCGGGAGGGATGGTGAGGATGCGGGAGACGTTGTGGACGTCGGGCCAGACTTTGGGATCGAAGGTGTAGGTGGGATTGGGTGCGGCGATGACCTGGACCTTGGTATCGCGGGTGGGGAGCTTGTTTTTGTCGCGGGCGATGGAGCAGTGGAAGAGGGCGAGCTGGTTGTTGTCTTTATCGAAGACGCGGATGGTTTTTTCGGCGAGGTTGATGGAGACGTAGCCACCCCCCCCGCCGCTGGCGGTGGTGACGGCGCGTTTAGGGAGGAGGACTTTGTTGTCGGTGGGGAAGGGGCGGATGGCGGGGACGATGAGGGTTTGTCCCGGGGCGAGGGAGTTGAGGTTGAGTGCGGGGTTGAGGGTTTGGAGGAGTGCGCGGGTGCAGTGGAATTTTTCGGAGATGCAGTCGGCGAGGGATTCGTATCCGAGGCGGTCCATATGGGCCATTTCGTTCCAGTCGTCGGAGAGGTGTCCGACCTGCATGGCGTCATCGTCGGAGATGGTGTAGGCGGTGGCGGCGTTGTCGACATCGACGTGGAGGGCCTGATAGACGGCGGGGTCGAAGGGCTGGAGTCCGGGGAAGAAGCGGGCGGCATATTCTTTGAGGGCCATGAGGGATTTGCGTTTGAAGTGGCCGTCGATGATGCCTGGGGAGAAGTCGGAGGCGTCGAGGGCGATTTGCCAGGCGATGTTGATGCGGAGCTGCTGGGGGACGGCGTTGCGGATATCGGGGGCGGCGGGCGGAGGCATGACGCCGGTGAATTGCGGAGGATGGGCGGGGGCTGCCGGGGCGGGTTCGGGGGCTGCGGGGGCGGGTGCGGGGGGGGGGGTGGCGGTGGTTGCGGCGGCGCGAAGCGGGGCGGGGGCGGCGGCTGGGGTTTGCTGGGCGGGTGGCGGGGCGGGGACGAGTGCGGCGGATTGTGCGCTGGCGGTGGTGGCGAGCAGGAGGAGCGGGAGGATGGCGAGGCGCGCGGGGTTCATGGGGATCCTGTGGGTAAGTGAGGGATAAAGGCAGAGCATGACGTATTGGGAATAACGGATCAAACGGTCGGCGGGCTCCAGAAAAGGTCTGGAGGGGGGAATTTTTTTGTGGAGGGGGGAGCGGATGAGGTGGGGAGTGGGCGGGTTATGCGGCGGGAGGGGCAGGGGGAAGGGGGGGCGTGGCGGGGGGTGTGGGCGTTCCGGCTTCGCGTTCGAAGCGTTCTTTGCGTTCCTGCTCGGCTTTTTCGAGGGGTGAGGGGGTGCCGGGGTTCATTTTTCGCCAGATTTCGTCGCGGTCGACGGAGATTTCGCGTGGCGCCTGGATGGCGAGGCGGACGCTGGAGCGGGACCACTTGACGATTTTGACCTCGATTTTGCCGTCGATGATGATGGACTGTCCTTCGCCGCGGCTCAATGCCAGCATAGAGAATCCTTCGTGAGCGGGACTGGGAGTGCCGGCGCGCGAGGGTGCCGGGCAAACCGGGGCATTGTACCATGAGGCGGGCGGATTGGGGGGGGAGGTGGACGGAAAGACGAAAGACAAAAGACGAAAGACGAAATGCGTTTATTGGAAAAGGGCGGCGACGGGGAACTGGAGGCTGGGGAAGCATTGGGGGGAGAGAAGATCGGCGTCGCGTTGAATGAGCATCCGGCGGTAGGTGGATTTTTTGTCGATGCGGGCGGGATCGGAGTAGCATTCGACGGAGCGGTTGGTGAGATTGACGATCCAGTATTCCGGGATGGCGGCCTTGGCGTAGAGCATGCGTTTGGCGCCGCGGTCGAGGCGGAGGGTGGTGTCGCTGACTTCGATCAGGAGGTGGGCGGAGGTGGGGAAGTCGCCGATGTGTGTGCGTGGGCCTGAAACGACGGCGAAGTCAGGCTCGGGCAAGCTACCAAGAAGATCGAGCGTGGCCTGAGTTCGAAGCCAGAACCGGTCCTTGGGCAGAACTGCGAAAAGCTCCGTGAGTGCGGTAAGAACGGCCGCGTGCGCATTGTGGATCGGCGACATCTTGATAATTCTACCGGCAATCAATTCAACGCGCTGGCCGTCGAAGAAACCCAGTTCGGCCATGCGCAAATACTCTTGAGACGACCAGCGGCGTAAGGAGGTCGATCTGGCGGCAGTGGGAGGAGGTGAAAGAAGGGTCGTCATGGTCGGCGCAGTATAACACTTATGCATGGGTGAGGATGCGCAGGGGGGATTTTTGCTCTGGGGCGGGGGGATTGGGCGGCGGCGGGGAGACGGGGAGGCCGGCGGTGATGTCGAGCATGCGCTGGAGGGAGACTTTGGCCCAGTATTTGGTGTGGGGGTCGACGGTGATCTGGTTGACGACTTTGCCTTCGGCGAGGTTGTCGAGGATCCAGAGGAGGTGCGGGGGGTCGATGCGGTACATCGTGGTGCAGAGGCACTGGCATTCGGAGAGGATGACGATGTGCTTGTCGGGGTGCTGCTGGGCGAGGCGGTTGACCATGTGGACTTCGGTGCCGACGGCGAAGGAGGCGCCGGGGGGAGCGGCGGCGATGGTTTTGCCGATGAGATCGGTGGAGCCGGCGAGGTCGGCTTTCTGGACGACTTCGAAGCGGCATTCGGGGTGGACGATGACTTGGATGCCGGGGTATTTGGCGCGGGCTTGATCGACGTGCTCGGGGCGGAAGAGCTGGTGGACGGAGCAGTGGCCTTTCCAGAGGATGAAGGTGGCGTTCTGGAGTTGGGTGTCGGTGAGGCCGCCGTTGGGCTGGCGGTAGTCCCAGACGACCATGGAGTCGAGGGGGAAGCCGAGTTTATAGGCGGTGTTGCGGCCGAGGTGTTGGTCGGGGAAGAAGATGACTTTGCGATTGCCGATTGCCGATTGCCGATTGCCGATTGCGGGGATGTCGTGAGGCGATTGGCAATGGGGATTGGGCAATGGGCAATTTTCGGTGAGGGCCCAGGTGAGGATTTTTTCGCAGTTGCTGCTGGTGCAGACGGCGCCGCCGTGTTGGCCGACGAAGGATTTCAGGTTGGCCGCGGAGTTCATGTAGGTGATGGGGACGAGGGTGAAGTTGGGGATGGATTGGCAGGCGTCGGAGATGGCGGCCCAGGCGTCTTCGACGTCGTCGAGGTTGGCCATGTCGGCCATGGAGCAGCCGGCGCCCAGGTCGGGGAGGATGACGTGCTGGTGGTCGCCGGTGAGGATGTCGGCGGATTCGGCCATGAAATGGACGCCGCAGAAGATGACGTACTCGGCTTTGGTGAGCTTGGCGGCTTCGCGGGAGAGCTGGAAGGAATCGCCGACGACGTCGGCGAAGCGGATGACGTTGTCCTGCTGGTAGTGGTGGCCAAGGATGACGAGGCGGTCGCCGAGCTGGGCCTTGCGCGCGGCGATACGGGCGATGACTTCATCGGTGGGAAGCTGGAGATAGGTGCGGGGGATGGGTTGCTGCCAGTTCATGCGGACTCCTGGGGGGTTCTGGGGAACGCATCATTATAGCGGATTCGGGGGGCGGTCGGGTCCACGAATGCGACGGCGACGTAAATGGCCACGAAAGGCACGAAAAGCACGAAAGACGACGGGAAGTGTCCACGAATGCGCACGAATTTACACGAATGGACTGGTGGGATTGGGTGATACGGGAAGTGGCCGCCGATGGACGCGGATGATTGGGATTGGGGCGGGAAAATCTTGCCGGCACGGGAAGACGTTTCGGGATAGTCATACGAATTGAGAGGGAGGTTTTGGCGTTGTGGGAAAGGTGTCGGGGATGCTGGAGGGTTGTATGAAGTTTGATGGGTTTGAGATGTGGCCGAGTTGGAGGCGGAAGGGGGCGACGGAGGAGGAGTTGCGGCGGGTGGGGGAGATTTTGGAGCGGGCGGGCGGGGGGGGTTTTGTGCGGTTGTTGCCGAAGTATCGGGAGTTGGACGTGACGATGGATGAGGCGCGGCCGGCGGGGATGGCGGTGTGGGTGGCGGAGGGGTGGGTGAGGAAGGAGCTGGCGCGGGAGATGGAGACGCTGGCGGGGTTTTCGCGGCGCGGGGAGGAGGAGTTGTTGCCGGGGGAGATGGTGCAGGTGAATGTGGATTGCATTGAGGAGCGGGTGGCGGGGATGGGGCCGCATTATGGGTTTCATGGGTATGCGTTGACGATGCTGGTGTGGGTGGAGAAGGGGGAGATTTGGGATGAGCGCGGGGAGGTGGCGGAGATGTGAGGGCGGGAGCGTCATGGAGTTGGTCGGGCGGGGGACAGAATTAAGGGGATGGAGAAGTGAGGATCGGGGCTGGCATATCGGCGTGGAAAATGTCCGGCGCGGGTGCCGGGAGGTTGCATGCTGAAGAAGTGATGGTTGTTTGGGAACGGTGGATGAGGAGTGGGGGCTGGTTGATTCGGAGGGAGAATTGCTGGGAAGCAACAGTGCGCGGGTAGAAGAGGCCGGGAAGTGGTTGAAGGAAATCGGTTACCTGCCAAGCTTGTGCGAGACGCGAGGGAGATTCCTCCTCAGGCGGGAGGGGCTGGGAGATGGGGCCGAAGGAATAGTATTTGAATTCGCAAATGGCGTAGGCGTGCTGGGGGTCGAGAACATAGACCCACTTGGATCGGATGGGGATGCTGGCCTGGGAATCTTCGTCGGTGGCCACTTCGAGCAGTGGCGCGCCCGGAGGTCCGATGACGGCGGTGCGGAAGCCGGGGCGGGTGGAGATGGCGGCTAGGAAGTCGCTGAAGGCCTGGTCGGAGGGAGAGGATGCGAGGTGCAGGGCCTTGCGGGCGCCGAAGATTGAAAAACTCCAGGCGGTCGTGCGGGCGTCGAGATTGAGGTCGGGCGAGCGGCCGGGGAACGTTTGCAGGTCGTGGACTTCGCGGGGATGTGCGGCGGGGCCGGTTTCCGTGGTGAGAGTGGAGGTGATTTGCCCATCGAAGGCGCGGGAGTAGCGCGTGAGGATGAACGGTTCGCTTCCCTGTTCCCACGGGAGCAGCCGTTTGTCGCACTCGATGCGGCATTGATCGCCGGGGTTTTGGTAAATGGCGATGAGGTGCGCTTCGCCTGCCGGTTCCCAGGATGTGGTGCGCTCGTTCCATTGCTGATCGAAACTTTCGGCGGTCACCCGTAGGTTGGTGAGGGTGTGTTCCTGCCGGGCGACGGCGCGGATTGCTTTATCGAGGGATGGAGTGGGATCGGGCTCTGGAGCCTGTGCGATATCCGCGGCGGCGGTGGCTGCAGGGACAAGGGGCGAAGGGCCGGAGAGGGTCGGAACAAGGTGCTGGGTGGTCAGGCTACGAGCTGGCGGACGGGCTGCGAGGCGCACGGCAGGCTGGCCGCGAGGAAGGGAGGCTGCGGCCAGGGTCGCTGCGACGGTGGCGGCGACGGTGGTGAAGGTAGCGCCTTTGAGTTTGGCGAGTTTGAGGAGGTGGGCGGTGTTGTTGGCAATGGCGGTGGCAAGGCTGCTTGGGGGCGTGGTGAGGAGGGTTGCGGGGGCGGTGGCGGAGGCGTGTTTGGTGAGGAGCGCGGCGAGGGAGAGGGCGGTGGCGGAGGGAGCGTAGCGGGCGAGGCGTTTGCGCAGGCGGCCGAGGGCGCGCTGGATGCGTTTGGCGGCGGCGGGTTCGGTGATGTGCATCGCCGCGGCGACGTCGCTGATCGAGCGGTTTTCGATGTAGCGCAGGGCGATGGCGGTGCGGTCCACGGGGCGGAGGCGGGCGAGGGCGGCGTCGAGGTGGGGGCGGAGGTCGAGCCATTCCTGGGCGTGCAGGGCGGCGTCCTGGGGCTCGATAAGTTCGGGGCGGAGGGTCATGGCGCGTTCCTCGTGATGTTGGCGGCGGCGGCGGCGTTTGAGGGCGTCTTTGCTGCCAAAATGCGCGGCGCGGACGAGCCAGCCGGCGAGATGCTGGGGGCGGATGCGGGCGGCGCGGCGGGAGAGGAGAATGAAGACGGCCTGGGCGACATCCTCGGCGAGGCCGGGATCGATGACCTGGCGGAGGGCGGCTGCGTAGATGAGATCGGCGTGGGCGGCGACGAGGTGCGCCAGGGCGGCGGCGTCGGCATGGGTGGCGTAGAGATGGAGGGCGTCGGCGTCGGTCATGCGCGTCCTTTCTATGTGAGTATGGACGGTCGGGGTGGGAGGAGGACAGAAAAAAATTGACGGCGGCAACGTGTCGGTATGATGCGGACCAGAAAGAGGAGTGGTGTGATGGATGATTCGTTGGAGCGGGCGATTCGGGAGCGGGTGGAGATTGTTGCGTACGATGGCCGGTGGGCGGAGATGTTTGCGGTGGAGCGGGAGCGGTTGAGGGGGTTGTGTCCGGAGTTGGGGGCGGTGGAGCATGTGGGGAGCACGGCGGTGGTGGGGATGAGCGCGAAGCCGGTGGTGGATGTGATGGGGGCGGTGGCGTCGATGGAGGTGGCGGATGTGTTGGTGGAGCGATTGTGTGGGAAGGGTGGGTATGTGACGTCGGCGGAGTTTAATGCGATGCTGAAGGATCGGCGGTGGTTGATGCGGCATGCGGAGGGGCGGCGGACGCATCATTTGCACCTGGTGGTGGCGGGAAGCGAAGCGTGGCGGCGGACGATTTTGTTTCGGGATCTTTTGCGGCGGGATGGGGAGTTGGCGCGGGCGTATGAGGAGAAGAAGCGGGAGTTGGCGCAGGCGATGGGGGCGGATCGCGAGGAGTATACGGCGGCGAAGGGGGCGTTTATTGAGGCGATGCTGGGGCGGGCGGCTGAGTGTTGATGCCTGGGATATCCAGGCTGGTCTTTGGTGGAGCGGCGGCGAGGAAAAAACCACGGAGGACCGGAGGGCACGGAGACGGGACGGGTTGCTGGGTACCTTTTGTCGAGAAATCATTGAGAAAGTGGTAGCATACACATGCGATCGGGCGCCGAAGTGGAGCAGAGAATATGGCTGCAGATCTCCTCGTGAATTTGTTAGAGCTATTGATCGTGCTGTCGTTTCTGGTGGCCGATTTTGTCCACTGGCGGAGTCGTGGCGGGCGGTTGATATATGCACCGGAATCCTTCCGGGGACTGGCCGTATATTTCATGTGTCTTGGCTCGGGCTCGAATTTGATGGTTCTGTGGGGCTTGAGCTTGTTCTGGCCAACGATGTTCGGAACGTTCTGGCAGCACTTACCTCCTCACTTACTCGGTCTGATCTACTTGATCTGGGCGTCGCTCTACTCTCTTCGGCGGCGGCATCGGGAGGTTGGGGCGATCAATTTCACCGCACAAACCGCGACGTGACGTTCAGGGCCGTGCACGCCACCGGCTGGCGACGAATTCGGTGAAAGAATCGCGTCGCCATCGGGAGGGGGGGATGCCCAAACTGGCGTTGCGTACTAAGATCAGTGGTGCGTGAGAGATTGATCTGGACAGGACGGAAGCGAGAAGCGACGTAGAGCCGCCGGGCGGCAACCAAAGAGGCGTTGTGCGTGGGCGAGGGTCCCCGGGATTTTCAACGCGGAGGGCACGGGGGGCGCGGAGAGACGACATTGCCCCCCCACTAGGAGGACGACGTAAAGCAGCCACGAAGGGCACGAAAAACACGAAAGTCGTGATCTGAAATCTTTTTACGGCGCGAAGCGGTGGTCTCTCGCGGAAATCAGGGCGTTTTGCATACCCGAACGGCGGCACGATGATACGTTCCGGAACCTGGTGGCGCGCACGGCGGAGGTGTGGAAGGAGCGGCTGTATGCGGATCGCGCGGCCGGTTTCGCTCGGATTTCGCGGTACGCAGCGCAACATACCCCCGCGCCGGATCTCCTGAAAGATCGGCATTCATTCTCCGCCCCCCACTCACCGAGGACGGACAAATCCCCGGGGCAAGTTCCCGATCACGCGCCTTTTTTACGCACTCAGGAGCGGCATGGCCAAGCTGATTTACGCATCGAATATGTCTCTCGACGGCTGTACCGAAGACCACCGCGGCGCCTTCGATTGGGCGCCGCCGGACGAGGAGGTGTTTGTATCGATCACCGAGCTCATGCGGTCGGCGGGCACCTATCTGTACGGGCGGCGCATGTACCACACGATGGCGGTCTGGGAAACGCAGCCCGCCCTGGCCGCGCAGTCGGACCTTGCGCGTGCGTTTGCCAGCGCCTGGCAGGCGGCGGACAAAGTCGTCTACTCCACGACGCTCTCGGCGGTGTCCACCGCGAGGACCCGGCTGGCGACCCGCTTCGACTCCGGCGAAGTGCGCGCTCTGAAGGCGGCGGCCCCACGCGACCTGATCGTGGGAGGTCCGCACCTCGCGGCGCAAGCGATCGAGGCGGGGCTGGTTGACGAGTGCCAGCTGTACATCTGGCCGGTTGTGCTCGGCGGGGGCAATGCGGCGCTGCGGGCTGCGACGCGCGCCGATCTCGTGCTGCTCGGGGAAAACCGGTTCACAAACGGCGTCGTGCGCGTGCGGTATCGCTTTGCATAGGGCCGCTTCCTCGGCGGGGGGGGACCGAGGGCGCCGCGCCGCCACGCCTTGCGATTTTGCAGGCGGGTTGAAAACTTTTGCGGAGGTGCCGGGGGGGGCGGGGGCGCGGGCGGGTGAGTGCGTTCAGGTGAGGAGGTTGTAGAGGCCGTAGATGCAGGCGATGAGGGCGAAGGCGAGGAAGAGGAGGGTGTAGAGGGAGAAGCCGACGGGGTGGTCGTCGGCGGAGATGCGGGTGTCGGGGAGGAGGCTCTGGGGGTCGGAGATATCGAGGAAGCCGTTGACGATGCCGATGATGGCGAGGGCGAGTGCGTCGGCGGCGAGGATGAGGGCGATGAGGGCGAAGGTGTGGCGATGCGGGGCGCCTTTGCGGAGGCTGGGCGCGAAGGAGGAGGCGATGCCCAGGACAAAGATGGCGAGGATGGAGAGGCAGCCGAGGAGCCTGCCGAGGGGTCTGAAGAAGCGTGCCGGTCGCATAGAGATATTGTAATATCATCGGCGCATTTGGGGGAAGGGCGGCGAAAAGTGGTCCATGCTAAAGGCGTAGGTTTATGGGGCGGGCGGCGTGGATTGTGACGTGGTCGAGGAGGAGATTTTGGCGAGGGTGGATTGGATGAGGGTGGGGGCGGGGGGGAAGAGTTGGTTGCCGGTGGCGAGGAGGTGGCCGTCGGGGGAGATGAGGAAGTAGGTGGGATATTCGTGGACGGTGTAGAGGAGGACGGGGGCGGCGTCGTTGCGCGGGCCGAGGATGGCTTGGAGGGTGTGGTCGAGGGAGAACTTTTTGATTTCGGCGAGGGCGGGATCGGGTTGGTCTTCGACGCTGAGGCCGATGAGCGTGAAGCGTGGGTCGTTGGCACAGGCGGCCTGGAGGGCCTGGATGTTGGGCATGTTCTGGGTGCAGGCGCCGCACCAGGCGCCCCAGAAGTAGAGGAAGACGAGGTTGCCACGGAAATCGGAGAGGGTGTGGGTTTGGCCGTCGATGGTGGTGAAGCAGAAATCGGGGGCGAGTTGGCCGACGCGTTCGAGGCCCTGGGGAGCGGGGGTGAGTTTACCGACGGAAATTTCGGCGTCGCCGGTGGCATTGGGGGGACGTGAGAGGTCGAAGGCGTAATGTCCAATGGTGGTGGGATGCTCGACGTCGATGCGGCCGTCGGGGAGGGGCGGCAGGAACGTGACGGAGAGGAAGTGGCGGCCCGGCGGGAGCGTGGCGCGGAAGAGGCCATCGGGGTTGATGATGTCGCCGCCTTCGTCGGACTTCTGTGCGAACATGTCCTGAGCGCGGCGGCCTTCGGGGGATTTTTTCCATTGGTTGAACCACTCGCGACGCTGGCTGTCGGAGAGGGATTTGATGCCGGGCGGGAGGGTAATGGCGGGGAAGGGGCCGCGGTCAGGGGAGATGAAGGTATCGCCGCGCCAGGAGGAGGTGATGACTTCGGGCGGGGGAAGGATTTGGCCGGAGGCGATGAGGACGGAATGGGTCAGGTCGGCGCGGGCGGATTGCGCGGGGGCGACGGAGACAGAAATGGTGTCGCCGCCGAGGGAGGAATGGTCGGGGGCGGCTCCGCGCGAGAAGGAATAATCGCCGGGGAAGAGGTGGTCGAAGGAGAAGTTGCCGTTGGCATCGGTGGTGGTTTCGAAATGGGTGTAGATGGGGATTTCGGGATCGCCGGCCCAGGGGTACTGCGAGAGGCGACCGGAGATGGGCGTGCCGGCGGGAACGGCGCGACCGTCGATGGAGACGTGGCCGGAGATTTTGGCCCAGGGGGTCAGGTGGAGGACGGGCGCGAGGTTTTTTCCGCGGGCGCTGAGGAAGCCGTCATCGGTCGAGGCGAGAAGGACGAAGTCGGCGGATTGCGGAGGGAAGGAGAAACGGCCCCGGGCGTCGGTGGTGGAGAACTGGTGGGGGTAAACCTTTTGCCAGTCGGCGGAGTCGGGGAGTTCGCCGTTGTAGGATTCGTACCAGTCGTTGAAGAGCCGGACGGGGAGGTGGGCGGCGGGATGGCCGTGGGAATCGAGGAGCTGGCCGGTGATGCGCGGGCCTTTGCGTAAGCGAATGATGAGGTCGTGGTCATCGCCGTCAGGATGGATTTTGGAGGAGGCTTCGGGGAAGTAATCGTCGGCGTGGACTTCGACGGCGGCGTCGACGTCCTGGGTGAGGCTGAACTCGAAGCGGCCTTCGGGGAGAAGATGGACGCAGCGGCTGGTGAACCCTGGATCGCCGGGGTTGAAGCGTATGCCTTGGTCGCCGGAGGATTGGCCGGGGACGAGGTAATAGTTGTCGACGGGTTTTCCGGTGGCGGCATCGAGGACCTGGCCGCGGATGAGGGGCATGGGGTGCATCGTCACGTCGGTGGCGCCGGGGGAGAGGGCTTTGGAGAGGGACATGAAGCCGGGAGCCTCGATGTCGCAAGTGATGGGGTCGTTAGGAGCATCCTTCCAGGTGAAGGCGCCGGCGTCGTTGGTGATCAGGTCGATGGGCGGAATGGAAATGTTTTTCCATTGGCGCGGGACGATGTGGGCGTGGGGGATCGGGCGACCGGCGGGATCGAGCACACGGCCGGCAATCGTGGTGGCGGGATGGAGTTGGACGGTGATGGGATCGAGATCGACCGACGTGACCGAGAGATACGCGGGCGTGGCGCCGGGGGCGGCGATGAAGAGGTGCGTCGGGGTGTCGCGGGGGAGCATGGCGGAGACGTGGCCATCCGGAGCGACGGGGGTAGGCGGTGTGGCGTTGGGGGCGCCGTGGGCGTCGCCGAGGGCGATGGTGGCATTGGCGGCGGGTTTGCCGGTGGGATCGAGAACGGTAATGGGCAGGGGCGCGCCGGCGTGGAGGGTGAGGGTGATGGGATTTTTGAGGTCGGGGAGTTTCAGGGCGGGGCCGAAGAACAAGCCGGTGTTGGCGAAATGGGGATCGAAGGCGCAGCATTCGACGGAAGGGGCGCCGGGCGGGACGCCGTTGAAGGTCCAATGGCCGTTGGCGTCGGCGGTGATGTGGCAGTCCCAGGCGGCGTAACGGGCAGGGGCGGGGGAATTGTCCCCGACGTAGGATTTGCGGGGTGAGATCAGCAGGAGCGCGTGAGGGATGGGATGGCCGGCATCGTCGACGACGGCGCCGCTGATGGTGATGGCGGGTTCGAGCGGGAGGGAGAGCTGCGCGGGGATGGAATCGCTGGGGAAATGGCGCGACCAGGAGAGAGTGGTGCGGACGTAGCCGGGAGCGGCGGCGGTGAAGTCGACGCTGTTGGACATGTCGGCGGTGGGGAGGGAGGCGCGGCCGGCGGCGTCGGTGGTGGCGGAGGCGAAGGGAGTGGCGATCCCTTGGGCATCGACGTGGACGTTGGGGAGGGGTTTGCCGGTGGAGGAATCGGTGACGACGATGGCGATGGAAGGCGGTGCGGGAGGGATGTGGGCGGAGCGGAGGAAGGGATACACGGAAACCGCGGCGGCGGAGGCCGTGAGAAAAGTGGCGGCGGCGAGCTTGGTTTTGACAAGGGCGAGGCGGCGGAGCGTGTGGTGGGCAAGAGCGGCGGCGACGGGGTGGGGTGCGGCGGCCAGCGCGGCGGCGGTGGCGGGCGGCGCTTTGAGGAGCGCGGCGGAGGCGAGAGCGGCGGTGAGCGCGGCGGCGGGGGCGGAGATGCCGCGGCGCGTGAGGATCGCGTGGAGCTTTTTCAGGGCGCGAAGGAGGCGCTGGTTGGCGGCGTTTTCGGAAAGCGAGAGAGCGGCGGCGACCTCACGGACGGGAAGCTGGCAGAGGTAGCGGCGGACCAGGGCTTCGCGATCGGCGGGGGCGAGGCGGAGGAGCGCGTCGTCGAGGGCGTCGAGGATGTCGGCTTCGGGAGCGGGAGCGCTCGTGGAGAGGGGCCGCAGTGCGGCGGCGGCGGATTCGTGCTTGGCGCGGCGGGCGGCGGCACGGCGGGATTGCAGCACGACGTGGCGGGTGACGTTGAGAAGCCAGCCGGTCATGTGGGCCTCCGGAGGGGCGCGGTGATGGGCGGATTTTTGAGCGAGGATGAGGAAGACGGCCTGGGTGATTTCGTCGGCGAGGTGGTGATCGTGGGTTTGCCGGAAGGCGGCGGCGTAGACGAGGTCGACGCGGGCGTTGGTGGCGGCGGGTGGGGGAGCGGTGGCGGGGATCATGGTCTTCCTTTTACCGCTATATCGCCGGTGGAGGGAAGGACCTGACAGATATTCGGATTTGTCATTCATGCGGAGAGATCAGCGGTGGGTGAGGGATTGCTCGAGCATTTCGGTGAAGGTGCGGGCGGCGGTGGTGCGGTGGCGGTCGCGGTGCCAGAGGAGGTGGGCGGTGTGGGTGAGGGTGGGATGGGTGATGGGGAGGAGGGTGAGGCGCGGGTTGTGGGGGACGATGGCGCGGCGGGCGATGAGGATGGGCAGGCCGGCGCGGGGGGCGGTGGCGAGGAGCAGGGGGATGTCGTTGAATTCCATGGCGATGTGCAGGGGCATTTTCCGGGCGGCGGCGGTGGATTCGAGGAGGCGGCGGGTGGCGAAATCGTGGGTGGTCAGGGCGAGGGGGAGATTCGCGAGGTGGCGGAAGGGGAGGGATTTTTTCCTGGCGAGAGGATGGCGGGGCCGGAGGGCGAGGATGACGGTTTCGGTGAAGAGCTGCTGGGCGAGGAGTTCGGGGGCGGTGGGCGGGGAGAAGGTGATGCCGAGGTCGAGGGGCGGGTGGCTGGGGGAATCTTCGAGGAGGCGGCGTTGGACGTTGGCGGAGGTGAGGAGCTCGGCGTGGAGGGCGACGCGCGGGTATTTTTTGTGGAAGGCGGCGAGGGTTTGGGGCAGGAGCGAGGCGGCGAGGATGTGGGTGACGCCGACGCGCAGGGAACCGGCGTGGAGGGAGGTGAGATCGGAGACGGCGAGGCGGGCGCGGGTGAGCGTGGCGAGGGCGGCGGCGGCGTGGGTGCGGAAGGCTTCGCCGGCGGTGGTGAGGCGGACGGAGCGGCCGACGCGGTCGAAGAGGGGGATGCCGAGGGATTTTTCGAGGCGGCGGATGGCCAGCGAGAGCGTGGGCTGGGCGATGTGGAGGGATTCGGCGGCCCTGGTGAAATGGAGGGTGCGGGCGGCGGCGAGGAAGGCCTGGAGGTCGGGGATTGACGGCAGATCGGTCATTGCCATGGACAATAGGTTACATCGGATGGATGTATTGGAGCAATGGGTGCTTCCGGCGTAGAGTGGGGTGTTGATTTACCGCCTG
This sequence comes from Phycisphaerae bacterium, assembly GCA_035548175.1. Taxonomy (GTDB): domain Bacteria; phylum Planctomycetota; class Phycisphaerae; order WQYP01; family WQYP01; genus CALCHA01. The sequence goes on along the minus strand of DASZTO010000015.1, from coordinate 56,010 downwards.
AAGGCGGAACTCCGAACGTTCGCAGCGAGAGGTTGATATGAAGAGCACGGTGCAGGAGATACGGGAACGGTTTGATCACGAGGTGGAGCGGTTCAGCAATCTGGAGACGGGGCAGGCGGCGACGATGGATGCGCGGCTGTGCATGGAACTGGTGGCGGAGGCGGCGGCGCGGGTGACGCCCGGGGCGCGGGATCTGCTGGATATCGGCTGCGGGGCGGGGAATTACACGCTGATGATGCTGCGGCAGATGGCGGGGTTGAACTGCACGCTGGTGGATTTGAGTGTGCGGATGCTGGAGAAGGCGCGGGAGCGCGTGATGGCGGCCGGCGCCGGCAAGGTGACTACCGCGCAGGGGGACATGCGGGAGGTTGAGTTTGGGGAGGGGCGGTTTGATGTGGTGGTGTCGGCGGCGACGCTGCATCACCTGCGCACGGATGCGGAATGGCGAGCGATGTTTGAGAAGGTGTATCGGGCGCTGCGTCCGGGGGGAAGTTTCTGGGTGTTCGATCTGATCGAGCAGGCGACGCCGGAGTTGCAGGCGATGATGTGGGGGCGGTATGGCGAGTATCTGGTTGGGATGAAGGGCGGGGGCGAGGCGGGGCAGAAGTATCGGGAGGCGGTGTTTGCGTATGTGGCGAAGGAGGACACGCCGCGGAGTTTGCTGTTTCAGACGGGGCTGATGGAGGCGGCGGGGTTCAAGGGGGTGGATGTGCTGCACAAGAATGGGCCGTTCGCGGCGTTCGTAGGCGTGAAGGGGTAGCAACTCGTTCAATTGGGGTACTGGTTCAACTGGTTAAATTGGGGGGCGTCACTGCTGAATCACGGTGCGCAATTTTCCGTGCGCTTCCTTGAGGAGGTTGTCGGCGGTGAAGACGTCGACGCTTTTGAGGCGCATGACGATGGCGCGTTTGACCTTGCCGCCCGCGTCGTGGAGGAGCTTGAGGGATTCTTCACGCGTGGCGCCGGTGAGGCGGGAAATGATGCGGGCGCCGCGGTCGACGAGCTTGGCGTTTTTGAGGGCGTCGATGTCGACCATCAGGTTGCCGAAGGTTTTTCCGATCTGCACCATGGCGAGGGTGGTGAGGGTGTTGAGGACGAGCTTGGTGGCGGTGCCGGCCTTGAGGCGTGTGGAGCCGGTGAGGATTTCGGCGCCGGTTTCGATGGCGATGAAGAGATCGGGGATGCCGGGGGGAAGCTGGAGGTGGGCGGGATCGGTGCAGATGAGGAAGATGGTTTTGGCCCCGCGCAGGGCGGCTTCGCGCAGCGCCCCGTGGACGTAGGGCGTGGTGCCGCCGGCGGCGATGCCCATGACGACATCCTTGTCCGTGACGGCAAGATCGCGGAGGGCGTCGGCGCCGGCGACGGGATCGTCTTCGACATTTTCGATGGAGCGGCGCAGCGCGACGTCACCGCCGGCGATGAGGCCGACGACCATGTCGGGATCGGAGCAGAAAGTGGGCGGGCATTCGGAGGCATCAAGCACGCCGAGGCGGCCGGAGGTGCCGGCGCCCAGGTAAATGAGGCGGCCGCCGTTGGCGAAAGCGTCGGCGATCATGCGCACCGCCCGGGCGATGGCCGGACGCTGCCGGGCGACGGCGGCGACGACTTTCGCATCCTCGGCGTTCATCACGGCGACGGCCTCTTCGATCGAGAGCTCGTCGAGGCGGGCGCTGGCGGGGTTCTCGCCTTCGGTGTGGATGTGGCTGCGATCGGGGGGCGGGGGCGGGGATGGAATGTCGATGGGCATGCGGCGCCTCCTTGCGGATCATTGTCGGAATTCTACGCGGAATGGTTGCGAGAGGCTCGGTGGGCGAGAGGCGTGTGGCATGCATCAGGTGGGAAGAACGATCTTGAGCGGCACGCGTTCTACGATTTTGGTCATCATCGCCGGATCGCGATCAGGATGGGCGGCGTGGCCGATGAATCCCGGATGACGCACACCCACAGAGTTCTGCATTTCTAACGCATAAGAGAAGTAATCGGGGATGTTGTTGCCCCAATCGGCGCGGCAGTTCTGCAGCGTGACGTTGGCGGCGTGGCGCACGAAGAACGCGGGCGTGTTGTGCGGCTCGATGTCCTCGAGTGCTTTGGTGGGGCGGTTGTCGAAAACGCCGCCCTTGTATTTCGTCCAGCGGTCGAGGGTGAGATGGACGTTGTCGAAGAGGATGTCGGAGATGAAACCGGAAGCGGCGGCGTCGATGCGCGCGGAGTTTTCGCAGCGGCCGGTGACGTTGGCGACGCGGACGTTGGACAGTTTGCCCAGCGGCGAACCGAACGTGCGCGGGATGGCGGTGAACGAGATGCCTTCGCCGCGGCCCCACCAGGGATCGGAGAAGTAGCGGGCGGTGAAGGTGATGTCGCGGAAGTCGATGTTGGAGATGTTGCCCTGGTCGCGGAGCTGGATGCAGATGCCCCGGCAGCCATCGAGGAGCTTGCAGCGTTCGAAGCGGATGTTGCGGATGTCGGAGACGGTTTCGGTGCCGATTTTCAGGCAGGAATCCTGCGTGCGAATGGTGCAGTCGGAGATGCGGATGTTTTCGGAGGGGCCATAGTCGGGGGCGCCGGGGGCGGGGGGGGGTTGGCGAGTGGTCTTGATGACGATGCCATCGTCGCCGCAGGTGATGTGGCAGTTTTTGATTTCGACATCCTGGCAGTGGTCGGGGTCGATGCCATCGCAGTTGGGAACGTCGAGCTGGTTGGCGATGGTGATGGCGTCGATGAGCACGCGCTGGCAGCCCAGGAGATGGACGGTCCAGGAAGGGGCGTCCTTGATGGTGATGCCTTGGAGTTCCAGGTCCTGGCATCCCGTGAGCAGGAGCAGACGCGGGCGCCAGGATTTCGGCCGCCACCACTCGTTGACGCTGTCGAAGTGATCCATGAAGTCGGGCGAGCGGCCGTTGATGATGCCGGTGCCGGAGAAGGAGAGGTTGCGGAGGTTATCGCCGGTGAGAACGCCGGGGCCGTCACCGCCGTGAGAGCCGTGGGAGGTCTCGTGGTAATCGGTGCGCGTGGTGGAGACGAGGAGCTGGGCATCATCGGCGAGGTGGAAATCGATGTTGGAGCGGAGCGTGAGGCAGCCGACGAGGAATTTCTTTTTGCCGGGCAGCAGGACGCGGGATTTGGTCACCCCCCCAGCGGCGGCGGCGTGAGCGGAGGCGGAATCGATGGCTTTCTGCAGAGCGTCGGTGTCGAGAGTCGTGCCGTCGCCCGCCGCGCCGAAATCCAGAACGTTGAAGGTCTTCATAGGTCTCCGGGATGAGCGCAGCGGCCCGGCCGTGCAGCCGGCGAGCGTGAGAGCCGCCGCGGACTGGAGGAATCCACGGCGGCTGATGGTACCGTGAGGCTTGGCCAAAAGGTCAGCTTCCCAGGGGGACGACGTTGGTGTGCTTCGGGCTCGGCGGCACGTCGAACGCTTTTTCCGAGGCCGGATTGGGATGGGCCGGATCGAACGCCGGGACATCGTCGCGGATGTGCCTGGCGAGGTCGGGCACGTTCTGGCGGATGCCCTGGAGGATGCAGGAAGCGAGTTCGTACGCGCCATAGGGGCTGTGGTGCGTGCCGTCGTGCTTGCCGGCGTCGGTTTCGTGTTCGAAGAGCTGGTTGGAGCCCTCTTCACCCAGCGCGTCGTAGAGCGTGGCGCTCATGTCGTTGAGGTCGATGAGGGTGCAGTCCTGCTCCTTGGCCACTTCGCGCACCTTGTCGGGATAATCGGCGAGACTGTTGTAAACCTTGCCATCGCGGAAGGTGTGGCGGTTCATCGGCGTCACGACGATCGGCGTGGCGCCCTTGGCCTTGATCTGTTTCACCCATTCGGTGAGGTCGGCCTTGTACTTCTCGGAAGCGTCGGCGCCGCGTTCCTTCATGTCGTTATGCCCGAACTGCGTGATGAAATAATCGCCCGGCTTGATCTGCGCGAGGATTTTCTTGAACCGCCCGCGACTGTTGGAATCGGCGATGGTTTCACCCGATTCGGCATGATTCGCCACCGCGATGTCCGGCTTGAAAAACACCGGCAACATCTGCCCCCAGCTGCACCAGGGCTCGGCGGGCTGATCGCACATGGTCGAATCGCCCAGCAGATAAATTGTCGGCACGTCCACCTTTTCGATCGAGAGCGACGCAAGGGCCGGATGGGCGTTGTTGAACTCCAGCGTGAGCTTGTCGTCCCAATCCCAGGCTTCGGCGGTGGTCTCGCGCGGGGCTTTGAGCTTCACCTCGCCGCCGCCGGGGATGTCGGGGCGGCGCACGTTGACCACGAAGGAGACCGTCTGGTATTTGCCGGCGTCGGTGTGGACGTGCTCGATCATCAGGCGGCGGAGTTCGGCTTTGATGGTGGTATCCGACGCAGCATCGGGATCGCCGAGAACCGCGGTCACCTTGTAATTGCCTTCGGGGACGGCGGCGGAGAAATAGAAGGGCTTGGCGGCGACCAGCGCGCCGTCGGCGGTGGCATCGCCGGCGCCGGAGACGACCTTGCCGTCCGGCGCTTCCTCGAAGCCGTAACCGGCGTCTTTGGAATAGGTGGCGGTCGGTTTGACGGAGATCGCCCCGCTGGCGGCCTGGCCGGCGAAGTCGAACTGCCAGGAGGTTTTTTCCTCGGCATGGGCGGGAAGCGCGGCGGCCAAAAGGACGCCGGCAACGGCGGCGGCGATCAACACGGAGCGGCGTGCGGCACAGATCATCAAACGATTCTCCAGAAAGAACCCGGCCCTGGTCCGGGCGCGGGCCGGTTTAAGCAGGACGAACCGGCCGCCGGATTATTGCACCGGCAATAAAGGTGGCGTGGCGGACGTTGACGGTTCGGAACGCAATCATTTCTGGGATGTTATGAAGAAAAAAATCTTTCCGGTCGCCGGAGGCGTGTTGTTGGCGGGACTGCTGGGCGTCTCTGGGTGCCAGAGCCCTGGACACACAGCGCGCCAGGGAGCCTCCACACACCGCTCGGCTAACGCCCCGGCAAAGGTCGCCGGCGAATCCATGACCCGCCCCGCCATCTCCAGCGTCGCCCCCAGAACCACCTACAACGTCCGCGATTTCGGCGCCACCGGCGACGGCAAAACGCTCGACCACCATGCCATCAACCGCGCCATCGAAGCGGCGGCGGCGGCCGGCGGCGGCAAGGTCGTCGTCCCGCCGGGCACCTATCTGTGCGGATCGATTCACCTCAAATCCAACATCGAGCTGAACATCGAGGCCGGCGCCGTCATCCTCGGCGCCCCGCAAACCCCGGACAACAATCCCTACGATCCCGTCGAAGAATGGCACGGCACCGCCTATCAGGATGGCGGCCATACCTACTTCCACAATTCGCTGATCTGGGGCGAAAACCTCGTCAACGTCTCCATCACCGGCCACGGCATGATCAACGGCGGCGGACTGATCAACCAGGATGGCACCGAGGATCGCCTCGACGGTTTCGCCGCCGGAGCGGGAACCCTCAACCAGCGTCCGGCCGCCGCCACCGGCCCTTCAGCGCGCGGCAGCGGCAGGCCCTTCCCCGGCGGTCGCCCCCCCTACTTCAACGCCCCCAACCCCGGCAACAAGGCCATCGCCCTCAAACTCTGCAAAGGCGTCACCCTCCGCGACATCACCATCTATCACGGCGGCCACTTCGCCATCATCACCACCGGCGTCGATCTCTTGACCATCGACAACGTCACCATCGACACCAACCGCGACGGCATGGACATCGACTGCTGCCGCAACGTGATGGTCTCCAACTGCCGGATCAATTCCCCGCAGGATGACGGCCTCTGTCCCAAGTCCACCTTCGCGCTGGGCGAAAACCGCATCACCGAAAATATGACCATCACCAATTGCCAGGTCTCCGGCTTCCAGGAAGGCACGCTGCTCGACGGCACGATGAAGCCTTACATCCGCAACGGCATCCACGCCGGCACCGGCCGCATCAAGATGGGCACCGAATCCAACGGCGGCTTCCGCAACATCACGATCTCCAACTGCACCTTCCGCAGTTGCCGCGGGCTCGCCCTCGAGGAAGTCGACGGCGGCATTCTGGAAAACGTCGCCATCTCGAATATCACCATGATGGATGTCTACGGTTATCCGATTTACATCACCACCGGCCAACGCAACCGCGGCCCGGACGTCCAGGGCCCCAGCATCCTCCGTAACGTCACCATCTCGCATGTCGTGGCCACGGGCGTCGAATCCGCCAGCGGCATCCAGATCACCGGGCTTCCCCAGCAGCCCATCGAGAACCTGCGCCTTGAAGACATCCGCATCCACTTCAATGGCGGCGGCACCAAGGAGCAGGCCGAGCGCGTGCCGCCGGAACTCGATAAGGGCTATCCCGAACCCTCGCGCGTCGGCGTGATGCCCGCCTATGGCGTCTTCGCCCGCCACGTCAAAGACCTCGAACTGGCCAACCTCCGCCTCACCTTCGAGCAGCCCGACTATCGCCCCATTATCGGCGCGATGGACGTTCACGGTCTCGAGATCGACAACCTCAAGGCCCAGTTGTCGCAAGGCGTCTCGGCGGCCCGGCTCGAAGGCGTCACTGGCCTCGTCATCCGCAACTCGCCGGTGCTTGAAGCGCAGGGAGCGGTCAACAGCTCCGACACCGTCCGCCCCGCCGAGTCCGTGCAATCCAACTTCAACCCCAACGCCGCGCGTAACGGCCAGGCCGCCACGCAAAAGTGAATCGCCGATCTCCGTGCGAGGGGAGGCTGTCAGTGCGGCGGCCTCCCCTTTCTCTTGCGCCCGCGGGAATCCGCATGGCCGCGGTTGAAACGCCCGCGGCCCGTTGCATAATGCACCTATCCCCTTCGAGGCAGGATCGAAAGAACCCCATTCCGTCGGCAACGCAGTGAATGACCCCCCTGTTGACCGCGTCTCATGCCACAGGGAACCGCCACGCCGCGAGAGCGTCTGAAGGAATGCCCCGCGACCATCGGACCCTCTATAAAGGATAGAACTCATGACTCAGGCCGTTACCCCCCCCACCCCCCCCGCCTCCGGCAGCAACGACGCCGCCCAGATGTCCCCCGAAGAAATCGCCAGCATTCAGAAGCTCCAGGAAGCCTACGCATCGCTCAAGACGGAACTCGGCAAAGTCATCGTCGGCCAGAGCGGCGTCATGGAAGAACTGCTCATCGCCCTCTTCTGCCGCGGACATTGCCTCCTCGTGGGCGTCCCCGGCCTCGCCAAAACACTCCTCATCTCCACCCTCGCCAAGACCCTGTCCCTCTCCTTCAACCGCATCCAGTTCACCCCCGACCTCATGCCCTCCGACATCACCGGCACCGAAGTCATCGAAGAAGACAAGGCCACCGGCAAGCGCTCGCTGCGCTTCGTGCGCGGCCCGATCTTCGCCAACGCCATCCTCGCCGACGAAATCAACCGCACCCCGCCCAAAACCCAGGCGGCCCTCCTCGAAGCCATGCAGGAGCACCAGGTCACCGCCGGCGGCGTGCAGCATCGCCTCGCCGAGCCCTTTTTCGTGATGGCGACGCAGAACCCCATCGAGCAGGAAGGCACCTACCCCCTCCCCGAAGCACAGTTGGACCGCTTCATGTTCAACGTGCTGGTGAGTTATCCCAGCGAGCAGGAAGAATATGACATCGTGCGGCTGACGACGTCGCCGCGCCACATCGAGCTCAGGCACGTGCTCTCCGCCGACGACGTGCTCGCCCTCCAGGAACTCGTCCGAAAAGTCCCCGTCGCCGAGCACGTCGCCCGCTACGCGATCCGCCTCGTCCGCCAGACGCGCTTGAACCAGCCCGACACGCCGAAATTCATCAAGGATTTCGTGAGCTGGGGCGCCGGACCGCGCGCCAGCCAGACGCTGGTCCTCGCCGGGAAAGCCCGCGCGCTGCTGCAGGGCCGCTATCACGTGAGCACCGAGGACATCCGCGCCGTCGCCTATCCGACGCTCCGCCATCGCGTGCTGACCAACTTCAACGCCGAAGCCGAAGGCGTGCGCCCGGACGATGTGATCCGGATGCTCATCGAACAAACGCCGCGCGACGCCGAGGACGAACGCACCGCCGCCCAACTCCCGAAAGTCTTCGCCGGCAAGACATGAGCGGAAGGCTTTTGCCACAGAGACGCAGAGGCACAGAGAACCCAACAGACAATCTAAAATGTAAGCCTCCGCGTCGTTGACGATCTCTGTGTCTCTGTGCCTCTGTGGCAAAAAAACGATCGGCCGCAACAGGGAATCACCCCCACAAGAGTACCGCATGACCCAAACCGCTGAGAAAATCGATTACCGCCAGTACCTCGATCCGCGCACGCTTGCCAAGATCGCGGCCCTCGATATCCGCGCCCGCCTCATCGTCGAAGGCTTCATCACCGGCATGCACCGTTCGCCTTACAAGGGCTTCTCCATCGAGTTCGCCCAGCACCGCCAGTACGTCCAGGGCGACGACATCCGCCACATCGACTGGAAAGTCTTCGGCCGCACCGACCGCCACTACATCAAGCAATACGAAGAGGAAACCAACCTCCAGGTGATGCTGGTCGTCGATGCCTCCGAATCCATGACCTACGCCGGCAGCGAAACGCGCAAGTGGCGCGACAAGGGAGGTTGGCGCAAATTTGACCACGCCACCAGCATCGCCGCGTCGCTCGCCTACGTCGCGCTGCACCAGCAGGATTCCGCCGGCCTCGCCGTCTTCGACCAGAAAGTCCGCCACTTCATCAAACCCTCCAACAACCCCCGACAGTGGCGCATCATCATCGACGAGCTCTCCACCATCCCGAAGGACCAGAAAACGCGCACCGGCGCCATCCTCGATGAAATCGCCGAGCAGCTCACGCACCGCTCGCTGATCGTGCTGATCAGCGATCTCTTCGACGATCCCAAGAACATCGTCAAAGGCATCCAGCACCTCCGCTATCGCCGGCACGACCTGATCCTGCTGCAGATCCTCGATCATGATGAACTGAATTTCCCCTTCGACACCACCACGCTCTTCAAGGGCCTCGAGGACATGGGCGAGCTGGTCGTCGAGCCCCGGGCGCTGCGGGAGGCGTACCTCGAAGAAGTGAAGATGCACACCGAATACCTGCGCAACGAGTGCCACAAGATGCACGTCGATTACGTGCAGGTGGACACCTCGCTGCCCCTCGACGTCACGCTGCCCGGTTTCCTCGCCACCCGCGCCGCCCGCATGAAGTAACAAAGGAGCACTATTGCGTTAAATGGCCAAATCTGGTGAATGGGTCTCCGCAAGCTCCCCATTACCAATGACCAATTAACCAATTACCACCGCCATGCCGCTCGCTTTTCTCTTTCTCTCCCCGATCCTCTTCGCCGTGGGCGCCGCCTGCGTCTCGATTCCCATCATCATCCACCTGCTCAACAAGCGGAAATTCCGCACCGTCGTCTGGGCCGCCATGGACTTCCTCCTCGCCGCCCAGCGACGCAACGCCCGCAAGCTCAAATTCCGCCGCTGGCTGCTCCTGGCCACGCGCTGCCTCGCCCTGCTGCTCCTCGCCGCCGGCATCGCGCAACTGGTTCTGCAGAATTCCCTCTTTGCCGCCCTCGCCCCCGGCCAGAAAGCCTACGTCGTCGTGTGGGACGATTCCTACTCCATGGGCTACCAACCCCAGGGAGCCGCGAACACCCAGCAATCCGCCTTCGAACGCTCCAAAAAAGCCCTCGAAGACTGGCTGCCCACGCTCGACGCCTCCGACAAGGTCATGATCATCCACGCCGGCCGCGGAGGCACCACCGCCAACGGCGCCGCCAACAACCGCCCCACCCTCGACAAGCAGGGCCTCCGCGCCCGCGTCGCCGCCACGCTCCTTTCCGACGCCTCCACCGATCTCCCCGCCGCCCTCGATCAGGCCGCCGACGCCCTCAAGGAACTCGGCGCCGGCGCCCGCGTCCGCGATCTGCTGATCCTCACCGATTGCTCCGCCAGCGCCCTGCACGATCCCCAGGCCCAGAGCAGCGAACGCCTCAAAAAATCCCTCACCGCCGCCAAGGCCCAGGCCACCGATTTCTCCCTCCTCGACTTCGGCACGCCCGACCAGGCCAATGTCGCCGTCACCGATCTCCGACCCGTCCATCCGCTCGTCGTCGCCGGCACCGAAGAAGAGTTCCGCGTCACCATCCAGAACGCCACTGACAAGCCCCTCCTCGATGAACCCCTCTCCATCCTCCTCGACGGCGTCATCACCCACAGCGAAAAAGTCGCCCGCATCGATCCCGCGGCCTCGCGCACCATGACCGTCGCACTCACCATCCCCACCGCAGGACGCCACGTCGTCGAAGCCCGCCTCCCCGCCGATGGCCTGCCCGTCGATGACACCCGCTCCGTCCTCATGAACGTCCGCCGCGAAATCCCCATCCTCATGGTCGATGGCAGCCCCGGCGACGCCCACACCCTCGGCTCCACCACCTATCTCCAAATCGCCTTCGCCCTCTCCGCGAGCGACAAGCCCGACGCCACGCCCGCGGCCGTCGGCGGCGGCTTTGCTCCCCGCATCATCACCGAGCTCGAACTTCCCACCACCGCCCTGCCCCCTTACGCCGCCGTCATCATGTCCGACACCACCGCCCCGCGCGCCCCGGCCGTCCGCGACGCACTCCGCAAATATGTCGAAAACGGCGGACTCCTCGTCATCTTCCCCGGCGGCCACACCAACGCCCAGGACATGAACAGCGCCCTGGGCGCGCCCGGCGTCGGGCCCGACGCCGCCAACGCCCTCCTCCCCGCCGCCATCGGACAGGTCATCAAAACCGAAACCGTCGGCGGCAACGGCGGCGACGCCCAGACCGCCACGCCCCAGGGAACGCCCTTCGCCCCCGAAGGCTTCACCCATCCCGTCCTCCAGAAATTCGGCGAAGCCTACAAATCCGGCCTCGACGTCGGCTTCACCTCCGTCCAAACCACCCAATACCTCAAGCTCACCCCCCCGCCCGATGGCTCCTCCGAAGTCATCCTCCGCTACGCCAAACCCGATGGCTCGCCCGGCGATCCCGCCGTCGTCTCGCGCCAGGTCGGCAAGGGCAAGGTTGTCCTCTTCGCCAGCACCGCCGACACCGAATGGAACAGCTTCGGCGCCAAGCCCTCCTACGTCCCCTTCATGCACGAACTGATGTACTACGCCATCCCCGGCGAAAGCGCCACGCTCACCCTCCACGTCGGCGACTCCATCCGCCTCCCCCAGGAGATGGCCAGCCCCGGCGCCTGGAACGGACCCCGTAACACCACCGTCAGCGTCACCTCTGAAATCAAGGACGGCAAACCCGAGCTCACCAGCGGCCCGCTCGTCTTTGCCGGTCACTACGCCCCCGCAAACGCCACCGACGGCCGCCCCGTCGTCGTCGTCAACCCCGACGCCGCCGAGGAAGCCGATGTCCGCCACATCAGCACCGCCGCACTCGCCTCCTCGCTGGGCATCGACCCCTCGTCCATCCGCCCCGGCCCGCGCACGCTGTCGCCCCAGCAAAATGCCGCCGGCGATCAACCTTCGAAGGGATCGGAGCTCGCCCGCAGCCTCCTGCTCGCCGCCCTCGCATTCTTCGCCCTCGAGACCCTGCTCGCCCGATTGTTTTCCGTTTACCGCTGAGTTCTTCGCCGATGGACAAACTCCTCGACTGGCTGCTCTCGCTCAACCATGTGTCCATCTCCCCGGGCACGCGCTTCGCCTTCGGCGTCAGCTGGGCCGTCTGGATCATCCCCATCCTCCTCGTGCTCCTGCTCCTTGGTTACTTCTCCTATCGCAGGCAGTCCGCCTCGCCGCGCAAGAAAATCGCCCTGGGCATCGTCCGCGCCCTCCTGCTCGCCTCCGTCTTCCTGCTCTTCTGCCGCCCCATGCTGGTCGTCGACCGCGAAGAGCGCACCCGCTCCGTCGTCGCCGTCTGGGTCGATAACTCCGCTTCCATGACCCTCGAAGACCCCTACCGCGACCCCCAGATGCGCACCCTGCTCACCCAGGCCCAGGCCGACACCAGGCCCGCCGCATCGCAGCCCGCCGGCGCAGCTTCCCTCCGCCCCGACCGCTACCAGCTCGCCCTCCACTCCCTCGAACACGCCCAGTGGCTCAAAGACCTCACCGATACCCAGGACGTCGCCATCTTCACCGGCTCCTCCCATGCCCAGTTGCTCGGCACCGCCCACAACCCCGATCAACTCAAACCCCTCCTCGCCGGCCTCGCCAGGGATACCCCCGCCGGCGAATCCACGGACATCCCCACCGTCACGCAGGAAATCCTCCAGTCCGTCCAGGGCCAGCGCGTCTCCGCACTCGTCCTCTACACCGACGGCCAGACCACCGAGCCAGGCTCCCGCCTCGACCTCGCCACCGCCAGCGCCCAGCAAGCCTCCGCAAAACTCTTCACCCTCCCCCTCGGCGATCCCCAGGAACCCCTCAACCTCAAGCTCTCCCAACCCCAGATCCCCGAGAACACCTTCGTCCGCGATCCCGTCGCCGTCAAAATGCATCTCGCCGGCACCGGCATCGACAAGCCCACCCCCGCGCGCATCACCCTCTACCGCACCCAGGGCCCCAGCGAAACCATCACCGGCGCTCCCCTGGCCACCAGGGACGTCACGCTCGATCCCAGCAAGCGCGAGATGGACGTCGAGATGATCTTCAAACCCGAAAAAACCAATGCCGAAAAATCCGAAAAGTTCGACCTCCTCGCACGCGTCGATCTCACCAACGGCGGCGAGGAACTCTCCTCCCAGGACAACTTCATCACCGCCCACACCAACGTCCTCGACGCCCAGATCAACGTCCTCTACGTCGAAGGCTACCCCCGCTGGGAATTCCGTTACGTCAAGAACGAGCTGATCCGCGAAAAGACCGTCAACATCTCCACGCTGCTCCTCTCCGCCGATGAAGACTTCGCACAGGACGCCGACCCCCGCGTCGTCGACAAGGACGGCCGCGAAACCTTCCCCGGCCCGATCACCCGCTTCCCCGAAACCGCCGAGGAACTCAACAAATACGATGTCCTGATCATCGGCGACGTCGAACCCACCTTCTTCTCCCCCTCCCAGCAAAAACTGATCGTCGACTTCGTCCGCAAAACCGGCGGCGGCGTCGCTTGGATCGCCGGCAACGGCTGGGACCCCGAGGCCTACAAAGGCACACCCCTCGACGTGCTCCTGCCCATCGTCCCCGACGAGCTCGACCCCCGCGCCCGCGTCATGGCCCCCGCCGAAAACGCCCCCTTCACCCCCGTGCTCACCGCCGCCGGACGCGATTCCAACCTCTTCCGCTTCTTCGACGACCCCGACGAAAACGTCAAGCAGATGGCCAACATGCCCGACATGTACTGGTTCAAACCCGTCCAGGGCATCAAAGGCTCCGCCGAGGTCCTCGCCGTCCACCCCACCCGCTCCCAGGGCGGCGCCCCCGCGCCCCTCATCGTCACCGACCGCTACGGCGAAGGCCGCACCCTTTTCTCCGCCGTCGAAGACACCTGGCGCTGGCGCCGCTACACCGGCGAGCCGCTCTTCCAGTCCTACTGGCTCCAGATGTGCCGGCTGCTCTACAAGAACAAAGCCCTCGGCCAGAACCGCCGCCTCGAACTGGCCGCCGATGCCGCCAAAGTCGAAGTCGGCCGCCCCATCAAAGTCTCCCTGACCGTCAAGGACCCCACCCTCGCCGGCCAGGTTCCCGCCCAGGTTCCCGTCCTGATCACCGACAAGGAAGGCCGCCCCCTCGACACCCTCACCCTCCAGCACAGCCCCTCCTCCGGCGGCGATGAGCCCGACTCCCTCCAGGGCATGATCACCGCCTCCCAGGTCGGCGATGTCCTGCTCACCGTCCAGCCCGGCATTCTCCCTATCGACGTGCCCCCCTTCGAAGTGTCCGTCGAGCCCCCCCAGCGCGAATTCGAAAAAATCGCCACCGACGTCGACTCCCTCACCACCCTGGCCACCAAGACCGGCGGCGCTGTCGTCCCCATCTATAAGTCTGAAGAACTCGCCAGACAGATCCCCGACCGCTCCATCCCCCTGATCCTCTCCGACTTCGAAGAACTCTGGTACAAGCCCATCGCCCTGGTCCTGGTCGTCGCCCTCGCCACCATCGAATGGCTCCTCCGCAAGAGCGCCGGGCTGATTTAAAGCCTACCATCGATTGACGCTCCCGTGGTATTATTCCCCCAACTTCTCTTGCGGAACACGCACATGACCACCACACGTTCAACCAATCCCGGCCCCGCCGCATCCAGCCTTCGCAAGCGCATCCGCGAAACGCTCGCCGCCTACAAAACCATTCAGGCCGTCGATAAGCAATGGAGCGCCGCCGTCCGCGATGGAACAATGAGCTATTCCAAGTCCGTCGCCAAAAATTTCCAATCGCAATATCAGCGCTGGCTCCTTCACGCCGACCACCTCTTGACCGAAGTGAAGCAGGCCCAGCGGCAGGGGAACACCATTCCCGGGTTCGCTGAACTCCGCGACGCCATCGGCTTCTGCCCCGCACCACTCGATATTGATGCCATCGCCGAAAGTTTCCGCCGGCTTGATCGCGGCGAAGGAATCCCTCTCGCCGAGGCCGTGAATGGAAAAATTCTCCATCGTCGTGCTTCCTAAATCCCCGGCCTCGCGCGCTGTCGCGGCGCTTCAGCCAATCGTGCGAAAGCAATTCTGGGAGCAAATCAACCGCTTCTCCGCCGATCCCGTCCAACTCAGTGAGACCGCCCGTCACGACACCCCCTCCCTCGGACAGCACTTTCGCTTCACCGTCCCTCTTGATGATTCGGTATACTATTTCACCGTCATCTTCAGGTTCGCGGACAGCCGGGATGAAAACACGATCCTGATCGCCGACATCCTGGTTCACTTTCGTTAATCCCCACGGCCCCTTCCGTGCCCTTGACCCTGCTCCCGTCCGCCCGCGAAACGCTCAACGACCCGCGGCAACGTATCCCCAGCGCACTTCTGTGCGAGGACCCCATGGCCCAGCTCTCCACCCCCCATCCCCTCTCCTACACCCCCGACCACCCCCTCGTCACGCGCATCACACGCCTCCGCGGACGCGTCCGCGCCGTCCTCTCCCTCTTCGGCCTGGGCATCCTCATCGCCGCCGGCGTCGGCTCCCTCTTCATCCTCATGCTCGGCGACTACCTCCTCCACTTCTCCAACACCCTCCGCCTCCTGCTCCTGCTCGCCTGGATCGCCGCCCTCGGCTTCCTCGCCTGGCGATTCCTCATCGCCCCCCTCACCACCCGCCTCACCGACCGCTTCCTCGCTTCCCGCGTCGAATCCGCTCACCGCGATCTCTCCGACGACCTCATCGCCGCAGTCCACTTCATCCACGCCGGCACCATGCGCACCAACGCCCTCGCCGCGCGCCACGTCGATCTCGCCGCCCAGAAAACCGAATCCCTCCGCTTCGAAGATGCCGTCGATTTCCAGCGCCCCGCGCGCGCCCTGCTCGTCGCCGCCATCGTCACCGCCATCGCCGGCGCGGTCGCCGCCTTCAACCAGCCCCTCGCCGGCATCGCCCTCTCCCGCTGGTTCACCACCAGCCCCCAGGCCTGGCCGCGCATCACTCACGCCTCCTTCGACTGGGACGCCATGGGCGGCGCCAACGGCAAACCCCCCGCCGCACTCCCCATCGGCGAAAAAATCACCGTCCGCGCTCGCGTCACAAAAGGCGGATACCCCAACCAACGCATGTGGCTCTATTCCTTCGTCGATGGCGGCCGCACCTCCCAGGACCTCATGACCTTCCAGAAAGAACAATCCTCCAACGGAACCTTCATCTACGAACACCCCCTCGAACCCGACGGCCAAAAATCCATCGGCCTCAAACTCTGGGTCGGCGATGACACCGAGCAGGAACCCGTCATCATCCGCCTCGCGCCCCGGCCCGTCATCACCGAGCTCACCGCCTCCATCCAGCCCCCCGCCTATGTGAAAAACGTCAGCGATCCCACCAAGCCCGCCCCGCCCGTCCTCACCGATCTTCTCACCCAGGCCGGCCGCGCCGTCGAGCTCTCCCGCATCACGCTCCGCGTCCGCTCCACCAAACCCTTCGCCACCGCCGCGGGAGGCCAGCCCGACGTCCGCCTCGTCGATCAAACCAAGGACACCGACCTCCCCGTCGCCCTCGAAAAACGCCTCGCCGATCCCACCCTCGCCGAAGTCTCCTTCACCGCCTCCAAAACCCTCCAGGCCCGCCTCGTCATGCGCGATTCCGACGGCTTCGAATCCCGCGTCGGCGGCTCCTTCGCCATCGAGGTCGTCCCCGACACCCTCCCCTCCGTCGTCATCACCGATCCCCGCCGCATCGTTGAACGCACCCCCACCGCCATCGTCGATATCGCCGACCAGGCCACCGACGATCTCGGTCTCGACGGCCACCGCCTCCGCGCCGATAAATTCGACGCCAAGCCCGACGACCCCGCCGCCTTCCAGACCGATCTCCCCTGGTCCGACCGCACCACCGATCCCGCCTCCGGAAACACCACCGGCAAATCCACTTACACCTGGGACCTCACCCCCATGAACCTCCAGCCCGGCATGCGCTTCAACTTCTATGCCGAGGTCCAGGACAACTTCGATGTCGATGGCAAACGCCACCCCTGGGTCAAATCCGCCCCCCTGGTCCTCCAAATCCGCACCGAGGCCGAAATCCTTGAAACCAGCCGCAAATCGCTCAACGAATCCAAGGAACGCCTCAAGGCCCTTCGCGCGGAGCAGGATCAGACCCGCACCATGACCGAAGCCATCCAGAAAGCCGTCGCCACCTCCGGCATCAGCACCGACCAGCAGAAGGCCCAGCTTGCCGACCTCGCCCGTCAGGAATCCCAGGAAAACTCCACCGCCAACTCCATCCAGCAGCGCCTCGACGGCGTCGCCAATGACCTCCGCCAGAACCGCATGTCCGATACCGACCTCGGCAAGCTCGCCGCCGAATCCGCCGCCGGCCTCAAGGACGTCGCCGACACCAACATGCCCCGGGCCGCCAGCGACCTCAACAAAGCCCACGAAACCGCCGGCAACCCCGACGCCAACGATCCCAAGGCCAAACAGCAGGCCCAGCAGACCGCCGATAGCGCCAAGAGCGCCGACAACCAGCAGGGTGAGGCCCTCGCCAAGATGGACAATATCATCAACGCCCTCGGCGCCGCCGGCGATTTCGAAGCCGCGCGCACCGCCCTCAAGCAGATCCTCGATCAGCAGACCCAGCTCGCCAAGGAAACCCGCGACCTCTCCGCCAAGACCGGCGACAACAACGCCTCCGATCTCCCCAAAGACATCAAAGATCGCCTGGATCGCCTCTCCGCGCAGCAGAAAGACCTCGCCAACCGCACCTCCGACCTCATGGAGCAAATGCAGAAATCCGCCCAGCAGCTCCAGCAGTCCGACAACGCCACCTCCCAGGCTCTCTCCAAAGCCGTCGATACCGGACAGCAGGAAAAGGTCGTCGGCTCCCAATCCTCCGCCAGCCAATCCATCCCCCAGAACCAGATGGCCAGCGCCGGCGCCAGCCAGTCCCAGGCCCAGCGCGGCCTCCAGGAAATGCTCGACCAGCTCGACCAGCGCTCACGCCTCCAGCTTGAACAGCTTTCCCGCCAGCTCGAGGAACTCCTCAAATCCGTCCGCGATCTCCGCGAGAAGGAAGTCGCCATCAACAAGGACACCACCGTCGCCGGTGAAAAAGCCGCCGCCGCCATCTTCGCCAAGCTCGGCGACCGCCAGGGCACCAACCAGATGAACGCCATCGTCATCCAGAAAAAAGCCGAGAGCACCCCCAAGGCCCAGGCCGCCGCCGTCGATATCCGCGACGCCGCCGAGCAAATGGGCAACGCCGCCGGCGCCCTCTACGGCAACAAGCAGCCCTCCGCCCTTCCGCCCGAGGAGAAAGCCATCGCCCTCCTCGATGACGCCATCAAAAAACTCGAAGCCCTCAAAGCCGATGTCGACAGCCAGCTCAAGGACAAAGCCCTCGCCGAGTTCATCAAGCAGTACGAATCCATCAAGCAGGACCAGGTCGCCGTCAAGGGCGTCACCGACGGCATCGAAACACGCCGCCAGAAAGCCGCCGATAAAGAGATCGACCGCCTCGGCTCCCTCGAACTCGCCACGCAGACCACCACCCAGCAAAGCCTCATCGGACGCGTCGCCGACCTCACCAACGACCAGCAGCTCAAACCCTTCGAAGTCGTCATCTGGATGAACGGCCTCGTCACCGAGGCCATGAACACCAGCCACGACGACATGAATAAAGCCCAGACCGGCACAAAACTCGCCAGCGCCCAGCAGACCGCCATCGACCGCCTCTCCGACATCATCGACGCCCTCAAGGATGAACAGAAACGTCAGAGCCAGTTCAAAAGCGGTGGCGGCGGGGGCGGCGGCGGTAAACCCCCGCTCGTGCCCCCCCTCGCGCAGCTCAAACTCCTCAAAGCCATGCAAATGGTTGTCAATAATCAGACCACCCAGGTCGATAAAGACTTGCATACCGCTGCCCCGGCTGACAAATCCGACCTCCAGCAGCAGGCCGCCACCCTCAGCCGCCGACAGGGAGAAATCCAGAAAATTGCCAACGACCTTGCCCAGCAGCTACAGTAGAATAGGAATCCTGCGGTCCGCCCGGAGTCGGGCCTGGTGCCATCACTCGAGGGGGGGCGGCCGCCAAATTTTGGGAGGTTTGCCGATGAAGTGCTCACTGCCTGTCGTTGCCGCCGCCCTCTTTGCCGCCAGCATGGCGATCACCGGCGGACGGCTCTACGGCGCCGGCCTCATGGATCAGCAACTCGGCGGCCCCGATACCCCCGCCCCGGCGCCCGCCGCCAAACCCGATGCCGGTCCCCCCGTCGCCCCCACCCTCGTCGATCCCGACGCCGCCAAGGTCGTCGACGACATGGACCTGCTCAAAAAACTCACCGCCGGCTCCACCGCCCAGCAAAATGACACCGGCGCCGCCGAGCAGCTTCAGGATATGGTCACCCGCATGGGCGAAAGCCGGCAACGCCTCGCCGACAAAGACCCCGGCGCCGTCACCCAGGAAACCCAGCGACGCATCGTCGTCGATCTCGACGCACTCATCGAAATCGCCCGCAAGCAATGCAACTCCACCAGCCAGAGCCAGAGCCAAAGCCAGGGCCAGAGCCAGCAACGCCAGGCCTCCAAAAACCAGAGCCATGAGGGCGGCTCCACCGCCGCTCGTGACGAAAACCTCCGTGGCGGCGGCGCTCAGGCCGCTGAATCCAACGGCACCGACATCCACCAGAAAAACGCCGACACCTGGGGAAACCTCCCCGCTCGTGATCGCGACATGATCGCCCACGGCAGCAACGAACAATATCTGCCCGAATACCGCCAACTGATCGACCGCTATTACCAGGCCCTCGCCGAGATCGGCCGCTCCACCCGCGACCATTAACCACCCGCGCCACCGGCGTCACGTGGCACGGCCGTCCCTGGCATCGGCGTCCGTGGCATCGGCGTCCCGCCGATGTTCCAGCAACCCGCATCCCCGGATGTCCCCAGCCACGAACCCCCAGCCACGCACGCCCAAAACCCCGTGCCGCTCTTTTGAATCAGCCTCATCTTCTTCCCCGCAGGAGTCTCCCGTGCGTTCCCCCTCCACTTCCCGCACCTTCCGGCAACACGCCGCACCCGCCGTCTTCGCACTCTACACCGCCGCCTCCTTCATCACTCCTGGCCTCGCCCTCGCACAAACCCCTGCCCCCGCGCAGAACGGCCCCTCCCTCGAAAACCCCAACTCCACCGAGGGCGGCTCCGGTCCCATGGCCGATGAACTCACCCCCGAAGTCCGCGACCGCGTCAAAAAAGGCCTCGCATTCCTCGCACGAAACGTCGCCGCCAACGGCACCGTCTCCGGCGGCGGAGGGGATGCCGTCGCCATCGTCGCCCTCTGCGGCATCGCTTTCCTCGCCGACGGCGACATGCCCAACGACGGCCAGTACGGTCAGCAGGTCGATCGCATCCTCGATTTCATCCTCAAGAACACCCAGGAATCCGGCCTCATCACCGCCGGCAACTACGGCTCCCCCATGTACGGCCACGGCTTCGCCACCCTCTTCCTCGCCGAAGTCTACGGCATGTCCCCGCGCCCCGAAGTCAAGGAAAAACTCCAGCTCGCCATCCGCCTCATCGTCCAGTCCCAGAACAGCGAAGGCGGTTGGCGCTACCAGCCCGTCCCCCAGGATGCAGACATCTCCGTCACCATCTGCCAGATCATGGCCCTCCGCGCCGCACGCAACGCCGGCATCAAGGTCCCCAAGACCACCATCGATCACGCCATCGATTACGTCAAAAAATCCCAGGAGCCCGACGGCGGTTTCTCCTACATGCTCGCCTCCCGCGGCTCCGCTTACCCACGCTCCGCAGCCGGCGTCGCCTGCCTCTATTACGCCGGCATCTACGACGGCAACGAAATCAAACGCGGCATCAAGTACCTCATGGCACGCCTCCCCGGCAAGGCCGGCGCCGAAAACGACAACTACTACTACGGCAACTACTACGCCACCCAGGCCACCTTCATGTCCGGCGGCGACGCCTGGGCCGCCTTCTGGCCCGCCATCCGCGCCGACCTCTCCAAAAAACAGCAGGCCGACGGCTCCTGGGTCGGCGACAACGGCCCCGTCTACGCCACCGCCATGGCGCTCATCATGCTCCAGGTCCCCAACCGCCTCCTCCCCATCCTCCAAAAATAATCCGCCCACCACCCAACCCCCCCAACACCAAAGAGGCCCCCCCACATGCCCAATTACCAATTACCAATTACCAATTACCTCTCTCGCATACCGCCGCGCCCCTCGCTCCTCGCCACCATCCTCGCCGCCGCCACCCTCACCGCCACCGCCCTCCCAGCCCGCGCCGACTGGCATCTCACCACCGCCGATCTCTCCCACCAGTCCGGCTTCACCATCAACACCTGGACCCCCGACGCCGGCCTCTCCATCACCGCCGCCGGCGGAAAACTCCAGACCCTCCCCACGCGCGATGTCGTGCTCCTCGCCGACGACCGCCAGGCCTCCCCCGCCACCGGTCCCGACATCTGGCGGCTCCGCCTGCGCAACGGCGACCTCATCTTCGGACAGCCCCAATCCATGTCCGGCCAGTCCATCACCATCAAAACCACCGACCTCGGAAACGTCTCCCTCCCCCTCAAGGCCGCCGTCGAACTCCTCCGCTGGGATGGCCAGCCCCACCGCGCGCCGGGACCCGGACACGACCAGGACGTCGTCTACCTCGGCAACGGCGACACCCGCAAAGGCATCGTCGTCGGCCTCACCCCCGAAAAACTCCAGATCGCCATGGGCGCAGACAACATCCAGAGCTCCCTCGATTTCTCCGGCATCGATTCCGTCGCCTTCGGCGGCGTCGCCGCGCCGCGCGGCGTGCCTCCCCTCTCCCTCCGCATCACCACCACCGCCGGAACCGCCCTCACCATCCCCCTCGATAAGCCCGGCAACTTCTCCTGGTCCATCCCTGCCATCTCCTTCGCCGATCCCGCCGGCCCCGATCCCCACAAAATCGTCCCCGACCGCATCGTCAGCCTCGAAGTCCTCGGCGGACGCCTCGTCTACCTCTCCGACATCGACCCCGCCAAAGACGAACAATCCACCTTCATGGGAACCTCCTATCCCACCCGCCCCAACGCCAACGTCACCGGCGGGCCACTCCGCGTCGCTGGAACCACCTACGACCGCGGCCTCGGCGTCCACACCCACAGCGTCCTCACCTACAACCTCGACGGCAACTTCGACACCCTCACCTTCCGACCCGCCGTCGACGATTCCGCCGGCCCACAGGGTGAAGCCAACCTCGCCGTCGCCATCGACGGCAAAATCGCCTGGCACGCCGACAACCTCAAAGGCCTCGGCCCCCACGCCGCCGCCCCCGAGCAAGTCTCCCTCCCCATCAAAGGCGCCCACACCATCGAGCTCCGCGCCGATTCTCCCGGACGCATGGACGTCCTCGGACGCGTCGACTGGCTCGACGCCGCATTGCTACGCCCCTGAGCACCCGCTACCTTACCCACGCCGGCGGCGCCCACCGTTTTTCACGTCCCAACCCCGCGCCGCCACACTTGCTCAGGAGCGCCCCGCATGCTCAGATATTCCCTCGCCCCCGCCGCGCTTATCGCCCTCGCCGCCGCTGGCTGCACCAATACCGCCACGCAGAACACGCAGAGCTCCCCCGCCACCCGCCCCACCATCACCGTCCAATCCGATCACCCCGGCGCTTCCATCAACCCCGCCATGTGGGGCGCCTTCTTCGAAGACATCAACTTCGGCGGCGACGGCGGCCTCTACGCCGAGCTCGTCAAAAACCGCGGCTTCGAATTCCCCGATCCCCTCATGGGCTGGATCAAAATCTCCCCCAGCCTCGCCAAGGGCGACATCGAAGTCCGCACCGACGATCCCTACCGCCCCTCGCAAACCCACTACCTCCGCATCACCTCCCAGGGAACCGCCCCCATCGGCATCTCCAACGAGGGCTACCGCGGCATGGGCCTCAAAGCCGGCGACGCCTACGATTTCTCCGCCCAAATCCGCAACGTCGACGGAAACTCGAAGGTCACCGTCCAACTCGTCGGCAACGACGGCACCACCCTCGCTTCCGCACAACTCACCGGCCTCTCTTCGAACTGGAATAAAATAACCGCCACCCTCCACCCCAACGCCACCGACCCCAACGCCCGCCTCGTCCTCTTCCTCAACGGCCCCGGAACCGTCGATTTCGACTTCGTCTCCCTCTTCCCCCAAGACACCTGGAAGCACCGCCCCGGCGGCCTGCGCAAAGACATGGTCCAGGCCCTCGCCGATCTCCACCCCGGCTTCCTCCGCTTCCCCGGCGGATGCATCGTCGAAGGCAAAGACCTCGCCCACCGCTACCAGTGGAAAAATACCATCGGCCCCATCGACGACCGCAAAACCCTCGTCGACCGCTGGAACTACGAATTCTCCTGGCGTCCCACGCCCGATTACTACCAATCCTTCGGCCTGGGCTTCTTCGAATACTTCCAGCTCTGCGAGGACATCCACGCGCAGCCCCTCCCCATCATCAACTGCGGCATGGCCTGCCAGTTCAACTCCGGCGAGCTCTGCCCCCCCGACGATCTCGCCCCCTACATCCAGGACGCCCTCGATCTCATCGAGTTCGCCAACGGCCCCGCCACTTCCACCTGGGGCGCCAAGCGCGCCGCCATGGGCCACCCCGAGCCCTTCAATCCGCCCCTGCGCATGATGGGCATCGGCAACGAGCAGTGGGGCCCCCAATACCTCGAACGTCTCGCCGCCTTCACCAAGGCCATCAAGGACAAGCACCCCGAAATCACCCTCGTCTCCGATTCCGGCCCGTCCCCCGATGATGACCGCTTCGATTACCTCTGGCCAAAACTCCAGCAGTTCGACGCCGGCGGCCACGGCGTCGACATCGTCGACCAGCACTGCTACGCCAACCCCATCTGGTTCCTCTCCAACGCCAATCGCTTCGACAACTACGATCCCAAGGGCCCGAAGGTCTTCTTCGGCGAATACGCCGCCCAGAGCGACGCCATCTGCTCCACCAAGAACCAGAACAACCTCGACTGCGCCCTCGCAGAAGCCGCCTACATGACCGGCATGGAACGCGACGCCGCCGTCGTCCGCATGGCCTCCTACGCCCCGCTCTTCTCCAACACCGAAGCCTGGCAGTGGCGCCCCGATCTCATCTGGGTCGATTCCCTCCACGCCGTCCCCTCCGTCAATTACTACGTCCAGCAGCTCTTCTGCGAAAACCGCGGCGACGTCGTCCTCCCCACCACCAACACCTCCCCCGTCCTCGACTTCCTCCCCACCGGCGGCATCGCCCTGGGCACCTCCAACTGCACCGCCGAATTCAAAGACCTCCGCGTCACCTCCAACCGCCGCACCCTCTTCGCCCCTGCCTTCTCCTCCAACAAAGACTTCACCGCCGGCCCCACCTGGAACGCCGCCGACGCCACCTTCCGCCAGGCCGACCCCACCATCTCCACCACCGCCGCCGCCGGCGACAAATCATGGGGGGCCGATTACACCCTCTCCCTCAAACTCCGCCGCACCTCCGACACCGGCGCCATCACCCTCACCGTCGCCGACGACGAAACACACGCCATCGGCGCCCGCACCCAGTGGACCCTCGGCGCACCCATCGGCGGCCCCACCGTCGCCGACCCCTCCAAGCCCGAATTCATCCTCCTCTCCCACTTCGCCGAACAGGACCAGCTCCTCGCCCACCAGCCCGGCACCCTCGACACCAACCGCTGGTATGATGCCCAGATCACAATCCACGGCGACCGCATCGACTGCACCCTCGATGGCAAACTGATCCAATCCGCACAAATGCCCCATCACCGCATCCCCGCCCTCTTCTCCTCCGCCACCCGCGACAACGCCACCGGCGACATCATCCTCAAAGTCGTCAACCCCGCCGACCACCCCCTCACCTCCAACATCCGCCTCGCCGGCACCCCCCACCTCACCACCGCCAAAATCATCACCCTCACCGGCAACCCCAACGCCGAAGATTCCATCACCGCCCCCGCCGCCATCCTCCCCACCACCACCTCCACCCGCATCACCCTCCCCAACTTCTCCTACACCTTCAAACCCTGCTCCCTCACCATTCTTCGCCTCCCCCCCACCCCCTGACCGAAAAAATAAATATGCCCTACGAGCCAGAGAAACTTCCGAGACGCGACCGTCAGGGAGCGTGGGCGGGGCGGAGAAGTCCGGTCTGTACGCCGCACTCCCCTTCCGCGAGAATGCCCCCATGAACTACCAGGTCACCTGCATCTGCGGCAACCGCTTCACCATCGCACAGGACGATCTCGCCCACCCCGTCACCTGCCCCGCCTGCAAACGCAAACTCATGCCGCAAGTCTCCCCCAACACCCCCGCTCCCGCCCCCGCCATCCCTCTCCCCGCCGACTCCGAGCCCACCAAACGCTGCCCCTTCTGCGGCGAAACCATCCTCGCCGTCGCCAAAAAATGCAAACACTGCGGCGAATTCCTCGACCGCTCCACCCCCCTCGCCCCCACCGCAACTCCCTCCCCCGCCAACACCGCAACCACCCCAACCCCCACCGACACCCCCCCCGCCTTCGCCCTCTCCGTCTCCCAGTGGGATAACTTCTGGCGCATCTTCATCGTCCTCACCGGCGCCATCCTCGTCGGCGCCGCCTTCTTCTTCATCGAACCCCTCAAGCCCTACATGCGCCCCGGCATCGCCGCCACCGCCGTCCTCGCCGCCATCCTCATCTGGTATTTCTACCTCTCCGTCCGCAACTCCCGCTGCTTCATCCGCCCCACGCGCATCGACACCGAGTCCGGCATCCTCTCCAAAGACCTCAACTCCATCGAGCTCTTCCGCATCTCCGACATGGAACTCAAACAAGGCCTCGTCGAACGCCTCCTCCGCATCGGCACCATCCACATCTACTCCACCGACGCCACCTCCCCCGAGCTCACCCTCTACCAGATCCCCCGCGCCCGCGAAGTATACACCTATCTCCAAAACCAAATCCCCACCGCCGTCAAATCCCGCGGCGCCTATTATGTGGAAAAATAACCCGCCCCCCTTTCAAACCACGGAGAACACGGAGTACACGGAGAAAAAAAAACAAAAAAATCTCCGTGCCCTCCGTGTCCTCCGTGGTTCACTCTGAACTCCCTCCCCCAGTTTTGCGTTTTGAGTTTTGCGTTTTGAGTTTCCCATGCCCGAGCTCCCCGAAGTCGAAGAAGTCCGCCGCTCCCTCGAACCCCACCTCCTCCACATCCCCATCGCCGCCGTGCGCATCCTCCGCCCCGACTTCCTCACCCCCAAGCGCGCCCACATCCAAAACCTCATCGGCCACCACTTCACCCGCGCCCATCGCCACGGCAAAAAACTCTTCTGCATCGCCGACGACGACCAAACCCTCATGATCCACCTCGGCATGTCCGGCCGCGTCGATTGCCTCCCCACCGCCGACCCCCTCGCAAAGCACACCCACATCGTCATCTCCCTCCGCAACGCCACCGACATCCGCCTCCGCGACCCCCGCCGCTTCGGCGGCCTCTGGTACTACCCCTCCTTCGCCGCCGCCCAATCCGACCAACTCCACAATCTCGGCCCCGACGCCCTCTCCGCACAACCCGCCCACTTCGCCCCCTGGAAAAAAATGCGCGGCCGCCTCAAACACCGCCTCCTCTCCCAGCGCGACCTCGCTGGCCTCGGCAACATTTACGTCGATGAATCCCTCTGGCTCGCCAAACTCCACCCCCTCCAACGCGTCGACCGCATCCCCCCCGCCTCCATCGACGCCCTCGCAAAAGCCATCCGCGAAGTCCTCAACCGCTCCATCCGCTCCGGCGGCACCACCCTCCGCGATTATCGGAACGTCGCCGATCAACCCGGCCAATTCGCCCGCCAACTCCTCGCCTACGGCCGCGCCGGTCTCCCCTGCGCCCGCTGCGGCACCCCCCTCAAATCCGCCCTCATCGCCGGCCGCACCACCGTCTTCTGCCCCACCTGCCAACGCCGCCACTAACCTCCCGTGCCACGCCCGTCCCGCCCGTGTTCATCTTCTTTCATCTTCCGTCTTCCGCTTTCCCCCTAACCCCCCCTCCACCAACGACCGATACATCTTCCAACCGGTATCTGTGCGGTGCCGGCACTCCTTCGAACCGACCCCCGAGGCTCCACGGCGCATGCAAATCTTCGACGTCGCCAACCTCGCCCCCGGAAAGCAATTCCCCGAGCCCCTCTTCCACGCCACCGGCCGAAAGCTCCTTTCCGCCAACACCCAGCTCACACAGCTCCATATCGACGCCCTCACCCGCTCCGGCATCCGCCAGGTCTACATGGCCCCCAATGCCCGTGCCGTCCTTGATTTCGGCGGCTCCCAGAATCCCGCCGCAATGGTCCCCATCGCGTCCCTCTCCCTCGGCCAAACCGCCGACACCGATCTCCTCACCCCCGACGGCATCGTCATCATCCAGCAGAATGACCAGGTCGAAGATCACCACCTCGCCGCACTCCGAGACTCCGGCATCGAATACCTCATGGCCCGACCCGCCGCCGATCTCGACTCCATCCGCGCCACCCTCCAGGATCTCTCCCGCGTCCTCGTCGGTCAAATGGAAGCCCTCATCAAACGCGGCGAATACATCCGCGCACCCGAAGCCCGCGATCCCTTCATCGAATCCATCCACGCCCCCCCGCCCGCCGACACCCTCAATCTCAGCTCCATCCAGCTCCTCCGCCGACGCCTCTCCGCACGCCTCCAGCCCATCTACGGCATGCTCGAAACCGGCAAGCAGCCCGCCTTCCCCGTCCTCGTCGAAATCTGCGAAGACCTCGTCGACCTCATGCGCGCCGAGCCCCGCCAGTTCGCGCAGCTCGCCCTCATGACCGCCCGCCGCGAAGATTACCTCCCCGACCACGCCGTCTCCGTCGCCGTCCTCGCCATGGCCATCGCCGCCCACATGAAACTCTCCCTCGACCTCATCAAGGAAGTCACCTTCGGCGCTCTCGTCTTCGACGTCGGCATGCTCGCCCTCCCCAAACGCATCCGCAACGGCTCCGGAGTCCTCTCCGACGGCGACAAACAACGCGTCCGCCTCCACCCCAGCCTCTCCCTCTCCATGATGGAACAACTCCCCGGACTCTCCCCCATCGCCCGCATCATGGGCTTCCAGCATCACGAACGCCTCAAAGGCAACGGCTATCCCAATTCCGCCGTCGGTGAAAATATCTCCGACTACGCCCGCATCGTCGCCGCCGCCGACGTCTTCGCCGCCTCCATCAACCCCCGCGCCTACAAGTCCCCAAAACTCCCCTACACCGCCATGGAAGAACTCATTCGCATGGCCCATCACGGCATGGTCGATTCCCGCGTCGTCAAAGCACTCCTCGCCGCCGTCGGACTCTTCCCCGTCGGGTCCTACATCGTCCTCTCCAACAACGTCCAGGCACAGGTCGTCGGCGCCAACCCCGCACGCATCGACCGCCCCCTCATCCGCCCCCTCGCCGGAGACCCCTGCTCCGAACCCGCCATCGTCGACCTCTCAGAACCCCACTACGCCCACCTCAAAGTCACCCGCGCCATCCCCACCCCCCTAACCCTCGAACCCGCCCCCGCCTGAGAAGCCATCTCAAACGTGGCATGGGCATCCTGCCCATGTTCGAGGAACCCCGGTTTTCCCAACCACGGCATCGAGCCGCACGTCAACGCCACGCTTTTTGAAATCGCTTCTGACACCACCCCCCAAAGCGCGTCCGCACTTCACACTTCACTGTGCCGTCAACCCCCTCCGCACCTCGCCACTTCCCCCCTGCCCCAACGGGGCCCACGGCCATAGCCCGGCCCCGGAAATGCCCCGGACAGCCAAAAACGAACAGGATCTCGAACATTGACTTTTAAATCAATGGTCGTAGCATATTGATATGCTTGCCGTCACCATCACCGCTGAGGCTCGGGACCAGCTTGAGGCAACCCCACTTCCCATTCAGCAGCGCATCGCCGAGGTGTTCCAGCGATTGGAAAGATGGCCCGCAGTGTCCGGTGCCAAACCCCTCAAAGGAAACTTGAAAGGGAATTTCAGAATCAGGACGGGCGACTATCGTGTGGTGTTCAGAGTAACCGGTGAGACCGTCAACGTCTGGAAAATTGGCTACCGCGGCGACGTCTACGATTGAAAGGCCACATCATGACCCAATCTTTGGAAATTGAAGGCAAAAAATTCATCCTCATTCCCGAGAACGAATACAAACGCTTGACCGACTTGGACCGCGAACCGAAACTCCCGCCGAAAAACCCCGACGGAACCTATCCCGCCGTCGCCGCCGCACGCGTCACCATCGCTCGCACCATCATCCGCCGCAGAAAAGCCAAGGGCTTGACCCAGGCCGAACTCGCCCGCCGCGCCAAGCTGCGCGTCGAAACCCTCAACCGCATCGAAAAAGCCAAGGTCACACCAGACACCGCCACCATCGCCAAGATCGATAGAATTCTCTCAAAATAAGTCCCCACCCCACGCCACACCCCAAACCCGTCCGGAGTCCAAACTTCACTGTCCGGAGTTCACACTTCAGTGTGCCGTCCGGGGGGGGGGGGCGAAACACGCGACAAAACTCCAATCACCAATCCACAAAATCCCGCCAAACCGCGATTTTCCCTTGCGTCACGCCCCCTCGCTCTATACCCTCGATCTTCTGTGCTCTCGTTCGCACTGGCTCGTCTGAGTGGGAGACGATCATGCGGCGCTGTACTCCCCCCTCGTTTTTCCTCTTCACCTGCATCCTGACTTCCTCCTTCGCTCCCTCTCTTTTCGCCGCCGACCCCGCCCCACCCTCCCCCTGGCTCCAACCCGAAAATGCCGCCAAGTACGTCTTCGTCGGCAAGCAAGTCTGGAACGTCGACTCCGGCCAGGTCGTCTCCCCCACCGGCGCTCCCGCCCTTCAAACCCCGGCGCGCCCCATCCTCGGCGTCACCGACCGCTACTACCTCGACATGAACAGCCATTATCCCGGACTCCCCGGCATGGTCACTCCCGGTCGCGTCTTCGCCTACGACGGCACCAACGTCGTCCCCACACTCGATGGCCAACGCCCCCAGGACTATGGCCACCTCGGCTACTGGATGAATGCCGATTCCCGCCGCATCGTCTGGATCGAAAAAGGCGACTACTGGCGCGGCGAAGCAGACTGGACCAAGGGCACCATCGTCAACCGCAAAAAAATCACCAGCCTCAACGCCTTCGACACGCACAACACCCCCCTCCTCTGGTGGGCCCAGTACCTCTTCGTCTACGGCGGCTTCGACAAGGACAAACCCATCGTCCGCATCAACCTCGCCACCGGCGACACCGACGAACTCCCCAGCGCCCACGGCTTGAATCTTGGCCCCGATCGCGCCCTCGGAGGCTTTGTCAGCCCCAGCTACTACCGCATCGTCGATCCCACCTCCGCCATCCTCTACTGCTACGATGCCCGCACCGGTCAGACCACCGAAATCCCAAGCCCCCTCAAAGCCGGCCCCGGCAGCCCCCCCCCCGCCCCTCTTCGCACAGCACGCGCCCGTGTGGATCGACGATGACACCGTCTATTCCATCGACACCGGAATCAACGTCGTCAAAATCGATCTCCACAACGCCCGCGCCGATATCATCGTCCGCCCCGGCACCGTCGGCATGCAACCTCTCTATCGAATCCAAAGCGTCCTCCCCGGAAACCACTTCGTCGATATCGTCGCTCAAGGTGCCGGCCCCAACCCCAAGGTTGCCGCCTTCCAGGAACGATTCCTCCTCGAACTCGCCACCGGCAAAAAAACCACCCTCCCCTTCGACGACCGCGCCGCCGCCCAATGGTTCGACGAGAACACCTGCATCTACACCCGCAGCTCCGGTGGCCTCGCCGCCGTCGGCACCTGGCTCTACGACCGCACCTCCGCTACCACCAAACGCCTCACCGGAAAACAAATCGAATTCACCCGCGCCATGCTCACCCCCGATCACTCCCAGCTCTGGACAGTCACCACCGGCGGCGGACAGGGTTACTCCCTCAACCGCCTCAAGCTCGATGGCTCCGGTCTCGACGAGCTCGGACCCTCCGACCTCAGCACCCCCATGCAATTGCCCGCCGGAACACCCCTCGACCTCGGCCTCGCCGGTGCCTCGACCGACCTCTGGAAACCCCCTGTCATCGATCCCGCCACCCTCACCGTCGCCACGCCCGCTTCCACCGCCACCCCCGCACCAACATCCGACTCTCCCCCCGCACCCGGCGCCCCCCACCAACCTGTCGCCGCAGCCCCACCCCACCAGCCCGCCGCCAACCCAAACAACCCCGCACCGCCCCCCTCCCCCGTCGACCAGGCCGCCCAACAACTCAACAAAGCCCAGGACGCCGCCAACCGCCTCCACAACCTCTTCGGCCACTAATCGCGCCTGACCGAACCAGCGCCCCCCCGTGTTCCCCCCTCCCGCGCGCACAATGTGGCGCGCCGCCGGCGCATTCGACGCACAAAATTTACGCCCCAACTACATCCCCCACAATATCTTATCGAAAAACACCCCCCGATTGTGTGCGCACAAACTGGGCGCGACTTCCCTCTGTAGACCAAGGAAAGCTGCGCTCATGCGTCAACTCCCACTTACTTCCAGCCTCTCCATAAAAATCCGTAATCGTGAACATTGCGCGCCGACCCCGCCCCACGTCCAGCCCTCTCCCCCACCCCGCCCCACCCCGCCCACCCCACCCCAAAACCGTGGCGCTCTTGGCGCTCTGGCCATACGTCCCCTCCAAATCCCACACCGCCAACCCGCCGCCCTGGCCCGCCTCCATTCTCCCGCAAAAACCTGCCTTTCCCCAAAAACCCTGCGCACCTTCCCGAGAAAAACCACCAACCAACCCACGCGCACCCGCTCCCACGCCCGCCTCATGCGTCCATCCCCCCTTGGCGCGCGTACCATTTACGCGGACGATGACCACCGGATGACCCTTATGACCCAGTCCCCACAGACCCCCTCAACCCAGGACCCCGGCGAACCCCGCCTCCATCGCGGCCTGCGCGCCGGCCTCCGCCGCCACCGCCTCCTCCTCCTCGCCATCTTCTCCATCGTCGCTTCCCTCATCTTCCTCGCCGCTCCCCTCCTCAAACGCTCCTACGCCGTCGCCGCCGACCTCCACGTCACCCTCCCCAACCCCGGCCCCGTCACCGCACTCCCCCACGTCCTCGACGACACCCTCCACGACCTCCAACCCGCTGCCACCGCCGCCGGCATCACCATCGACGCCGCCCCCTCCTCCGGCCCCCGCACCGTCCACTTCGCCGCCACCGGCCCCTCCCACGACACCGCCGTCCTCGCCATTCAGCAACTCGCCGCCCGCTTCGCCGACGCCCTTCGCCACAACACCCAGCAAGCCATCGACGCCTACGCCACCGATCTCACCAACCGCGCCACCCAGCTCGACGCCGATGAAGCCACTGCCAACCACGCCATGGACAACTTCCGCATCGCCCACCGCGGCGCCCTCCCCGACGATGCCGACAACCCCACCTCCATCGCACGCCAGTACGACAAAATCTCCGCCGAACTCGACGACAAACAATCCCGCCAGCGCATGCTCCAGGAACAAATTGCACGCCTCCAGGAATACAAGGCCGGCAACAAACCCCTTCCCGCCACCTCCCAGCCCGTGACCACCCTCACGCCAACCACACCCGCTCCTCAGGCCAGCGTCGCCGACGATCCCGAAGTCGCCTCCCTCACCGCCCAGCTCCAGCTCATCGCCAGCCAGATCGACGAGCAGCTCACCAAGATGAACCGCACCGAGCAGCACCCCTACGTCGTCGATCTCCGCCACCAGCAGGCCGACCTGCAAAAGAAACTCGACGCCGCCAAGGCCCGCGCCGCCGCCGGAAAACCCGCCCCCGCCCAACCCCAGATCGCCGGCGCTCCCAGCCTGCCCCCCGCGAATCCCCAGGCCGCCGCACAGCAAGCCGCCGACATCCAGCTCGCCCAGCTCCACGCCGAACTCGACGTCCTCAACACCGATCTCCACACCCTCACCGCCCAGCGCGACGCCCTCCAGGGCCAGCTCGATCAGCTCGGCCCCATCCGCCGCGACTACGAAGCCCTCAGCCGAAAACAGGACCAAATCACCAAGGCCCGCGCCGCCCTCGCCGCCGATCAAGCCGCCTTCAAATCCGCTTTCCCCCCCAACGCCCCCGCCGTCGCCGACGTTTCCGCTCTCCACCTCGAACCCGCCTCCAACGCCCCCGTCTGGCCGCGACTCCCCGCCATCTACGCCGTCGGCCTCGCCGCCGGAATCCTCACCGCCCTCATCGTCGCCGCCCTCGCCGCCAAAATGGACCGCTCCCTCCACACCCGCCAGGAAGCCGCACTCCTCAACACCCCCATCCTCGGCACCGTTTCCGAAATCCGCTCCCCTGCCTCCCGCCAGCTCCACACCCTCTGGCGCACCCTCGCCCGCCCGCTCCTCGCCGGCCTCTTCATCCTCCTCCTCGCCGCCAGCGCCCTGCTCTGCTACCGCCACCTCGCCGACCCCGGCTTCAACCAAAGCACCAGCCCCGCCAACCTCCAGAAATTCCTCACCCGCCACGCGCCCTCCGCCCGGAAAGCGAGGTTCGCATGAGCTCCATCGCCGATGCCCTCAAACGCGCCCAGGAAGAACGCGAACGCCTCCGCAACGCACAAGCAGCAGGTGCCGCCGCGCCCGCCACGCCGCAGGACCCCGCCAACCCCGCTCCGCCCCCCGCGCCCGCCGAACCCTCCCTCGCCTCCGTCATCCTCCGCAAAGACCAACCCCCCGCGGCGCCGACCGAAACCGCCGCCCCTCAAACTCCATCCGCTCCCACCGCCCCGCCCAACGCACTCACCCAGGCCCTCCGCCAGGCCCCCCCGCCCCCCGCCCCGCGCGCCCCCAAAGCCGTCGAAGCCGTCGTCGAAGATTACGCCTCCAAGCGCCGTCTCCAACTCCCGCATGCCATTGTCGCTTACCACGATCGTTCCGGCCCCATCGCCGAGGAATACCGCCGCATCCGCGACGGCCTCATGTCCGCCAACCCCAAGCGCGACCCCCAGGCCCTCGTCATCACCTCCTCCCTTCCCGGCGAAGGCAAAACCGTCACCGCCATGAACCTCGGCCTCTCCCTCGTCGAGCTCCGCGCCAACCGCGTCCTCCTCGTCGACGGCTGCCTCGAACCCGGCGGCCGCCGCTCCCTCAGCAGCATGCTCAACCTCCCCGCCGCCCAGGGCCTCGCCGAGCTCATCGCCACCCCCGATCCCGACCTCGCCAAATTCGTCCAGGCCACCCCCTGGCACAACCTCTACCTCCTGCCCGCCGGCGCCAAAACCACCCCCGCCGCCGCCGCCGAACTCCTCGTCTCCGCCGGCTTCCGCTCCACGATCCGCCACCTCCGCGCCAGCTTTGACTGGATCCTCATCGACACCCCCGCCGTCACCGGCCTCCCCGACGCCGGCCTCTTCGCCGCCGCCGCCGAAGGCATATTGTTCACCGCCGCGCTCCACCACACCCCCTACCGCAAAATCCAGAAAAACCTCCGCCGCCTCCGCTCCATGAATCTCCCCGTCAAAGGCTGCATCCTCACCCGCGCCTGAACACGCAGCACCGCGCCATCCTGAGGAGAAGGAACGATGAACACGCTCGCCACAACCCCCGCCCGCACCGTCCGCCCGCGCCCCGAGAAGTTGACGCCCACGCCCGACTCCCGCTCCAATACCCCCATGATCATCGCCATCGATGCCCGGCCCCTCGTCACCCGCCAGGTCGGCGGCGCCGAACAACGCGCCCGCAACCTGCTCGCCGCCTGGGCCGCCTCCTCCCGCGCCGGCGGCGCCGCCGGCGCTCACGAGTTCCACCTCATCTACGCCCGCCCCGATGACGACGACGCCTTCGACGATTCCTCCTTCGCCGAACTCCCCTGGAATTTCCACCCCCTCGAAATCGGCCGCTTCGCCATGCCCCTGCCCTTCCCCACCGGCTCGCGCGTGCTCAACGCCCTTTCACGCGCCCTCGCCCGCGTCCGCCCCGACGTCTACCACGCCTTCACCCCCGTGATCCCGCGCACCCGCCTCTGCCCCGTCGTCCCCACCCTCCACGATCTTTCCTACGAGCTCGATCCGCTCGTCCGCCGCACGCGCGAAGCACGCATCCTCCGCCGCGCCGCCGCCGCTTCCGTCCGCTTCGCGGACCGCTTCATCGCCGTCTCCTCCCAGACCAAATCCGACGCCGAAGCCATCTACCGCATCCCCCCCGCCAAGATCGACGTCATTTACAACGGCATCGATCCCGTCTTCCAGCCCGCCGCCGACCTCCCCGTCCGCGCCAAAATCCACGCTGAAAACGATATCAACGGCCCCTACATCCTCGCCGTCGGCGCGGACATCCCACGCCGCAACTACGCTCGCATGCTCCTGGCCATGCGCCGCGTCTGGGCCTCGCCCGACCTCCGCCGGCCCCCGCTCTGGGTCCTCGCCGGCCGCGACGACTGGAAAATGTCCGACCTCTACGCGGAAGCACGCGCCGCGGGAGTCCTCGACAAACTCCGCTTCGTCGCCGGACCCGCCAACGCTGAACTCGCCTCCCTCTACCGCGCCGCCACGCTCACCTGCTGCGCTTCCTCCTTCGAAGGCTTCGGCCTCAGCGTCCTCGAATCCATGGCCTGCGGAACCGCCGTCTGCTGCTCCGACATGCGCTCCCTCCGCGAGGTCGCCAACGACGCCGCCGTCTACTTCCCCCACGATGACGCCGACGCCATGGGCCAGGTCATCGCCGGGCTCCTCGAAGACGCCGAATATCGCCGCCAGCTCAAATACCGCGGCCTTTACCGCGCCAGCCTTTTCACCTGGGCCACCGCCGCCGACCTCACCCTCCAATCCCTCGCCGCCGTCGTCCAACACCAGAATCCCACCGGCCACGCCTTCAAGGGCCACCCCGCCGCGCCGGCGGCGGACCGCCCCGGTGAATCGCCCGCTTCCCGAACTTCGCATTGATCGCATCCATCGCCCGGTCCACCTTCCCAGCCCGCGATTCCGCCGCATCCTCAAACAGCGGCAACTGCGCCGCCGGTCCTCCCAGCTCCCCCGCCGCCACGCCGATCAGCCGCACGGGAGAAAACGAATGCTTCGTCCATTCATCAAACAACCCCACCGCCGCCTCCAGCAGCGCGTCCGTGCGGTCCGTCCCTTCCGCCAGTGTGCGCGAACGCGTCACCGTTTGAAAATCTCCGAACCGAATCTTCACCGTCACCCGCCGCGCCAGAAGTCCATGCCGCCGCACCCGCGCCGCCACCTGCTCCACCTGCTCCAGCAGCACCTCCCGCAGCGTTTCGGGCGCTCCCACGTTCGTCTCAAACGTCTGCTCGTGGCCGATCGATTTCGCCGCCGAATCCGGCACCACCTGCCGCTCGTCGCGCCCCCACGCCAGCGCCTGCATCGCCTCCGCCGAGGAGCCGAACCGCGCCGCCATCCATTCCGCCGGCATGCGCCGCAAATCCCCCACCGTCTTGATCCCCACCCCCGCCAGCCCCGCCTCCGTCTTCTTCCCGATCCCCCACAACCGTCCCACCGCCAGCCCCGGCAAAATCTTTTCCACATCCTCCTCCCCGATCACCATCAGCCCGTCCGGCTTCTTCATGTCCGACGCCAGCTTCGCCAGAAACTTGTTCGGCGCCACCCCCACCGACGCCGTCAGCCCCGTCGCCTCCCGAATCTCCCGCTTGATCCCCGCCGCCATTTCCTCCGCGTCCCCATGCTGGGCGTGGCACGGACGTCCGCCTCGTGTTCCCACCGCGCAACCCGTCACATCCAGATACGCTTCATCGATGCTCACCGGCTCGACCAGCGGCGTATACCGCTCCAAGACCCCAAACACCTCCCGCGACAACTCCCGATACCGCTCGAAACGCCCCGCCACCACGATCGCCCCCGGACAATTCCTGAGCGCCACCGCCATCGGCTGGGCGCTGTGACACCCGAATTTCCGCGCCTCGTAGCTCGCCGCCGCCACCACCCCGCGCGGTCCCGCATGCCCCACCAGCACCGGCTTCCCGCGCAGCTCCGGCCGATCCAACTGCTCCACCGACGCAAAAAACGCGTCCATGTCCACATGCAAAATGGTTCGCCGGCCTTCCACGCACCGATTATAACTGCCCCTCCCTCACTTCCCCCCCTCCCCCCCCGCCGGCCGATGCGCATCGTTCACCCCCGCGAACAGCACCAGGTTCCGCGCGATCGGCACCGCCGAATCCGGCATGTAACCGCCCACGCCCCACGTCTCCGTCCCCAGGAGCCCGCTGCTCACATCCTCCGCCGAAAACACCACCGCCATCCGGTTGTTCAGCGTCATGAACTCCAGCCGCGGCGCCGTCTGCTGGCCATGCTCCAGCGCCCAGCTCTTGCGATAGTCCACATCCCCGATCGTCACCGCATCCGGCGAAAAGCCCCCCTTGTACAGCGTGTAGGTCCGCGGGATCGTCGCCAGTTTCCCCTGGGGAAACAGCTTCTCCAGCAGCGCCCGCCCCTGCGCCGCAAACGTCGTGTCGCCGCCCATCGCCTCCACGAACAGCGTCCCGCCGCTGTTGACGAAACCCTTCAGCCCCGCCTCGTCCGCCGGCGTCAACTTCAAATTCCCCACGCCCGCCAGGTGCGCCAGCGACGGCCGCTCCGCCAGCTTGTCGATCCCCGCGCCGTCCGTCACATCCACCGCCACCTCCGTATGCGCTTCGCTGGCCATCAGCTTCGCAAACCGCGGCCACGCGCCCGGCTCCGGATCCCAGTTCCCCGCGAAACGCACCTCCGCCACTCGCACCGTCCGCACCGGCGGCGTCCTGGGCTTGGGCACCGTCAACGGCTCGAGCTTGCTCCGCAACGCCGCCCGGCTCGCTGCGTAAAAAAAGAGCCGCGCCGGCACGTCCCACGCCTCCTTGTTTTTCTC
Source organism: Phycisphaerae bacterium (assembly GCA_035548175.1). GTDB lineage: Bacteria > Planctomycetota > Phycisphaerae > WQYP01 > WQYP01 > CALCHA01. Next base: position 18,604 of record DASZTO010000015.1, on the reverse strand, counting down.
CGGCGGCTGCCACACCCCCTTCACGTTCACCATCTCCCGCGCCTGCCACACCGCCCCCAGATCCTCCGGACTGTGAATCCACAACTCCCGAATCCCGTTGCTCACGCCGAACAGCGGTATCGGATGCTGCGCACGACCGTAAATCGTGTACAGCGGATGATCCTTCGGCAATTGCCGCCATTTGTACTGCCCGCCCCCCACCGCCTCCGCATACTTCTGCATGGCATCGGTGAAATCCTTCGAGCCGCCGTCCGCCGTCGAAAACACGATGCCCCCCGCGTCGACGAAAGCCTTGAGTTTCGCCACATCGTCGTCGGTGAAGTCCGGCGCCTTCGATCCCGTGATCAGCATGATCGGCGCATCCAGCCAGTCATCCGCCGGCGCGTCGATCGACTCGATCTGCCAGTTCAAGTGCCGCTCGAATTGCTTCGACAGATACGCATGCACGTTGGCGCTGTCGCGGGGCCGCGCGTTCCACACGCCCGGATACTCCAGCTTGTTCATCAGCACCGGCGCCCGCCCGCGCGCCAGGAACAGCAGGCAGTAACAGGTGTTCACGATCCCATCCGCCCCGTAAAAATCGCCCCCCTCGAACGAGCCGTCCTCCTGCTGGTGCGTCATCACCTGCACCGCCGCGGCGCGATACCAGTTCACCTTGCCCAGGTATTTGATCCCCCCCGCCAGGCTGGCGCGCTCCAGGCCGTAGAGCGCATAGTAATTCGTGCTCTCGGGTTTGAATCCCGCCGTCAGCGCGTCCATGCCGCGCTCCTTGGCGGTATCCACCGGCGGATCGAGCTGCGGCGTGCGGTTCAAAAACTCATCGCACACCAGCAGGCTCGCCACGCCCGCCGCCGTCATCGAGTAGGTCGTGTTGCCCGTCCCGGTGTACCCCCAGCCTCCGTCCGGATTCTGCCCGCCGCGCCAGAACCGATCCGTCTGCCTCCAGATGTCCTCTTCCACCGGCGTCCCCCAATCCGCCGCCGCCCACATCCCCAGCAGCGCATACTGGCTGTTCGACCGGTCCCAGTGCGCTTCGTGGGATGCCGCATCCAGGTGATACCCATAGCCGCCGTCCGGCTTCACGCCGCCGATCAAGCGCGTCGCCACCCGCGCCATCGCCGCCTTCACCTGCTCCGTCTGCGGCAACTGCGCCAGCGCCAGCGCCTGCAGCGACGTCGAATACGTGTCGCGCCCCGAGCTGTTCCCGCCCATGCCCCGCCCGTCCCATTCCAGCACCACATCCAGCGCGATCTTCATCCGGTCCGTGCGAAAATGCAGCCGCGGATCTCCCGTGTCCTCTCCGATGTACAGCAGCGTGTACACGATCAGCATCAGCCGGCCCAGTTCATCGTCGTTGAGCTCCCCCGACGTCCCGCGCAGCGTGTCCGGTATCGGCGTGATTTTCTTTTCGTAGTTGTCCAGTTGCTTGAGCAGATACTCCACGCCCCCGTGGATCGAATTGAGCACCTGCGCGTCCGCCAGTTGATCCGGAGCGATCTTCCCCTTCAGCGGCACATACGCTTCCTGCGTCGCCGCCCCCTCGCCGCTCGCCTCCGTCGCCTGGCCCCATGCCGCTCCCAGCGCCGCCGTCGCCACCGCCGCGCCTGCCGCCCATTGCCGCCACCGCTTCACGCCCGCCATCCTTTCACCCCGCCGCTGCCACGCCACCACGCGCAAGTCTACTCCTCCGCCCGCCACGCGGCCAGCACAACTTACGGCCCCGCGCCCGCACGCTACAATACCCCCTCTTCCCGCATGACCGGAACCGCCGATGACCACCGCCTACAAGATCGCCGTGCTCGTCTACGTCTTCAACGACCAGCGACAGATGCTCCTGCTCCACCGCCGCCGTTTTCCCAACAAAGACCTCTACTCGCCCATCGGGGGAAAGCTCGAACAGGCCACCGGCGAATCCCCCTTCGCCTGCGCCCTGCGCGAAATTCACGAGGAAATCGACCAGCGGCTCTCCCTCGACGACATCCGCCTCCTGGGCATCGTCTCGGAACGCGCCTATGCCGCCCCCGCCGATCGCCCCGCCGACGCCCCCGCCGCGCCGCTGCCTCACGACCACGCCGCCGCGCCCACCCACTGGCTCATGTTCTGCTTCGAGGTCACGCGCCCCCTCAACTTCCCGCCGCGCGACATTCCCGAAGGACGCCTCGAATGGATCGATCCCGAACGCCTCCACGACCTACCGATCCCGCGCACCGACCGCGAAATCATCTGGCCCCTCATCCGTCAGCACGCGCGCATGCTGCACACCGGACCATCCGCCGCGCGCGATTTCTTCTCCGTCCACATCGACTGCTCCAGCCCGGACGCCTTCCTCGCCACCCTCGAACACCCGCGCGCCCCCGTCCCCCCCGCGCCGCCCGACCCGCAAAAATAGAGATGCCGCGCGACGTTGCGCCGGCGGCATCACTCTCTCCATCCCAGTCTATTCTCGTCCCGCCCTCGCCCCGCCGGCTAATTCGTTCCCTCTTCCACCGCCCGCCCGTTCGCGTTGGGCAGCTTGATCGAGCACGCCGCCACCTTCCGATATCCCAACTGCTTCACCACCTCCAGCACTTCCGTCCACGTCGGGAACGGCCGGTTGTTCAACCGCTTGTAGGTGTCGATCGCCATCACGAATTCAAACTGCTCATCGGTCATCTCCCCTTCCTCCGCGCTGCGCCGATCGTCCGACCGGCGCCGTCCCGGACCCCGCCGCCGCTCCAGTCCCGTCGGCGAGCCCAGATCCACCAGCCGCCGATCCAGCCCCGTGCGCCGATCGACCACCGCCTTCCGGCGATCCGTCTCGCCGCATTTGCCGCCGCATCCCTGGCCGCATCCCGTTCCGCACGCGTCCTGCTTGCCGCTGCGCCGTTCCGTCGCCCCCGGCGCCGGCGCGGCATCGGTTTCCGCATCCCGGGGCGCAACGAGAACGCCCGTCTGCTCCGGTTCCCCGGCGACGGGCGTCGTGCTGGCGGTTGGTTCTTTCTTGCTCTTGGGGGCCGTGCTGCTCTGGCTCATGGTGCGGTCCTCGTCGACCGCAGCCACGAGGACCTGCCGCGGTCATCTGTTATTCGTCATCGTCGTCGTCGTAGAAGATGTTGTCGTCGTCATCGTCGTCGAGTTCGTCATCTTCGAACTCTTCTTCGAATTCGTCTTCATCCTCATCTTCATCGTCTTCGTCGAAGTCTTCGTCCTCGTCTTCTTCGAGGTCGTCCTCTTCTTCCTCCTCCTCATCGTCCATTTCCTCCTCCTCCTCAACGTCCTTTTTGCGCTTGGCCAGAACCAGCTCCGCCACTTCGCCGTCGGTTACCGGCACCAGCCGTCCCTCGCCCGCCGGCCGCAGCCGGCATACCGTTTCCTCCACCCCCGCCGCCGCCACTATCCGCGCCCCCGCTCCACCATCCTCCGCCTTTTCCCCCACCCGCAGCACGTCTCTCCGGCACGACAGGCCCAACCCGATTTCCGTCAGCATACGCCTCTCCTGATAGTCGACGGCTTCCCCGCCGCCTTCACAACTCACGCACGGCTCGGATTCCTGACCCTCCCCCGCGTGCCGCCGCGGACGCCGGTACATTACGCGCTTCTGCTCCCAAGTCAATCCGCTCTTTCGCAAATTCTTCCTTCTTGCGTCTTGCTCCTCCCATCCGCCCCCCTCTACACTCTTGCCTGCACTTCGCCCCGCTTCTTCCTTCCGGAGAGCGCCTTGCCAACGACCGCTAAAATCGCCATTTTTCCCGGTACTTTCGACCCGCTCACCCTCGGCCACCTCGACATCATCGACCGCGGCCGCAAGCTCTTCGACCGCCTGATCGTCGCCATTGGCGTGAACCCGGAAAAAGATCGCCTCTTTGCCCTCGAAGAGCGGCTGACCCTCCTCAACCGGGCCACGCGCAAATTTCCCAACGTCTCCGTCGAAGCTTACGAAGGCCTTACCGTCGAGCTGGTCAAACGACGCAACGCCTCCGCCATCTTGCGCGGGCTGCGCAACCTCGCCGACCTCGACTACGAATTCCGCATCGCCCTGACCAACCGAAAAGTCGCCGGCGTCGAAACCGTTTTCATCATGACCGACGAGCAGTTCGGCTTCACCTCCTCCAGCCTCATCAAGCAAATCGTCACCCTCGGCGGAAACCCCCGCGCCCTCAACCAGATCCTCCCCCAGTCCGTCATCCAGAAACTCCTCCACTACCGCAAGCACAAGCTCGGACCCTTCGCCCACAAACCCACCGACAACCCCGATTGACGCCCGCCCCCGCCTCTCGCAAAAATAAAAAAAGCGCCCGCCGCCTAGCAGCGCGCGCCTTTGATCGCGGGGACGCAAAATCCCAATGACCGATTACCAATTTCCGCTTACTGCGCGGCCGGCGTTTCCACCGGAGTCCCCTGCGGGCTCTGCTGGCCCTGCGCCGCCTGGTTCTGGTTGATCAGCCCCAGCGCGCCCAGCGAGTGGAAGCTCGAAAATCCGCAGTTCCGGCAGATCATCGCCGCCATCGGCATGCTCGTGCCCGGAAACTTCACCTGGCCGCTGGTCTCATACACCGGCACGCTCACCGGCACTTCGTGCACCACCCACTGGTTCTTCTTGCACATCGGGCAATCCCCCGAAAGCCCGCGCGTCTGCAGCGCCTGGATCACCACCGGGGCATAGTTGTCGAAAATCGCCATGGGCTTTCTCTCCTGAATCGATGAACCGTTTTCCATTCGCCGCGCCGAGACGTTCCCGGATGGCGCCGCCATCTCTCTGTCGGACCGACGGGGCCCCTACTTTAGGGTCACTCCACCGGCGCCGCAATCTCCGTTACAGCCACAACTTCATCCGCACCCAGTCGATCGGCCGATGCGTCCACAGCCAGATATACCGCGCCGTCCCCACGTTCACCTTCGCAATCCCCTCCATGCCCGGCTTCATCCACGGCTTGAGCTCCGTCGGATCCAGCACCACCCGCACCTTGAACACGTTGCTCGTGCCCGAAACCGTCGCGATCGGATTGATCCGGTCCACCGTGAACCACAGCTTCTGGTCCGGGTAACTCGATGACGCCAGCTGCCCCCGATACCCCACGCGAATGTCCGTCACCTGGTCCTCCGGAACGGACAATTCCGCCCGCAGCTTCGCCAGTTCGCCCACCTGGTACAGCTCATCGCCCTCCTTCACCGGCGCGCCGATTTTCTGCCGCAGGTCGCCGCTCAAAATCACCCCATCGAGGGGCGCCTTGATGGTCGCCTGATCGATCTGCCATTGATAAAGGTCAATCTCCGCCTGCGCGCCCGCCGCCTGCGCCCGCGCCGCCGTCGCCTGCCCCTCCATCGACTCCCCCGGATTCTGCATTCCGGTCGCAAGGTACACTCTGGCCTGGGTCTCCGCCGCGTTGTAATCCGCCTGCGCCTTGGCCAGCCGGCGAGATATCTCCGCCGTGTTCAGCGTCGCCATCACCGTCGCCGGACGATGCGCCGGCAGCATCGCCGCCAGCGTGCAATCATCCGCCAGCGCACTGAACTTCGCCGCCGTCCCCTCGGTCATCACCAGGTCGCCGACGTTCGCGTTCACCGTCTTGATGAACCCCTGGAAGGGCGCGGGAACGATCTGCTTCTCCGACGCCTCCAGCACGAACTGCGATTCCACCCGGTTCGTCCCCTTGCAGAACACCGCAAAGCAGGTGACGCCGAGCACCGCGATCGCCGCCACCTTCGCCCACGTGTGCTTCGCCCCGACGCCCCAGGCGAACCCGCGCCGCAGCGCCTTGGCCGCCTTCACCCCGATCCACCGGTCATGCTCGTACAGATCCGCCAGCCGCGCCGTGAACAGGTCGCACGTCAACCGCAGCGTCTCCACCTCATCGATCGTGAAGGGCGCTTCGGCCGTGCGCTCGATCGTCAGCACCGCCACCACGTTCCCGCCCTCCGCCGATCCGCCCCCGCGCCGCAGCGGAAAACTGCATACCGTGTTCGGCCCGTGCTTGGTCGCCAGCTGCTCCGCCGCGCGATACACAAACCCCGCATCCTTCGGCGGAGGCACCATCACTTCCACGTCCTGGTCGAGGCACTCCTCCATCGCCGCCTCGATCGCCTGCACGATCGCCATGTGGCGCGTGATCTTCTCCGTGTGGCTCAGCGCCTGCAGCCGCACGTACCGCCCGCGCAGGAAGCCGATGCCCACCCGCTCCGCCTTCCACCGGCTGGCCATCTCGTTGCACAGGGCCATCGCCGACGCCATGAACCGCGCCGGCGCGTTGATCGCCGCCAGCACCTCCATCGCCGCCTTGAGCCGCTCCAGCTCCCCGCCGCGCCGCGCCAGCTCCGCTCGCAGCTGCGCCAACTGCTGCTCGTCCACCAGCACCTGCGACCGGCCGGATCCCATCGACGTCGTGAACATCGTCATACGCACATCACCCTTTGCAAGCCCGCCCTCCCCCCCTCCACTTTCGTCTTTCGTCTTTCGTCTCTCGTCTCTCGTCTCTCGTCTTTCGTCTCTCCTCTCCCCCCTACTCCCGCGCCGCCACCTTCGCTCCCGGAAACGCCACCTGCACCTGTTCGCCCGCCGGGGTGCGCTGCGAATTGGCCACCTCGACGGTCACCGTCAGCGTGTTGCTGCCCGGATCCGCCACCTCATGGACGTTGATCACCTTCCCCTCCCGCACCGTGCCATCCGAAAATGTCACCTTCGCCGCATCATCCTTCCGCAGCCCCCGCGCCGTCTGGAAAGGCACCGGCACATCCACCCACAACGGATCGATGTTCACCACCTTCATCACCTTCGCGTTCGAGGCGTCCGCCGTCTCCCCCTCGTGGATCATCGTGTCTTCCACCACCCCGCTGATCGGCGCACGCAGCTTTGTCTTCTCCAGCGCCGCCAACGCCTGCTTGGCCTTTCTCACGGATTGCGTCTGCTCGAACTTCGACAGGGCCACATTCGCCTTGCCCACCTCGAAGTCCAGCTCCGCCTCATCCAGCTCCGTCTGGTTGGCGACGCCCGACTGGAGCTTCCGCTGATACGCCTTCTGCTTTTCGTCGCGGATCGCCTCTTGCGCCTGCACGCGCGTCGTGTCTTCCGCTTCGCCCTCGGCCACATCGTACGCCGCCTGCTCTTCCGTATCGTCCTCCTGCGCCACCACCTGCCCCGCCGCCACCTGGTCGCCCTTGTGCACCAGCACCTTGGCCACCAGCCCCGGCTTGGCAAAGCTCAGCGTCACGCTCTGGCTGGGCTTGGTGATCGCCACGATCCCGTGCGGTCCCGACGCCCCGGCCATCGGCAGCGGCGCCGGCGCCCCCAGCTGCGCATCCATCTGCCCCCGCGCGATGCCGACCCCCGTCCACGCCGCCACCGCCAGAACCGCCAGACTCAGCTTCATTCCACGCATGGGCTTCTCCCATAAAAATGCGGAGCAGGAACAGGGTTTATCGGCACGATCGCCCGGACTCCCGACATACGAAATCCCGGGGAATCCACCCCCGCAGACCAGGGGCCTCCATCATCCCGGCAACGCTCCGGTGCAACCGCTTGCCTACCCGACACTTGTAGGCAACCGCCACACAAAACCGCCGCCGGAAATCAGCCTCCGCCGGCCTGCGCCAGGGCCGATAATCAGACGTTTACAGAGCCGCAAGTATAACCACTCGCCCCCCCCCAGTGCCACGCCCCGCACCCAACTTCTTTCCCCCGCCCCACTAAGCCCCCCCACCGCCCCCCCCACCCCACTGACAGCGCTGGGGATCGAACCCAGGACCCACAGATTAAAAGTCTGTTGCTCTACCGACTGAGCTACGCTGTCGACCCGCCCTCGCGGCGGAAAGCGCCTTATTGTAGGCCTTTCCCACCTCTTCGCAAGCCGACCCACGCGCCGCAAAAACCTCGGGTGTAGTTCTCGATCCGGGTAAAACCTCCGAGACGCGACCGTGAGGGAGCGTTAGGGGGGAGGGGGGAATGCCTCCATGGTGGAGTGCTACCCGGAATATGAACTACACCCAAAACCTCCCCAACACCCCGGGCAAGCACCAGGTTGCTTTCAACCGATACACCCCGGTATGCTGATGCCTCTTCCCGCACGGCCCCTCAGCCGATCGGGCGGAGCGACTTTCGCACACATCGGCGGCGCGATGGGATGCGGGTGTTATCCGGATGTTCCGGACGCCACGCTACCCCCACCGGACGCAGCCGACAATCGAGAGGACAGCGATGACCACGCTGAACACCCCCCCTACCGGGGCCCGGGCGAGCACGCCTGCCGGCCAATCCAATTCCAAATCCGACAAATTCTCCGCCGTGCGCACAGACCAGGTCGCCGACCTCCAGGTACTCGACAAAAAAGTCGACGCCAACGGCCTGCCCATCCTCGGCGCCACCCCAGGCCTCTCCTCCCGCTACGTCGGCCTCACAGGCTCCCAAATCCTTCTGAAAATGCTCGCCGAGCACGGCGTCACCGACGCCTTCGGCTACCCCGGCGGCGCCATCCTCCCCACCTTCGACGCCCTCTATGACGCCAAGATCAACTTCATCCTCGTTCGCCACGAACAGGGCGCCGGCCACATGGCCGACGGCTACGCCCGCGCCACCGGCAAACCCGGCGTCGTCATCGTCACCTCCGGTCCCGGCGCCACCAACACCGTCACCCCCCTCGCCACCGCCTACATGGACTCGATCCCCATGATCGTGTTCTCCGGCCAGGTGCGCACCTACATGATCGGCAACGACGCCTTCCAGGAAGCCGACGTCACCGGCATCGTCCGCCCTGTCACCAAACGCGCCTACCTCGTCAAGTCCGTCAAGGACCTCCCCCGCATCATCAACGAGGCCTTCCTCGTCGCCACCACCGGACGCCCCGGCCCCGTGCTCGTCGACCTGCCCGTCGACGTCACCACCTCCACCATCACCGAAGCCATCGACGACACCCCCTACCTCCCCGGCTACAAGCCGCGCGTCCTGGGCCATTCAAAAATGACCAGGGCCGCCGCCGACGCCATCAACAACTCCAAGCGCCCCGTCCTCTACGTCGGCGGCGGCGCGGTGCTCGCCAACGCCTGGAAGGAAGTTCGCGCCCTCGCCGATAAGGCCAACCTCCCCTGCACCACCACCCTCCTGGGCCTCGGTACCTACGATGAACACAGCCCGCGCAGCCTCCACATGCTCGGCATGCACGGCTCCGCCTACGCCAACTACGCCGTCCAGGAATCCGATTGCCTCATCGCCGTCGGCGCCCGCTTCGACGACCGCGTCACCGGCAACCTCAAGTTCTTCGCCCCCAAGGCCAAAATCATCCACGTCGACATCGACCCCTCCTCCATCTCTAAAAACGTGAAGGTCGATGTGCCCGTCGTCGGCGACGCCCGCCTCTGCCTGCGCGACATCATCGAGCACGTCCAGCACGTGGACCGCAAAGAGTGGTTCGATCAGATCGACGCATGGAAGAAAAAGTATCCCTTCACCTATCGCGACGACACCGCCAACATCAAGCCCCAGGCCATCATCGAGGCCATCAACAAAGCCACGCAAGGCAACGCGGTTTTCGCCACCGGCGTCGGACAGCATCAGATGTGGGCCGCCCAGTTCATCCGCTGGAGCCAGCCCCGCAGCATGATCTCCTCGGGCGGTCTTGGCACCATGGGCTACGGCGTCCCCGCCGCCATCGGCGCACAGGTCGGCCGCCCCGGCGAACTCGTCATCGACATCGACGGCGACGCCTCCTTCATCATGTTCCCCCAGGAACTCGCCACCGCCGCCGAATACAAAATCCCCGTCAAAATCGCCATCCTCAACAACAACTTCCAGGGCATGGTCAAGCAGTGGCAGGAGCTCTTTTACAAGGGACGCCTCAGCTACACCAAGATGGCCAACCCCGATTTCGCCAAGCTCGCCGAGGGCTTCGGCGTCAAGGGCCTCCGCTGCGATAAGAAGGAAGACCTCGACCGCGTCGTCGCCGAAATGATCGCCCATCCCGGCCCCTGCGTCGTGGACTTCCTCTGCGAAAAAAACGAGCACGTCTATCCCATGGTCGCCAGCGGCAAGGCGCTCCACGAGATGGAACTCGGCGTCGTTGGACAGGCCGCCGCCGCCTCGCAGGCCGCTCCGCCCAACTCCGCGCGCGAGCTGGGCACCCTGGCGTAACCGCCGCCTTCCGCATAAAACGTCAACGTCAACCACCTTCTTTTCAGGAGAGCGCTGTGAGCAAGTGGCTAGGGGTGCTGGTGCTGATCGTCTGTGCGAGCGCTTTGCTCGCCGCCTGCAGCGCCGATTTCTTCGGCGAACCCAACGACGCCCAGCATGACATCGAACGCAGCCGCGCTAATCGGCCCCCCGATAGCCCCGAGCAGCTGCCCCCGGGCCTCGGAGCCGATCTGCCGCCCCCAGCCACCCAGCCCACGCCTCAGAAGTAACACCCCACACGCGCGGCCCTTCCCGCTGGAAGCGCCGCCACTAGGAGATTGCACGTGCGACACGTGATTTCTGCATTGGTCATGAACGAACCCGGCGTACTCGCCCACGTCGCCGGCATGTTCTCCGCCCGCGGCTTCAACATCGATTCCCTCGTCGTCGGCCGCACCGAAGACCCCTCCCTCTCCCGCATGACCATCATCGTCAACGCCGACGAACGCATCCTCGAACAGGTCCGCAAACAGCTCGCCAAAATCGTCACCGTCGTCCGCGTCCGCGACTACAAGGACCTCCCCTTCGTCGAACGCGACCTCGCCCTCATCAAGGTCAGCACCCCCGCCGGCAAGCGCAGCGAGGTCCTCGAGCTCGTCAACATCTTCCGCGGCCGCGTCGTCGACGTCGGCGCCAGCACCCTCATGGTCGAAATCTCCGGCGAAGAGGAAAAAATCGACGCCTTCGTCGAACAGCTCCGCGCCTATGGCATCAAGGAACTCGCCCGCACCGGCGTCATCGCCATGCCCCGCGGCGGTTCCACCGTCAGCGCCCCAGACGACGACGGCCCCGCACGCCGCGAAGGCATCGCCAGACCCCCGCGCGGCGGCAGCATGGACAAGCGCGAGCCCACCCAGGAAGAACTCGAAGCCACCCCGCCCGGTTGAGTGGCACGGGCGTCCCGCCCGTGTTCGTTCCCTTGGTCGAGTGGCACGAACGTCCCGCCCGTGTTCCGTTGAGTCGCACCGCCCTCGCTCAGTGCCACCGCCGCCCCATCGCGCCTTCAACGATCACCTGCCGGCAGCACCAGCGTATTCAACGAATGCCCCGGCAACGTGACGCGCACCACATCCTCTCCCGCGTCCGTCCCGATCGTCACCTCCCGCGCCGCCTCCGCCGAATTCCCCACCACCACGATCGCCGAACCATCCGCCCCCACAAACGCCAGCCGCTCCTCCCACGTCCCGCTGCTCGCCGCCACGTGCGCCCCCGGCCGCACAAAATGCGACACCTGCTCGAACAAATAGAACTCCGGGTTGTACGTCACCTTCCCCGTCTTCCCATCCACCGTGATCGCCGCGTTCTGCGCCCAGCCCCAGCTGCTCTCCCCGCCCGGCGGCAGCACCATGTTCCACATGAAATAGCTCGACGCCCCGCCGTTCAGATACGTCCGCATCAGCCCGAACGTCTCCTCCGCATACGCAAAATCATTCGTCCCATCCCCGCATTCCGTCTCCGATTGCATCAGCTTCAGCGCCGGATACCGCCGGTGCGTCTCCGCAATCGCCGCCTTCCCCCCCCACTGATACGCCGCCCCTTTCACAAACGCCGCCGCCCCGGGATCGGACAGCACTGGCGCCGCGTAATCCTTGATGTCCCCGTCCGCAATCGTCCCCAGCCAGATCCCCGCATCCACCTTTCTCCGCCGAAACGTCGGCCCCATGTCCTCCCGGATGAAGTCCCGCACCTGCTCCCCGCTCCACGTGCACGTCGGAAACGTCGTCGATACATCCGGCTCGTTCTGCACCATGCATGCATACACATGCACGCCTTCCCCCTCATACGCCTGCACCGCCATCGCCAGATAATCCGCATAGGCCGCCTGAACCGCCCGATCCGCTTTCAGCGAACCCCCCGCGTACTCCCCGTTCGTCTTCATCCACGCCGGCGGACTCCACGCCGACAGCCACACGCCCAGCTTCGGCCGAATCTGCATCGCCGCCTTCACATAGTGCAGCAGGCACCCCCGATCCCGCTCGATCGAAAAATCCTTCAACCCCAGATCGCCGGGCGTCTCATCCAGCGAATACCAGTTCTTCGCGTAATCCGAGGCGCCGATCGGCATCCGCGCCAGCGTGAACCCGCACCCCTCATCCCCAAACAACTCCCGCAGCACCTTCTCCCGCGCCCCTTCCGGAAGCCCACGCAGCGCCTCCCACCCAAGCTCATTAAAACACCCCCCAAACCCATCGATCTCCTGCAGAGGCTTGCGCGTCTCAATCACCACATCCGCCCGCGCCGCCCCACCCGCCTCCATCCGCGGCGCCGCCTCCGACTTCCACGGCTCCGCCGCCGTCGTGCATACCCACACCGGCCCCGCAGCGAAAACACCCCCGCACGCCCCCCACGCCAGAAGCCCCCCCGTCAGCAAAACCCATCTCATCACGCACAACTCCGCAAACCCCCCAACATACCCTCACCCCAGACTGTACCCGCGCCTACCCCCTTCCGCGACCCCACCCCACCAGCGCAACTCTTCCCCCGCTCGGTTCACCCCGTCGTGCGCCCCCGTGTGCCATGCTCAGCGAAGGGCCGCCAGGCCCCTGAGCATGCTCGGAAAAAGGAGCCCCCCAAAAAACCAACAAGATTTTCAAATCACAACTTTCGTGTTTTTCGTGCCCTTCGTGGCCAATTTACGTCGTCGTCGTCGGAGGAGGAGGAGGGGCCATCATCGGTCCCCGGTCCGTGCCCTGCCCCGCAAACGCCGCCAGCGCCATGTCGTTGCAAGGCCCGCACACCGCGTCCGCTCGCACATACTGCGCATCGCAACGCGGACAGTACGCCACCGACGCCGCCTCCTCCGCCGCCGGCGCCGCCAGCAACGCCGCGACGTCCTCCCCCGCCGCCGCGATCGCCCCATGCAGCGACGCCTTCAATCTCGACTGGAATCCATCCACCGTCGCCCGCACCCCCGGATCGTCCGACGGATACCGTGGAGACATCGGATGTTCCACGTCCAGCAAAATCCGCCGCAGAAACGCTCGCCGCTCCGCCGCCCCGCACACCTCCAGCGCCGCCGCCGCCGGATGACTCCCCGCCAGCAGCTCGCGCGACAGCGCATCGTTCGCCCGGATGGCGTTTGTCGGCGCCAGAAACAGCGTCGCCGCCACTTTCCAACGCTCCATCCTCGATCCCGGAAACAGCCGCCGGTGCGCCGCGAAAAATGTCGCCGCCGTTCCTGCCAGTAGCGCCACCAACACCGCCAGAGACGCCGGCAGCCATGGCCGAAATTGCATCAGCCCGATGCACGCCGGAATCGCCCCGAACAGCACCACCAGCACCCCGTGGCTGTACACCCGCAGCACCCGCGATTCACGCCGATACCGCCGCACGCGCCTCCGCACCCGCCGCACGCTCATCCATTCCGCCAGCGCCGCGTCGATCGCCGCCCCGCGCCGACCCTCCGGCAGCTCCCGCAGCTTTCCGAGAAATCCCGCGAAATCCTCCGCCATCCTCTCGGAATTCACCCGCGCAAATGCCTTCCCGTTGATCGTCAGCGTCCGCCCGTCATGCGCGATCTCCTCGACATCCGCGAAAAATACGTGATGCCCCAGATGTGTCGGCCGATCGTGAACGTTGATCACGTTGGGCACGAACGAACACACCGCCTCCGGCGTCACCGACAGCGGCCATTGATGGCACAGGAACGCCGTCCCCAGCGGCGGCAACGGATTCAACAACACCAGCCCCACTCCCGTCGATCCAAAACCCGCCGACGGATGCATCACCCGGAACCGCCGCCCTGCCAGCGCCCGCAGCACCACCGTCCCGCGCCGCACCCACAACAGCGACTCGCTCAGATACAGCCCCCCCAGCACCACCAGCAGTAATTCAAAATCACTCATGCCTTCTTGCGCTTGAACATGTTCTTGATCTTCGCCAGAAGCCCCGCCACCGCCGCCACTGCCACCGCGCCCAGCTTCATCAGCGGCTTCCAGAACTTCACCGCCACCACCGCCGCGCCTCCCGTGATCAGGCCCACCAGTCCATACTTCGCCACCTTGTCGCCCGACCGAAACTCCGCGTACGTCTCCCCGGGCTTGAACGCGATCGACGCCACCAGCGCGTTATACGTCGGCACCGTCGCCTCAATCGCGCCCGGATCGTCCACCAGCGTCACTTTCATCACCCCGCGACGCCCCAGCACGCGCGAATCGTAGTTGACGCTCTCCGACCCGCCGGAGCTGCGCCCATGAATCGCCCATGTCAGAAAATGCGTCGTCGGATCGTAAAAAGGCGCCTTCTCCCAGCCCACCACCGTCATCGTTTCCCACCCGTTCCGCCGCCTCTGCTCATTGGACGCTTCCGTGGCGTCCCGCACCGATTGCAGGATCGCCGCCGCCGCGCTCCCGTCCAGCTTGTCATCATCTTTCACGTAGCCCATGTCGTCGAACTCGAACGACATGAACCACTCCTTGCCCGAGTCTTCCGGCGGAACCAGCACGCCCAGTTCGCCCCCCGGCGGGTTCTGCGTCAAGCGCGCCCAGATCAGGGCCCCGGTTGCATCGGTGAAGCGGTATCCCGCCGGCACGTTGAGAGTCGCCACCGAGCCCAAAGGCACGCTCGCCGGGCCCACCGTCCAGTGAATCTTCGCAAAGTCCGACGCCGCATCCGCCATGCACACGCGCGCCCACGCCATCGCCATCAGCACCGCCATCACCGGCGCAGCCTGGCGAGCCATTCGATTTGCCGCTCTCTTCATCGCTTCCTTCCTTCTTGCAGATGCCGATGCCCTTCAGCTTCCGACGCGCCCCCGGGCCGTGAACGATTCGTTGCTCGCGGCCGCAAATACGCCGCCGACGGCGCCGGCCACGCAGCCGACGCCCGCCCCGATCAGCGGATTGATCGCCATGTACCACGCCGCTAGAAATCCCACCACCGCCCCGAACACCAGGCCCGCCGCCAGTCCCGTGAGCATCCGGCCGCCCGTCGTCTTTTGCACGTCCGCCGCGATCGCATCCAGCCACGCCGAAAAATCCGCCGGATTCTCCGGGTAAGACCGCGCCCGCGCCGTCGCATCCGCTTCCGCCTGCCGCCACTGCGCGACCAGTATCTCGTTGCGCCCCGCGCTGCGCACCCGGTCGTAAAGCGACCGCTTTTCCGGATCCGCCAGGATCTCCACCGCTTCCGACAGCTCCACCATCTTCTCGTGCGTCCCTCCCCGATCCGGATGGCATTCCATGGCCTTATGCAGGAACGCCAGCCGGATTTCCTCCGCCGTCGCCCCGGGAGCTATGCCCAGGATCGCGTAGTAGTCCTTCTCGACCGGCAAGCTCGCACCTTCTTCCAGCGGTTCCGCTGATCCTGCCATGCTGCCCGGAATGCGCCGATGTGATCCACGATTATCCCCGCCGGCGCCGGAGACGCAACTTCCCCCGTTTCCATCAATACTCTTCGTCCGCCGTCGTCACCGGCGCCGGCGCTTCGAGCACTTCCCCGCCCAGCGACTGCAACGTCGGCAGCTTGTTCGCCGTCAGATACGCATTCAGCTTCTTCAGCGCATCCGACTCGATCTGCCGCACCCGCTCCCGCGTCAATCCCACCTTCTCGCCGATTTCCTTGAGCGTCAGCGGCTCCCCGTCCGCCAGCCCGAAGCGCAGCTTCAAAATCTCCGCCTCGCGCCGATCGATCTTCGAGAGCAGCATGTAAATCGTCTTGACCTCATCCCGCCCCAGCACGATATCGTCGGGCGTCTGCGTCTTTTCGTCGTGCAGCATCTCGTGCAGCGCCAGGCCGTCTTCTTCCGTGATCTGCGCCTGCGTTGGCGAATGAAACGCCCGCACCGCCCGCTGAATGATGCGCACCTTTTTGGCCGACATCTTCATCTCGCGACCAAGCTCTTCAATGTTTGGGATCCGCCCCAGCTTGTCCTCAAGCTCCGCCACCGCCTGCTTCCACCGCGCGATCATCTCCACCATGTACGCCGGAATATGGATCGGCTGCACGGAATTGATCAGCGCCCGCTTGATCGCCTGCTTGATCCACCACGAAGCGTAGGTGGAAAAGCGAATGTTCATTTCCGGGTTGAATCCCTCCACCGCCTTGAGCAGCCCGATGTTGCCTTCCTCGATCAGGTCCTGGAGGGCCAGACCGCGGTTGGCGTAATTTTTGGCGATGTTGACGACGAGGCGGAGGTTGGAGCGAACCATTTCCTCACGGGCGGAGGGATCGTTCTCGCGGATGATCCGGCGCGCCAAATCCTTCTCGCGCTCGGCCGACAGGAGGGGCGCGGTGTTGATCTGGTTGAGATAAAGTTGAAGACCCGACTCAACCGGCATAGGGACACGATCCGTGCAAAAGCGCCGACGGCAAAGCCCGAGTTTGAAGATTGTTGGTACTGCGCAAAGCCGGAGGGGCTATTCTCTCCCGATGGCCTGCAGTGTACCCATCCGCAAATCGGAGTTCAAGAAAATCCCGCGCCGCGAAGCCGGGAAATAACTACCGATTTTTTCGGCCGATTCGCAGATGCACTTAACCGGCCGCCGGAGAGGGCTACACGCACGGCGCGGCGGTAAGTTGCCGCGTCAAACTGACTGTAAGTGCTTGTTGTCAGAAAAGCTGGGCAAACTGGGGGGAGGCGGAATTGAGCCGGCGAGCTGGCCGAAAATGGTCATGCCGTGCGCTTCTTCCAGACGCACGAAAACCATTTGGCCGGCGAGTTCCGGAGCGCCGGGAAAAACTACCAGTTGATCGTAGCTGGTGCGGCCGGCGAGCTGGATCGATCCCTCCGGCATCGGAGCGGCGCGCGGGGCGCGGTAGGGTTGGCCGTGACGGTCGAGGCGCGGGGCGGGCGTGGAGGGGAGAATTTTCAGGGCGCCGGCGAGACGGGCGCCCAGTTCGACGCGCGGCTCATGGGAATCACAGGAATTCGCACCGGCGGGGCGGGCGGCGGTGATGACGGAATCCGCGTCGGCGCTGTCTTTCCAGCCGGAGGGACCTTCGCAGAGGACTTCGACGGTGCGGCCGAGGAGTTCGCGATTGAGTTCGTTGGAGATGCGGTTCTGGACGCGGAGGAGGTCGTTGTTGCGGAAGCGTTTGACGTCGTCGGGGACGTCGTCGGGGTGGCGTTTGATGGCGACGGTGCCTGGGCGGGGGGAGTATTTGAAGATGAAGCAGTTTTTGTAGCGGACATTTTCGACGAGGGCGCGGGTGGCGGCGTAGTCATCGTCGGATTCGGTGGGGAAGCCGACGATGAAGTCGCCTGCGAGCTGGATATCGGGGACGATTTTGCGGGCGCGTTGGACGAGGGCGAGGTAGGAGTCGGTGGTGTAGCCGCGGTTCATGAGTTTGAGGATGCGGTCGGAGCCGGACTGGGCGGGGATATGGAGGTAGTTGCAGATGCGGGGTGACTGGGCCATGACGTGGAGGATGTCGTCGCCGAAGTCAGCGGGGAAGGAGGTGATGAAGCGGAGTCGGGGGAGGTCGGGGAGGTTGTCGTGGAGGAGTGCGAGGAGGTCGGCGAAGGAGGTAGCGCGGGAGGAATCTGTGAAGCGGTAGTGGTTGACGGTTTGGCCAAGGAGGGTGATTTCGAGGGCGCCTGCGTCGACGAGTTTTTTGCATTCGTCGAGGAGGGCGGCGGGGGAGCGGGAGACTTCCGCGCCGCGGGTGTAGGGGACGACGCAGTAGGTGCAGAATTTGTTGCAACCGCGGACGATGCGGACGTAGGCCTGGCGTGGGGATTTGCCGGCGGGGGAGAAGGAGCGGGAGAGGTCGAGGTTTTCGAGGCCGTCTCCTTCCTGGACTTGTTGGAGGGTTTTGGAGCGGCGGGAGGTGTTGCCGGCGAGTGCGTGATGTTGCTTGCCGGTTTTGAGGACGTTGTCGAGGAGTGCGGGGAGCTGGTCGAGTTCGGAGGGACCGCAGAGGAGGTCGACGTGGGGCATGCGTTTCAAGAGGGAGAGGCCATCGCGTTCGGCCATGCATCCGATGACGCCGACGACGAGGGAGGGGTCAGCGGCCTTGCGGTCTTTGAGGAGACCGAGGCGAGACCAGACTTTTTGTTCGGAGCGTTCGCGGACGGAGCAGGTGTTGTAGAGGACGACGTCGGCGGCTTCGAGGGAGGGGGTGAAATCGTAGCCGAGGGTGCGGAGCTGGTTCTCGACGAGTTCGGAGTCGAGGACGTTCATCTGGCAGCCGAAGGTTTCGAGGTAGATTTGCTTCATAGAAAGGAGAGTGTAGCAGGTGAGGAGGGGGAGTAGGAAGGCGAGGGCGAGGAAAGACGCAAGACAAAAGACGAAAGACGAAAGGGTGGGGGCGGGCGGGGGGGAGGGGGCGGGCGCGCGTGGGGGGACATTGGCCCCAGGGGGTGGAACCCCTGGGCTTGGGGGGTTTGGCGGGAGGAGGTTGGCGAAGGCGAGGAGTTGGGTGGTGGCGAGGCGGGCGGTGGCGGGGTGGTGGGAGCGGGAGAGTTCGAGGAGGCGGGCGATGGCGGATTGGGCGTGGTTCTGGGCGATGAGTTGGAGTTGCTGGGCGAGG
>DASZTO010000014.1:0-77911 GCA_035548175.1 Phycisphaerae bacterium | reverse complement strand
CACCGGGGGCCAGGGGAAACTCCCCCGGATCAGCAATCCCTCTGGCGTGATGCGCTTGGCCCATGCCAGAAACTATGCCATCTTTAGGGCGAGAGCGCAAGTTAACGTTTTGTTAAGAAAAATCCCGGACGGTACTGAAAAATCCCCAAACTTTCCCGGAACCCTCCCCACCCCAAATCCGTTCTCTCCCATGCGACGCCTCACCGCGCCTTGAAGCGGTCGGCCTCGGCCGACAACGTGCCGTCGCAGGGAGAACAATCATGCCCAAACATTCACCAAATTCACACCCCGCAACTTGCGCCATTTACCACCCACCCCTCAACCCCTCTGTCAAATCCCCGCAAAAACCCCATACACAAGCACCAAAACCCCAAGTTTGCAAAAACACAACGGCAAAAACTCAATCTTTTTCCCAAAACACCCCCGATACATCGAAGAAAACCCCACATTCTTCCCCTCGTTGTCCCCCCCTCCCGCCGGTCGCCCCCCATTTGGCAATTGGCATTTGGCATTTGGCACTCCGGCCTCCCCCTCCCCCTCCCCGCCCCCGCGCCCTACAATCCCTCTCTCGGAGGACCCCACATGACCACCCCCCCCACCATCTCCCGCCGCCTCTACTGCGACAACGCCGCCACCAGCTTCCCCAAACCCCCGGAAGTCCTCCGCGCCATGGCCGCCTACGCCACCGACATCGGCGCCTCCGCCGGCCGCGGCGGCTACGTCGAAGCCCAACGCTCCGCCGCCGTCATCCACACCTGCCGCGATCGCCTCAACGCCCTCTTCCATGGCCAGAACCCCCTCCACTTCCTCTTCACCCTCAACTGCACCGACGCCCTCAACACCGCCATCCACGGCATCCTCGCCCCGGCCCTCCGCGCCAACACCCCCAGCCATGCCATCGCGACCCAAATGGACCACAACTCCGTCCTCCGCCCCTTCCACGCCTACGCCGATACCGCCAACTTCCAAGCCACCTACCTCCCCGTCGATCCCATCGCCTGCGTCGTCGATCCCCACGACGTCAAAAAAGCCCTCCGCCCCGACACCAAGCTCATCGCCGTCGTCCACGGCTCCAACGTCACCGGCACCCTCCAGCCCATCCGCGAAATCGGCAAAATCGCCCGCGAAGCCAACATCCCCTTCCTCGTCGACGCCGCCCAAACCGCCGGACACGTCCCCATCGACCTCCAAGCCGACTTCATCGACCTCCTCGCCTTCCCCGGACACAAAGGCCTCCTCGGCCCCCTCGGCACCGGCGCCCTCTACATCCGCCCAGGACTCGAATCCATCATGGAACCCCTCCGCCTCGGCGGCACCGGCTCCATCTCCGAACAACCCCGACAGCCCGACTTCATGCCCGACAAATTCGAATCCGGCTCCCACAACGCCGTCGGCATCGCCGGCCTCTCCGAAGGCCTCGCCTGGATCCTCAACAAAACCGTCCCCGCACTCTTCACCCACGACCAGAACCTCTGCAAAACCTTCATGGAAGCCGTCGACGGATGCGAAGGCCTCCGCTACCTCGGCCCCCAGGGCATCAAACACCGCATGGGCGTCTTCTCCGTCCAGATCGACAACCTTTCCCCCCACCAGCTCGCCGACCGCCTCGAAGCCGACTTCGGCATCCTCACCCGCGCCGGTCTCCACTGCGCCCCCCTCGCCCACCAGCACCTCGGCACCACCGCCGCCGGTGGCACCTGCCGCCTCTCCTTTGGCCCCTTCCTCAACCTCCCCGACATCCAGTTCGCCGCCGACGCCCTCGCCAGCATCGCCCTCTCCACCTGCGCCGCCGCACCTTAACCCCCCCCGGGAGAAGGAGAACTGTCATGAAAAATTCCCACAGCCGCCCCCGCCCCGGACGGCCCCCCGCCGCCTCACCGCTGCTGCGGAAACAGCTCCACGTGAACCTCCCCGCGCCGTCCCAGATACATCGCCCGCCTTCCCGTAATGAATACCCAGTACCCCGCGCATCCGGCCGCCAGAATGCGCCGCAAAAACTCCGGATACGGAATCTCCCCCTGCTGCGCCGCCCGGATCGCCGCCTTCACGCCTTCCTCAGACCACGGCTCCGCCGCCTCGGGCGCATCCGCCAACGGCAAGCTGTCGCTCACCGCATCCCCGCACGCGCTGTAATGCGTCTTGGTCAGGCTCGTCAAATCCGCCTCGTACCGCTCCACGCCGATTTTCGACAGCGCCGCCACCACCTCCGGAAAGGCCATGCGCCCCTCAAACGCCAACCGCGTCGATTCCAGAATCACCGCAACATCCAACACATGCCGCATCGCATCGCTCCACAAACAGCACACCAAGATCTGCGAGCCCGGCGCCCGCGTGATCGATGCATTCTCGTGAAACCCTCAACGCTCGTATTGAACAATTGCGACATGCGGCGAACCGCCCGGCCCGCCCTCGCGCACAAACTCCCCCGGCGTCACCCCCACGCGCTCCTTGAACTGCCGCTGAAAATGCGCCTGATCCGCATATCCCGCCGCCGCCGCCACCTCCGCCCACGGCCGCCCCTCGCCCATGCCCCGCACCGCCCGTCCCAGGCGCACCAGCGACCCGAATTCCTTGGGCCCAATGCCGATCTGCTCCCGAAACAGCCGCTCCAGTTGCCGGCGACCGATCAGCAATCGATCGGCCACGCGCTCGATCCGCGCCCCGCCGCCCGACGCCACGATCTGCCGCACCGCCTCGACCACCTCCGCATGGGCCTCGCGCCGCCGCCGCTCCAGCCGCTCGATCAACCAGCCCACCACGATCGCTCCCGCCTCCTCCGTGCGATTTTCAGCGACGCGCTCTTCCATCTCCCGCCCACCCACGACCACCTCCTCCAAACCCACCTGCCGGTCCGCCAACTCCGCCAGCGAGCACCCCAGCAAGCCGTAAGCGCCCCAAGGCGTGAAGCGCACGAGGACGCTTTCCGTCGCCCCTTCCGCAACAAAATGCCGCGCCTCGCGCTGCACGCCGCTGATCCCCCCCGCCGCCAACCGCTCCGCCTGATCTCCGCGCCGCACCCACAAGCGCCCCGCACACTGAAACCCCGCCACGGGCGCAATCCCCGGCAGCACAAGGTAGGCACCCCCACCGTCCCGGCGATCCCACGCCACGCTCTCCACATAGTGCGTCAACGCCGCGGGAATCTCGATCGGTCGATTCATGCGGATGCTCACCGCTGGCGCGACACCATCAACAGCGCCAGCGCCGCCACCTGCAAAAACACCGCCGCCAGCAGGAACCCCATCGTGCGTTCCAGGTTCACCAGGATCTGCGCCACGGCCGTCCAGTCCTTGAGCGTCACGCCCGCCGTCACCAGCATGTACAACCCGATGACGAACACCACCAGTGCGATGATCTGCACGATCAGCGCCGCGAGCCTGGCCAGCGAGAACTCCGGCTCCAGGTCCGCATGCCGGTTCTGCTGCCGCAATTGCGCCACCAGGTCATCAAGCGTCCGCGTGAGCTTGTCAGTGTTCGCCGGCGCCTGGACGGCTTGCGACATCATCTGCCGCGAGAGTCGTTCCGCAATTTTTTCCACCGCCGCCTCCAGACTGGGCGTCAATTCCGCCGCGGGCAAAGCCGCCGGCGCCGCCTGGGCCGCCGCGGCCGTCGCTTCCGCCGGCGTCGCGGCATTTGACACCGGCGCCGCCGCCTCCGCCACCGGCGGATTGCTCACCGGCCCGGCCAGCGGCGCGCTGCTGCCGGATGTCGGCGGATTCCGCCCCTCCCGCGCGATGATCCGCGCCGCATCCGCCAGTGTCCGCACGATGAAATTCGGCGACACCTGCAGCGCCGGCGGATCGGCCTCGCCAGTGGCCACCGCCTTGGCGTGTTTCTCCGGATCGCGCAGCAGAATCGTCCGGCAGCCCGCCGCCGCCCCCGCCGCCACATCCCGGGGCTGGTCGCCGATCATCCAGCTCTGCGCCAGATCCAGCCCGAAATCCGCCGCCGCCTGCAACAGCATCCCCGGCTTGGGCTTCCGCCACTCATGGTCCACCCGGTATTCCGCGATGGGAGCTTCCGGATGGTAAGGGCAGTAATAGGAAGCGTCGATGTGCGCCCCGGCCTGTTCACGCAATTGCCGGCACATCTCCTGATTGACGGCCTCGACCGCCGTCTCATCGAACATGCCGCGCGCCACCCCCGACTGGTTCGACACCACGATCAGCCGATACCCCAGCGCCCGGATCGCCGAGAGCGCCGTGGCGGCGCCGGTCAGCAGCTTCACCTTCGACGGATCGCCAAGGTAGCCATCGTTGTCGATCAGCGTGTCGTCGCGATCCAGAAACACCGCGCGTTCAGCCATGAGCATTCCCTGCGGAAACCGGCATTCTCCCCGGCAGTGTCAGCCGCCCACGGGGGCACGTCAACCGTCGGGGCAGGCGCCTCAGCGCGGCTTGCTCTCCTGCTGGCTGGCGATCTCTTCCTTTTTGTGCCGGTCGTTTTCCTCGAGCACATCATCCACCAGGCCATACGCCTTGGCCTCGTGGGCGTCGAAATACTTGTCGCGCTCCTGGTCCTCGGCGATGCGCTCGAGCGGCTGGCCGGTGAGGCGGGAGAGCAGTTCGGTCAGCGTTTTCTTGGTTTTGATGATCTCCTGCGCCTGGATCGCGATGTCTTCGGTCTGGCCCCAGATGCCGCCGAAGGGCTGGTGGATCATCACCTTGGCGTGCGGCAGCGCATAGCGCTTGCCCTTGCTGCCGGCCGCGAGGATGACCGCCCCGCCCGACATCGCCTGCCCGATGCAAAAAGTCTGCACGTCGCAGGTCAGGAACTTCATCGTATCGTACATCGCCAGCGTGTCGTCCACGCTGCCGCCCGGCGAGTTGACGTACAACATGATGTCCTGGTCCTTGCGGATGCTCTGGAGATACAGCAGCCGCATGATGACGTTGTAACTCGACACATGGTTGATCTCGCCCACGAGGAAAACCACGCGATTTTCCAGCAGCATCTGGTCGACGGTCATCTCGCGATAGCGCGTGTATTCGGCGTTCCGCGGGGCGATGGCGTCGTGCGCCGGACGCCCCGGCATCAAATTCGGCAGCATGTTCCCCAGCGCCTCGACCTGGTATCCCGCCCCCGGCGTGTCGGCAACGTTGGACCGCGTGGGCAATACCAGCTTGCCGGTGGAATCAAACAGAGGCATGGCCATCCCTTCACAAGTTTGAACCTGAAGTCGGGGAATAATACTCCGCTCACCGCCGCGCTTCCACCCACGCGCGCAGCGCCCGGCCGGTACTCCTCCCGCCGGCGCGCGCGTAGAATCATGCGCTGGACCGTGTTCCGGGAGATCGCCTCATGAAGCTTGCCGTCATCATCCCCATCGTCGCCCCCGCTTTCGTCGCCAAAAACGCCTTGCGCCCGTTTTCCAAAATCGACGGCCGCGAGGTGTTCCTTCGCACCATCGAACTTTACACCCCCCGCAACCACATCGCCCAGCGTATCGTCGTGGTGCGCCCCGACGACATGGAAGAAATGCGCGACCGCTTCTCCTCCCACCTGGGCTTCCAGGGCGTCACCGTCGCCGGCGGCGGATCGGAGTGGTTCGGCTGCGTCCAGCAGGCCCTCGAAAAACTCCACGACGACATCGACACCGTCCTGATCCACGACGGCTGCTGCCCCGCCGTGCCATTCACGCTGCTCGATGCGCTGGAAGACGGTTTGGCCGCGGCGAAGGAGGTCGCCGGGGTGGTTCCGGTGCTGCCATCACGCAGCGCCTTTGCGGACCTGGACGGTTTGCGCGTCGCGGAGTATGTCGAGATGTCCGCGGTCAGCGAGGTGCAGTCGCCGCAGATTTTCCGCCGGGCGCCCCTGGTGAACGCCTACGCTCAGCGTGAAGGCAAGGCTGCGATGGATGATGCCGAACTGCTGGTGCTTTCGGGCCAGCGCATCGCCACGCTGGCCGGGTCGCGCTTCAACATGCGCATGGATTCCGACGAAGTCGTCCGCCTGGGCAAGGACCTTCTCAACCACCTGCCCAAACCCAAATCCAAGACCCCGCTCAACCCCTTCGGCGAAGCGGAATGGTGAGCCGCGCCGCGGTGCGTTTATCGTTTCTTACCCGTGGCGAGGTAAAACCGGCCGATGACGACGTCGAATTCATCGCCGGTATCGCGCGTGAAGTGATAGGTGCCTTCCATGGTTCCCCAGGACGTGCCCAGCGGACAGTACGACGTGTATTTGAACGCCTGGCCGGGGGAGAGGCGCGGCTGCTGTCCGACGACGCCATCGCCAGAGACTTCCTTGGCCTGCCCCTCGGCGTCGATGATGACCCAATGGCGTGACCGGAGCGTGGCCGGATGCAGCCCTTCGTTCACGATGACTATCCGGTATCCGAACACATAGCGATCTTCGTCGGGGGAGGATTCCTCGGGAATGTAGAACGCGGTGGCACCGACGCGGATTCCGTCGGTCGTCGTGTCACTCAGCGCAGGCGTGGGCATACGGCTAAATCCTCTGCTGTTATTTCTTACCCCCTATATGCCTGACCGTGCACAGCGTTTGCAAGAGGATACTTCGACTATTTTTGCACCTGACCCCGGGAGCACCCATGAACCCCTCCCCGCCGCCGACCTCCCCCACGATCGACTGGTGTCATCTCGTGCCCGACGATCAATGGGCCGTGTATCACCGCGTGATCGCCGATGCCCAAAAGCGCGGCATCCGCTTCGTCATCGGGGGCGGGCTGGCTTTTTCGCATTACGCAAACCGCTGCCGGAATACCAAGGACATGGACCTATACGTGCTGCCGGCGCAGCGGGAAGGCTTGATCGAAGCGACACGAGCGGCGGGTCTGCGGGATTACTACGACGTTCAGTCCTATGACCGTCAATGGATTTACCGATCGCACGATGGCCAGGGCATTATTGTCGATATCATCTGGCAGATGGCCAATTATCGGGCCCAGGTGGATGAAGCGTGGCTGACGCGGGGGGATGCGGTGAATATCCGCGGCACGGCGCTGCGCCTGCTTCCGCCGGAAGAGCTGATGTGGGCAAAGCTGTACATCCTGCAGCGCGACCGCTGCGACTGGGGCGATCTGCTGAACATTTTGTACAACCGGGCGGCGACTTTGGACTGGAAGCATTTTCTGGCGCGCGTCGGCGAGGATCGGCCGGTGCTGGCGGCGCTGCTTGAAGTGTTCTCGTGGGCGTGTCCGGAAAAAGCCCACGAGCTGGTGCCGGGAGAGGTGTGGGCGGCGCTGGGCATCACACCGGCACGGGTCGGTCCGCATGCGCCGGAGGTCGATCGGGAGCATATCCGCATGCTGGACTCCCGTGATTGGTTCGGTCCCACCGCGACGACCGCGACCTCTGGGAGAGCCGGCGCCGCGGGGACTGCATCATGACTGGGAGGATACGCCATGCTGATCGGCGCCATGAACCATCCGCGCGAGAACGTGCTGGGCGAGATCAAATGGATGGCGGACCTGGGCCTGGACTTCATCGATTTGACGCTCGAGCCGCCGGGGGCAAGCAGTTGGCTGGTGAATCCGCGCGACGTGCGGCACGCGCTGGAGGACCATGGCATGCGGGTGGTCGGGCATACGGCGTATTATCTGCCGTTCGCCAGCCCGTTTGAGGAAGTCCGCCAGGGATCGGTCGCAGAATGTAAACGCTGCCTGGAAGTTTTCGCCCAGGTTGGCGCCAGGTGGATGAATCTGCATCCCGACCGGCACATCCCGATGCACGAGCGGCCATTCTGGATTCAACGCAATCTTCAGACGCTTGGCGAACTGCGGGAGACTTCGCAAAAGCTCGGGGTGGGCCTGATGATCGAAAACCTGCCGGGGGTCTTCAACACGCCGGCGGAGCTGGCGGAGCTGCTGGACCCGATGCCCGAGCTAGGGCTGCACCTGGACATCGGCCATGCGAACCTGCAGGTGGCGCACAACACGACGGAGGAGATTCTTCAGCGGTTTGGCCGGCGGCTGGCGCACGTGCATTTGCACGACAACAACGGCGGGGATCGCGATCTGCACTTGCCGCTGGGTGTGGGGCGGATGGAGTGGGTCGGGCATGTGGGGGCGGTGAAGAAGAGCGGGTATGACGGGCCGATCACGCTGGAGGTGTTCTCGCCGGATCGGACGTACCTGAAGATGTCGCGGGACCGGCTGCGGCGAGCGTGGGATGAGGCGGGGTCGTGAGGTGGTGAATTGTGGGCGGCGGCGAGCGGAATTAGAATGCGGGCGGGGCTGGGTGTGGGCGGCGTGGGGACTTGTGCAAAATTTCACGAACTTCTCTGGACATTGCGTCAATTGTTTTTATACTTTCAATAAGAATTGAACGTTCGTGGTTCACGGAGGTTTGATTCTCCCCCCTGTCCGTCCGTTTTACCGGAAGGATGACGCATGCCCGTCCTGCCCGCCGCGCGCCCCCCGAGCCCCCCCGCTCCCGTCGCTCCAGCGCTGGCTCAGCTCATCTCTCCGCAGCTGGAGGCCGTCGAGGCGCTTTTCGCCTGCGAACTCGCCTCCGATCTGGCCAATGTCAACCAACTGGTCACGCACGTCGCGCGGTTCCGGGGAAAGATGCTCCGGCCGACGCTGGTGCTGCTCGCCGGCACGGCCGCCGGTGATTCGGCCGAGGGGCTCAGCGACGATCACATCACGCTGGCGACGGTGGTGGAAATGGTGCACATGGCGACGCTGGTGCACGATGACATCCTGGACGGCGCGGAGGTGCGGCGCCGCGGGGCGACGATCAACCACCTGCATGGCAACGAAGCGGCGGTGCTGCTGGGGGATTACCTGATTTCGCACGCCTTTCATTTGTGCAGCCGGTTGCGGGGGGAGCCGCGCGCGGGCACGCTGACGGCCAGCCGGTTGATTGGGCAGACGACAAATATTCTGTGCGAGGGCGAGCTGACGCAGAACTACCACCGGCACAACTGGCAGCTCGACGAACAGACCTACTTCCTGATCATCTACCGGAAAACCGCAGCGCTTACCGAGGCGTGCTGCCGGCTGGGCGCGATGTACGCCACCGAGCGGCCGGAGGTGGTCGACGCGCTGGCGGCGTACGGGCGGCACCTGGGGCTGGCGTTTCAGATCGTGGACGACGTTTTGGATATCGTGGGCCAGCAGAAAACCGTGGGCAAGTCGCTGGGCACGGACATCGAGAAGGGCAAACTGACGCTGCCGCTGATTCATTTTCTCGCGCACGGGGCGCCGCAGCATCGCGACCTGCTGATTGCGCTGCTGGAAAGCCAGGACCTGGATCGTGTGGAGCGCGTGCGGCAGTTGATCGGGCCGAGCGATTCGATCGGTTACGCCCGCCAGCGTGCGCAGGGGCTGGTGGAGGAAGCGATCAGGGCGTTGGACATCCTGCCGCCGAGCGAAGCGCGCGAGGCGCTGATCGAAGCGGCGCAGTACGTGACGGCCCGGGACAAGTGATCAGCCGGGGGTTTGGGGCGGATCGTTCCCCCGCCCCCCGAGCCGCCACGCGGGCGGCGTCGCTTACAGCCGGCGCATGTGAAAGCCGCCGTCCACGTTGATCACCTCGCCCGTGGAGAATGGCAGCAGCCCCATGGCCACGGCGATGACCGCCTTGGCGATATCGTCGGGCCTGCCCCAGCGGGCGATGGGGGTGAGACCCTCGGCGATCATTTTGTCATACTTGGCCTTTACGGGTCCGGTCATATCGGTTTCGATGACGCCGGGACGGATTTCGTAGACGTTGATGCCGTATTCGGCGAGGCGCGCGGCGTAGAGCTTGGTCATCATGGCCAGGCCGGCCTTGGCGACGCAGTAATCGCCGCGGTTGATCGAGGCGGTATAGGCGGAGATCGATGAGATGATCACGATCGCGGGGTGCAGGTCCGACGGCCGCTTGCTTTTGGGCTCCTTGATTTCGCGGACCATTTCCCGGGCCACGCGCTGGGTGAGGAAATAAGGACCCTTGAGGTTGATGTTCATCAGCCGATCGAAAGAATCTTCACCGGCCTCGAGCAGATCGGCGCGCACGCTGGGAGCGACGCCGGCGTTGTTGACCAGCAGGTCGACCCGCCCAAAGGCGGCGAGGGTCTGATCCACGAGGCCTTCCCGATCCGCTGAACTGCCGATGTCTCCCTGCACCGCCAGCGCCCGGCCGCCGGCTTTTTCAATGGCCTCGACGACCTGCCTGGCCGCGCCCTCGTTGCGGGCATAGTTGACGACCACCCGCCACTTCAACCGGCCGAGCCCCTCGGCAATGCCGCGCCCAATTCCCCGGCTGCCACCGGTCACAATCGCCACATGCTCGGTCATGGAGAGTCCTTCTCGGAAAAAGAAACCGCGGTGCCGGGGAGCGAACGCTCGAAAGACGTGCGGCGGCATTGTAAACGGTCGCCACGCATCCCGGTATCCCCGCTACAATTGCCTGCCCGAGTTTCAGGAGGTCTCTATGTCGTCTGACGCTTCCGCTTCCCCCGCGCCCCCTGCTCATAATCTTACCGGCGTGAATTTCCGGGAGATTCCGCCGCACAAGGTGAAGGTGCCGGGGGGGATTTTGGATGTGCACAATCACACGCGTGAGCCGGCGTTGACGCGGCTTTTGGTCGAGGTGGCGGCGGCGTACGGCGTGACGCAGTTTTACACGATGTGCCAGCTCGAGCACGTCGTGCCCTTGCAGACGGAATTTCCGGGGCAGTTTCGCTTCATCGCGGTGCCGGCGTGGAAACCACAGATGACATTCGATGATGCGTTTGTCGAGGATTGGCACCGGCGGATCGAGGAATTTTTCGGGCATGGCGCGCGGATGATCAAGTTCCACGCGGCTCCCGGAACGTGCCGCCGCTGGGGCATCACGCTGGATGATCCGCGCATTTTGGGCGTGGCGAAACATGCGTACGATCTGGGCTATCACTTCATGACGCATGTCGGCGATCCCAAGGCGTGGTTCTATGGCAAAGGCGTGTATGCGGATGGAACTTACGGGACTTTTTCCGACCAGTTCGCGCAGCTCGAGCGCATGCTGGAGCGATATCCCGACCGCATCCACATGGGAGCGCACTTCGGCGGGTCGCTGGAAGCGATCGACGCCTTGGCTAAACGGCTCGACCGGTTCCCGCATTACATCATCGACATGTCCGCGACCAAGTGGATCGCCCGCGCGGTGGCGGAGCAATCCGCCCAGGCGGTGCGCGATTTCATCATCGCTTACCAGGATCGCATCCTCTTTGGCTCTGATCTGGTGGTGGGCGACAAGTACGACTGGGATCACTACGCGTCGCGCTACTGGGTGCACCAGAAGACATGGGAATCTGCTGAGGTCATTGCGTCGCCGATCGCAGACCCCGATGGCGGCCAGGGCTTCAACCCCGCCACCGGAACATTCGACCGGTCTCCCGCCGATGGCATTCCGCGGCTGCAAGGTGTCGAGCTTCCACCGGACGTGCTGCTCAAGCTGTATCGCACGAATGCGGAAAGGTGGCTGCCGAAGTAAACCTCGCGTGTCGAGGCGTGGCCATCATTTACGGCATTGCCGTCCCGCCCGTGTGGGGCCGAAGCCTGATGCGCTGAGAGCGCGCGGATGTTGAGTCCGGACGGAGCGGCCTGCGGGCCGCCATTGGCGGGGACGCCAATGCCACGAGCAATTGCCATAAAAGATCCCCCCCCATAAAGGTTATCGGACTTGGCATTTGACCCCGCCCCCGGTCGCATGTAAAAGTTCACCCTTCCTTTACGGGTGGGCCGATAAACCCTCCCTATGCGCCGCTTCAGGGCCGTCCGCCCATGCCGGCACCCCTCAAGCGGCGATGCGCGTCCTCGTGAACCCCTCCCCTCGGCCACCAAAAGCGGAGTCTTTGGTATGAAACTCGGTCCGGTCTCTTTGTCCGCCCCTTCTCTGCCCCGGCTCTCCTCGCGACCTGCCCGTGTCGGGGCATGTCTCCTGGCCGCCACGGTCTTCTCCAGCCTTGCCGGCTGCGTTTCGAATGATGAATACAAGCGGCTGAACACTTCCTTCGAGCAGGCGCGCAGCCAGCTTGCGGAGGCCGAGAACGATCTCGCCGCGTCGCGGGCCAAGATTGCCGAGCTCGAAGCGCGGATCGCGCAGCTGGACAAGCTCAACGGCAACGAGGGCCTCGATGCCATCCGCAAGGAGCGCGACCTGCTCGCCCAGCAGCTTGCGGACCTGCAGAAGAAGTACAACGACCTGCTCGCCATGGCGGACAACGGCCCCGCGTTGCCTGAGCCGGTGAACGCGGCCCTGCGCGACCTTGCCGCCAAGTATCCCAATTTGCTGGAGTTCGATGAGCGCCTGGGCATGCTTCGCCTCAAGTCCGATCTCACGTTTGACGTGGGGTCGACGGAAGTCCGGCCGCAGGCGAAGGAAGCCCTGGCCAAGCTGGCCCAGATTTTTGACATGCCGGAGATCGCCAAGAACGAAATCCAGGTCGTTGGCCACACCGACGACATTCCCATCCGCCAGACCAACACCATGCGGATGAACCCCACCAACGACATTCTTTCGACCAACCGCGCCTGGGCGGTCGCCGACGTGTTGCGGACCGATGGCGTCAACCACGACCGCCTCATGGCCTCGGGCTGGGGCGAGGAGCGGCCGATCGTTCCCAACGCCCCCGGCCATCGCGGCAACGAGAAGAACCGCCGCGTCGATATTTATGTTCGGCCGACAACCGTTCCGGACAATCTGGTGATTTCCAGCCCCGGCGCCGCGCCCGCTCCGCGCAGCACTCCTGCGCGCAGCCGCTCGACCACGCCGCGCTCGACGCCCGCCCGTTCCGGCGCGACCGGCCGTCCGGCCGCCACCATGCCCGCGGTGCCCATGCCCGGCGAGTAAGCCCTCCCCGTTCACCCGATGCACAGCGCGGCCGATCTCCCCGATCGGCCGCTTCTTTTTTTGCCCCCCTCCTCTTCCGCAGCGCTGGTGTCTCCTTCACCGGCCCGGTATATTCCTCCTGCCCTCAGGCACTTCCGGACTTCCGTTCATCCCCCCTGGAGAGCGCCTCGCCATGCGAGATTCGGCACATACCCCCCACTCCGCCTCCCACGCATCTTCATCCTCGACCGCTGCACCCGCCCCGCGACACGCGCCCGGCAAAGCGCGCATGCGCGAGAATTTCCTGTTCCTTTCCAAGTTTTTCAAGCACGGCGTGACCATCGCTTCCGTGTGGCCTTCTTCCCCGGCGCTCTCGAAGGCCACCATCAAGCAGATCGACTGGGCCAAGGCGAAAGTGATCGTCGAACTGGGCGCGGGCACCGGTCCGATCACCGAGCAGATCATCAAACGCCTGCACGCCGGCACCACGTTCATTTCCATCGAACGCGATGGCGATTTCGCCAAGATCCTCCAGCGACGCTTCGCCGGCCACGAGAACGTCCACATCGTGCAGGGCGACGTGCGCGATCTCGACGGCATTCTCAAAAAGTTCAACATCGAGGGCGTCGATGCGTTCGTCTCCGGACTGCCCACGCCGTCGCTGCCCAAGCCGGTGCGGCGGCGCATGCTCGCCGCGGTCCGCCGCTACCTCGTCGACGGCGGCGTCTTCTCGAACATCACGGAAGTGCCCTTCTGGTATTGGCGTTACTACAAGAACGTCTTTGAGAAGGTGCGTTTCGACCTGGTCGTCGCCAACATGCCCCCCGGCGGCGTGTATCACTGCTGGGCGTGCAAGTAAAAAATGCCCAACGCCAAACGCAAAACGCAAAACGCAAAACTCGAAACGCTTGACGTGACGCGGCCGCGGAAACGAAACAGGCCCGCGCTTTCGCACAGGCCCATTCCAATTTTACCAGTGGAACCAATTTTCTAATTGTTCCAGGTCAAATCCGAAACGCCCCGCGCGGCGTCTTGTTGGGAACCGGCTTATGCGCGGGCGCAGGGGCTGTACGAGCCTTCGTCCGATCCGCCCGCAGCGAGCGCCGCGTCACCGGCGCGAATTTCTCCGTCGCTTCTTTGGCGGTCAGCCAGAGGATGTTTTTCGATTCGATCTGCCGCAGGGCCATGTCGCCTTCGTAGGGATCCCACATGCCCAGGCAATCGGAGACGACGGCGACTTTGTGCCGGCGGGCAAGCAGGCCCAGCACGGCCGTGCGGACGGTGTGCTCCAGCGGCGCTCCGACGAGCACGAAAACTTCGGCGGTCATTTCCGAGAGCAGCCGGTCCAGCCGCGGGCATTCGAACAGGTTCAGCGAGGGCAGGTCGAAGACGAACTGCTGCGAATCGCGGAAGCCCTCCACCGGCAGGGAGGTGTCACAATCGAGTTGCCATTCGGTGCGGCGGCGAAGGGTGGTGGCGGAAATTTTGGAGTAGCCGGGGGTATTGGGCGTGCAGATGGGCTTGCCATTGTTCCGCTGAGAACTCGGGCCGCCGGAGGTGATGGGAGGCACGACATGATGCAGCCGGGTGGAGATCACCGGGATTGTCTGCTTCTGGGCAAAGCTGAACAGCGTTTTCAGGGGCTCGATCAGCTTTTCGGCCTGAAAGACGGGGTAAGCACCCTCCGCACCCAGCAGGTCCCGCTGCGTGTTGAGGTCCAGAATGACCGGTCCGGGTAAGTTCCACATGGCTGGCACCCGCATCCTTAAAAGCGGCGGCCCGAAATTGGGGCGGCATCCAAACCACCCTGCAAGGTACATCGTCAGAAACGACAGATAACTATATGCATCCTGATCGGCCCTTCCGCGAAAATTCAAAAAAATCACACCGCCGCCAGCGCGGATGCACCCGCCTCAACGTTTCCTCCTAACCCTTTTTATTTCGCCCGTTTAGGGTATATTTCGCCGGCCGACTCTGGGCCCTTGTGCGAGGTCGCCGCGCGATGTTTTTCCGCCACCTTCTTGCCTTGCTTGCCTTGTTCCTCACGGCCTGCTCACAAACTGGCCAGTCCGAGGCAGAGCGGCCTGTCATCTCCATGGAGAGCCGCTACTTCGTCCTCCCGACCGCGGCCTATGTGCGACTGGCGTCAGACGCCCCGCGATTCTTTCCTTCGCGCACCGCCCCCTCAGCCCGTCCGGTTGTCGACAATTACGAGCTCTCGCTGATGCTCCAGAAGATTGGAAGCGAGGCTCGCACCACCAACATCACCGCTCCCCGCGCCGTCATTCCCAACCGCCACACCGTCCGAATACGCATGACCACCGTGCGCAACTATGTCCGCTCCATGGGCACACCGCCACTCCAGCAGCCGCCGTTTGACACGCACTCCATCCTCACCGTCACCCCAACACTTACAAACGACCACCGCATCCACCTCGCCCTCCAACTCGCCTACACCCCCCTGATCTCTGGCGCCCCCGCCGCCGATAATCCCCACCCCTTCACCTCCGTCGATCCTCCCGCGCACGTCCACGCCACCATCACGCTGGCCAGCAAAGATGTCGCTCTCCTCGGGCCCTATCCCACCACCGATACCCACGGCCAACCCGCGGAACTCCTCCTCCTCATTCGGCCGATACTGATCGTCCCGCATTTCCCGGAGCCCACCCTCTTCGGCCCACAATATGAGCGGCCGATTCCCGCCACCGCTCCCGGGTCGCAACCTTCAAGATGAACGGCTCACCCCATTCCGCCACCGCTTTCGGACAGCCGCCCTCCGAACCCGCCCAGCCAGTTGCGCCGAAATCCCATCGACGCCAGCACGCCGTGCCACACCCACCCATACCATCGCGGCGACCGCACCGTCGTGCGCTCGGGTGAGCGCCCCAGCGTCCCGGCCCAGATTTCCACCCCCGCCTCCTGCCAGCGCATCAGCGTGTGCGCCAGATCGTTCGCCATGCGGCCGTCGACCGACACCACCACCGTGCGCCTAATCCCGCGCTCGCGCAAAACGATCCCCGACGGAAAATCCGTCGGCAACGAAATCCAGCGGTTATCAAACACGCCCGGCGCCGCTGTCCACCGTCCGGTCCGGCGGTCCGCGTCCAGCAGAAATACCGGCGGTGCATCCAGCGGGAGCCGCAGCCCCCACAGAACTTCCGCCCCGCGCCACAAGGCCATCATCGCCGGGCCGACATCCAGGCAGACGCCGAATGTGCCCTGGCCGGCGAGCGTCCGCCGCGCTTCACCGCCTGACGCGGCGCCATTGAACAACGGCACCGGACGGGCTCCGCATTGCGCCAACGCCAGACCCATCTCCACCGCCGCCACAGCCCCAAGATCGAGCACCACTGCCGTGGCGGCATCCCCTGCCACCGCCGCCGCCGCCTCCCCGGCCGCCGCGCGATCAGCCACGAGGGCTCCCACCCGCGACGCTGCCTCCATCCGCGCGTCTCCTTCTCGCGCCATGGCCGCGAACAGCACCGGCTTCACCCAGTCCGACCACGCACCGCCCGTGGGCGCCCAGGCCTCAAACACCTGATCAGCCACCATCGCCATCGTCCTCCAGCAGCACCGCCACGTCCGTTGCCGCAAAATCCACGACCCATCCGCGCGACAGTCGCCCGTAAATTCCAGCCGCCCGTCCATCCACGACATACACACCGATGCACGGGCGCATCGGTTCGAGGGGCGTTTTCACCGTGTGAACTGCGCAGCGCCGCTGGGCTACCCACGCGCCGGGCCGCCGCCGCAGTTCGCGCTCAGCCCGCCGCCACATCCGCAGATCTCCCTCGCCGACGGCCAGCACCGAATCCCCGTTGTTGCTGTAACGCTCCTTGAGCACCCATTCACCGGCGCGCCACGGCGCGTCGCTGAGAGACCGCGTCTCGGGCAGCATGCGCCGCCATGTCTCCATGGGCGTTCGCAAGCGGTCCCACACCAGCGGAAACGCCTTGTTCTCCGTCAGCGCCGCGGGCGCCGGATTCATCACCACGGTCGGTCCGCCCAGGATCGCCTCCTGCCAGCGATAACGCCGCGGCAACTGCGCCAGCCACTCCGCCTGATAAAACCGCACCAGCACTCCCAGCGCTCGACCATCACGCAGCCGCGCTTCGCCGTCGCGCCACCGCAAATCCCGCAACCCCACCTGCTCCGCCGAACATCCGCATGCGCGCACCCGCTGCGCCAGATAGGTCACCACCTGGCGATCCTCCATGTACCCCGCCGCACAGAGCAACCCCACGAAGCCACCTCGCGCCCGCTGGCAGATCATCCGCGCCACCGCCTCGCCGGGATCGCCCGCAGGCTCCAATCCCAGCGCCTCGCCCATCAACCGCGCGTACGCCGATGCCTCCGCAAATCCGCCCGGAACATCGCTGTTCACCTCCGAGACCCACCACCCCGCCTCTGCGGCACCGCGCGGATGAAAATCAAACCGCATTACCCGCCCTGTCCCCCCCGCCGCAGCGCCGGCATTGCGCGCCCCTGTCAGCACCCGCGATAAAAGGCGCGGCACGCCGAGTTCCTGCCACAACTCCGGCCGCTTCAGCAACTCCGCCTCCGCCGCGACGGTCTCGGCGGCCAGCGCCTCCGCCAGCCGCGCCATCCGCCGCCACTCCGCGCGCCGCATCACCAGCGCGAAATCCGCCAGCGTTCGCACGTCGCCCACCTGTGGATCCCACTTGCAGTGCCGCAGCACCATCTCGCGCCGCACCGCCGCGAAGCGCTCCGCCGGCAACGACTCCGTCGCCCGCAACGCCGCCGTGTCCATCACTATGGCGCTCATCGAATGGCCCCCGCTTTCAAAACCCACAACAACGCCAGGCCCACCAGCATCGCCGCCGGCGCCCAACCCGCGGTCCAGACGTCCGGGCGCGCCCCCACGCGCGGCCGCAACAGGCGCTGCATCGCTCCGCCGACCGCCCCGATCACCCACGCCGACCAGCCGATCACGACGACATCGCGCACCGTCGCCATCGCCGATTCCCAGTCGCCGGCGACCGCTGTTCCGATGATCAGTCCCGCCGCCGCCAGCACGCCCAGCAGCCGCACCCCGCTGGCCACATCACGCTCCACCGTCACCGCCTCGGCGACGCGCCCAATGCTTTGCATGATGATCCACGCGCCCAGCCATGCCGCCGTTCCGAGCGCCGCAGGCCCGAGGGTTGTCCAGATTGTCGGTCCCGTACCGATGTTGCTGCCCGCGTACACGCAGGTCGCTCCCATCATCACCCCGCATGCCGCCGGGAGCGCAGCCGGATTTCTGCGCTCGATCACATCGTCGCGCCAGCTCACGCCGAAGCACCCCATCGCCCCGAGCCCCCACATCAGCCACGCAGCGCCCCATGCGAAGAACAGCAGCTCATATTCCGCATGCCCGCGTACCGCCGGATCCGCCATTGTCGTGAGCACCCACCACACGCCCGCCAGGCAACCCGCCGCCACCGTCGGTGCGATCCATCCGCCCACCCACGCGCGCCGGCGGCGCACCGTCCACAGCGGTACCCACCACCAGCATGCTCCCCACACCGCCGCCGCCACCCCCGCCAAGAGCGCGAAGACTTCGTCAACGTCCAACCACAGGGCCCTCCTTCACAGCACATAAGCGCAGCAGAAAAACAAATCCCGCAAAGATTTTTTGAGAGTGCTCAAATTTGCCCCAACGCCGCCCCATTGAAATCGAAATTCAAAAATGGAAAACGCCGCTCCCCTCGCGCCCTTCACGCCGTCAGCCAGCACGCCGCCCGGTGCCGCGGATTGCCGCCTTTCACCTCGAGCGGCGGCATCTCGGTGATGCAGCGTTCATCACGCTTCTCTGCATACAGCGGACACCGCGGATGAAATGGGCAACCGCTCGGTGGATTGCTCGGGCTGGGCACCTCGCCGCCCAGTACGATCCGCTGCCCCCCGCCGGCGGGGTCCGGCTTGGGCACGGCCGACAGCAGCGCCACGGTGTAGGGATGCTTCGGGTTGCGATACAGCTCCGCCGCATCCGCCAGCTCCACGATCCGGCCCAGATACATCACGGCGATGCGATCTGAAAAATGCTCCACCACCGCCAGGTTGTGCGCGATGAACAGATACGAAAGCCCCAGCTCCGCCCGCAAATCCGCCAGCAAATTCAGAATCTGCGCCTGAATGCTCACATCCAGCGCGCTCACCGGCTCATCGCACACGATGAACCTGGGCTCGAGCGCCAAGGCCCGCGCGATCCCGATACGCTGCCGCTGGCCGCCGGAAAATTCGTGGGGATACCGGTCCGCCGTTCCCGCCGGCAGGCCCACGCGATCGAGCAACTCCGCCACCCGCTTCCGCACGCCGCTGCGCGCCACCAGGCCATGCACCAGCATCGGCTCGCTCAAAATGCTTCCCACCGTCATGCGCGGATTCAAACTCCCCACCGGGTCCTGAAACACGATCTGCATCTGCCGCCGCAGACGCCGCAGTTCCTGCCCATGCAGCGAAAACACATCCACGCCGTCGAAGAGCACGTTGCCGGAAATTTCCGTCCCGCCGGTCCAGTCGATCAGCCGCAGAATCGTCCGCCCCACCGTCGTCTTTCCGCAGCCCGATTCGCCGACGAGCCCGAGCGTCTCCCCCGCGCCCACCGCGAAACTCACATCCTCGACCGCCCGCACATACCCCGCCACCCGCCGGAAAAATCCCTTGCGAATCGGAAAATAGGTGCGCAGCTTTTCGACTTGCAGCAGAGGCAGGCCAATCTTCCGCGGACCGGGTTGCTGCTGTGCGATCGTCTGTGTCACTCAGGACCTCCCTTCAACATCGTCAGCATCGCCGCCGCCATGCGCTTGCCCATTTCGATCTGGCTTTCCGCATCGAAATGCGTGCCCTTATCGAACGTGTTGAGTCCGTTTGATCCGGCCAGCGCGCAGTCCTTCACCTTTTCGCACACCGACCGCTGCGCCGCCAGAATGCTGTCGCGCTGGTGGTTGTCGTAGACCTCCCCCACCACGACCGGCAGCTCCCCGGCCGCGTTCCCCCGATAAGGTTTCAGATCCGTCCGCACATGCTCGATCAGGTTCGTCAGCAGCTTTTCATACTGCTCCGCCGTCAACGTCGCATCGCTTTCCCCCTGATGCCAGACGAACCCGCGCAGCTCAAACGTGTCCCCGTGCGCCTTCATGTCGTCGAGCGATTTGCTCACAAACGCCAGCATTTGCGCGTACAGCTTGCCGTCTGTCCCGACCTTCCAATCCTTCGCCAGGCTGGTCCCGCCCTCCGCGAATTTGATGATCGCCACGTGATGCTGCTTGCCCAGCGCATCGGCCATCGCCCGCCCGAACGACAGCTCCGGCCCAAACGTCGGCCCCGGCAACGCCCTGGGCTTCTCCTTCCCCGTCGTCACGCTGAACCCCGGCTTGAGCTCCTCCCACCCCTTGCTCGACAGCGGCGCGCCCCGCGCCGTCGAATCCGAATACGCAATCTTCACATCCGCCTGCGGCCCCGCGTACTTCTCCAGATCCCCTTTCAAATCCGCCACCTTCGCCCGCCCATCCATGTTCGACTGCCCCGCCAGCACGAACACATCATAATGCTCCGCGCGCGCCACCCCCGCCATCATCAACACCCCCGCCGCCATCGCCATCCACACGCGTCCACTCATCTCTCACCCTCTAGCCTGGACCAGACCTGCCATGAACCCGGTAGTGCCCGCCGCTCAGCCAAAAACTGCTCTGAGGTCATGATCCGCGTTTGCGGGGCGCGCTGGCGGAAGCGCCTCGCGGCATCATCATGCCACTCCCTCAATGAGAGCAAGTCTTTGTCATACGTCAGCAAGTGCGTCGCCTCGCCGGCAATCGCCGGTTCCAAAAACTTGGCATCATCCGGATCGCGGGAAAGCAAAAATCGTACGTTCCCCTTCTCGAATGACCCTGCCCGATACTTCATGGCTTTTAGCGTGGCATTTATTGTCACCGGCGTAATGCCCGAAAACTTCCTCTGCAATTCCACATGACTCAGTACACGCCGATATTCCGCCATCACCGGTCGGCTCAAAAGCAACCTCACCCTGTGATTTTCGGCCGCCTTGAGCACACGACCGGCGGCTGAAGACCAATCCGCCACCGCTCGAACCACCGTGTTCGTATCAACGACTAACACGCATGTTCCGGCCGTCAAGAGAGCCTCCGTTTGGCGGACGATGGCGCCCTCCGTGCGCGATCCACAAACGCATCCAGCTCCGCTTCCGACATGCCTCTGAATACTTCCGTGAATGGCCTGGTCAGTTCCTCCCAGCTCTTCGTCCGGGCAAGCCGATCCGCTTCAAGGTCCTCCGAAACCAGGTTCCTGAGATACTCCGCCGTGGTGAGGCCCATGGCCTTTGCCCGCCTCTTCATCGCTGACAATTGCCTCGCCGGTAGCTCCACCCGTGTCGCATGGCTTGCTGTTCGACCCATCATTCGGCCCTCACTCTACGTACGTGGCGATTATATCTCGCCAGGCGCCTCAAACGCTCCCTGTTGCCATATCCGCCTGTGTTTGCCGCCGAAACGCCACCCGCGGCTCCGTCACTTTCCCCTCCGCATACCCCGGCGCATTCCACGTCGCCACCCAGTGCCCCCCCCCGCTCCCCTGTTTCACTTCCCGCAGCTCCGGCTGTTCCTTTTCCTCCAGCTCCCGCACATGCCCCACGCACTCCGTGCATCGCGCCGCGAACCGGCAGCCCGGCGGATACTTCGTCGCGCTCGGCACCATCCCCGGTATCGTGAACAGCCGCCCCACATTCCCCGCCCCACGCCGCTCCTGCCCCAGCTTCGGCACGCACGCCAGCAGCCCCTTCGTGTACGGATGCAGCGGGTTGCTGAACAGCTCATACACGTCCGCATACTCCACGATCTTCCCCGCATACATCACCGCCACCACGTCCGCGTTCTCCGCCACCACCCCCAGGTCGTGCGTGATCAGCAGAATCCCCATGCCGGTCGTCCGCTGCAATTCCCGCATCAATTCCAATATCTGCGCCTGGATCGTCACATCCAGCGCCGTCGTCGGCTCGTCCGCGATCAGCAGCCCCGGCTCGCACGCCAGCGCCATCGCGATCATCACCCGCTGCTTCATCCCGCCAGACATCTGGTGCGGATACTCGCTCAGCCGGCGCCGCGGTTCCGAAATCCCCACGCGCCGCAGCGCCTCCTCCGCCACATCATACGCCGCCGACCCATGCTTGTTCTGGTGCAGCTCGATCGCCTCGACAATCTGGTCCCCCACCGTGAACACCGGATTCAAGCTCGTCATCGGCTCCTGAAAAATCATCGCGATCTCGCCGCCGCGCACCCGCTGCATCTCCTTCTCGCTCAGGCTCAAAAGGTCCCGCCCCTTGTAGCGGACGCTGCCCCCCGCAAAAATCGCCGGCGGCGAACTCAGCAACCGCATGATCGACATGCTCGTCACGCTCTTCCCGCACCCCGACTCCCCCACGATCGCCAGCGTCTGGTTCCCAAACACCGAAAACGACACCCCATCGACAGCCCGGGCCGTCCCCGCTTCCGTCCGAAAGTAGGTCATCAACCCCGACACTTCCAACAGCGCTTGCTCGTCCATGTGCTTTGTAATTAGTAATTGGTAATTAGTCATTGGCTGTCGCCGGAGGATGGGGCCCCCACCGATGCGTCAGCAAATTACCAATTACAAATTACCAATTACCTCCTTTCGCATCTCGTCGCCGTTTCGTGACTTTCGTGTTTTTCGTGGCCATTTACGTGCCCCGTCACTCCAGCTTATTCAACCGCGGATCAATGGCGTCGCGCAGCCCCTCGCCGATGATGTTGTACGCGAACACCGTC
Organism: Phycisphaerae bacterium; assembly: GCA_035548175.1. Taxonomy (GTDB): domain Bacteria; phylum Planctomycetota; class Phycisphaerae; order WQYP01; family WQYP01; genus CALCHA01. The sequence continues at coordinate 55,347 of DASZTO010000014.1, read as the reverse complement.
AGAAAAATCATCAGCCCCGGCGCCAGCGCCAGCCACCACCGGAACACCACCCCCGGATCCCCCGCATCCGCCAGCATCGCCCCCCAGCTGGCCGTCGGCGGCTCCACGCCGATCCCCAGAAAGCTCAGGATCGATTCGCTGACGATGTTCCCCGCCACGCCGAACGTGAAGCTCACGATCACCGGCGTGAGCCCATTGGGCAGCATGTGCCGGAACAGGATGCTCCGCAGCGGCAGCCCCATCGCTTTGGCCGCCGCCACATAATCCGCCTGCCGTATCCGCAGAAACTCCGCCCGCACGAACCGCGCGATCCCCGTCCACCCCGTCACCCCGATGATCACCATCAGCACGAAAAACTGCCGCCCGAACACCGCCACGATCGTGATCAGCAGAAACAGCAGCGGCACCGCCTCCACAATTTCCACGAACCGCATCCCTAACAAATCCACCTTCCCCACAAAATAACCCATCAATGCCCCATACACCGACCCGATCGCCAGCGCGATCACCTCGCTCACCAGCCCAATCTCCAGCACCACCCGTGCCCCCCACAACAGCCGCGACAACACATCCCGCCCGTTTTGATCCGTCCCCAGCAGATGGTCTGCCGACGGCTCCTTGAACAGCCTGTTCGCCTCCAGCGGCTCCTGGTCCGCATACCCCCATCGCAGCGGCGGAAACAATGCCTCCTTCATCTGCGCCTCCTCCCCCGCCCCCACGTGCGCCAGGCGGTGATAGTCCCGCGCGTCCAGATAATCGGTCTTCAGGCACGCGATCGCAATCGACGCCGCACCCGCCACACCCACCACCACCGCCGCTTTGCACAACCACCGCCCCCGCGGCGATTCTTCCCCGCCTTGTTCGCGCGCTCCGCCCCGCCGCCGGCCCATTATCAGAATCGCCACGATCGCCGCGCCCCACACCAGCCAGATCCAGTCCACCCGCGTCAGATCCCGAAACAGCGGCCACTCCCGCGCCCAGAACACCGGCAGCGGCTTGCCCTGCGCGTCCAGCGGATGCAGCTTCATTACCGCCGTATACGGCGCTTCATTCGCCAGAAACGGCACCAGCACCGTCAACGCCACGATGAACCCCACCCACCACGTCGCCACCCGGTTCATCGCGCGCCGCCAGTACGCCCGTCCCACCACCGCCCAGAACGTTCGGCTTGGACCCGACAACTCCTCGTCCGCACGCGGCATCGCCCCCGCCGGACCCACCACGTCCCCGCGCGCCAGCGGTTGCATCTCACTCATACGACACCCGCGGATCCGCAAGCGCGTAACAGATATCCGTCAACAGCAGGCACACCAGCGTTATCACCGACGATATCAACGCCACCCCCTGCACGATCGGCAGGTCCCGCGCCGTCGTCGCGCTCACCACCAGGTCCCCCATCCCTTTGATCGAAAAAATCCGCTCCACCACCACCGATCCACCCAGCAAGCTCGGAATGATCCCCGCAAACACCGTGATCATCGGCAGCAGGCTGTTCCGAAACACATGCCTCACCATCACCACCCGCTCCGACAGCCCCTTCGCCCGCGCCGTCCGCACATAATCCAGACCCAGATTGTCCAGAATCGCCGCCCGCTGCAGCTTCGACAGGTACGCAAATCCCCCCAGGCTCAACGTCGTCACCGGCAGCACCATGTGCAGCAGGTAATCCCCCGCGTACTGCCACGACGTCAGCCATTCCGTGCTCGTCGCATGCGTCCCCGCCACCGGAAACCACCCGATGTACCTGGGATTCGCGAAAAACCCCAGCAGCATGTCCCCCACCCAGATGATCGGCAGTGAAAACAACGCCAGCGTCAGCAGGCTCCATCCCACGTCAAACGCCTGCCCCCGCCTTATCGACGCCAGCATCCCCCCGGGTATCGCGATCAGGTACACGATCAGCGATGAAATCAGGTTCATCACGATCGTCACGGGCGCCCGTTCTTTGATCAGGTCCCATACCTTCGTGTTGTACTGAATCGATTCCCCAAGGTTCCCATGCAGCGAATCGTTCAGCCACATCAGGTATTGCACCGGCAGCGGCTTGTCCAGGTGCAGCCGCTGGGTCATCTTCTCCCGCATCGCCTGCTGCGCCTCCCGCGACATCTCCCCCGTCTGCCCACCGCCGGTCGTCAGTCCCGGCGCCATCCGCACGATCACAAACAGCAGCAGCGTCATCCCGATCAGCGTCGGCACCATCAGCACGATCCGCCGCAAAATATAACTCAGCACTCGCCACCCCCGGCGCACCCGTGCTGCATCTCCATTTTGCGTTTTGAGTTTTGCGTTTTGCGTTTTCTCATCGGTACTTCTGTTCCACCGCCGGTACGTACCAATCCAGCGGCGACAGCCCCGTCGGATACGGCTCCGTGTTCTTGAACCGACCGTTGATAAACGCGCAGTCCTGTTCCGAATAGAGCCAAGTGTATGGCTGCTCGTCATACACAATCTTCTGGAACTGATGCCATATCTCCATCCGCTTCTCCTCATCGATCGTCCGCTCCCCTTCCGCTATCAGCTTGTCCGCCTCCGCGTTCCGAAACCCCACATGGTTGCTCCCGGCGTTTGCGATGCTCTCGCTCGACCATATCTGCTTCGGATCGCTCTCCACGCCACCGCCGCCCCAGCCCGCCAGCACCGCGTCAAATTCCCGCTTGTTCAGGTGGTCCAGCAGCACCGACGACTCATACGGCGTCAGGTGGACCCGAATCCCCGCCTGCTGAAACTGCTGCTGCACGTAGGTCGCAATCTGCTCCCGGATCGGCACACCCGTCCGCAGCGACAGGTTGAACTCAAACTTCGTCCCGTCCCGCTCCAGTACCCCGTCCGCACCCGCCCTCCACCCCGCCGCCGCCAGCATCGCCTTCGCCCCCGCCGGATCGTACGGCAGCGCCTTGATCGTCGAATCGTTCTGCTTGGAACGAGGATTGAACGGCCCGGTCATCTCCGCCCCGAATCCCTTGAGCATCTGCTCGATGATCGCCCGCCGATCCACCAGCATTGTCAACGCCCTGCGCGTCTGCTTGTCCTGGAACATCGGCCGGTCGCAGTTCCACCCCAGGTACATATACATCGCCGCCGGCTGCGAATACTTGTACGCAATGAACTTCTTCTGGAATGACGGATCCTGCGAATACTGCAGGTAAATCTCAGGGTCCGGCTGGATCGGCTCCCCAACATAATCCAGCTGCTCGTTCAAAAAACTCTGCAGCTGCGCCTGCGCATTGCTGATGAACCGGTACACCAGCCGGTCGAATGTCGGCCGATCTCCCCAGTACTTCTCGTTCCGCACATACACCATCTGCTGCCCCCGCTCCCACTTCTCCAGTCGGTACGGGCCGCTTCCCACCAGCAGCGACGACCGCTGGTTGTATTCCTCCCCCGTCGTGAATTTGTATACGTGCTCCGGAATGATGCTCAATCCCCCCACGAATTCCAGCGCCAGAAAGTATGGCTCCTTCATCGTGAATTCCACCGTCCGCTCATCGATCTTGCGGCAGCTCTTCACCTTGTCGTAATAGGACCGCAACGGCGCGCAGTCCACATCCTTGTTCATCACCGTGTTGAACGAAAATAACACGTCCTCCGCCGTCATCGGCTTCCCGTCGCTGAAACACACACCCTTCCGCAAGTGAAACGTCAGCCTCAAGCCATCGGCGCTCACGCGATACCAGTCCGAAAGATACGGAAACCATTCCTCCGTCTGCGGATCCTGGGCCACCAGCGATTCCAGCACCGGACCATCCGCCATCGCCCCCGACATGTCGTCCTCAGCCACGAACGGCGTTACCTTCCCGGGTTCCATCCCCAGGTTCTGCACCAGCCAATCCCCATACGCGTAATCCGGCCGCTTGTCCGGCTGCCGCGGCGAATCCGGAACCTCCGGGTAATACACGTACTGGCTCCCATCCGCCTCCGTCCGCCGGATCACACCCGCCACCTGCGTGCTCGCCTGCGTCCCCGCGCCGCTCCCCTCGCCCGTCGCACTCACCCGCACCCCGCTCCGCAGCAATATCTCCATCCGCGACAGCGTCGCCAACTGCTGCTTCTGCACGTCCCCCAACTGGCTCACCGTCTGCTGCACCGCCGTCAGACGCAGCTCCTGGTAGTGAAACATCCACCCCGCGAACACCACCGCCCCGATCACCACGATGAACAACAACACAAATACCGCGTCTTTGAGCGTGAACCGGCTATCCATTACGCACTCCATGCTTCCGCCCACGCGCCCCATCCTAAAACCCCGCCACCAAAACACAACCTCAAGTCGCCCCTGCCCCCGCCACATTTACCATTTACCATTCACCATTTACTATTCGCTCCATGCCTTCTCCCGCCGCCCTCGCCCTCCGACGCTTCTCCCGCCACCCCCCCGCCATCCTCGGCCTCATCATCCTCCTCGCACTCGCCATCGCCTGCTTCGCCTCCATCCCCTGGACCAAATCCGCATACGCCGATCAGCACCAGCTCCAGCACGTCAAAGAGCCCCCCTCCCGCCAGTTCCCCCTCGGCACCGATTCCCTCGGCCGAGACCTCACCGCACGCTTCCTCCTCGGCGGCGCCATCTCCCTGTCCATCGGCATCGCCTCCGCCCTCATCGCCATCCTCATCGGGGCCTCCGTCGGCCTCCTCGCCGGTTACGCCGGCGGACGCACCGACGCCTTTCTCATGCGCGTCGTCGACGTCATGTACGGCCTCCCCTACATCCTCCTCGTCATCCTCATGCGCGTCTCCTTCGTCGGACCTCTCGAATACCTCCTCAAACACCCCGACCCCGTCACCGGCAATGCCCGCTGGCTCCGCCCCATCGCTGCCTCCAACTGGGCCAACATCCTCATCCTCCTCATCGGCATCGGCGCCGTCTCCTGGCTCACCATGGCCCGCGTCATCCGCGGCCAGGTCCTCTCCCTCCGCGACCAGCCCTTCGTCGAAGCCGCCCGCGCGCTCGGACTCCCCCCCCGCCGCATCCTCCTCCGTCACATCCTCCCCAACCTCCTGGGCACCATCATCGTCTACGGCACCCTCACCGTCCCCAACGCCATCCTCTCCGAATCCTTCCTCTCCTTCCTCGGCCTGGGCATCCAGGACCCCCTCCCCTCCTGGGGAAACCTCGCCGCCCAGGGCATCGACGCCATGAACCCCGTCCACACCCGCTGGTGGCTCATCACCTGGCCCTGCCTCGGCCTCTCCCTCGCGCTCCTCTCCCTCAACTTCCTCGGCGACGCCCTCCGCGACACCCTCGCCCCCAGCCGCTCCTAAAATACCCCCATTTTTACCTATGCTCCCCATACTTTCGTTTGGCTTACCCCAAAAACGGTGGTATTTTACTCGGCCCTCGCTATCGGACGACGGTACTTCCTCCAGCGATCCGGCCACCCCCCGCCGCCGGCCCCTACCGGTTCTATCTTCCTGCGGAGTTTGCCTTTATGGCGCGAAAACGTTCCACACCCCACCGCCCGCGCTCCGCTCTCTTCGCCGCCCTGGAATCCCGCATTCTCTTCTCCTTCGGCCTCACCACCACCAGCCACGCCTTCACCATCGACACCGGCGCCAACCTTGTCTTTTCCGTCGCACGCGATACCTCCGCCGGCGGTTCCATCGGCGACCTCACCTCCACCAAATTCAACGGCACCGAGCTCGAAGCCCCCTATTCCTCCACCTCCCGCCATTCCCATTACGAGTCCGGACTCTCCTCCGCCACCGCCGTCACCGCCACCACCGACCCCAACAACCAGTGGATCTGCATCACCTGCAATGACAGCGGCGCCTCCGGCACCGGCGTCACCGTCTACTACATGGCCAAAAAGGGCGACAACGACGTCTACATGGCCTTCTACGACGGAAACGCCGCCGCCCCCTCCCCCGGCGAAATGCGCTTCATCATGTATCTCAACTGGAATATCTTCACCAACCACCCCGCTGCCTCCGACAACACCTCCTCCACCGGCGCCATCGAAAGCTCCGATGTCTTCGGAAACAGCGCCACCGGCACCACCTCCTCCAAGTATTACGGCGAAAACGAAGCCATCACCTCCCCCTATTACGGCGCCACCGGCGCCTCCGGCGGCAACTCCTTCGGCGCGTTCATGTTCATCGGCAACCGCGAAACCTCCTCCGGCGGACCCTTCTACAAAGACATCGACTTCCAGGGAACCGGCGCTGCCGAGGAACTCTACAACTACACCTTCTCCGGTCACTCCCAAACCGAAGCCTATCGCCCCGGCCTCAAAGGCCCCTTCGCTCTCCAGTTCACCGACGGCTCCACGCCCACCACCCCCGATTACTCCTTCATCAGCCAGATCGGCCTCCAAGGCTACATCCCCCCCTCCGGCCGCGGTACCCTCACCGGCATCGAATCCGGCGCCGCCAGCGGCATGACCCCCACCGTCGCTCTTTCCAACGCCGCCGCACAATACTGGACCACCCCCGACGCCTCCGGCAATTACACCATCACCGGCATTCTCCCCGGCACCTACACCGAAACCCTCTATCAGAACCAACTCGCAGTCGGCACTACCACCGTCACCATCTCCGCCGGCGCCACTTCCAAAGCCAACATCGTCAGCACTCTCTACACCCCGCCCGAAATCTGGTCCATCGGCAGCTTCGACGGCACCCCCAACGAATTCCTCAACGCCGACAAAATCCAGAACATGCACCCCTCTGATTCCCGCATGTCCCCCTGGGCCGACACCACCGGCCTCGCCACATATACCATCGGCAGTTCCAGCGCCAGTTCCTTCCCCATGGCCGAATGGAAAGAATTCAACTCCGCCACCGATCCCAACGACACCGACATCCGCATCACCTTCACCCTCACCGCCGCCCAGGCCGCCACCCCCCTCACCCTTCGCATCGGCATGACCCGCTCCGGCGCCGGCGGACGCCCCGGCGTCAGCGTCAACGGAGGCACCGCCACCTATCCCGGCGCCCCCACCGAACCTACTTCCCGCGGCATCACCACCGGCAACTGGCAGGGCGATTACGTCATGGAAACCTACGCCATCGCCACCAGCAAACTCAAAACCGGAACGAACACCCTCGATATCTCCGTCGTCTCCGGCTCCTCCGACACCGACGCCTGGCTCGGACCCTGGATCGTCTTCGATGCCCTCGACCTCGTCACCACCGCCTCCCTCACCAACGCCCCCGTCGTCAAATCCGTCACCGTCACCCCCAACAATCCCAACCTCCCCCTCAACTCCCAGCAGCAATTCACCGCCACCGCCAAAGACCAGAACGGCAACCCCATCCCCGCCAACTTCACCTGGTCCTCCACCCTCGGCGCCATCGACGGCACCGGCCTCCTCGCCACCCCCTCCGCCCCCACCTCCGGCACCATCACCGCCACCACCGGCTCGATAAGCGGTTCCACCACCGCCACCGTCGTCCCCGCCGCCCCCACCCTCGCCTCCATCACCATCAACGACGGCAGCGCCCAACGCTCCATGATCACCAGCATCACCCTGCACTTCTCCAGCGCCGTCACCCTTTCCGCCGGCGCGGTAACCCTCGCCCTCCACCCCTCCGTCAACGGCGCCGGCCCCATCGGCACTCTTCCCACCCTCTCCTGGTCCTCCTCCGACGGCGGCCTCACCTACATCGTCACCTTCAGCGGCAACGGCGTCGTAGGGAACTCCATCGCCAATGGCGTCTACGACCTCACCGTCAACTCCTCCGCCGTCCACGACGCCTACAACCAATCCCTCGCCTCCAACTCCACCCTCAACTTCCACCGCCTCTTCGGCGATGCCGACGGCAACGGTACCGTCGACAGTCTCGATACCCTCGCCTTCCGCAAGGCGCTCAACGCCGCCGCCGGTAGCGCCAATTACCTCTGGTACTTCGACTACGACAACAGCGGCGTCATCGACGCCATCGATTCCCTGCGCGACCGGCAAGACGTCGGCCTCACCTACACCTATTGATCAACCTGAGAGGATGCACATGCTTTCTTTTAAACGCCCGCCACTCTCCAGCCGCTCCATACTTGCCGGGGCCTTCCTGGCCGCCGCCGGCTTCACAAACGCCACCGCTCATGCCGCCACCTATTCCTACACCTTCACAGCCGGCACCCCCACCATCGACGCCACCGCGCATACCGTTTCACTCCCCATTTATCTCAACGAAGCAATCACCGGCACTGGCTCCTCCCAGATAAACAGTGACGGCGGCCTCTACAGCTTCGGGATTACCGCTTCAATCACCGACGGCCCCGGGACTATCACCTCCTTCACCCGCAACTCCGCCTTCGACGAAACCCAGAACGGCACCACGTCCACCTATCCCGCCACCACGGCCAGCATCTATGCAGATCAAAACGTCAACTTCCCCAACGGCGTCGATGCCGATGCCTCCGGAAATGTTCCCATTGCCACCCTCCTCCTCGGTAACGTCACCGCCTCCACCACCTTTACCCTTCAGGACATTAACACGACCGGCTTCCAAACCGTCGACTACGCCGCCAACGGCCTCGATCCCACCACCGTCACCCAATTCACCGTTCCCACGCCCGAACCCGCCACCATCGCCCTCGCACTCCTCGGCCTCCCGCTCTTCCTCTCCCCCCGCCGCGCGCGATGATGACCGCCCCATGAATCCATCCCGCATCAAGAGGTTTCACCGAATGACGTCCCTTCGCCTCAGGCGTCTCGCCTTCCCTTCCGCCTACGCTGCGATCCTCCTCCCCGCCCTCGCCCACGCCGCCACCTTCTACGTCTCCCCCACCGGCTCCGACTCCGCCGACGGCTCTCTCGCCCACCCCTTCGCCTCCCTCACCAAAGCCCAATCCGCCGCCAACTCCGGCGACACCGTCTATCTCCGCGCCGGCACTTACACCAACTTCGCCACCCCCGCCGCCACCGACGCCACCTACAACTACGGCCTCAACTTCTCCAAATCCAACATCACCTACGCCGCCTATCCCGGCGACGCCCGACCCGTCCTCGATTTCTCCGCCATGTCCCCCGCCAACCTCCGCGTCTGCGCCATCGAAGTCACCGGCTCCAACAACACCTTCTCCGGCTTCGATGTCACCGGCGTCCAGGCCGGCACCCAGAAACAAGCCGACAACTGGCGCATCGCCGGCAACGGCAACACCCTCAACACCATCGTCACACGCGACGATCAGGGCAACGGCGTCTACCTCCTCGGCCACGCCTCCAACACCACCGTCAAAAACTGCGACTCCTACAACCTCGTCGGCATCGCCAACATCTCCGCCGGCAACACCGACGGCTTCGGATGCCACTCCCAGGGTTCCGGCAACCTCTTCTCCGGCGACCGCTCCTGGGGAAACTCCGACGACGGCTACGACTGCATCACCAACCCCGGCGGCGGCGTCACCTTCGACCATTGCTGGGCCTATGACAACGGCCGCTTCGACGGCAACGCCAACGGTTTCAAAATCGGCGGCTTCGGCGACACCGGCGGTGCCTTCCCCTCCCCGCCACCCGTCCACACCGTCACCGACTGCGTCTCCGCCGACAACGGCGCCAACGGCTTCTACGCCAACCACCAGCCCGGCCAGGCCGCCGTCTGGTCCAACAACTCCGCCTACAACAACAAGGCCGCTGACTTCAACATGCTCGAAGCCACCGACACCCAGCCCGGCCCCACCTCGTCCGTCCCCGGCACCCGCGAAGTCCTTCACAACAACCTCGCCTACAAAGGCACCCTCGTCTCCAACCTCAACGAATCCGGCGAAATGGTCGCCGACAACTCCTTCACCCTCCCCCTCACCGTCACCGCCGCCGACTTCCAAAGCCTCGACGCCTCCCAACTCACCGCCGCCCGCAACCCAGACGGCTCCCTCCCCGACATCGCCTTCCTCCACCTCACCCCCACCTCCGACCTCATCGACGCCGGCATGGACCTCGGCCTCCCCTACGCCGGCCCCGCCCCCGACCTGGGCGCCTTCGAATCCACCCCCGTCCCCGAACCCGCCACCCTCGCCACCCTCCTCCTTCCCGCCGCCCTCCTCCTCCGCCGCAAACGCTCCACGTAACGCGGGCGTCCCCGCCCGCATATCGGCCGCAGCCGATCCCCTGAAATGTCTCCCGCCCCGCACCACTGCTTCGCCCCCGCCCCAATTTCACCCGTTCACCCAATCCCTCACCCCTTGTCCGCCGCCTGCGCCGCCTTCCTCTTATAAAACTCCAGCAACGTCTTCCCCCCCACCGTCTCCATATCCACCTCATCCCCGAACTTGTTCGATAAGTCCAGGAAATCCCCCCACTGCTCGCACTCCGCCGCATACTTCAGATACATCGCCCGGTCCACCCGCACCTGCCGCTCCGGAACCTTCCCCGTCTCCTCGTCCAGCACCTTCTCATACGCCGATTGTATATCCGCCCACACCCGCACATCCTTCATATACGCCGCCTGATCCTCCGACAGCGCACGCAACTCCCGATGCGCCTCCACCAAAATCAGCGGTATCCGGTTCAAACCCGTCCCATGCTCCGCGCATTCCCGCCCGAACGCCAGGCAATCCTCCGCCGACCCATACCACTGCGGCAACAGATAATTCAGCTTCGCCATGCATGCCGTGAAATTGTCCGGGTTCGCATTCATCGCCCGCGTGTACCACTTCTCCATCACCGGCCTCGGGAAACTCTTCCCCACCGCGATCGTCAGCATCGCCGTCGGCCCCTCCGCCGCCGCCGGATCCGCCGCCACCGATTGCTTCACATACTGCTCCGCCTGATCCAGCCGACGACCAAACTGCTGCCACCCCGCATCCGTCACCGTGTTCGCCACGCCGTTGCCACGCGCTTCCCACGCCCACCGCGTGTAAAAAGTCGCCGCATACGCCAGCACCTGCGCGTTGTTCGGAAACGCCTTGTTGAACGCCGGAAACACCCGGTTGAACGTCGTCGTCGCATCGTTCTTGTCCAGCCGATTGCTCACCAGCTCCGCCAGCGACAAAAGCTCGTCCGGACTTGGCAGCCCGGGCTTCTCCGCCGCAATCTTCGGCAACAACCCCATCGCCTCCACAAACAACCGCTGCGCCTCTCCCGCCGGCACCTTCGCCTCCTTCACCGCATCCGCATTCCCCGCCCAGCTCAACGCCGCCGCGCACCGCAGCAACGCATACATCCGCCTTTCCGCCGGATACGCCGCCTCCTCCCACAAATGCTCGCACGTCACCGCCGCCCCTACTGCCTTATCCCGCGGCCCGTCGTCCGGCATCCGCGACTGATAGTAATACCACACCAGCGCGTCCTTGCTCCCCGCATCCACCGCCGCCTTCGCCAATGCATACGCATCCGCCGGCGTATCCACAATCTTGTCCAACGCCTGCCCCGCCAGCTCATCCCCCTGCGACCCATCATGCTTCCCCGCCCGATACACCGCCGGTCCCGACCGCACATACCACGCACGCATCGCCGCCATCAACGCCTTCGACTTCTCCTCCCGCACCCGCGCGTGCAGCTTCACCAGCCCCTCCCCCAACGCCGCTCGCGCCTTCTCCGGCGTCCCCTCATCCATCCACGCGTCATACAGCGGCCCCAGCGCCGCGCTCGGCAGCTTCGCCACATCCCCTGCCCCCGCCTGCCCGCTCGCCAACTTCGCCACAAACCCCGCCCGATCAAACCCCCCAGCACCTCCCGTCGCCTGCCCCCACGCCACACCCGCCCCCGCCGCCAACACCGCCGCCACCGCCCCTCTCCACATCGCAGACCGACTCATCAAAGAACCTCCTCCAAAGAACTGACCACCCGAAGTCCCCTCAAGTCTCCCCGCCCACCCCAAACAACGCAACCATTTTTTCTCCCCCCACACCGCCGAGGTGTAGCTCTCGATCCGGGTAAACCTCCGAGACGCGACCGTGAGGGAGCGTGGGGGGGAAGGGGGGAACGCCTTGGGCGATCGCTACCCGGAATAGGAACTACGCCCCACCGAGTCCTTCACTTCTTTCGTGGCTTGGATCGTGACAACGATTTCGCCCGGCTTGCTCCCTTCCCCGCGCGCTCACGCCCTCCCCGAATCTCCTCCGCCAGCGCCACAATAATCCCCTCCGGCCCCCGAACATACGCCAGCTGATACGAATCCCCATACCGCATCTGCCCGATCAGCTCCGCCCCATGCGCCACCACCCGCGCCACAACTTCGTCCATGTCATCCACCGCGAACATCACCCGCCGCAATCCCAGCGCATTCACCGGCGCCTCCACCGGCCCAAACCTCACCGCGCTCGGTGTATGGAACTTATCCAGCTCGACCCCGCCTCCACCACCGGGCGGCCGCAGCATCGCAACCGTCGACCGCACATCCTTCAGCCCGATCAGCCCCCCCACCTCCGGCCCTTCCACCGTCGCCGCCCCCTCAAGCTCCATCCCCAGTTGGATAAAGAACGCCTTCACCGCCTCCAGATCGTCGACGACGATCAAAACGTTATCCATTCGCCGAAGTCCCATGTTCTTCCCTTCCTCATTTGGCACTAAAAAACGATAGCCCATTTCACGCCAACCCATCAACCCCGAGCAACGCCGCCTCCAGCTCGCCCCCCCCGAAAAAAATCCAAACTTTCCGGGAACCTTCCCCGCCTCCCATCCGTTCTCTCTTATGACCACGCGCACCCGCGCCTGGCCTTGGCCATCACCGGCTGCATTGTGAGAAGAACCATGGACACCCACCCCTTCCGCGCGCCCGTCACCACCCCCCACCCCCCCCGCCGCGCACCGCAAAAAACGATGCGCACCTTGCGCACCTTGCGATTCCTCCGGCATTTTTCACACCTGCCTTGCGCACCTTCAGGCATTTTCCATGCGCACCTTGGACGTCCCACACCACCCTTCGCTCCCAAGGCCACCCATCGCCGGCCAATCCACCCCGCCCACCACCACCGCGTTGCTTTTCCCTCCGCCCCCGAGTACCGTGCCCCTGGAGGTCCCATGAGCGCACTGGCCACTGAAAAACACCTCTTCTCAGGCCTCGAAGTCGTTGCCGCACATGCCATTGAACTCCGACACGAGTTCCACCGCCACCCCGAACTCGGCTACCAGGAACGCCTCACCTCCGACCTCATCGCCGCCGAACTTGCCCGCCTCGATATCCCCCACACCCGTGGCTGGGCCGGCGGCACCGGCATCGTCGCCGCCATCTCCGGCGCCCCCTCCCACTCCCCCACCGCCCGCTGCGTCGCCCTCCGCGCAGACATCGACGCCCTCCCCGTCTCCGAAGAAACCAACGCCCCCTACGCCTCCACCATCCCCGGCGCCATGCACGCCTGCGGCCACGACGGTCACATGGCCGTTCTCCTCGGCGCCGCCGCCCTCCTCAAACAGCACGCCGAATCCTTCCATGGCACTGTCAAGCTCCTCTTCCAGCCCGCCGAAGAAGGCGGCCTGGGCGCTAAACGCATGTGCGACGAAGGCGCTCTCGACAACCCCAAAGTCGACGCCATCTTCGGCCTCCACGGCTGGCCCGGACTCAAGGTCGGCATGGTCGCCACCCGCCCCGGACCCCTCCTCGCCAGCGTCGACGGCTTCCGCATCACCCTCACCGGCAAGGGCGGCCACGCCGCCGCCCCGCAGGACTGCATCGATCCCATCCTCTGCGCCGCCGCCTGCATCACCGCTCTCCAATCCATCGTCTCCCGCGAAGTCGATCCCAACGACGCCGCCGTCGTCACCATCTCCCAGATCGCCGGCGGTTCCACCTTCAACGTCATCCCCGACAAGGTCGAACTCAACGGCACCATCCGCGCCCTGTCCGACGCCCGCCACCGCGCCCTCCTCGACGCCATCGAACGCATCTGCAAAGGCGTCGCCGCCGCCCATCGCTGCCAGGTCGCCTTCGATTACTACGGCACCACCCCCGTCACCGCCAACACCCCAGAACTCGCCGACTTCTTCCGCGAAACCGCCATCGCCGCCCTCGGCGACCGCGGCTTCGCCTGGGCCCCCAAGCCCGCCATGTGGGGCGAAGATTTCGCCTTCTATCTCCAGCACGTCCCCGGCTGCTTCTTCGTGCTCGGCGTTCAGCCCATGGACCGCGACTCCTACCCCATGCTCCACAACCCCCGCTACGACTTCACCGACGCCGCCGTCCCCGTCGGCATCCGCATGATGGCCGAGCTCGCCGTCCGGTACCTCGCACGATGAAGCACGCCTGCGCCATCTCCTCCGCCCTGCTCGCGGCCCTCGCCGCCGCCCCCGCCCGCGCGCTCACGCCCGACGATATCGTCATCATCTACAACGCCCGCAGCCAGGGCTCGATGCAGGTCGCCGAGCATTACCTCCGCGCCCGCAACATCAAACCCTCGCACCTCATCCCCATCGAATGCACGCCGCAGGAATCCGTTTCCGAAAAAATCTATCGCGAAGCCCTCGTCCCGGAAATTCAGCGCGTGCTCCGCCAGCGCGGCCTCGACCGCACCGTCAAATGCCTGGTCACCACCTACGACGTTCCCCTGACCATCGGCGCCGTGGCCGTCAGCCCCGCCAACCAGCGCCAAGCCGACGCCCTTCACAAACGCCTCGACGCCGTCGCGCAGCAGCTCGAGCAGGCCCAGGACCAGTACGACGCCCTCGGCCGCGAAGGCAGTCCGCTGCCGCACGTCGCCGCCACCAGCCCCGCCAAGCCGGCGCTGGCCGAAGTGCTCCAGCACCTCAACGACGCCCTCCAGGCCGCCGTCGGCCGCATCGAGCTTTTGCCCGAACCCGATCGCCAGCAGGAACTCCAGCGCCTGGCCACCGTACACCAACGCGTCGCTGGAATCGCCGGGTTGCTGGGCCTTTTTCATGTGCGTTCCGACGTTCCCGACGGCGGCGCCGGACAACGCCAGCTCGATCAGCTCAAAACCGAGCTCCAGGATTTCCAGCGCCAGTACGATGAGCTGAAAAAAAGCCCCGCGCCCGGCGCCCCGGCCGCCATGGTCGACATCCAGTCCAAAGCCCATGGCCTCATCGGAGAGGCCCAGGAACTCGAAACCCAGATGGTCGCTCTCGCCCCCCAGGAATCCGAAGCCTGCTTCGACAGCGAGCTGGCCCTGGTCCTGACCGATCAGCAGTATTCCCGCAACCGCTGGATTCCCAATCCCAACAATCTCGAAGTCTGGCCCGTCGTACACACCCTTCCCGACACGCCCCGCGCCCTGATGGTCACGCGCATCGACGGCGTCACCCCCGCCGCCGCGATGGACCTCGTCAACACCTCCCTCAAAATCGAAAAGAAGGGCCTCGACGGAAACATGTACCTCGACGCCCGGGGCCTCACCGGCGGCGACGCGTACGCCGCCTTCGATCAGAACCTCCGCGACACCTACGATTTCCTGAAAGCCCATTCCACGATCGACGTCACCCTCGACGACCATCCGGAGCTGCTCGAAGCCATCAATTGCCCCGACGCCGCCCTTTACTGCGGCTGGTATTCCCTGCACAACTACCAGCCGAGCTGTCAGTGGATTCCCGGATCGATCGGCTACCACGTCGCCAGCCTCGAAATGCCCACCCTGCACAATCCCAAGGATCCCGGCTGGGCCAACCAGATGCTGCAACACGGCGTCGTGGGCACGCTGGGCGCCACGGCCGAGCCTTATCTGGCGTCCTTCCCCAAACCGTCGCTCTTTTTCCCGCTCCTGTTATCGGGCCAGTTCACCCAGGGCGAAGTGTGGGAAGTCACCAACCCGTGGCTGAGCTGGCGGATCGGATATGTCGGCGACCCGCTCTACAACCCCTTCAAAAACAAGCCGCGCGTGACCGCGGACACGATCCGCGCCGATCCGATCCTCGCCCACGCCTTCGAGATTGTCCGTGCCGCGCCGGCGAGCGCTCCCGCGCCCGGCCGATAATCCGTCCGCCGGTGATTCTGCCCGCCCGATTTTCACCCCCGCGCGCTGATTAAGGGGACCTCAAAAACTCCCGATGATGCCTGAAGAATGGCGTTTTTATCATCGGACCCCATGCCCCCTCGCGCGGAAACCTCCGGGCCCACGCCCCTGCCCCCGGCCCCCGACGTTCTTCCCGCCGCCCCTTCCGGCGCGGCAGGCGACGTCGCCGCCCAGCCCCGCAAATTCGCCCGCACCCGCCTCACGCTGCCGCTGAAAGCGACGCTGATGCTGGTCACGCTGGTGATGGCCGTCGTGGGCCTCGGCGGCGGGATCGCGATCGCCACGGCCCGGTCCATGATGCACGACAACAAGTGCGTGCAGATCGAGGAATTCGCCTACGGCATCGCGGCGGTGCTGCCCGACGGCAAGGGCTCGATCGATCCGCCGGTCATCGAATCGGAACTGCGTTCGCTGTGGCAAACCAAGGGGGTCGATTTCGCGATGGTGACCGACACGGACATGACGCCCATCGGCGGCTACGTGCGCGATGCGGGCGCCTGGTCCTACTACCGCACGCGGCTGCTGGAAGGGGATCACCGCCTGAACGGTCCCGTGGGGAAGGTCATGGACAGCGATACGGGCCTGCCGGAGGGACTGGCGATCGCCGTGCCGATTTTCGGCTCGGCGCCTGGCGGCCCGTCGCACCTGGTGGGCTACCTGCACGTGGCGATGAACAGCGCGGACGAAGCCGCGCAGGCGCGCTACCTGGAAGGATACGTGCTGCTGGCGAGCATCGGAATCGTGCTGCTGGCGCTGCCGATCGCAGGCCTGGTGGCCCGGCACATCACGGTGCCGATCCAGAGGCTGGCGGGCGCGGCGCGGGCGCTGGGGCAGTCGGGATCGCTGGTGCGCGTGGACCTGACGCGCTCGGACGAACTGGGCGAGCTGGCGGAGACCTTCAACCAGATGGCTGCCACGCTGCAGGCGCACCAGGAGAACATCCGCAACGCGAACATCGACCTGGAGCTCAAGGTGCGGGAGCGCACGCAGGAACTGGAGACGGTGAACCGGCGGCTGACGGCGGAAATGGCGGAGAAGGAGGATTTTCTGCGGGCGGTGAGCCACGATCTCAACGCGCCGCTGCGGAACATTTCGGGGATGGCGGACGTGCTGATGCGCAAATACGCGGCGTCGCTGAATGCGGACGCGGTGCAGCGGCTGGAGCGGATTCAGAAGAACGTGGACGTCGAATGCGAGCTGCTCAATGAGCTGCTGGAGCTGTCGCGGATCAAGTCCCGACGGGAAAAGATGGAGCCGGTCGATCTGCACGACCTGGCGCAATCGGTGGCTGACGCCTTCGGGGCGGATTTCGAGACGCGCGGGATCACCTTCAGGATGACCAGCCATCTGCCGGTGATGCGGTGCGAGAAGGCGCGGGTCCGGCAGGTGTTCCAGAATCTGATCGACAATGCGACGAAGTACATGCGCGCGGACGGGCCGCGGGAAATCGCGGTGGGATTCCGCTGGCAGGGGAACGAGGCGTTGGTGAGTGTGAAGGACACGGGAATGGGGATCGCGCCGGAGGATATGGGGTCGCTGTTCCGCGTATTTCGGCGTGCGAAGAACGCCTCAATGCTGAAGATTCCCGGCAAGGGAGTGGGGCTGGCGTATGTGAAGAGCATTGTCGAGACGTATCACGGGCGGTTGTGGGCGGAGTCGTTTGCTGGCGAAGGCACCACGTTTTACATCGCATTTCCGCAGGAGCACTTTGATATGGCACACGAGGTGGCGGCATGAGAGACGTTTTTCGATTTGCAGCGCAGGCGGTTCCCATTCTGATGGTGGACGACGATCCGGATTGCCGGCAGTTGATCCGGGACGCGATCGAGGAAGCATCACGGGGCCCGGTGGCGCCGCGGGTGTACGAGGTGAGCACGGGCGAGGAGGCGCTGCTGTTTCTGCGTCGCGAGGGCAAGTATGGCGATGCGCCGCGGCCGGGGCTGGTCCTGATGGACATCGAGATGCCGGGAATGGGCGGGCAGGAGGCGTTGCGGACGATACGGCGCGACCGGCGTTTCGCGGACATGGCGATCGTGATGATGACGGGCGTGACGGACGACGAGCAGAAACGTCTGGCGATGGCCAACGGGGCGAACAGCTACACCAATAAGCCGACGGACGCGGAGCGTTTCATGCGGACGGTGGCGTGCACGGCGGATTACTGGCTGCGGATACACCAGTATCCCAAGGGCGTTCCGGTGAGTGGCGCGGCATAAGGCGTGAAGCGGCGGTTGAATCTGCTTGGATCTGCAGGAAAGAGCTCATGCGAATCCTGATTGTAGAAGACGATATGGACCAGCGCGACCTGATGAAGGAGACGCTGGAGGACCATTTTGGTCACGGCACGGTGACGGGGGCGGCGTGCGGTCACGAGGCGTTGGGGCTGGACCTGCAGACGTTTGATGTGATCCTGACGGATTTCAACCTGCCGGACGTGGTGGGGATGGATTTCCTGCGGGCGGCGCTCACGCGTTGCGATAGGCCGATCATCGTGGTGACGGGGGAAAACGTGCGTCAGACGGCGGCGCAGGCGATCCGCGCGGGGGCGTACGATTATCTGGTGAAGTCCGGGGAATACCTGTTCACGATACCGCTGGTGATTGAGAAGAACATCGAGGCGTGGAAGGTGAAACAGGAGAACAAGCGGCTGCACGAGCAGCAGCAGGCGGCGGCGCGGGAGATTTCCCTCAAGAACCAGCAGTTGAAGGAAAGTTTGCAGAAGCTGGAGCAGATGGCGGCGACGGATCCCCTGACGGGGCTCTACAACCGGCGGCACTTCGGGGAAGTGCTGGAACGCTATTTCGCGGAATCGGCGCGCTACGGGCAGGACCTCGCGTGCATCATGTGCGACCTGGACGGCTATAAGAAACTCAACGACACGCTGGGGCACCAGTTCGGCGACAAGATTCTGCAGGTGACGGCGGCGATCGTGTCGCGGAACCTGCGGGTGATGGACATTGCGGCGCGGTATGGCGGGGACGAGTTCGTCATTCTGTTGCCGCATGCCGGCTCGGGCGAGGCATTGCGCGTGGGAGAGCGGATTCGGGAGCAGTTTGTGTCGCAGATTCGGGCGATGCTGCCGGCGACGCCGGAGGGATTGACGCTGACGATGTCGATGGGGCTATCGAGCGTGCAGCGGAATCGGCCGGCGAATTCGGACCAGCTGGTGGCGCTGGCGGATGAGGCGCTGTATGACGCGAAGCACCGGGGAAAGAACCGCGCGGTCAATTCGGAGCGTGTGCGGCCGGCCGCGCCGGCAGCCGAGACGGTCTCCTGAGGCCTCCCTCTTTTGCCGCGGGCGCGGTTACACTGTGGCGCATGACCGCCGCCGCCCGCCAACCTCCCATCAGCCAGGAATCGTCGATCGGTCCGTATCGTTTGATTCGTCCGCTGGGCGAGGGCGGCATGGGCATGGTGTACCTGGCGCTGGACGGAGCGCTGAACCGGCAAGTGGCGGTGAAGGTGCTGCGGCGGATCGAGGAGCCGGAGCGTGCGGCCGCGGCGCGGGTGAAACGGTTTTTGCGCGAAGCCCGAGCGGCGGCGCGGCTCAATGATCCGCATGTGGCGACGATTTATGCCGTCGGGGAGCATGCGGGTCGGCCTTACATGGCGATGGAGTACGTGGCGGGAGGATCGCTGGCGGATGTCCTGCGGCGCAATACGCTGCCGTGGCGGGCGGCGGCGGAGGCGGCGCTGGATGCGGCGCGGGGTCTGGCGGCGGCGCATCGGGCGGGCATTATCCATCGGGACATCAAGCCGGCGAATTTGATGCGGCATGCGGAGGGGCGCGTGAAGCTGGTCGATTTCGGGCTGGCGCGGGCGATGGCGGAGGCGGCGGATGGGGAGCTGACCTTTCCGGGAGCGTTCGTCGGCTCGCCGAGCTATGCGTCGCCGGAGCAGATCGCGGGGGTGGCGCAGATCGATGGCCGGTCGGATTTATACTCGCTGGCGGCGACGGTTTTCGCGTTGCTCACGGGGCAGCCGCCGTTTATTGATGACGATCCGGCGGAGGTGATGCGGCGGCATTTGAACGATCCGTTTCCGGCGGTGCGCAGCTTGATGCCCAGGGGGGCGGCGGCGCCGGAGGGGCTGGTGCGGATTGTGAATCGGGCGTCGAAGAAGCAGCCGGGGGAGCGTTATGAGTCCGCGGAGGAAATGGCCGAGGCGCTGGAGGAGTTGCTGGCGCGAAAAGGGAGCGAGGCGTCGCCGGTGGAGGAGTTGCCGGCGGGAGAATCGCGCGCGGGGGCGGTGGTGGCGGAGGTGGAGACGACGGCGGCGCGGGCGCGGCAGCGTGCGGACAGCACGGCGGAACTGGCGGCGTTGCGGCGGCTGGTGGGATTGTATACACAGCTGGGGAGGCCGGCGGATGCCTCGCGGGCGTTTCGCGAAGCGCTGGTGCTGCACGTGAAGCTCAACGCGCCGCACGTGAATTGATGGATGTGGAGAGAAAGGCTTTTCTGATGGCGGATCGTCTGCGGGTGCAGGTGGAGGGTTGGCGGCGGCTGGCGCACTCCTATGCGCTGGTGAACCAATACCAATGCCTCGCGATGATGGATCGACCCAATATCGACCTCCGCCATGTGGATCGTCCGCTGTTCAAGCCGTGGTGGCGGCGCGTGGACGGATTGCTGAAGCGCGATGCTGAGAAGCGGCTGGAACAGCTTCGCGCGCCGGAACCGGGCTGGCATCCGGACGTGGTGCTGCGGATCGACTTTCCGCATCGGCTTGCGCCGGTCGAGGGAAGCGCGGTCTGTTCGTTTATTACGGCGGAGTTCCGGCACGTGCGTCGCGAGGACATCGCAGGCGGAGAGGGGCTGGGCAAGACGCAACAGATCACCGGCACGCAGCTCATCACGCCCTCAGAGTGGTCGCGCGAGGGGTTGCTGGCCAGCGGGGCGGATCCCGCGAGGGTGGCCGTTGTTCCACATGGGGTGGACATCTCGGTGTTTCGGCCGCTGACGTTTTCGGAACGGGGCGCGGCGCGGCGCAAGCTGGGCCTCCGGGGATTTCTGTTTCTGCACTTGAGCGCGCTGTCGGGGTCGAAGAACGTGTGGGGGCTGCTCAAGGCGCTGGCGGCGGTGTCGCTCAAGCATCCGGATGTTCGCCTAATGATCAAGGGACTCGATGAGCTGTATGGGTCGGACGTGAACTTGCGCGGCCTTATGAACCATCTGACGCCGGAGGAACAGCGTCTGGCGGGGCCGAGGCTGATGTACGTGGGGCGCGAGTTGCCGGTTGAGGAAATCGCCCGGCTGTATCAGGCGGCTGACGCGTATGTGGCGCCGTATCGCGGAGAGGGATTTAACCTGCCGGTGCTTGAAGCGGTGGCGTCGGGGCTGCCGGTGATCGTGACGCGGGGAGGTCCGACGGACGCATTTACCAACGACACGGTGGCCCGGTATGTGGCGACCGAGCGCGAGCCTTTTCAGGCGGAAGATGGGCAGGAGGGGGTGGCGCTGGCGGTGTCGGTGGAGAGCTTGACGGAGCAGATGCTGGCGGCGATCGCCGACAAAGAGGCCGGCGCCCGGGTGCGGGAGGCGGGGCCGGCGCTGGTGCGGGAGGGTTTTTTGTGGGACCAGGTGACCGACAAGCTGGTCGAGGTGATGCGATCGGCGGCGGAAGGGCGTTCGAGGGGCTTGTAGCATGCGGAAGAAGCGGGCCATCGCCGTTGGATTGTGCGTGCTGATCGGGTGGACGGCATTGGGGCAAAGCGCGGCGCCGGGGGCTATGCCGTACAGATTTCGCAATGTGGCGATCGTCGGGGGCGGGTTTGTGACGGGAATTGTTTTCGATCCGGCGCGGGCGGGACATCGGTATGCGCGGACGGACATTGGGAGCGCTTATCGGTGGGAGGCGGATGCGGCGGGTGGGCGATGGGCGCCGATGCTCGATTGGGTGGGGCGGAAGGACTGGAATTTGTGGGGGATTGAGAGCATGGCGGTGGATCCGGCGGCGCCGGAGCGGGTGTATCTGGCGGCGGGAACGTACACGCGGGGCAGCACCAATGGGGTGATCTTGCGGTCGAAAGATGGTGGGCGGACGTTTGCGCAGACGGCGATGCCGGTGAAGATGGGGGGGAACGAGGATGGGCGTTTTTCGGGGGAGCGGCTGGCGGTGGATGGGGGGAAGGACAGCATTGTGTATTTTGGATCGCGCAATGACGGGTTGTGGCGGTCCGGGGATTTTGGGGAGCATTGGGAGAAATCGGGCGCGTTTCCGGTGCAGGGGCGGACGAACGGGGTGGGGGTGATTTTTGTGATTTTCGACCGGGCTTCGGCGGAGGCGGGGCAGGCGACGCCGGTGATTTATGTGGGGGTTTCGGCGGGGCCCGGGGACGGGGCGGGGGGCGTGTATCGCACGACGGATGCGGGGGGTTCATGGGCCAGGATTGCGGGGCAGCCGACGGGGAAACTTTTGCCGACGCGGGCGGCGTTGGCCGCGGATGGGGAATTGTATGTGACGTACGCGGACGTGCCGGGGCCCAATGGGATGAGCGACGGGGCGGTGTGGAGGTTTGATGCGGCGAGCGGCGCGTGGAGCGACATCACGCCCGCACGGCCGGAGGGGTCGGGGGGACGCGTGACGTTTGGTTACAGCGCGGTGACGGTCGATGCGCAGCATCCGCGGACGGTGATGGTGGCGACGATGGATCGATGGTCGCAGGGGGATGATATTTATCGGTCGACGGATGGCGGGGCGCACTGGGAGGCGATCGCGAAGGCGGGGGTGCGGGATTCGTCGGCATCGCCGTGGATTAAATTGGGGCATCCGGTGGCGGACGCGGGACATTGGTTCGGCGATGTGGAGATCGACCCGTTCGATGCGGATCACGCGCTGTACACGACGGGGGCGACGATCTGGGAGACGCACGATTTGACGGCGGCGGATCACGGGGTACCAACGCACTGGAAGGTGGGCGCGGTGGGGTTGGAGGAGACGGTGGTTCTGGATTTGATGAGTCCGCCGGTGGGACCGCTGGTGGTCAGCGCCGTGGGAGACATTGGGGGATTTGCGCATCGGGATTTGGATGTTTCGCCGGCGGAGGGGCGGATGGCGCCGGCGTTCACGAACACGGAGGGGCTGGATTACGCGGGGTCCGCGCCGGCAACGCTGGTGCGGGTGGGGACGATTCGCAACGGCGCGAACGGGACGGGGCATGGAGCTTTTTCCCGTGACAGCGGCGGACACTGGCGGTTGTTTCCGACGGAGCCGGCGAATTCCGGGGGAGGCGGAGCGGTGGCGGTATCGGCGGATGGGAAGACGTTTTTGTGGGCGCCGCGCGGGGCGGAGCTGTCATGGTCGGCGGATGAGGGGGCGACGTGGACGGCGTGTGCGGGCGTGCCACGGGCTACGGGCAGGAATCGACTGGTGGTGGCGGCGGATAAGGTGGATGCGGCGGCGTTTTATGTATTGGATGGATCGGGGGAACTCCTGGCGAGTCACGATGGGGGAAGGACTTTCGTGGCGGCGGGAGCGGCGGGACTGCGCGGCGCGGCGATGAAGGCGAATCCGATGAGGGCGGGGGAGTTGTGGATGGCCGGGCGCGAGGGGCTGAGCGTGTCGGCGGATGGAGGGAAGAGCGTGCGGAGGATCGCGGGCGTGCAGTCGGCGGCGGCGGTGACGCTGGGCAAGGCGGCGCGGCAGGGCGGTCCGCTGACGGTGTTTGTGGCGGGGACGGTGGGTGGCCGTGACGGGATTTTCCGATCGGATGACGGCGGCGGGACCTGGATGGAGATCACGGACGCGCAACATCAGTTTTCCAACTCGGCGTATCTGGCGGGCGATCCGCGGACGTTCGGGCGCGTGTACATCGGGACGCCGGGGCGAGGGGTGATGGTTGGGGATGTTGCGGGTGGCGGTTCGGCCGCGCAGGTGCCATGACGACCTTTCTCGGTTGCACGGCTTGCCGCATAATCCCTCCATGCCTGTTGTTGGACCGAGTTCTGTGCCCGCGTCTGTTCCTGCCGGCTCGCATCCGGCGGCGTTGCACCACGGAGCGCCGGCGACGCCTCCGGCGGTGGAGAATCTGCTGACATTTCTGGCGATTCTGGCTTTTACGCTGGTGTTTGTGTGGGCGTTTTATGCGGTGAAGCGGCGGTTGCAGGCGCGGGGGCGGCGGGAGCTGGGCCTAGCGGAGGCGCATGCGGAAGCGATGCGCGCGGGCGGCGCGGTGCGCATGCCGCCGACGTCGCTGGTGCTGTTATCGCGGACGGCGCGCCCGCTGTCGCGCGAGCTGGTGGGCGAGGCGGTGCGGCGGGCCTGGGGGGTGGAGGAACTCTCGGAAGATGAGAATGACGATGCGCACTGGGTATTCGGGCAGACGGAGCAACTGGCGACGCTGTCGGTGGAGGGGACGGTGTTCACGGTGGTGAGCCTTGCGGAACCGTACAAGAACGACCGCGAGTGGTATGTGAGCGAGGAGACGGGCGGGGAATTGCTGGACGCGTGGCGACAGCACCGGGCGTGGGTGAGCGTGGACGTGGCGGCGCTGGGGCACATGGTGACGGTGAATGATGCGCTGGATCGGGTGGGGAAGCTGGCGGCGGAGCTGGCGGATGGCCAGACGCTGGCGGTGGTGCGGCCGGCGGCGCGGCATGCGGTGGTGTTTGATGAGGAACTGCGGCAGTTGCTGCGTGCGCGGCCGGCGCGGGAGGTGGTCAGCGGGGCTCCGGCGTCGCTGGTGATTCTGCAGCGGGAGCGGCGGGCGCTGGACTCGATGGGCAGCAAGGGGCTGGCGGAGCACGTCAAGAGGGCGTGGAACGTGGAGCTGCCGATCGTTCCGGCGTCGGCGGCGGCGGATTTCTGCGCGGTGAGTTCCGAAGGCGGCGGGACGGCCTATATCCAGCACCGGGGCATCCGGCTGGGAATCACGTCGCCGGAGGGCGCCTACACGCGGGAGGTGGATGCGGCGCTGGCTGATCCGGCGCTGCGGGACGCGCTGGGGGCGCATAGGGCGTGGTGGGCGGTGGACATGATGGCGGCGCCGGTGGGGGCGGCCAAAGCAGACGTGTACGGACTGATCGCCAAGCTGACGGCGACGCTGATCGATGAGAATGCGCTGCTGGTGATTGCGCCCGCGCTGCGGCGCGCCTATGCGGTCACGCCGGGATTGCTGGAGACATTACGTTCGGAAGATCCGTTGCCGGGCCTGCAGGGGGGGGCGTAGAGCGGGGCGCGCCAAGAAAGCCGCGGACCTGGCCGGTAAAAGTCCAGGCCCGCGACGATCCGATGGCAGGCCGCTCTATTTGCCGACCACCAGAATGGTGAAGGAGTCCGGGACCATGGCGCCACCGCGTCCGCCACGACCGCCGCGACCGCCGCGTCGTCCGCCGTTAGCGACGGCCTCAGCGGGCTGGCTCGCGGCCGCCGGCGGCGCTGCGCGATCGGCGGTGATGAGGAAGATGTCGTTGGTCTTGCTGTCGAGGGTGGAGGTCTTGGCGCCTTGTTTGGTCTGGACCTGTTGCTCGACGGCGAAATCGGTGGGGCTGTTTTCCTTGATGACGGTGAGGATGCCATCGCCATGGGATGAGAAGGATTCCATGGTGGCGGGATTGAATTCGGCGGCGTCGACGCCGCTGCCGGTGGGAAGGGTTTTGAGGATTTTGCCGGTGTCGGCGTTGAGCACGATGCAGATCTGGTGTTCGCGGCAATAGGCGAAGAGGATGCGGTTCTTGGCGTCAATGGAAAGGCCGGCGGGCCCTCCGCCGTTGTCGCCGAGTTCATATTTGCCGGTCATTTTCATGGCTTTGGCGTCGATGACGGCGATGGCGGCGCCGTTTTCGATGCAGATGTAGAGGTGGCCGGCGCCGTCGGCGACGCCTTGTTCGGGCGCGCCGCCGATGTCGATGGTGCCTTTGACGGTGCCGTCCTTGGCGTCGATGACCGTGACGTTGGGGGTGGAGTGGCTCAGGACATAGATGGAGCCGGAGGAGGGATCGGCGAAGATGCCGTCGGGATTGCCCTGGACGTCGATGGTTTTGATGGGCTTGAGGGTGGAGGTGTCCCACATGACGACTGGGCGGCTGCTGCAGAAGCCGTGGCCGCTGGCGGTATCGACGGCGGCGCCGTGGACGTTGTTGGCGTCGGCGATGGTGCCCTCATGCGCCAGGGTGTCCATGTTATAGACTTCGACGCGGTTGCTGCGGGGGATGTAGAGCTTGCGGCCCGCGGAATCGGCATAGACGTAATCGAAGCCGCCGGCGCCGCCGACCTTTTCGGATTTGATGACCTTGTAGGGGCCTTCGGTGGGGGTGACGGCCTGCCCGCGCGCGGCGGCCGCCGTCGCCAGGGCAATCACCAATGCCGGGAGGAAGCCGATCCGCGTGCCCATGAGCGCTCCTTTGTCAGGAATCCGCGAGAAAGTGGGAGCAGGATAGCGGGGGGCAGTGAAGCCAGCGTGAAACCGCTGAGATTTGAGGGGGGATATTTTTTGGAAAAATCGGGATAAACGGCGGGCATCCTCTTTCGCCGGTTGGAAAAACGCGTTAGAAGATGGCAGCTTTCTTCCAGTGGGCAGCGGCTGCTTGCCGATACCCTGACCAGAGTAGACCGGCGCGTGTCACCGGCCGTTTATTTTTGCTAACGCCGCATTCGTGAGCCCGTTATGTCCATTTCGCAGCCCCATGATCCTACGCCAACCGATCCGGCTCCCGTGTCATCGCTTTCATCGCAGCCGACCCCCCCAGCGGCGGGGGCGGATGCGTTTGAGTTCTCGCGGCGTTTTTTTCTGGGGGCGTTGGGGCTCGCCGCGGCGGGGGCATTGTTGACAGGCTGCGAGAATGCCGGCGCGGGGGACGGGGAGGTGATGTCGAGCCTTCCGAATCCGATCGATCGGACGGCACCGCGGAAGTTGCCGGTGCCGGACAGTGAGAATGCGCCGCCGGCGCCGCCGCGGCCGCTGCCGCCGCCGGTGGTGGCGAAGGAGCCGACGGGCAACTACGGCATTTTGCCGCGGTCGATGTGGGCGAAGGCCGGTCCGGACCTTTCGCGGGTGGACCCGATGGACGGGGTGCGGCTGATTACGTTCCATCATTCCGGCGATCCTAAGCCCTTTCTTACCAGTGACTTCGGGGAAACGGCGCAGCACCTGGAATATGTGCGGGAATACCATCGCTCGCGGAATTTTCAGGATATCGGGTATCACTTCGCGATCGACCGGGCGGGGCGGGTGTGGCAACTGCGGTCACTCCGCTACCAGGGCCAACACGTGCGTTATAACAACGAGCACAACGTTGGCGTGGTGGTGCTGGGGAATTTTGACCTGCAGGCGATGACGCAGGCGCAAAAGGACAAGGTGAAGGTGTTCGGGTCGCTGCTGCGGAAGCAGTATGGCTTGCCGATCGCGAAGGTGTACACGCACCAGGAGATCGTGAGCACGGAATGCCCGGGTAACAATATGCAACCGTATATGGTGGCGGTCCGCAAGCAACGCCTCATCTGAGGATGCCATGAGTTTTTCGAGACGCGAGTTTCTGCTGGGGGCGGGCGGGTTGCTGGCGGCGGGGCTGGCGGGGTGCAACGTGCAGGAGGGGGCTCCGGTGGTGGCGGATCTTCCGGATGCCGAGCGGTTGCCGGTGCCAGCGCCGATGATTCCGGCGGGTCCTCCGTCGGCACCACCGCCGACGGTTCATCAGGTGCCGGCGTTCGGGGCGAATTCGTTTGGCATTTATCCGCGCAGCGCGTGGACGCGGTATGGGGTGGTGAGCTCGCAGATTCAGCCGATGAACGGGGTGACGCGGATCACGTTCCATCATTCAGGCGATGTACACGATGGGCGGAACGTGCCGTTCCTGGCGGATGGATTTGCCGAGACGATTCAGCATCTGGAGCTGGTGCGCGAGTATCACGTGCGGCAGCGCGGGTGGGCGGATATCGGGTATCACTTCGCGATCGATCGGATGGGGCGTGTGTTTCAACTGAGATCGCTGCGGTATCAGGGGGCGCATGTGAAGGGGCAGGACGAGCATAACCTGGGGATCGTGGTGCTGGGGAATTTCGATGTTCAGGCACCTACGGCTGCCCAGAAGGAGCGGATGGTCAGCTTTGGCAAGATCTGCAAGGCCCAGTATGCGGTTGGTTCCTCGCAGGTATGGATTCACAGGGAGCTGGGGATAACCCGCTGCCCGGGCACCACGATGACGGCGTACATGAATGACGTGCGCCGGCGCCAGCACCTGCTGTAATTGGATTTTTGGAAAAGGTGTTGGCTTTTTTGGTCGATGCTCGCTACAGTATGCACAAGTCCGCTTTCGGCGGACGCGGAAGGTCGGGGGTTTTGGGGTTTCCAGCGGCTATCCATTCAGACAATTAAAACCTCGGTTATACTACGGCCGTTTCGAGTGGCGCCGGCAGCGTTTGCCGCGCTCGGGGAGGGGCCAAGGAGATGGGATTTTGACCCAACTGTATCACGAACCAATCATCAATTTACTCAGCAGCCAGAACGGGCAGCCGGTGCGCTCCGTCGAGTTGGCGGACCGGTTGAACATCGCGCCGGGGGACCGGCCGGCGTTCGAGCGGGCGGTGGATGAACTTGCCGCCGGCGGGCGCGTGGTCATCGGCGATGGGCGGCTGCTGACGCTGCCGGCGATGGGCAACAAGGTCACCGGCACCTACCGGCAGACGCAGCGCGGGTTTGGCTTTGTCATTCCAGAAGAGACCAATTCGCACGGGGACCTGTTCATCCCGATCGGCGAGAATCTGGATGCGGTCACCGGGGATTTTGTCGTCGCCAAGGTGATCGTGCGCGACAAGTACGACACGCGCGACAAGAAAAATATTTTTGGCCGCATCATCGAGGTGTTGAAGCGGGCGACGAACAAGGTTGTCGGGACGCTGACCAAGCAGAACGGCCGCTGGATCGTGCAGCCGGACGGGAAGATTTTCCGCAGTGCGATCGAAGTGGGGGACGTGGGCGCGAAGAACGCGGCGGAGAATGACAAGGTGGTCGTGGAACTGCTGCGGTTTCCGCAGGGGGACGAGCCGGCGCAGGGCGTCATCACGGAAGTGCTTGGGGCCAAGGGGGAGCCGGAGGTGGAGCTGCAGAGCGTGATCCGGCAGTACGATTTGCCGGCGGAATTTCCGGAAGCGGTGCTGGAGCAGGCGCGGCAGGCGGCGCGGAGTTACGATCCGGAGGCGGCGCTCGGGGGAGATCGCGAGGACTTGCGCGGCGAGCTGATCGTGACGATCGATCCGGATGATGCGCGGGACTTTGATGATGCGATCTCGCTGAGGTACCTGAAGGGTGCGGCGCGGTTTGAGGATTTGCCGGCGGATGGGGCGAGCGACGAGGACATCGAGCAATTGATGGATTCAGCGGCGGCGGGCAGTTCGGGCGCGGCGTGGGAGCTGGGGGTACACATTGCGGATGTGTCGCATTTCGTCGGCGTGGAAAGCGCGATGGACATGGAAGCGCGCAATCGCGGGAACTCGACCTATTTTCCGGGTTACGTGATTCCGATGCTGCCGGAGATTCTTTCCAACGGCGTGTGTTCGCTGCAGGAGAATCAGCCGCGGTTGTGCAAGTCGGCGTTTATTCGCTATGACGCGCAGGGCCGCGTGGTGGGGACGCGGTTCGCCAACACGCTGATCCATAGCAAGAAGCGTCTGACGTACAAGCAGGCGCAGGCCGTGATCGACGACGCCAAGGGGGAAGGGCAGCCCTATACGAAGGGGTTGCTGGAAGCGCCGCCGAATCCGAACGTGCCGATCGTGAGCGATGAGGTGCGGAAGCTGCTGCTGCGGATGGATCGGCTGGCGCGGATCATCCGGCACCGGCGGCTGGAGGAGGGGATGATCGTGCTGGATTTGCCGGAGGTGGAGCTGGTCATCAACGAGGAAGGGCACGTCATTGACGCGCAGCCGGAGGACGACTCGTTCACGCACAAGA
Organism: Phycisphaerae bacterium; assembly: GCA_035548175.1. Classification (GTDB taxonomy): domain Bacteria; phylum Planctomycetota; class Phycisphaerae; order WQYP01; family WQYP01; genus CALCHA01. The sequence continues at coordinate 25,624 of DASZTO010000014.1, read as the reverse complement.
TCATTGAAATGTTCATGGTGGAGGCGAACGAAGCGGTGTCGCGCTGGCTGACGAAGGCGGGGCTGCCGGTGCTGCGGCGGATTCATCCGGACCCGGACGTGATGGACACGGAGCAGGTGCGGCAGTTCATGATGGTGGCGGGGCGGAAGGTGCCGCGGATCCTGGATCGCAAGGCGCTGCAGCAGATGCTGGACAGCGTGCGAGGGACGCCGGTGGCGTATGCCGTGCATCTGGCGGTTCTCAAGACGATGAGCAGCGCGGAGTATTCGCCGCAGCCGATCGGGCATTACGCGCTGGCGAGCGACAATTATGCGCACTTCACCAGCCCGATCCGGCGGTATGCGGACCTGGTCATTCACCGCTGTTTCGATGCGGTGCTCACGCGGAAGCATGAAGGGCGGGGCAAGAAGCAGGATGGCCGGCGGAAGAAGGAAGCGGCGAAAGTTCCGGAATCGGATCTGACGTCGGGCTTGCCGGGTCAGCGTGCGGGCGCGGGCATGATGCCGGACAAACTGGGGATGACGCCGGACTATGCAACATTGGTGGTTCTGGGCAAGCATCTTTCGTTCACGGAGCGTCGCAGCGCGGATGCGGAGCGCGATCTGCGGGCGGTGAAGGTGCTGCAACTGCTGGCGGAGCACATTGGGGATGTCATCGACGGGGTGGTGACGGGCGTGACGGGCTTTGGCGTGTTTGTGCAGTCGACGCGGTTTCTGGTAGAAGGCATGATCCGGGTGGCGGATTTGCCGGATGATTTCTGGCAATTCGACGAGCGGACGGGCGTGCTGCGCGGTCAGCGGACGGGGCGGCGGATCGCGTTGGGCGATCGGGCCAAGGTGCAGATCGTGAACGTGAACGTGCCGGCGCGGCAGCTGGACCTGCGGCTGCTGGAGCACGGATCGAGCATCGGCGGGGACACGGCGATGCGTCGGATGGAGCCGCGGCGCCAGAGCCGCACGCCGGGAGGTCCGGTTCCGGCGGGCGCGGGGAGCGGCGCGGGGGGTCCTGAAGACCTGGTGCGTCCGTTCCGCAAGAAGAACGCGGCCAAGCGCGAGGATCGGAAGGAGGAGGCGCGTCAGCGTGCGCGGCAGGAACGGCGGCGCACCGGCGGAGGCGAGGGCGAGCGCCAGGGCGGGCGCGGCAAGCGTTCGCGCCGTGGCCGGGGCCGATTCCGCCGCTGATCCCCCCCACCGGGGACTTGATCGGGAGTGATTTATGCGTCCATTGGCCGTGCTGCTGTTGATTCCGGTGTTGCTGAGCGCCTGCACGGAAACGCGCGTGATTTACGACGATTCGCCGGGAGCGCGTCTGGCGCAGTTTCAGAAGAACGGGTGGGCGGTATCGAGCGCCCAGAAGAAGGCGGCGCCTCAGACGAATCAGCCGCCGGCGGGAGCATTCATGTCGGGGAAGGATTTTTTGGGGGACGTTCACTGGACGACAAATCTGCCGGCGGATCAGGTGGAAGGGGGGAACGCGACGTCGGTACCGGGGTATGGCGGGCTGGGGGAACCGCTGCCGGCGCCGCCGGGAGGTGGGGCGGCGCCGTCGATCAACGGCGGCGGCAATCCGCTTTTTCCTGCGTCCGGGGGTGGAAATCCAGTGGCGTCTCCCGCGAGTCCGGGTATGATGGCCCCGTCGGGCTCGGCTCCTGCGGCCGGGTCTTCAAGTCCCGGGAGTCGCTCCACGAGTCCTCCGGCGCGTTGAGGCCGGACACGAGAGGTGCTCATGCGTATCTTGCTGATCGGTACGATGGTGCTCGCCGGCGCTTGTGCGGCGGGGTGCTCGCAGGTTTCGTCGACACCGACGGCGGCGGCGCAGACGAGTTCGTTCATTCCCGCGGGACAGGCGGGGGACACGTTCAATGGCGTGCCGGTGAGCCAGCTGCATTCCGGTTCGCGGAGCAACGGCGGTTATCTCAATGGGGTGGCCCTGCCGAACTGGGGCGCGGCGCCGTCCAGTTCGTCGACCTCCTTTCTCGACGGGATCAGCGGCTACACGTTCAACGGCGTCAAGTCGATGGTGGACGGGGGCGTGAACACGGCCCAGACGGCCGTGAATCAGGTGCCCGGACTCAATAATGTCATCAACGTGAACGGGGTTGTGCCGAAAAACTTCGGCGGCGGCGGCAACATTCCCGGGACGACATCCACCGGCCACTGATCGTGATTGCGATGGGGGGGCGGCGTGGGAGCGGGGGCATTCTTCAGCGACGGTCATTCATGGGATGCTGCTGTCATATTTCGCGGGGTTGGGCGTTATTCTTGCAGACCTGATCGACCGGCCCGCACTAGCTTCGAAGTTTCCGAGGAGGTTCGTATGTCTTCCCCCTCTTCCTCCCCTCCAGCCGCCGAGAATTCGCCGACCACCGGCAAGTTGCCGGCCGTTTCGCGTCGCGGATTTTTGAAGGGCGCCGCCGTTGCGGCGGCGGCCGCCGAAGGCCTGCTGCGTCAACCGCCCTCCGCCGCCGCGGCGCCGGCCGGCGATCCCTCGGCACCTGTATCGGGCCCCACTTCCATCACCCTGAAGATCAATGGCAAGGACCGCGATGTGACGGTGGAACCCCGCACGACGCTGCTGTCGGCCCTTCGCGATCACCTGGATGACCCGCTCACGGGGCCCAAGCTGGTGTGCAATGCCGGCACGTGCGGGGCATGCACGGTGATCCTCGACGGGAAGATCGTGTATGGGTGCTCGGTGCTGGCGATGGATGCGGTCGGCCGGACGATCACGACCGTCGAGGGCCTGGGCACGCCGGAGAAGCCCAACGAGGTGCAGAAGGCGTTTGTCGAAAAAGACGGCATGATGTGCGGGTACTGCACATCCGGGTTTGTCACGAACCTTTCGAATTTCCTGAATAAGAATCCCGACCCCTCGCTTGAGGAAATCAAGGAGCGCTGCAAGGGCAACTTCTGCCGCTGCGGCACGTATCCGCACGTCTTCGCCGCGGCGCAAGCTGCCGCGAAAGCCAGCAAGGGCTGATCGCCCCGCTATCTCCGCCGAAGCCGCTTCCCGCCAGTGAGTCCCCAGTGCTCGGAGCCCCCCATGCCCACCACGCAACCCGGCAAGAAAACCATTCTCGTTCCGAAGATCGTCAACGGCGTTCCGTCGGGCGAGGAAGAGATCGTCGTTGATGATACGGACGCTCCCGCCTGGGGACCGAAGGACAAGCATCGGCTATTGAACACCTATCTGCCGCGCGCGGACGGCCCGCACAAGGCGACGGGCACGGCGAAATACACACATGACATCAAGGTGCCGAACATGGCGTATGCATGTTTCGTCACCTCGCCGCATGCGCATGCACGGATCAAGTCGGTGGATACGTCAGCGGCGGAGAAGGTGGCGGGCGTTCTGGCGGTGGTGCCGTTGCCGAACGTGGAGGAGGTGCGTTTCGAAGGCCAGCCGGTAGCGGCGGTCGCGGCCAAGACGCTCGAAGCCGCGGAAGAGGCGGCGCATGCGGTGGCGATCGAGTGGGAGCAGTTGCCGTTCGTGGTGACGGCGCAGGACGCCATGAAGGCGGGGGCCCCGGCGGCGGTCAACGGCGGAGGAGGAGGACGCTTTGGCGGTCGCGCGGGCGGCAATCGCGGAGGCAACCCGGAGCAGGTGCTCGATGCGCTCAAATCGTGCGACGTCACGGTCGATGCCACCTATACCTCGGTCATCATGCATCACTGCTGCCTGGAAACGCATTCGGTGGTTTGCGATTATTCCGGCGGCGATTCGGCCACGGTGTATTGTTCGACGCAGGGCTGCAACTCGATCACCACCGATGCGGCCCGGGAACTGGGTCTGCCGGCATCAAAAATTGCCGGCATCGTGTACAACATGGGGGGCGGGTTTGGCTCGAAGTTCGGCATCGGCATCGTCGGGCAGTGGGCGTGCCGGTTGTCGAAGCAGCTCAAGCAGCCGGTGAAGCTGGTGCTGACGCGGCGGGAGGAATTCCTGGCGGCGGGCAACGGCCCGGGCGCGATTCAGACGTTTCAGGCGGGGGCGACGAAGGATGGCACGCTGGTGGCGGTGCATTGCATCCAGCAGGCGCTGCCGGGCATCGGGCGGTCGAACATTGCGGCACAGCCGTACCAGTATCGCGCCCAGCACACTTATCGCGAGCAGAACACCGTCAACACGAACGAAGACTCCTCGGTGGCGATGCGCGCTCCCGGGCATCCGCAGGCGTGTTTTGCGATGGAATCGCTGATGGATGAACTGGCCGACAAGCTGCAGATGGATCCGGTGGAATTCCGGAAGAAGAATGTTCCAGACCCCGCGTGGATTCGGCAGCTCGATGCGGGCGCCAAGGCGATCGGCTGGCAGAACCGGAACAAAACACCGGGCAAGTCGGCGAATGGCTCTTCGCTGGTGCGCGGGATGGGCTGCGGGATCGGAGCGTGGGGCGGCGGCGGGCGCGGCGGTTGCGTCGCCACCGTCAACATCGGGCAGGATGGCTCGGTGACGGTGCAGAATGCGTCGCAGGACCTGGGCACGGGGACGCGGACGTATGTGCGCGCCATCGTCGCCGAGGAACTGGGGCTCGATTACAACGACGTGCTCGAGGAAATCGGCGATTCGCGCTTTACCAACGGCGTGGCGTCGGGGGGGTCGACAACGGCGGCGTCGCTCTCGCCGGCGGTGAAAGACGCCGCATACAACGCCAGAACGGAAATGGCCAAGCGGGTCGCGCCGCACCTGGGGGCGGATCCCTCGGCGGTTCTTTTCGCCGATCGGCAGATCGCGGGCAATGGGAAGGCGCTTTCGTGGAAACAGGCGTGCGCGTTCCTTCCCAGCGGCGGTCTTTCCGTGCGCGGCGAATGGAAGCCGGGGCTGTCGGGCAACGGCGCCCACGGCGCTTCGTTTGCCGAGGTGGAAGTGGACATGGAGACCGGCCACGTGCGCGTCGTCAAAATGGCGCACGTGCAGGATGGCGGGCTGATTCTCAACCGCATGGGGGCGGAATCGCAGATCAACGGCGGGATGATCCAGTCGCTGGGCATGGCGCTGTATGAGGGCCGCGTCATGGATGCGAACCTTGGCGTGATGGTGAACCCGGCGTTCAACGATTACAAGCTGCCGGGATGTCTCGAGATTCCGGAGCTGATTCCGATCATTGACGATGGCGACGAGCGCAACGTGGTCATCGGCCTGGCCGAGCCGGCGAATATTCCCGGCTCGGGTGCGATCGCCAATGCGGTGGCCAATGCCATCGGCGTGCGGATTCGGGAGCTGCCGATCACGCCGGACAAGATTCTCAACGCGCTCGCGCAGCAGAAGAACGTATAGCCGGCAGCGCTTCGTGTTTTTCCTGTTTTTTGTGGCTTATTTACGTCGGAACCGCTCATGAACGCCTTCGAATTCGCCAACGCCCCCACCGTCGAGGCCGCCGTCAAGCTCCTGACGCCGAGCGATCCCAAGACCGATCCCGACCAGCTTCCGCGCGCCCTCGCCGGCGGTCAGGATTTGCTGACGACGATCAAGGCGTACATCACGCCGGCGCCGCGGGTGGTGAATCTCAAGACGATTCAGGGGCTCGATAAGATTGCCGATGACGGCAAGGGGGGGCTGAAGATCGGGGCGCTGGCGACGATCACGGCCATCGAAGAAAACGAGACGATCCGCAAGAATTTTCCGGGGCTGGCGCAGGCGGCGCATTCGATCGCCACGCCGCAAATCCGCAACATGGGGACCATCGGCGGCAATCTCTGCCAGCGGCCGCGCTGCTGGTACTTCCGGCTGGAGACGGTGAAGTGCCTCAAAAAAGGCGGGACGGAGTGTTATGCGTCGATCGGGCAGAACAAATACAACGCGATCATTGCGGGCGGGCCGTCGTACATCGTGCACCCTTCGGACCTGGCGCCGATGTTGATTGCGCTGAACGCCACGCTCACGATCACCGGTGCGGAGGGATCACGCACGATTCCCGTGCAGGATTTCTTTGCGTTGCCGAAGGTCTCCGTTCGCCGGGAAAACATTCTCAAACCGGGGGAGATCGTGACGGAGATTCAGGTGCCGGCGACGGCACTGGCGGCGAAATCGACCTACCTGAAGTTCAAGGAGCGGGAGTCGCTGGATTTCGCGATGTCGGCGGTGGCGGCGGCGCTGGAGATGGCGGCGGATGGAACGGTCAAGGATGCGCGGCTGGTGCTGGCGGGCGTGGCCCCGATTCCGTGGCGGGTGCCCGACGCGGAAAAGGCCCTGATCGGCAAGAAGCCGGACGCGGCGACGCTGCTCAACGTCGCGCAGATCGCGCTACAGGATGCCGATCCTCTGGAACACAACGCCTACAAGGTGCCGTTGACGCAAACCTTGATCCGCCGCGCTATTTCCAGCCTGACCGCCTGATTGTGGATTTGTCATTGGCCATTGCCCTCCGGGAGTCTCCCATGAATACCTCCACCCCCCCCACCGCCCCCGCTCGCCACGTCTCGCTCACCCCCTTTTGTGGCGACCTGCGCTCCAAGAAAATCTTCACTGCCGACCAAATCCCCGCCACTCCGGAAGATATTTACGACCACTCGGGCCACTGCTGGTGCTACCACACGCAGCTTCCCATCGGTCCTGACGGCCGGCATGCCTATCCAGAAGTTTGCACGCCCAGCCGCGGCTGCTATCGTTCGGCCCTGGCCAAACCGTTCTGAGGTTGAATTCACCCCCCCGCCGTCCTCTATAATCCTGAAAGACGGACGGTGTTTCATCGTTGGTGTGTGGTATTCGTGATTGTCCCGAGGTGTCCCATGCTGCTTAAAGCGCTCCTTCCGCTGACCCTGTTGGCCGTGGCGATTGCGCCGGCGCCTACGCTCCCGGCGACGCCGAGTCATCTAACGGCCCAGTACGTGGAAGCGCGTACCGCCAGCGTCTTCGCGGGGGCGTGCCATTACAACGGCGAGTTGGTCACCATCGGACAGGATGCAGTCCTGGCGTGGCATGTGACGGGCGGGGTGTGGAACGGCGTCGATCTTTCCGGCGTGAATGCGATGGCGGCGGTGGATTCCTCGGACAACCTGGGGAAAGATGCTCCGCGGAAATCGGAGCTGGTGATCGATAGCCATGCATCGGATGCGCAGGCGACCGCGTTTGCGGACATGGTGCGGTCGAAGCTGCACGGGCAGCTCGGGGATGTGATTGCCGTGCGTCGCGGGCCGGTTACTTTCAGCCATGACGACGCGAATTACAGCGTGGTGGCGGCAAATTTCGGGGAGATGTCGGTGCAGCCGATGCCCAATGGCGAATGCTGCAAGCAGCCGAACCTGGTTTGGTATTCGCCGCTGATTCCGCTGGAAGGGCGGAAGGTGGGCTATACGCAGGACGCCGGGTACAGCGCCGGGAATGTGGGCGATCCGTGGGAGCGGTCGGACGAGAACAGTGCGTTCTATGGCACCTATTCGTTCTAAGGGGGCGTGGTTTGCAGGGCGATGAAGACCTCCGAAAGGGCGGAGGTCTTTTTTTTTCGCCGCATCGTCCATGGCCCCGACGTTCCGAGTTGACTGCGATTGAAGAATCCACGCCGCCTCCGGGAGACGCGTGAAAAAAGAATGCGCGGCAAAAACCGCTTGACTCCCGCATACCGTACACTATCCTAACAAACATGGAAGCGGCAACGGGTCAATCTCTGGAAGGGCTACTGTCGGATGAGCATCTGCGGCTCACCACGGCGGAAAGGGTCGCTCCTCCGCGGGAAAAACGGCGCGCCGCTCCCACGCCTGGGGATTTCGCCCTGCCGGCGGAGGGATACTGCCATGAGTGGCATCTGATGGAGGATGTTGGCAGTGCGCTTCGCAAGGCATGGCATGCGCCGCTGACGCTTTTGGCGGGGATGGCGCTGTCGCTGGGTGAGGGGGGGCGGGTGTTGTGGATCGGTCGGCGTTGCTGGCCGATGTTTCAGCATCTGTGCGCCGCATCGTGTGGCGCCACTTCTACGGGGGGAGAAGCGGCGGAAGGCGGGATTGCCTGGCGGCCGGGTTGGCGGAAGCGTTTTGTGTTTCTGGATCCGCAGACGGATGAGGAACGGTTCTGGGCGATAGGGGAGGCGTTGCGTTGTCCGGCGGTGTCGTGCGTGGTTGCCGATGCCTCGCGCATGGCGGTGACGGTGAGCCGGCGATTGCAGCTTGCGGCCGAAGCGGGGAATGCGGTGGGGCTGCTGGCGCGGCCGTGGTGGGAGGCGGAGGAACCATCCTGTGCGGCGACGCGCTGGCGGGTGATGCCTCGTGCATCGGTTGCCGGCGAGCGTCGCTGGCAGGTGGAACTTCATCGCTGCCGCGGGCAGCAGGTGGAGCAGGACGCTCCCCGACGCTGGATAGCCGAGTGGTCTTATCAGGTGTTTTGTGGGACGGGCGCTCTCCATTTTTCTGCCGACGTGGGATGTGGATCTGCTGCGGCGCAAAGCGTGCGGCAGCGCAGCCACGGGGCCTGATCGCCGCGCGTGGCTGCTGTCGGCGGATCATGCCCGGCAGAAGCGGGTGGCCCGCTGCTGTGCGATCGCCCGGGCGGCGGGGGTTCATGCCGGCATGCCGCTGGCGGAGGCGCGGGCGATCTGTCCAGCGCGGGTTTTCGCCTTTGACGCGGATAAAAGCCGGCAGGCGCTTGAGCTGCTGGCGAAATGGTGTTTGCGTTTTTCGCCCGTTGTTTCCGTGGATCCCGCCTGTTCCTGCAACGATCCCGCGGTGCCGCATCATGATTCCCCCGACAGCCTGCTGCTGGATGTCACCGGCGAGGACCATCTTTTCGGCAGCGAGCACCTGCTGCTGGCGGAGATCACGGCGCGTCTGCACCGCATGGGATTTGCCGCGCGTCTGGCGGTTGCGCCGACGGTGGGCGCGGCCTGGGCGCTGGCGCATTACGGGCCTCACGCGCCGGCGATTTTGCGCGAGGCGGAGATGCACAAGGGCCTGGCGCCGCTGCCGGTCGCCGCGCTGCGGATTTCCCACGATCAGTGCGCCGCCCTGCGGGAAGTCAGCATTGAGCGCATCGAGCACCTGCTGGTTCTCCCGCGCGAAAGCCTTTTCGCACGCTATGGCCGCGATCTGCTGCTCCGGCTCGATCAGGCGTTCGGCCGCAGCGATGAATTCATCGAGCCTCTCCGCCCACTCGATCCGCTCACCGTCGCGCGCGTGTTCGACGGCGCCGCCATTCAGCTGGAAGCGATTTTTCTGACCGTGCGCGATCTGCTTGGGCAGCTCGGGCGATTGCTGCTGGAAAAAGAGAGCGGCGTCCGCGGACTGCGCATCGAGCTCGTGCGCATCAATGCCCCGCCCGTATCGCGGGAGTTGATCGTCGGCCGGGCGACGCGCGATGAAAATCATCTCTGGAAACTGCTGCATTCCCGCATCGAAACCATGCACCTGGGCTATGGCGTGGAGGCGGTGCGACTGACCGCCTTCTGGACGGAAGCGGTTCCCCACCGACAGATCGGACAGTGGGAAACCGGCGAGGGCGATGCGCATGAAGAGGCGTTTGAGGCGATGCTGGACACGATCATCGAGCGCTGGGGACCGCGGCGCGTGCTCGCTCCACGCGCGGCGGCGTCGCACACGCCGGAAGTCGCCCGCGGCTTTGAGCCCCTGCGCCATGATGACGCCGGCCACCTGCCGCCCGAGGCGCTGCGCCTGGTGGATCGGCCGTCGCTGCTGCTGGAACGTCCGGAGCCCGCCGATGCCGTGGCCCTGCTGCCCGATCGTCCGCCCTCTTACCTGCGTTGGCGCGGCGAAGGGTATACGCTGCGCAGCGGCATTGGGCCGGAACGCATCGTCACCGCGTGGTGGGGGGATCGCCGGGCCAGCACGCGCGATTACTTCAAGGTTGAGAGCACGGCGGGGGCGTGGCTCTGGGCGTTTCGCGAGCTGGAAAGCGGGCGGTGGTTTATTCACGGCCTGTGGGCGTAGGTGCGCGCATGCCGGAACTGCCCTTTCCCAAGATTCGTCCCGAGGTGGATCTTTCCAGGGTCCAGCCCTCGGCGATTCCATACGCCGAGCTGCACGTCACGACCAATTTTTCCTTTTTGCGCGGAGCCAGCCATCCGGAGGAAATGGTGGCCCGGGCCGCGGAAATGGGCTGTCATGCGGTGGCGATCACGGACATCAACAGCCTCGCGGGCATTGTGCGCGGGAAGATGGCCGCAAAGGATGCGGGGCTGCCTTACATCGTTGGATGTCATCTGCAGGTGAAAGCCGCGATGGGCCCGCTTGCGGCCGGTGTGGATGATGCCGCCCCGCCGCTGTCGTTGCTGGTGTATCCCACGGATCGGTCCGCGTATGGGCGGCTTTGCCGGTTGCTGACCTATGGCAAGCGGCGGGCGCCCAAGGGTCAGTGCCGGCTGACGCTTCAGGATGTGCTGGATCATCAGGCGGGGTTGCTGGCGATTGTCCTGCCGCCGCCGCGTGTGGACGAAATCGAAGAGCATCTGCGTGTGCTGCGTGGCGTCTTTGACGACGATCGTCTGTCGCTGGCCGCCACCTGTCTTTATGACGGCCGCGATGAAGCGCGTCTGTCCGAAGCGGCCGCATTGGCGCGCCGGCTGGACATTCCGCTGGTCGCGACCAATGACGTGCATTATCACGTGCCGGAGCGCAAGCCGCTGCAGGACGTTCTGACCTGCATCCGCGTGGGCTGCACGATCGAGCAGGCGGGCTTTTCGCTTTTCGCCAACGCCGAGCGCCATATCAAGGGGCCCGAGGAGATGGCCCGGCTTTTTGCGGCGTATCCCGAAGCGATCGCCCGCACGATGACCATCGCCCGCCGCGCGCTGGGATTTTCGCTCGATCAATTGAAGTACGAATATCCGTCGGAGGTCTGTCCGCCGGGCAAATCGATGATGGAGCACCTGCGCGATCTGACCTGGAAAGGCGCCTGCGAACGCTATCCCGCCGGCATCAGCGACAACGTCCGCCGCCGCATCGAGCATGAATTTGAGCTGATCGAATCGCTCAACTATCCGGCCTACTTTCTCACCGTCGCGGACATCGTCACTTATGCCCGCTCCCAGGGCATTTTGTGCCAGGGACGCGGCGCGGCGGCAAATTCCACGGTGTGCTACTGCCTGGGCGTCACCGCCGTCGATCCGGAACGCATCGATCTGCTGGTCGAGCGCTTCATCAGCAAGGAGCGTGACGAGCCGCCGGATATCGACATCGATTTCGAGCATGAACGCCGCGAGGAAGTGATCCAGTATCTGTATCAGAAGTATGGCCGCGATCGAGCGGCGCTCACCGCCGAGGTGATCAGCTATCGCCGGCGCAGCGCCATCCGCGACGTGGGCAAGGCGATGGGGCTCTCGCTGGATTGCGTCGACAAGCTGGCCAAGTCCGGCGACTGGTGGGACCAGGGCGTGATCTCGCTCCAGCGCGTTCGCGAGCTGGGCCTCGACGCCCGCGATCCCATTCTCCGCCAGACTTTTCAGCTCGCCTCCGAACTCATCGGGTTTCCCCGCCACCTCTCGCAGCACGTCGGCGGCTTCATCATCACGCAGGGCCCGCTGTGCGAATCGGTCCCCATCGAAAACGCCGCCATGCCCGACCGCACCGTCATCGAATGGGACAAGGACGACATCGACGAACTGGGAATGCTCAAGGTGGACGTGCTGGGCCTGGGCATGCTGACCTGCATTCGCAAGGCGATTGACCTGGTCAACGTCGAACGTCGCATGCTTTGCCCGCACAGCACCGATCCGCCGCTGCAGTTTCATACGGTGCCGCCCGAAGATCCCGCAGTCTACGACATGCTCTGCCGCGCGGATTCCATCGGCGTGTTTCAGGTGGAATCGCGCGCCCAGATGACGATGCTGCCGCGCTTGAAACCGCGCCGTTTTTACGACCTGGTCATCGAAGTGGCGATTGTCCGGCCCGGTCCGATTCAGGGCGGCATGGTGCATCCCTACCTGCGTCGCCGCAACGGCGAAGAGGAATTCAGGTATCCAAACCCGCAGATCGAGGCGGTCCTGGGAAAAACCCTCGGCGTCCCGCTGTTTCAGGAACAGGCGATGAAACTCGCGATCGTCGCCGGGGGTTTCACGCCGGGCGAAGCGGACAAACTCCGCCGCGCGATGGCCGCCTGGAAACGCAAGGGAAACCTGATCCACCTGTTCGGCCAGAAAATGATCGCCGGCATGCTGGCCAACGGCTACGATCCCGAATTCGCCCACCGCTGCTTCGATCAGATCAAGGGCTTCAGCGATTACGGTTTTCCCGAATCGCATGCCGCCAGCTTTGCACTGCTGGTGTACGTTTCCGCCTGGCTCAAATGCCACCATCCGGCGGCGTTCGCGGCGGCGCTGATCAACAGCCAGCCCATGGGGTTTTATCAGCCGGCGCAGATCGTGCGCGACGCCCGCGAACATGGGGTGGCGATTCGCCCCGTCGATGTCTCCCGCAGCCACTGGGACTGCACCCTCGAACCTGACGGCGACTCGGTCGCCTTGCGCCTGGGCATGCGACTGGTCGCTTCCATGCGCCAGGCGGAAGCCGACAAAATCCGCGCGGCGTTCGAAATGCACGGTTCTTTTCGCGGGATCCAGGCCCTGTGGCGCGCCAGCGGCGTGCGCGCCGCCACGCTGCGCACCCTCGCTTCCGCCGACGCTTTCGCCTCGATGGGCCTCGACCGACAGGCCGCTCTCTGGGCCATCTCGCGTTTGCGCGACGATGTGCTGCCGATGTTCGATCAGTTGGAAAATTCGGATATTGTCGAAGCTGCCGCGGCGCTGCCGGAAGTCTCTCCGATCGCCAGCGTGGTGTACGATTACGCCGCCACCGGGCTTTCGCTCAAAGCGCATCCGCTGTCTTTCTCGCGTCCGCTGCTGACGCGCCGGGGCATCATAGCTTCCGCCAGGCTGTCGGATCCGCTTGAGTGCCCGCATGGCCGGCGCGTCGCCGTGGCGGGACTGGTGCTGGTGCGCCAGCGTCCGGGCACCGCCAGCGGCATCGTGTTTATGACCACGGAGGATGAAACGGGAGTTGCGAACCTGGTGGTGCGTCCGCAGATTTATGACCGTTTTTATCGTGAGCTCCGCCACAGCGCCACGGTGGTGGTGTGGGGAAAAGTCGAACGGCAGGGGCAGGTGGTGCACGTGCTGGTTCAGCGGGCGGCCAATCTGGCGCGTCTCATGCAGACCGTTCCCGCGAGGGTGGCAGCGCGCGATTTTCACTGAACTGCGGCCACGGTCCTGAGCCAACGACGGGCATTTCGCACGGGCGATAAAAATGGGCGGGGCGAAAAATGGGGGGAGGGTTACAGCAAAAGCTCCGCGGGTAGGATTCGAACCTACAACCAGCCGGTTAACAGCCGGCTGCTCTACCATTGAGCTACCGCGGAATGTCCTCTGGAGGCCGAAACATGGGGATCGCCAGAGAGTGTTTACGTTACCGTTTTCATCGGCCAAGTCAAGGCGAGGCTGAACCGCCGAGCTGTCGCCGCAGAAAACGTCGCACGAGCGCGCCTTATTTCTTGGCGGCGCCCTTGGCGGCCGGAGCGGCGGCTTTCGCGGCCGGGGCGGCGGCGGCGGCTGGCGCCTTCCCACCCGCGGCCGGAGCGGCGGCCGTGGCAACCGCGCCTTCGGCGGTCGCTTCGGCCTTCACCTTCTTCGCGGCCACCTGCTTGCGATGGGCAACCTTCACCAGGTTGAACACCGAATTCTTGCCCTCGGCCCACTTGTCGTTGTCTTCCAGCATCACAATGCGCTCCGAGCGGCGAAGCACATTGCGGTGACGTTCCAATGTCGATTTGCCTTTGAGGCTGCGGTCCAGGGACATGACGCTTGCTCCGTGTCTGATTACCCGAGTCGAGCACTATACCCAGCAGCCCCCCCATCGGGCAAGCGCAGCGCGTGGTGGGATGGAATTGACGGCGGTATTCCGCCATAATGGCGGGTCTTCGCATTATTTCCATTGGGCAGGTATCGGTCATGATCGTAATTCTCAAGCCGGAAGCCTCTGAGGCGCTTGTTAACGATATTGTCTCACAGATCGAGGCCCTCGGGCTGCAGGCGCATCTGTCGCGCGGCCAGTTTCGCACGGTGATCGGGGTCGTGGGGGAAGAGGTCAAGGTCGATCCGGAGCACCTCAAGAGCATCACCGGGGTGGAGCAGGTGCTGCCGATCATGAAGCCATACAAGCTGGCCAGCCGGGAATTCCATAAAGAGGACACGGTCATCGAAATTCCCTGTCCTCAGGGCGGGGCCGTGCGGGTCGGCGGAACGCATTGCGTGGCGATCGCGGGGCCCTGTGCGGCGGAAGATGAAGCGATGGTTTTCCAGCTTGCGCGCGAGGTGAAACAGGCCGGGGCGACGGTGCTGCGGGGCGGGGCGTATAAGCCGCGGACGTCGCCCTATTCATTCCAGGGGCATGGCGAGGACGCCCTCAAGTGGCTGCGGGATGCGGGCCGGGAAAACAACATGCCGGTGATCACGGAAGTGATGGACACGCGGCACGTGCAGACGATCGAGCGATACACGGACATTTTCCAGATCGGCGCGCGGAACATGCAGAACTTCAACCTGCTGTTCGAGGTCGGGCGGACGCGCAAGCCGGTGGTGCTCAAACGCGGCTTGGCCGGGTCGATCAGCGAGTGGCTGATGTCGGCGGAGTATGTGCTGTCGCAGGGGAACCGGCAGGTGATCTTGTGCGAGCGCGGCATCAAGACGTTCGAGACGAGCCTGCGGTACACGCTGGACTTGTCGGCGGTGCCGGTGGTGAAAAATCTGAGCCATTTGCCGGTGATCGTGGATCCGAGCCATGCGGCGGGGGATCGGCAGTATGTGCCGTCGCTGGCGCGGGCGGCGATTGCCGCGGGTGCGGATGGAATCATGGTGGAGTGCCACGACAACCCCGCGAAGGCAATGTGCGATGGCCCGCAGGCGCTGCTGCCGGGGACGTTTGCCGAGCTGATGGCGCAGCTGCGGGAGATCGCCGGGGTGCTGCATCGGACGTTCGCGGCGGCGGAGACCAGCTCCTCGCGCCAGACGCCGGCGGCGTCGCTGGGACACAACGTGTTCTGACCGGATCGGACCCGGGTCGCCAAGCGCGTCGCGCGGGGCTATGATCGGGGGCATGGCCGGCGCGGCGCGGGCAGTTCTTTTTTCTGGGGTTGATCATGGCGGATACGGCTGAGGTTCTGTCGGCGGCACATAAGCTCGGGGCGCTGGTGGCGACCCATCCGATCGCGGCGGCTTATAAAGAAATCATCCGGCAACTCGAACTGGACGTCGGGGCGAAGCAGTTGCTCCAACAATACGAGCAATTGATCGAGACGCTGGCCATGAAGGAACAGCAGATGCAGCCCATCGAGGTGGCGGAGAAGCAGCAGTTCGAGCGGCTTCAGCAGTCCATCGCGATGAACTCGACGCTCAAGAAATTCGCCGGCGCTCAGGCGGAGTACATGGACTTCATGCGCAAACTGCAGGACACGATCAACGGCGGGATGAGCGGGCAGGCGGCGCCGCCCGAGATGGGCAGCGGGAGCGGCGGCGCGGCGGAAGGTAGCGGCGGCGCCAGCAAGATCATTCTGGAGACTTGAGCGGGCGAACGGCCGGAAGGTCGAGTAGCGGGGCCATTGGCGAAACCGTCAGGAGCGCGCCAGCGCCGCCAGCACCGGAGCGGTCACAGGCCCATTTTTCCAGCGGTTGATGAGCGCTTCGCCCGCGGTGGCGACCTTGGGCTTCTGACCGTCCTGAAGAAGTTTGTCGACCGCGGCGACATAGCCGTTCACGGCGGTGTCTCGGCGCTTTTCGACGGCATCCATATAAGCCAGCGCGGCCGCGATCACCTTTCTAGCGGCCGCCGCCTTGGTGGAGCTTTTCATGGTGTCGCCGGGCAGTTTGCGGAAATCCGCCAGGGCGCTGACCAGCGCGGCATGGAGGGGCTTTTCGATCACCCCGGCGCGGGCTTCTTCATCGAAACGAGCGATTTCATCCAGCATGCTTTCGCGGGCCTTCTTCTCGCCGGCGAGCTGTTCCTTGGACAGCGAAGCGCTGTTCAGCACGCCCAGGGGGCGCTTGGCCGCGGCGCTGTAGGCCGCCATGGTCAGGGCGCGGTGATAGGAATCCTTGATGGAGGCGATCCAGGCGGTGGGGTCTTTATAAAGCTGGTAGGACTTGCGGCGTTTGTCGGGCTCGAAGCGGAGCTGCATGCCCAAGCCGCTGGCGGGCGGATATTCGATGATTTCCAGCCGTCCATCGTAGCAGTTGAACAGGGTCGCGACGCCGGACTTTTGAGGATCGACGGGATTGCTGGCGCTGATGGGCTTGGAGGGATCGGTGGCGACGCGCCGAGATTCGACCCACGAGGCGACGGTGCCGTCTGGGGCCGGGTGAAGGCCTGTATAGAGTTCATAGGCCGATAAACTCAGGACGGCGACGACGATGCCGACCTGAATTTTCTGTGCGGTGCTTAAGTACAGTCCCAACATCCTGCGACTCCCTGGCGGGGCCTCTTGCCCCGGGCAACGGCGCGGCGGGCTCATTGTCTATGTCGGCCGCCGCATGGTTGTCATGCGAAAAAAGAGGTCGCCGCCAGTGGCTTAGGGCGGCGCGATGCCCCTATACTACGGAAATACGCCTCTCTCACCAGCATAACGAGGAGCCGCCATGGTCGTTGCAGAACCTCGGGAGATTCCCATTCTGTCGAACCCCAGGGGCGGTTTTTCGCCGCAATTGCGCAAAGCCGATGGCCCCACCTATCACATGGCCTTGATTCCCACCGCGTGGGGCAACGCCGGGGCGGTGTGGATGGCTCCCCCAGACGATGCCGACGCGACCTTCACCTTTTCGCAAAAACCCTCATCGGCGTTGTTGTGCCGAATTGTCACGCCGGGGCTCTCCTGTCATGACCTGCGAGCGCAATTGCTTAGACAATTCCCAGGGTGTCAGGAAGTTTTTGGCGACGGTCGTTTGACCTTTCATCCGGAAGTCGTGCCCGAGTGGTTTCCGGAACTGGTGCGTTACCTTCAGCAGTATTACACCGCCGACTTGCGAGACCGCACGCAACCCCGGGTCGTCGATCATTGGACCCTCTGGGCGCCGCGGCTTGATTGGTCCGGAGTAACTCCCTTTCAGCGCCGGGTGCTCGAACTGGTGGCGGGAATTCCCTGCGGCTGCAAGCGGACGTATGGGGAAGTGGCCCGGGCGTTGGGCAATGCGGCCGCGAGCCGGGCCGTGGGCGCGGCGCTGCGGCGGAATCCCTGGCCGGTGCTCGTACCCTGCCACCGGGTGGTGGGCTCGACCGGTGCGATGACGGGTTTCACGGCCCCCGGCGGGGTGGAAACGAAGCGTCGGATGCTGGATCTCGAAGGCCAGCGGCGGGGCGGCGAAGCGGCGGGCGAAGGGCGGGCCAGTCTCTCCTTCTGATTTCTCAGCGGGGCTGGGAATTGACACCCATGGGGTATTTGCCGATAACTGTTTGGCCGCCGCGGAAGAAAACGCGGCCGTCCCGGACGTTCGTGCGCAGGAGCCGCTCGTGGACAATCAACTGCTCGTGGAAACCTACAAGGATGTGACGGTGGTGAGCTTCCAGAACGTGGCGGTTCTGGATTCGGCGAACATCGAGACGCTGGGGAAAAACCTGATCGAACTGGCCGAAAAGCAGGATCACCGGAAGCTGATCCTGGAGTTTTCGGCGGTGCGCTTCATGTCATCGCAGGCGCTGGGGGTGCTGTTGCAACTCAAGAAGGCGCTGGACCCGGTGGGCGGGCGGGTCATCATCGCGGGAATTCGTCCCGAGTTGTACAAGGTTTTCAAGATCACGAATCTGCACAAGCTCTTCACGTTCCATGACACGCTGGACAAGGCGCTGCAGGACTTCAACGTGTTCATTCCCCGGGGTTGAGGCGGGACTGGCGAACGCCGCCACTCCCGCAACGGGGGGCTGTTCCCTTATAATGCCTGCATGAAAACACATGCCCCTACAACGGTTGGCCGGCCAGATCCGGCGACGCTGAAGCTGGTCCTCTATCCGGCCGCGGTGCTCAAAAAGATCGCAGCAGACGTGCATCAGTTTGATGCGTGGCTGCTGGCGGTGATCGAGCGCATGAAGGATTTGATGGTCGAGCACAAAGGAGTCGGTCTGGCGGCGCCGCAGGTGGGATTGTCGCAGCGGATATTCCTGGCCGCCGAATCGGCGAAGCGCGAAGACATCAAAGTCTACATCAACCCCGTGCTGACGGATGAGCATGGGTCGGAGGACGGGGAGGAGGGGTGCCTCTCGCTCCCGGAAATCCGCATCAAGGTGCCGCGGTTCACCCGTCTGCGGGTGGAAGCCCTCAACGAGCATGGGCATGCCTTCAGCGAGAACCTTGAAAATTACGCGGCCCGCATCATTCAGCACGAAAACGATCACCTGGATGGGATTCTGCTGACCGACCGAATGAGCCCGGTGGCGAAGCTGGCGAATCGCAAAAAGATCAAGTCGCTGGAGGATGCGGCGGTGAAGATCAGGAAGCGGTGAGGGCGAGAAAATAGCCGCAGAGCGTTCGCACCGCGTTGGTGGCGTGAGATTTCTGCCGTTGGCGGATCGGTCGCTGCCCGCGGTGGGGACGGAGTCTGTGCTGACGGTGTTGCTTCGCCGCCGGCGTTCTGCCACCTCAGATGGAGAAGACCGGATTTGGGGCGGTGGTGGGGCGCTGAGGGGGGTCGAAGGTGGTGAGGAAGTCGAAGACGGAGTCGAAGTCGCGGATGTCGTCGTCATCGGTTTTTTGCATGAGGCGGGATTCGACCATGGCGAAGACGATGCGGCCGAAGTCGTTGGTGCGGAGGATATTCCAGTGGGCCAGGACGGTGCGGGCGAGCAGGCCGTAGCGTTGCACGGCGAAGTTGCGAAGGCCCCAGCAGAGTTGTTGACCGGAGACGTGGCAGGCTTCGCCTTCGGCTCTGGCTTTGGCTTCGCCGTGGAGATGATGGACGGTGTGGGTGAGGCCGTGGCGGACGAACTCAAAGGCTTCCATGGGATAACGTCCGCAATCGTGGACGACTTGTTCGAGAGACTTGCGCGCTGATTGATTGACGGGCATGGAGTTCTGCTCTGCTTTGTGGAATGGGCTCATTATAGGGAACGGAAGCGAGCGGTTGCTAGTTCCTAAATCGGGGCGGGAAATGAAGATTCTGCAGAAGATTTTGGAAAAGGGGACGTTGCGCGGAGGTTTGGCGTGATTTTGGGGGATTTGGGCAAAAGTGCGAGGGGCGCGGCGGCGGTGCTTGCCGCTGCCGCGCCCCCCGTGGTTCTGGCGTTTGTTGAGGCGGCGAACCCCGGCGCGACGCTCGCGCCACGCGGTGTGAGCGAACACGGGCCCGACGCCCTTGCCACCCTATTTTTCCTGGAGCTTGGCGAGTTCCTTGTGGGCGGCGGCGACGCCGGCGCCGAAGTCGAACTTGTAGCCCTGCTGTTTGAGGATGATTTCCAGGCCGTGGATGACGCCGAGGGTATCGACCTGGTCGACGTAGCCCATGTGCGAGATGCGGAAGATTTTGCCTTCCATGGTGCCCTGGCCGGCGGCGATGTTCATGTTGAGTTGCTTGCGAAGCGCGCCGCGGAAATCTTTGTCGGTGAACCCGGCGGGGTAGTTGATGCCGGTGACGGAGTCGGAGGGCTGTTTCGAGAAAACGCCGAGGCCGAGGGCGTTGGCGGCGGCGCGGGTGGCGGCGGCGTAGGCGCTGGTGCGCTTCCAGACGTTCTCGATGCCTTCCAGCTGGATCATGGTGAGGGCGCTGTGCAGACCGCGGACGAGCGTGACAGCGGGCGTCCAGGGGACGTCGTTGGCTTCGTAGCTCTTGAGGTAGCTGTTGACGTCGAGGTAGAGGTTGGGCTGCTTGACGGCGGCGGCACGTTTCTGCGCTTTTTCGGAGACGCTGATGAAGGCGAGGCCGGGGGGAAGCATGAGTGCCTTTTGCGAGCCGGTGATGACGATGTCGACGCCCCATTCGTCGGTTTTGACAGGCAGCGCGCCGATCGCGGTGATGCCGTCGGAGATGAGGACGGTGTCGGTGTTGCGGGTGAGAGCGGCGATGGCCTGGAGGTCGGTGACGGTGCAGGCGGAGGTTTCGGAGTGGACGAGGACGACGGCGTCGTAGTGTTTTTGTTTGAGGGCGTCGGCGACCTGGTCGGGCGAGACGGCGGTGCCGTAGTCGGCCTTGAGGACGGTGGCGTTCCACTTGTTGCGTTCGCCGATTTTGACCCAGCGTTCAGCGAATTTTCCGTTGGAGAGGAACAGGACGGTGCCGTTGGGCGGGATGGAATTGATCATAGCCATTTCGGCGCCGGCGGTTCCGGAGCCCGAAATGGTGAGGACGGGGTTTTTGGTCTGGAAGGTGTATTTGAGAAGCTCGTTGACCTTGGCGAAAAGGTCTTTGTACTGCTGGGTGCGGTGGTGGAATACGGGCTTGGCCATTTCGAGGAGGACGTCTTCGGGGACGCTGGTGGGGCCGGGGGTGTAGAGTCGCATTTTGTTCATGGTTTTGCTCCGCAAGGGGTGATGTGGCGAGGATAAGGGAAGGTGGGGGTTGGGTCAAAATGCAGGTGCTGGGGATGGGCGAGGCCGGGTGTTCGCGGGGGGCTTTTGCCACAGAGGCACAGAGGCACAGAGGATCGCCGTGCAACACCAACCCGGGAGCGGTCGCACTGTGGGTTTAAGGGCGGGGTGACCGTTTCGAAGTTTTTTGCGCGAACTGTTCATCGCGAGAGGCGTATGCTAGATGCAAGTAGATTGCATTTTGGGTTTTCGGGGCTATAGTGAGGTTGGTGATTTATGCGGTTTGGTGAGAGTTTTATGCGCTCGGTTTGGATGGCAGTGGCGGTGGTGGTGGGCGTGGTGGTGGGCGGGCTGATGGCGGGGTGCGGATCGGGTGGAAATGGGGCGGGGACGCAGGCGAATGCGGGGGGGAAGGTGGTGGTCGTGTCGACGATTTTTCCGTATTTCGATGCGGTGCGGGCGATCGGAGGGGACAAGGTGGATGCGCGGATATTGGTGCCGCCGATGGCAAGTCCGCACGAATATGAGCCGTCGATGCAGAACAAGCTGGATGTGTCGAATGCGAAACTGGTGGTGAAGAACGGGCTGGGGCTGGACGATCAGTTTGACAAGCTGTATGCGGGGACGGGAGCGAAGGTGCTGGACATCAGCAAGGCGCTTCCGGCGGGCACGGTGCTGGATTTGAAGGAAGTGAGCCTGGGGGATACGGCGGCGGAGAAGGCGCAGGAGAACGCGGAGGCGAACGTGCAGAATCCGCACATCTGGCTGGACCCGCACGTGCAGATGGCGGCGGCGGAGCAGATCAAGGAGTCGCTGGAGCAGATCGATCCGGCGGACAAGGCGACGTTCGAGACGAACGCGGCGAAGTACCAGGACTCACTGAAGCAGTTGGATGACGATTACAAGGCGGCGGTGCCGACGTTCAAGACGAAGGAATTCATCGGGTTTCATAGTGCGTATGAGTATCTGGCGCGGCGGTATGGTCTGAAGCAGGTGGCGTCGATCGAGGAAGTGCCGGAGGCGGGGTTGAACCTGGCGCAGGCGCAGAAGATCATCAATTTGATCAAGGCGGATCATATCAAGTATGTGGCGCTGGAGCCGGGGTTGAATCCGCGGTCGGTGGATTTGATCACGCGGGAAACGGGTGTGGGAACGATCGTCCTGCAGCCGATTGAGGAATACAACAGCATTAATGACACGTATGTGGGGTTGATGCGGGAGAACCTCGAGGCGCTCAAGAAGGTGCTGGGAGGATCGTGACGGTTCAATTGGGGTATTGGTGAAACTGGTTCAACTGGGAGGGGGATGCGAGGTGTGTGATGACGTTTGTGCCGATTGATGTGCAGCCGCATACGCATGTGGATGCGAGGTCCGATCTGGGCCATCACGAGCAGGGGGAGGATGTCATTTGCGTGCATGATGTGTCGTATGCGTATGATGCGCGGCCGGCGCTGCAGCATGTGACGCTGCACGTGAAGCGCGGGTCCATCCTGGGGATCATCGGGCCCAATGGCGGCGGCAAGAGCACGCTGATGAAGCTGATGCTGGGGGTGATGAAGCCGGATTCGGGGGAGATCACGGTGCTGGGGCGGAGTCCGCGCGAGGCGTGCGCGGATGGGTCGCTCGTGGGTTACGTGCCGCAGCGACATGTGCTGGACTGGAACTTTCCGATCAGCGTGCGGCAGGTGGTGCAACTGGGGTTGATCGGCCGGAAAGGCTTCGGCGGCTTCACCCGCGAGCAGAAGAAGCGGGTGGAGGAGGCGCTGGCGGCAGTGGAGATGGGGCACCTGGCGGATCAGCCGATCGGGGGATTGTCGGGCGGCCAGCAGCAGCGGGTGTTCATTGCGCGGGCGCTGGTGAATCAGCCGCAGATTTTGTTTCTCGATGAGCCGACGACGGGGATCGATCAGGCGGGGCAGGAGAAGTTTTTGCGGATGCTGGTGACGCTGAAGCAGAAGTTCAATTTGACGCTGGTGATGGTGTCGCATGATTTGCGGAGCGTGGTGGCGAGCTGCGATCGGGTGGCGTGTTTGAGCCGGAATCTGCACTATCACGATCGCCCGCAGGGATTGTCGCCGGATGTGCTGTTCAAGGTGTTTCAGTGCGATATGGATGCGGTGCTGGATCAGCATTCGCATGCGCATGATTCGAGTTGCTGCGGCCACACGCATGGGGAGGGACCGTGCGATGGGGCGGAGGCGGGGCAGACGGCGTTTGTGCCGTTGCCCTTTGCGAAGAAGACGTGACGGACATAAATGGCCACGAAAACCACGAAAGGCACGAAAGCGTGGGATGTTTAGAACGGCTTATAAAGCCACGGCGGACACGGCGAGCACGGAGCACTTATGGAACTACCAACGTCGCTCCGTGTTCTCCGTGTGCTCCGTGGTTTATTTCGGCGTTGGATTGTGTAGAAACGGTGAGCGTGGCGTTGGTTGATTCATGCGAGTTGGAGACTTGCGGGTATGGCGCATTATTTTCAGATGATGGCGTTGGCGAAGTATTTGCTGATCGTGGGGCCGATCATCGGGGCGACTTGTGCGCTGTTGAGCGTGTATGTCGTGCTCCGGCGGATGGCGCTGATTTCGGAGGGGGTGTCGCATGCGGGGTTCGGCGGGGTGGCGGTGGCGGTGCTCGTGGGCTATTTCATGCCGCTGACGGATACGCCGACCTGGGGGCCGGTGTGGCGGGAGGTGATCACGGGGATATTCTGCCTGGGGACGGCGATGCTGATCGGCTATGTGTCGCGACGGAAGAGGGTGTCGGAGGATTCGGCGATCGGCATCTTCCTGGTGGCGACGGTGGCGGTCGGGCGGTTGCTGCTGGCGGTGCGGACCTATCTGCCCTACAACGGCCGGCCGATGCCGGTGAACGTGGAGAACCTGCTGTTCGGCGATTTCACGAACGTGGGGCCCTCGGACGCGATCGTGGTGGGCTGCGCGATGGTGATCGTGTTTGGGATCATCGCGCTGTGGTATTACCAGTTTTTATATACGACGCTGGACGAGGAGATGGCGCGCATCAACGGCGTCAACACGCAACTTATCAATGTGCTGCTGCTCATGATGATTTCGCTGGTGATCGTGGTGTGCGTGCGGATGGTGGGTTTCTTGATGATCACGGCGTTGACGATTATCCCCGGCGCGACGGCGGCGATGCTGTCGCGGCGGTTCGGGTGGGTGCTGGTGCTGTCGGTGGTGATCGGGACGGTGGGCACGTTTGCGGCGGTGTGCGTAAGTCTGGTGGATCCGATCACGCAGTATCCGCCAGGGCCGCTGATCGTGCTGGTGCTCTTCGGAATGTTCGTGGTGGTGTGGGCGGTGCGGCAGTTTGTGAAGCCGAAGGTGGAAGAAGTGGGCGCGGGGGAAGGAGAAGCGCCGGAGCAAGGGAAACCGCCGGGGGCGTTCGGGCATGGGCATGGGCACTGATTGGAAACAATTGGGCATGAGGTTCAATTCCGGCTTGCGGCGTGTTCAGGATGGGCGGCGGCTTGTTCGAGGTATTTGACCAGCACGCGGGGTTCGGTCCATTGGACGTTGTGGGGGCCGGTCATGATCATGGTCGGCCAGCCAAACGATTTTGCGCGCTGGTAGCAGGGATAGAAGAGGTCGTCTTGGGGTTGTTTGCCGGGATCGACGGTGAGGATGTAGGTGGAGGGGATTTTTTCGCGGGCGGGGTTTTTGAGGGAAATTTTTTCGCTGAAACATTTCGCGGGCATGGGGACATCGTGCGGCGGCGGCGTGTTGGGTTTAAGCCAGGTGGGGAGGATGTAGCCGTCGGTGATTTTGGGGAAGGAGTTTTTGGGGAGGACGTCGTTGAGGGATTCGCCGTCGTTGGGGAGGCAGGCATCGACGTAGATAAGTTGCTTGATGCGATCGGGGATGCGGTCGGCGACGCCGGTGATGACCATGCCGCCGTAGGAATGGCCGACCAGGACGAAGTCGCGGAGGTTCTCGCTCTCGATGACGCCTGCCACGTCCTGGACGTGGGTGGAGAGGTTGATCGCGCCGCTGAAGAGGTGCTTGCGCTGGCCGAGGCCGGTCAGTGTCGGCGTGTAGACGGCATGGCCCGCGGCGCGCAGCCGCTCCGCCGTCGGCGTCCAGCCGGCGCTGCCGCCCCAGGCGCCGTGCACGATCACATAGGTCGCCATTCCGATCCTCTTCGACGATGGTTGTTCTCAGGCAAGCTCCGCCAGCACTTCGGTCAGCCGCTCGGGCGCCTCGACCTGGCTGGTGTGGCTGCACGGGATCTCGAAGCATTGCCAGCTCGGGTCGGCGCTGAAGCGCGGCCAGAACCTGGTCAGGAAGATGCTGCCGGCATAGGTGCCGGCGACGATGTAGGCGCGGGGTCCGGCCCACGGCCCGTTCCGAAGGCGCAGCCGCTCGACGAAGGTCGCGAGCGGCTGGAACGTGCCGGCATAGCCGGCCTGGGCCGCGAGTTCCGGCGGCAGGCGGAAATAGGACGGCGAGGGGCAGGGGATGGCGGTGCCGCCATTGGCAGCCGCGTCGGCCATGATGCGAACGGCGCGCTCCGGCCCGAACACGTCGAGCATCGATTGGCCGTTCTCCGGCACGATCGCGTCGACATAGGCCAGCTTGCGAATGCGGTGGGGCACACGATCGGCGACGCCGGTGACGACCATGCCGCCGTAGGAATGGCCGGCGAGGATGACGTCGGACAGCCCTTCGCTATCGATGAGGCCGACGATGTCCTGGACGTGGGTCGAGAGGTTGATGGTGCCGCTGAGGAGGTGGCGGCGTTCGCCGATGCCGGTCAGCGTCGGGGCGAAGACCCGGTGGCCGCGGGCGCGGAGGCCGTCGGCGACCTCGGCCCACGCCGCGCCGCCGGCCCAGGCGCCGTGAACCAGCACGAACGTCGCCATCGGCCCCGCCCCCATCTTTCACCGCGCATTTGATCCGCCTTGCCGCGGAAAGGAAAGAGGCGACCGGATAGGCGACAAGCGTGCACGCGAGGACTTGCCGCCTTCGTCCGCCTGGCGTGCCCGGTCCGGCGGGCCCGGCGCCGCTCCTTGAGCTCTCAATGGGCACCCTTTTCGCGCCGGGGGCCGCGCGCTACGTTGCCGGCGGCGCGGCCCCGGTCGAGTCGCGGCCGGCAACGGGCGGGTCATGGCGAGACGGCGGCGCAACCAGCACGACGCCGAGGCGGCGAGCCTCGGCGACCTCTCGACCGC
>DASZTO010000013.1:0-7745 GCA_035548175.1 Phycisphaerae bacterium | reverse complement strand
CGCTGCGCGCTGGAGCGGGAGCCGGGCCGCGCCATGCGCTTGCCACGCCGCTACCACTCCCTTTGCCGCGCATCACCTTCTTTAAACCTGCTCTTGCCTGCACAGCTTCCAAAACCCTCCCTTAAATCCCGGACGGTACTGTACGCAGGGCGAACTTTATACGGAACCCCGAGGCTCACACATATCGAGAACGCACATGAAACGAAAAACCGCTTCAACCAGTGATGCCCTGGCGATCGTTCACAAACGTTACTACGCCGGCCGCCCCGACCGGCTGGCCGCCCTGCAGGAAGAGCGCACCAATGCGGACATTGCCCGCCAGATCGCGCGCTTGCGCTCCCGGGCCGGTCTTACGCAACGAGCACTCGCCAAACTTGTGGGAACGACCGCCTCGGCTGTTTGCCGCCTTGAGGACGCCGATTATGACGGCCATTCGATCGCCATGCTGCGGCGCATTGCCGCGGCGCTGAATCAGCGGGTCGAGATACGCTTCATCGCACAACGTCCCCTGCGCCGGGCCTCCTGAGGCTCCCTTGCTCCCCATAACGCACGCCCCCGTTGAGGAATTCCCTTCACCCCAGCTTCCCCCGCGCAAACTCCAGCCCCACCCGCAGCGCCTCCTCCATCTTCCCCACCTCCTTCCCCCCAGCCATCGCCAACTGCGGACGACCGCCTCCCGTCCCCCCGACCACCGGCGCCACCGCCTTGATCCAATCCCCCGCCTTCAACTTCCCCACCAGCGGATCGCCCACCCCCGCCAGCATGCTCACCTTCGCCGGCAGCTTGTTGCCCTCCTTGTCCGTCTCCTCCACCCGCCCCACCAGAAGCGCCGCCACATCCTGCCCCGGATGCTTCTTCTTCAGCCAGTCCCATGTCGCCCGCAACGCATCCGCCGACGCATCCTTCACCCGCCCCGCCACCAGCGTCACCCCGCCCACGCGCTCCGCAGCCGCCAGCAGCGCCTCGCCTTCCCCGCCGCCCGCCGCTCCTCCGCCCTGCGCCCCCTGCTGCCGCGAAAACTTCTTGTACCGCTCCTGCAACTCCGCAATCGCCCCCTGCGCACGCCGCTTCGAGAGCAGCGGCACATTCGCTCCTCCGCCCACCGCCTTCTGCAACGCCGCGATCAGCCCCGGCAACTCCCCGTCCGCCGCCCCCTTCGACTGCGTCACCAAGCTCTCGATCACCTGCCCCTGCATGATCGCCTCCCGCGCCGCCGCCCCGCTGAGCGCCACGATCCGCCGCACCCCCTTGCTCACCGATTCCTCCCCCGTCACCACGAACCGCTCCGCATCCCCCGCGTTCCCCAGATGCGTCCCGCCGCAGAACTCCACCGAATACCCCTGCCACTTCGCATTCCCCGGATCCCTGAGCAGCTCCTTCACCGGCACCCCCACCGACACCACCCGCACCATCGGCGGATACTTCTCCCCAAACACCGCCCGAAGCCCGTGAATCTTCATCGCCAGTTCCTGCGGCGCCACCTCGATGTACACCGGCAGCTTCATCTCGATGCACGTGTTCACCATCGTCTCCACCTTCGCGATCTCCGCATCGCTCATCGCCTTGGTGTGCACGAAGTCAAACCGCAGCTTCTCCGGATCCACCAGCGACCCCTTCTGCTGCACGTGCTCCCCCAGCGTCTCCCGCAACGCCCAGTTCGCCAGATGCGTCGACGTGTGATTCTTTTCCGTCAGCGGACGATGACCCAGCACCGTCGCCGTCAGCGCATCCCCCACCCCCATCCGCCCCTGCTTGATATGCCCGATGTGCAGCACATACGGCCCCACCATCCGCGTCGTTTCCACAATGAAAATCGCCGCCCCGTTCCCATGCCCGTCATCCGCGCGCAGCTCCCCCGAATCCCCCACCTGCCCGCCCATCTCCGCGTAAAAATTCGTCTTGTCCAGTATCAACGCCACCTTCTCCCCCGCGCGCACGTCCGATGCGTCCGTCCGCTCATCCAGATCGCTCCCGTTCCAGATCGCCCGCAACGTCGCCCGGATCGGCCCATGCTTGAACTTGAACCCGTCCTCCGTCCCATGCACGTTCAGCTTGTGCAGCTCCGCGAGCACGTTCGGCGGCAAGTCGTACACCGCGCCTCCTGCCGCCCCCTTGCCTCCCAGCCGCGCACGCTCCTGCGCCTCCTTCATCGCCTGCTCATACCCCTCCAGATCCACCTGCATCCCCCGCTCCTCCGCCATGATGCGCGTCAAATCGATCGGAAATCCAAACGTGTCATACAGCCGGAACGCATCCTCCCCCGAAATCACCAGCTGCTTCTCCTGGTTCGCCTTCGCCTGGTTCGCAGCCTCCTCAAATAGCCCGATCCCCCGATCCAGCGTCCGCCCGAAGCTCACCTCCTCATCCCGAATGATCTCCGCCACATGCCCCGGATTCTTCATCAGCTCCGGAAACATCGCCCCCATCGTCTCCACCACCACCCCCACCAGCCCATGCAAAAACGGCTCCTGCAAGTTCAACTGCTGCCGCCCGAACCGCACCGCACGCCGCAAAATCCGCCGCAACACATACCCGCGCCCCTCATTGCTCGGCACCGCCCCGTCCGTCAACGCAAACGTCAAACACCGCAGATGGTCCGCGATCACCCGAAACGCAATGTCGTGCCGCAATTGCGCATCCGCCGCCTCCGCGACCGGATCCGCCGCGTTCGTCCGCGGAAACCGCCCCGTGTACCGGATCCCCGTCAGCTTCGTCAGCGCCTCGAATATCGGCGTGAACAAGTCCGTCGCATAGTTGTCATCCTTCCCCTGCAACACCTGGCAAATCCGCTCCAGCCCCATCCCCGTGTCCACGTGCTGCGCCGGCAACACCGTCAGCTTCCCGCTCGCGTCCCGGTTGTACTGAATAAAGACGTTGTTCCATATCTCCATCACCCGCGGATCCTCCGCGTTCACCGGCGCCCGCTTCCCCGCTTTCAAATCCGCCGCAATCTCCCCCTCCGGCCGCCGATCGATATAAATCTCCGTGCACGGACCGCATGGACCCGTCTCCCCCATCTCCCAGAAATTGTCCTTGTCAAAATAATGAATGTGATCCTCTGACCGCAGCCCGTGCTGCTCCCAGTTCGCCACCCGCTTCCAGATGTCCGCCGCCTCCGTATCCTTCGGCACCCCATGCGACCCGATGAAACACGACACATGCAGCCGCCGCGGATCCAGCCCCCACACCTTCGTCAGCAGCTCCCACGCCATCCCGATCGCCCCCTCCTTGAAGTAATCCCCGAAGCTCCAGTTCCCCAGCATCTCAAAAAACGTGTGGTGCCGCCGCGACCGCCCCACATCATCCAGATCGTTGTGCTTCCCTCCCGCCCGAATGCACTTCTGCGTGTTCGCCGCCCGCCTCCACGGAGCCTTCGCCGTCCCCAGAAAGAACGGCTTGAACTGATTCATCCCCGCATTGGTAAACAGCAGCGTCGGATCCTCATGCGGCACCACCGGCGACGACGGCACAAATACATGCCCATGCCGCTCCACAAAAAAATCAATGAATTGCTTCCGTATCGCCGCCGACGTCAGCCCGCCCGTTGCTTGAACTGTTCCGGCAGGGGACGATGTGGACAGAGAGGTAGCGGGCGATGACATGGGCGAAAATACTCCTGAGCGTGAAACCCCGACAATTCCCGGGCCCCCGATTGTAGCACGCCCCGCCAACCTTAGGGAACACAAGACAACCCACGAGAACCCGTAGCGTCAGCGCCGGCACGCCACCCCCTCGCCCACACGGTAGCCCCCTGGATCACCACCGGCACGCTCACCCACCATCTCCCCAAAGGGAACCCGTAGCGTAAGCGCCGGCACGACAACCCCCCACCCACACGGTAGCCTCCTGGATCACCACCGGTACCCCCACCCAATCCCAACCAGGTACCTCCCGCAAACTTTTTTTCAAAATCCATCCAAAAAATCATTGCATTCCCCCCCATCACAATGGCAAGGTAGCTTTCGCAGACGAGGAATGGTCCCGCCTCTTTCTCCCGAATGGAATTTGGAGAACTCACCATGCCCCATCGTCGAACCTCCGGCGCAAAAGTCCGCTCCCACAAAATCGGCATCGGCAACACCCGCTTCGCCAAAGGCAAGCAGGCCCGACTCCTCAACAAACGCCTCCTCAACGACTACTACCGAAACGACCCCCTCGCCTGACCCCCGCGCTAGCGCCGCGTATTTCCGCCGTTGCGCCCTCTCCGGCTGTGCGGTATAATCATCGCATCGGCCAAGGAGATCTTATGCCCCGCAACCCATCTATCCGCGCGCGCCTCTCGCAGCTCGTCAATGCCGTCCCCTTTCGCCGCTTTGTCCTCATTCTGGAAAGCGGCGACCGCCTGCTCATCGAGCATCCGGAAAACATCGCCTTCGATCCCACCGATGGCCGCAAGGCTCAGGACGACCTCCTCATCTTGACCCGCCGAACCGTCGTGATCAGCACCATAGACGCCGTCACCGGCATCGCCTTCGACGACCGCCAAAACGCCGCCGCCTGACCACACACGCCTCAACCGTCTCCCGCACGCTCCCACTCCCGCGACCCCGCGACTCCACGACTTGACGATTTAACGACTTCACGACTTCCCCCCAACCCCCGCCCCGCTCCTCATGGTATATTCCCCTCCACCACGAAGGAGCCCCCCCATGTCCACCCCCCAACCCGCCGCCGCCCCCTCCTCCCACGACACCCAATTCCCCACCTCCACCATCCTCGTCGTCGACGACGTCCCCCAGAACGTCGAGCTCCTCGTCGAATACCTCGATTCCCTCAACTCCACCATCCACACCGCCGCCGATGGCCTCGAAGCCCTCGACAAAGTCCCCAAAATCAAACCCGACCTCATCCTCCTCGACATCATGATGCCCCGCATGTCCGGCTTCGAAGTCTGCCGCCGCCTCAAAGCCGACCCCAAAACCCGCGATATCCCCATCCTCATGGTCACCGCCCTCAACGAACTCGGCGACATCGAACGCGGCGTCGAATCCGGCACCGACGACTTCCTCACCAAACCCATCAACAAGCTCGAACTCCTCACCCGCGTCAAATCACTCCTCCGCGTCCGCCAATACAAATCCGAACTCGACCGCACCCTCGCCTACCTGGACGAAATCGAACGCCGCCCTTCCGACCAGTAAGATGGCGCCATTACGCCTCATACACATCACTGCGCTTGGCGATCGTGATCACATACACCGTCACCTCACGGTCGTTGATGCTGTAAACCACACGCAGGTCTCCCAGCCGGTAGCGATAGGCCCCCGATAGTGGCCCCTTCAATGCTTTGACGTTATTCCCCCTACGCGGATTCTTCTCCAGCGATCCAAAACAGCGCGCCAGCTTTTTCGAGGCTGCCGCATCGCACCGCTCGTAGAATCGTTGCGCTTCCCGCGACAGAACGACCCTATACATCCTTCCTCACCTCTCGCCACTCCACCGCCCGCCCCGCCTTGATATCTCGCATACCCCGCCTGTACGACTCCTCGAACCCCGCTATCTCCAGCAGATCCAGCGTCGCCGCGTCCATCCGCCGCCGCTTCACAAACGCCAAAAACTCCGATGCTACGCGCAATTCCACCCCCGACATTTGGTCGATCAACGCTTTCGCATTCTTCCGCATTTCCATCGTGCTCATGCCTGCCATCCTACCCTCACGCCTTCGCACCTTCCAAGCCCCCCCATCTTTCGTCTTTCCTCTCCCCTCTTTCCCCTCCTCTTTTGACCCTCCCTCCCCACACCCCGTATCATCCCCCGCATGCTGCGCTTCCGTATCTACAAAAACGGCTCCCCGCCCCCAGAGCTCGACACCTCCACCGCCTACCTCGTCGGCTCCGACGGCGTCCCCATCCGGGGCGAGTTCTCCTACGGCCACGGCGTCCTCTTCTGCCGCAAACGCGCCGCAGGCCCCGCCGCCCTCGCGCTCCTCTGGCCCACCGAAAACTTCGGCGCCGTCATGCTCGAAACCACACGCCTCCCCGAACGCGAGGACCCCTACGTCCTCAACCTCGAGCTCGCCCGGGGCCGCATGATGCGCCTCATGCAAAAACGCGAAGAGTGGGGCATATTCGATATCCCCGAAGCCGTCCAGGTCAACGAAAAGGCCCTCGAAGCCCGCGACCTCCTCCTCAAAGCCATCACCCATCAGCACGATCCCGCCGCCTGCAGCAAATTCGCCGACCAGTGCCTCCAGCTCGCCCTCCCCCTCTCCGAGCAAGCCGCCCTCACCCACGCCGATCTCCTCCTCCAGCGCCGCATCGCCACCCGCTCCTTCCCCCGCGGTTCCTTCGGCGTGCGCGTCGATCCCGCCATCGCCACCGAAGCCTACCGCCGCCTCCTCCTGCCCAACGCCGATTTCGTTCGCCTCCCCATGTGGTGGAAAGCCATCGAGCCCCAGGAGCAGCAATACGCCTGGGCCGCCACCGATGAATGGGTCGATTTCCTCCGCCGCGTCCGCGTCCCCATCGTCGCCGGTCCCCTCGTCCGCTTCAGCGAAGGCACCATCCCCGACTGGCTCTACATCTGGGAACACGACTACGAAACCGTCCGCGACCTCCTCTACGAACACGTCAACCGCGTCGTCGCCCGCTACGGTTCCCAGGTCGCTCTCTGGTCCGCCATCTCCAGCCTCCACGTCAATTCCCAATTCTCCTTCTCCTTCGATCAGCTCATGGACCTCACCCGCATGGCCGTCGGCCTCGTCAAAAAACACAATCCCAACGGCCGCACCATGATCGAACTCACACAGCTCTGGGGCGAATACTACGCCACCAACCAACGCTCCATTCCCCCCATGACCTACGCCGAAATGGTCGTCCAGTCCGGCGTCCAGTTCGACGTCTTCGGCATCCAGCTCCGCTTCGGCATCCCCCGCGAAGGCTGCTGGCAACGCGACCTCTTCCAGATCTCCTCCATGCTCGACCGCTTCGCTCCCCTCGGCAAACCTCTCATGATCTCCGGCCTCCAGGTCCCCAGCGCCCCGCCCTCCGGCACCGATGACGCCGCCGCCGCCAACGATCCCGCAGGCATGTGGCGACGCCCCTGGTCCGAAACCCTCCAGGGCAAATGGCTCGAAGCCGTCACCGACATCGCCCTCTCCAAACCCTACGTCGAAGCCATCTGCTGGCACGAAATCGCCGATGCCCCCATCGGCGCCGAAGCCCCCTTCACCATGCCCTTCGGCGGCCTCGCCAACTCCGACTTCTCCCCCAAACAAGCACTCCGCACCTGGACCGCCCTCCGCCGCGCCGTCGCCGGCTTCCGCAGCGGACCCCCCGTCGCCCCCAAACCCCCCGCCGGCCCCGCCGCTCCCCCGCCAGCCCCGCGCCAATAGGAGCCAACCTCCCATGCCGGCGCTCTCCACACCCCCGCCCCACCGCGACACCCCGCCGCTCCCCGCCGCCCCCTCTCCCTCCGCCCTCACCCCATCCCCCAACCCCGCCCCCCCGCCCGACTCCTGGGGCTGGACCCCCACCCAGCGCCGCGCCCTCGCCACCCTCCTCGCCCTCCTCCTCATTTTCCTCGTCATCGAAACCCTCCACCGCCCCGCCCGCCTAAGCGCCCCCCAATCCGACACCCACCCCCTCCACCTCCCCCCGCTCCTCGACCCCAACACCGCCTCCGAAGCCGACCTCGCCATGCTCCCGCACGTCGGCCAAAAACTCGCCGCCGCCATCATCACCTACCGCACCACCCACCAACCCCTCACCCCCGACCACCCCCTCTTCCAAACCCCCCAAGACCTC
>DASZTO010000012.1:0-31669 GCA_035548175.1 Phycisphaerae bacterium | reverse complement strand
CCAACGCTCCCTCACGGTCGCGTCTCGGAGGTTTTACCCGGATCGAGAACTACACGCAGTTTATGGGGCGGGGGTGTGGCGGGTGGGGCATTTGAGCTGGGTGGGGTACGATGCGGATCCGGATATTGCCGAATCGCTGCGAAACGATGCTCGATGTGCGCGGGTGATTTTGCCGTTTGTGTGCGGTGCGGCGGCGATGGATGTGGCGGCGTTCGGGGTGGCGATCATGGGGGTTCTCCGGGAGCGTCGCTGGTGGTGGAATCTGGCGGCGATTGTGTTGTGTGTGGGTTCGGTGGCGTGGCATGGGTGGGTTCTGGTGATGGCGGGGTTCATGGCGGTATAGAGGGAGGGCTGGGTTGATGGGGATGTCGAAGCGGGGGCCGGAGGCAGGCGGCTAAGCCTCATTAGTCGCGCCGACTTTCTTCAGGCATTGGGGTCGGCGTCGAGGTTCCACTCGTCGGGGGTGAAGGCCAGGAAAGTTCCGGCGCGCTGGACGGAGTCAGGACCAAATTCCTGGTGGAGGGCGTCCCAGATTCGTCGTTGGCGTTCGGAGTCGGGGATTCCGCGGAAGGAGGGGGAGATGATGGAGCCGCTGACCTTTGGTCCTGCTGATTCGAGTGCGAAGCGGTCGTTTTGCGCTGGAGCGGCTGTGTTTTTAGCACTCGCCCCTCTCCCGAGCATGCCCAGGGGCCCTTCCCTGAGCATGGCACACCGGGGGGGGTGAGGTTTGTGATTCCGGTGGTGAGGGGGTGCGACGGAAATGATGCCGCGGCAACAGGGGGATGTTGATTTTTGGAAACAACCGATTCGAGCGCCGCGATCGGTGCAGGTCAGATAACACGGAAGTGGGGGGTGGAAACGGGGCTGGCGGGGTGGAAATGGGGGTGGGCGGGGTTGTCGGCGGGGGAAGCGGGAAACTTGAGCTGGGTGGCATCCCCTTTGTTAATGCCCTGCTAAGCAGACACCGAGGGGCGCGGCTCGGCGGTGAGGCTTTCCCAGGTTCACTCAGGAGCGGGCACATGGATGAAGCGACTTTTCAGACGAAGCTGACGGAGTTGATGGGCGAGATTTCGACGCTGCCGGTGAGTGAACGGGGGAAGCTCGAGGCGCTGGCGAAGGAGACGCAGGAGCGGCATCAGCAGTTGAAGAAGAGCATCAATTCGCTGCAGGAGTCTCTGGATTGGCTGCGGCTGTCGGTGAAGTATCTGGTGTTTGATCTGGAAGCGACGCGGCGTGAGAACACGTATCTGCGGCAGATGCTGGAGAGCAATTCGGAAGAGGGGACGTGAGGGACGGATTACAGGTGTTCACCGCCCCCCCCGCGTCTGGCAGGAGCGACGGGGGAGGACACGGAGGGGAGAAGCCTTTTTTCTCCCTGAACGGCGGAGGCGTTCTGCCAACGAGGTATAGGTCGAGCTCCGATCCAGCTCTTTCGACGCGGGCGGCTGATGTTTTGGCCGCCCGCGTCGGTTTTTGCGCCCGCCCGCTCCCCCCCCCCCCGCGACGTAAATTGGCCCCCAAGAACACGAAAGGCACGAAAGGGGCGGGGCGGGTCCACGAATGGGCACGAATGGACACGCATGGGGTGGGTCGGGGTCGGGGGGACCCGGCGGTGCGAGGCATTTTTGAAAAAAGTCATTTGTGGGGGGCGCTTGTGGGGGGAGCGATTCTGGCCGGCGGCGGGTATTTGTGGTGATTTGTGTGGATTTGTGGAGGGGTATCGGCGTGGGTCGTCGATGTTTTTGCTGATCGTGAGTTGTGTGGCGGTTGTTGAGAAGAAGAAGGGGGCGGGAGGTCAAGAAAAATTTGGCGCGGGTGGAAGGGTGGAGTCGGGTTTGGGCAGGAGGGAGCGGAGGAAGAGGCGGGTGAGGGTGATGGCGGCGAGGAGGGGGGCGATGAAGAGGAGGAGGGAACCTTCGGCGCCGAGGATGCGTGAAGCGCTGGGGTAGGGCAGGAGGGCGGGGGTCAGGAGGAGGGGGAGGAGGAAAAGGGGGTAGGAGAGGGTTTCGGCGACTCGGCAGGCGCGATGGGCGTTGGCGGGGGCATCGGGTTGGTTGCGAAAGAGATTGATGGCGCAGATGCAGGGGACCCAGGCCCACATGAAGAGAGCGAAGGCGGCGAGGAGGAGGATCGCCAGGCCGTTGAAGAGGGCGGTGGATGTGAACAGTGCGAGGGCGCTGCCGAGGAGGTCGAGGAAGAACCAGGCGAGGAGGAGGAAGGCGGCGAGGAGGCGGCGGGTGGGGGAGGGGGTGGTTTCGGGGGTGGCGTAGGGGAGGATATGGGGGGTGGCGGGTGGCATGGGGGTACGATAGCAGGGCGAATGGGGGAGGGGTGAGGGATTTCTTTTGGCGAGGGCTGTTTGGGGAAGGAAGAAAACCGGGTCCCGCGATGCGAGACGGGAGGAATCGTCAGAGGACCCGGTCCCCACGAATTGGAGCCTGAGGCGGGGGCGTGGAGTCAGGCGGTATTTTTGGCGGAGAAGTTGATGACGCGTGGTTTTTCGATGCGTTCGAAGTCAGCGTAGCGGAGGCGTACGGCGCAATCGTGGGAGCCGGCGTTGAAGGTGATTTGTTCATCGAGGGCCATGGGAGCGGCGACGATGACGGGGAGGCCGTAGAGGGTGCCGAAGGGGGGTTGGGCGCCGACTTGGCAGTCGGGGAAGAGCTGTGAGAGGCGTGATTCGGGGACGAGGTGGACGGCGGGGACGTCGAGGGCCTGAGCGACGAGATCGGTATTGACGTGGTGGTGAGCGGGGAGGAGGAGGAGGAATTCCTGTTCGCCGGCGCGGACGACGACGGTTTTGGCGAATTCGAGTCTTGGGGTGTGGGTATGGGCGGCGGTGTGCTGAGCGTCGGCGTCGCGTTTGTGCCAGAGGATTTCGTAGGAGACCTGGGTTTGCTCAAGGAAGTCGAGCACAGAGAGGGGGATGGTGCCGGCGGCTTCCGATCGGAGTGTGAAGGTGGCGTCCATGGGAAGGTCCTTGTGCAAGAGGAAGGGCGTGCGACGCAGCACACCGCTGAAGATCAACGGGGGGCAGTATGCGGGCGGGCGGCGCGGGGGGCATCGGGAAGTTGGCGGGAGTGGGGATGCGGGAAGCGAGGAATCGGAGGTAGGAGAATTCCTGATGAGGGTGGGGGCGTCGGGCATAGGGGAAAAGCTGAGGGGCGGGTAGGAGGACTCTGCATGACGGAAGGAGGGGGTGACTGATGCAGGGGGATGCGGTGGGAGTGGAGAATGCGGAGGTGATGAAGCAATGGACTGTTGAAAGGAGCGACGATGAATACGCACGACCCGTTTTTCCGGAATGTGGAGCGGTACCTGGCGGCGCAGGTGCATGAGGCGACGAAGCATCTGC
This sequence comes from Phycisphaerae bacterium, assembly GCA_035548175.1. Classification (GTDB taxonomy): domain Bacteria; phylum Planctomycetota; class Phycisphaerae; order WQYP01; family WQYP01; genus CALCHA01. The sequence continues at coordinate 28,314 of DASZTO010000012.1, read as the reverse complement.
ATCGGGAGGCTGCGCCGGCGGAGCAGCCGGCGGCGGCGAGGGAGCCGTTGCCGGTGTTGAAGAAGGAGCTGCTGAAGCAGGCGACGGAGGGGCGGGTGGGGATTCGGCGGATTCTGGCGGCGGTGGATCACAAGGAGCATCCGGCGGTGGAGACGGCGGCGGTGCTGGCGGAGGCGCTGGGTGCGGACGTGGGGATCGTGTACGTGGTGGATCGGGAGTTGATCGGCTCGCGGACGGGGTTTTTGTATCCGCGGACGCTGGAGATGTTTCGTGAGGAGGGGCAGCGGGAGGTGGAGGAGATCGAGAGGACGCTGCCGAAGGGATTGCGGGGGAACGTGTTCATGCGCGAGGGGGATCCGGCGGAGGAGATTGTGAAAGCGGCGGAGGAATTTGGCGCGGATGTGATTGTGATCGGGACGCATCGGCGGGGGGTGCTGACGCGGTTTTTTCTGGGGAGCGTGTCGCAGGGGGTGATGCGTCGTGCGAAATGCGCGGTGCTGCTGGTGGAGGATCCGGGGGCACCGGAGGAGCCAGCGGTGGAGGCGGCGGCGGGGGAAGCGGGGGCGTCGCGGTGAGGGGCGGGGGGGGGCGGGGGGTTGTGGGAACGGGGTGGGTGTGGTTTAGTTGTGGAGGAGGGCAGGCGGCGGGAGCGTGGAGGGCAGGCGTTTGCTGGGCGTGCGCTGGTTGAATTTGGTGGAGCGTGTGCGGGAGAGCCTCTGGTTTTTGCCGGGGGTGATGGCGTTGTGCGCGGCGGGGCTGGCGTTTTTGACGGTGTGGGTGGACGTGAAGGTACCGGAGCGTTGGGTTCAGGACATGGGGTGGGTGTACAGCGGGGGCGCGTCGGGCGCGAGCGCGGTGCTGGGGACGGTGGCGAGTTCGATCGTAACGATCATGGGGGTGGTATTTTCGATGACGCTGGTGGCGTTGTCGCTGGCGTCGACGCAGTTTGGGCCGCGGATATTGCGGAATTTCATGAGGGACAGGTCGAACCAGGCGGTGCTGGGGGTGTTCGTGGCGACGTTTTTGTACAACCTGCTGGTGCTGCGGACGATTCGGCGGGAAACGGAGGGGGAATTCGTTCCGCGGATATCGGTGACGGTGGGGGTGGCGATGGCGCTGGCGAGCGTGGGGGTGCTGATTTATTTCATCCATCACGTATCGGTGTCGATCCAGGCGGACGAGATCATCGGTCGGGTGAACCGGGAGCTGATGCAGGGGATGGAGCGATTGTATCCGGAGCGGATGGGGGAAGGGGCGGCGGAGAAGGGTGGAGAGGCGGAGCGGCTGTGCGCGGGGGAGGGACGCGCGATCGGGTCTGAGGGGGACGGGTATGTGCAGGTAATAGATCCGGAGCAGCTGGTGTCAGCGGCGGAGAAGTGGGACGTGGTGGTGCGTGTGGAGCGGCGTCCGGGGCAGTATGTGTCGTGCGGGGAGGCGTTGGCGCGGTGCTGGCCTTTGGAGCGGGGGAAGGAGGAGCTGGTGGTGGAGGTGCGGCGAGCGTTTGGGGTGGGAGATCAGCGGACGCCGCAGCAGGATGTGGAGTTCGCGGTGCTGCAACTGGTGGAGATAGCGGTGCGGGCGTTGTCTCCGGGGGTGAACGATCCGTTCACGGCGATCACGTGCGTGGACCGGTTGGGCTCGGCGCTGCGGCGGCTGGCGGAGCGTGAGATGCCCAGTGCGGAGCGTCGCGGGAAGGATGGGAAGCTGCGGGTGATCGCCGCGGGTCCGACGTTTCCGCGGGTGCTGGAGGCGGCGTTCGATCAGATACGTCAAAACGCGCGGGGGAGCGCGGCGGTGACGCTGCGGGTTCTGGAGGCGCTGCGGTCGGTGGCGGAGAAGACGACGCGCGTGGGGGATAGGGAAGCGGTGAGGCGGCAGGCAGAGGCGGTGATGATCGGCGCGCGGGAGGTGCTGCGAGCGCCGGGGGATTTGCGGGCGGCGGAGGAGCGGTATGGCGGGGTGATGCGGGAGCTTGGGGAGGAGCAGGGGGGTTATTGACGCTGGAGGACGTGGATGAGGCAGTGGAGGGTGCCGCCTTTGGTCCAGACGGAGGAGCAGTCGATGGGGCGGACGGAGTAGCCGAGGGAGGCCCAGGTGTGGGCGGCGGCGGGACCGTAATTGCGGGGATTATGCGCCATGGATGAGGTGGCATGGGGATTGCGATTTGGGAGGGAGGGGCTGGGGTGTTGGCGGATTGTCCAGTTTTGAAATGGGTGCATGTATGAATGCGACGGCGCGGACGGTGTTGATTGTGATCCTGGTGTTGCTGCTGCTGGGGGCGCTGCCGGTGTTTCCGTATAGCGCGGGGTGGGGGGTTTATCCGAGCGGGGGGTTGGGGTTGGTGTTGTTGATTGTGATTATTTTGCTGTTGATGGGGAGGTTGTGAGGCACAGACACGGCCGGCGAATTTTTGCAATCGGGCCATAGCGGGTGTCCGTCGGACTTTTCTGAAGCGTTCCAGACTGAAGCATCGCCCCTCTGAAGTCAGGTATGGAACGGGTTTCGGCCGCCCCGTTGGGGCTAAAACAAATAATGGGTGTCTGTTACCAGGGGTTCCCTTTGGTCACCCCTGGCTATTGACGCGGGCCCCGTTGGGGCGGGAGTTGGGCGATTCCCTGCTCCATTTGCGAGCGGCGGTGCTAAGGGCTGTGCTCCGGCGGTTATTCGGACATCAGTCCTTCGGCGCCGTCGGGGAGGTCGAGGCCGTAGCGTTTCATTTTTTTGTAGAGGGTGGTGCGGTTGATGTCGAGTTGTTCGGCGGTGAGCTGGCGGTTCCAGTCGTTGGCTTTGAGGGCGGCGAGGAGGATTTGTTTTTCGGGGCCTTCGATAGCGGTTTTGAGGGGGGTGGGCTTCCAGGGTTCGAAGGGGTTGGCGCCGGTGGCGGAGGCGGGCATGGCGCCGGGCCTGGGGGTTGGCGGGAGGACGGCGTCGAGAAGTTGCTGGGGGAGATCGTCGGGGGCGATCATGGGGCGCTTGGTGAGGACGACGGCGCGTTCGATGGCGTTTTCGAGTTCGCGGACGTTGCCGGGCCAGGTGTAGCGGCGCATGAGGTCCATGGCTTCGCCGGTGAAGCCGACGATTTTCTTGGACATTTCGCGGTTGAACTTGGCGAGGAAGGAATCGGAGAGGAGGGGGATATCGCCGAGGCGCTGGCGGAGGGAGGGCAGGATGATGTTGACGACGTTGATGCGGTAGTAGAGGTCCTGGCGGAATTTGTTTTCGGAGACGAGCTGGGCGAGGTCCTGGTTGGTGGCGAGGACGACGCGGGTATCGACGGAGATGGTGGTGTTGGAGCCGACGGGTTCGAACTTGCGTTCCTGAAGGACGCGGAGGAGTTTGACCTGAAAGGCGGGGGAGGCGGAGTTGATTTCGTCGAGGAAGATGGTGCCGCCGTCGGCAGCGAGGAAGCGGCCCTGCTTGTCGTAGGTAGCGCCGGTGAAGGAGCCTTTGACATGTCCGAAGAGTTCGGATTCGAGGAGGGTTTCGGGGATGGAGCCGCAGGAGACTTCGACGAAGGCTTTGTTTTTGCGAGGGGAACGGTGGTGGATGGCGCGGGCGATGAGGGACTTGCCGGTGCCGGATTCGCCGGTCATGAGGACGGTGGTTTTGGAATCGGCGACAGCTTCGACGAGGTCGAAGACTTTGAGCATTTTGTAGTCGTGGCCAATGATGTTGTCGAGGCCGTAGCGGAGGCCGAGCTGCTGTTTGAGCTGGTAATTTTCGGAGAGGAGGGTTTGCTGTTTGAGGGCCTTCTGGATGGTGACGCGGATTTCGTCATCGATGATGGGCTTGGTGAGGTATTCGAAGGCGCCCATTTTGACGGCTTCGACAGCGTTTTCGATGGTGCCGTAGCCGGTGATGACGAGGACGACGATGTCGGGGTAGTTGGAGCGGATGTTGCGGAGAAGTTCGAGGCCATTGGAGCGGGGCATGTTGACGTCGGTGAGGACGAGGTTGTAGCGGTTGGCGGCGAGCATTTCGACGGCTTGTGCGCCATCGGCGGCGGTGTCGACGGTGTAACCTTCGAGGCGGAGGAATTCGGAGAGGGAACCCATGATGAGGGGGTCGTCATCGACGAGGAGGAGGCGGGTGGCGACGAGGGGGAGGGAGGGCGCGGCCTCTTTGGCGGCAGCGGGGGCGGTGTGGGCGGTGGCGTGAGCGAAAGCGGTGGACATAGCGGGTGTATCGGTCAGAAGCTCCGTTGTGCTTGGGCGGATGTTGCATCTTTGCAACGCAGGCCGATAAAGTCCAGTGGAGGCAGGTGGAAAGGGGGAATTTTACGGGGGGAGGGGGTGATGCGAGAATGCAACGTCTGACGGGGGGTAGCGCATGGATTCGCCCAAGCTGTCACCCTGTTACCCAATCTGGAAAACCGCCGGAACCTTGAACTAGGGCGGCTGCGGTCGGCAAGGAGAGATACGGCGACGTGGCACAACCCTGTCCTTTCATGCCATCGTGACTCGCATTTTTGAGGTTGTCACCGTCCTGCATTATGATCGCAGACCGGTACTGTATCCGACGGGGGCGATAATGGTTGAGAGTCATGGCGCGGGAGGATGGACGCGGCGAGCCTTCATTGTCGGCGGCGCTTTGACCGCTGTTGGAGGAGTTGCCGGATACCTCGCGTACCGCGACTCGAACAGTCAGAGGTCGGTCACTGCGCCGCCTGGAGCCAAGGCCAATGAAGTGGACAAGGCCAACGGCTTGTTTTTTCGAAAGGATTATCGATCCGCACGAGTTGCGTACCTAAGTCTGGCATCACGTGATCGAATATCGAAGGCCGAATGCGCACGTTCGGCAGCCATTTGTTCATTGCAGCTTGGCGAGCCCGCCCAAGCGTGCCAAGACCTCACGGATTTCGTGGAAGCATCCGCCGATGACAGCCGGCTGGTTGCCGAAGCAAATGCCAAGTGCGGGAATGTAAGTGCCGCGGTTGCGGCATTCGATCGGATACCGAAAGACTATACTTCGGATTTGGAGCTCTGTGAGGAACTCGCGGTAGCGAGCGCGCGCACAGGCGACAAAGCAAATGCATGGCGATTCTATCGCACGATCGAGCAAGCAAACCCAAGCGGGCCGGCGATGCGGCGTTTGAGCGACAGTGGGCTCTTTGGCTTTACAAGCGACTTTTTTGGATACAGTCCAAAGTCGCTCCTTAATTACGCGCGTGGCGCTAAAGATGGCGCGATTGATTGGGGCGAGGGCTCGTTGAAGGGCCTTTGGAATCTCGTTCGCCATCCTGTTGACTCCGTTACATCGTTCGCTGGCGGCGTGGCAAAGATATTCTCAAAGGAAAATTTGAAGCTCCTGCTCTCGCCAGCGGTGTTGGTGTCGAAGCTGGGCGACGTTGCGGCGCGTGTTTATTGGTTCGCTTGGGAGTCTTGCAAGGATTCAGTCGCAAGGGAATACGAGCTTGACGTGAATGAATTCGGCGCGCAGCAACAACTTCACGAAATCGCTGCCGGCCGAATGGTCGGCTACGTAGCGCCTGACCTAATTCTGCTCGTGTTGTCGGCCGGCGCAGGAGTGGCGGCAAAGGCGCGTGACGCTGCGAGAGTAGCCGAGGTAGTCGCGGCGACAGCACGCGCTGAGGAGGGTATCGAGAAAGTGAGTCTCATTGGGCGGTCTGCGACGTTCCTCCATGATGCAGAGGCGCTACCAGCATTGCGAAAAGTCGCATGGCTGGAGGACCGCACTTGGGAAATGATTAGAGTAAGTCCGCGGTTGGAGGGACGGTTGGAGAAGGTCGCAGGCTGGATAAGCGATATCCGGGATATCCCCGGCGCTAAGGGACTCGTGAAGTGCATAGTTGACCGTTTGCACCTGCTAGATGAGGGCTATCTGTTCCAACTCGATCGCGCCGCCGAATATGCGAGGAAGGACGAGCTGGCTGAGATCGGCCGGTGGTTCAATGTGGACGTCTCGCTCCCGGGGAAACCAGTGCGCCGCATGTGGGCTGAGGCAGATCTCGAGTTAAAAGACCGTACGCTGGTTGAAACGAAGTTCAGAAGTTCTCCCTTGAATCTGGACGAGAAATTACACGTGCAACTCGAAAAATATAATCGTGCCGTCACCGATGGGCAGTTCACGCGCATCCGCTTAGAGTGCAGTGCGACTGTTTCCAAGGCAGTACGTGACCGCTGCAGCATGCTGACCTCCCCCGTCGAAATCGTCGAGAACATTCACAGCGAGGCTATTTCGCCCGGGGGGTAAAGCGGGAGACTGGCACAGCGAAACGGCGGGCGACCCACCTCCTAGGGGATCCGCCTTGAAACCGTCGCGCCCGCGAAATGAAAGCATGGATTGAGGAGAGATGGGATTCAGCGGTTTTGGCCCAGTAAACCTTCAAGCGGGCAGCCCGTATTTTTTGCGCACATCTTTGACGTCCGCGAGGCGGCCTTCGCGGCTGTCGGTCAATCCGGACTCAATCGCCTGGCGCACGTAGATTTCGTGCATGAGATCGTCCCATGTGGAATCGGCGGGGAGCTTTTCCACGAGTCGTTTCGCTTCTTCCCGAATGTCGGCAATGGCCATCAGCCTACTCCGTTCAATGTTCCATCCATTGATTGTAACAACGCTCCGCACCGGCAACGAGCAGAGAGTTCGTACTGGGGCCGAGGTGCGATTGCGCGCGAATGTTGTTGTGCTTTTAAGGTAGCGGGAGGGTGATGGTGGCGAGGGAGCCGGGGGGGGTGGGGTGGGTGTGGAGGGTGAGGGTGGCGCCCAAGGAGAGTGCGAGTTCGCGGGAGATGGCGAGGCCGAGGCCGTGGCCTTTTCCGCGGGGCTTGGTGGTGACGAAGGGGGTGAAGAGGTCGCGTTGGAGGGCATCGGGGATGCCGGGGCCCTGGTCGAGAATCGTGATGACGAGCGCTGAGTTTTGGGGGGCGAGGGTGGCGGTGAGTGTGACGGTGGCGCCGCTGGCTTCGGGGGAGGCTTCGATGGCGTTTTTGAGGAGGTTGGCGAGGATTTGCGAGAGGCGGAGGTCGTAGTGGGCGGGGGTGTTGGGGGGGAGGGAGTTTTCGATGAGGAGTGCGACGTGGCGTTGTTCGGCGAGGCCGGCGACGGTGCGGAGTGCGTGGGCGATGAGTTCGGGGAGGGATATTTGTTCGGCGCGGGCGGCGAGGATGTCGTTGGTTTCGCGGCCGATGTCCATGAGCTCGCGGAGGATTTCGGCCATACGTTGGAGGCCGAACTGAGCGTCGGCGAGGTAGCGGTCGATGCCGGCGTAATCACCGGACCTGGCTTTGCGCTGGGCGAGGGAAACGAAACGCAGGACGGCGTCGAGGGGGTTATTGAGTTCGTGGGCGACCTTGGCGGCGAGCTTGGAGACGGCGGGGGAGGGATTGCCGGGGGGGGGAGGGGCAGCGGGGTCGGGCATGGAGGGCGAGGGGGTGTCGGTGGGAAGGGCCATGAGGGGATACTCCGCCAATGCGGGGGCTTGAGCGTGAGTTTTTTTGCCCGCCGTACACCATCGGTTATGGGGCGTCGGCGGCATCATTTTTGACGGAGGGGCGAGGGAGGCGGAGAATGCGCGCGGGGGCACATGAGGGTACGCGACGTTTATGGATGAGGTGCGCAATGCGGAAGATTTTTGCGGCGGCGGTGGTGATGGCGGGGGTGATGGCGGGGGTGGGGCGGGCGGCGTTTGGGGAGGCGACGGTGTCGGCGGCGATATCGCTGAAGCCGGCGCTGGACGAAGCCAAGCCGCTGCTGGAAAAGGCCGCCGGGACGAGCGTATCGTTTAATTATGGGGCGTCGGGGACATTGGCGAACCAGATTCGGCAGGGGGCGCCGGTGGATTTATTTTTGTCGGCGGATCGGGCGACGGCGCAGAAGCTGGTGGACAGCGGGGACGGGGACGCCCGGACGATGGCGGTGATTGCGACGGGGCAGATGGTGCTGGTGGTGCCTGCGGATAACCCGTCGAAGATCACGGGGTTCGGGGATCTGGCGGCGAAGGCAAAGAAGGTGGCGATCGGGGAGCCCAAGGTGGTGCCGGCGGGGGCGTATGCGAAGGAGACACTGACGGCGTTGAAATTATGGGACGGGTTGGACAAAGGGGGGAAGCTGGTGATGGGGGAGAACGTGGCGCAGGTGCTGGCATTTGCATCTCGCGGGGAAGTGGACGCGGCGCTGGTGTACGCGACGGACGCCAAAAGCGCGGGGGAGAAGGTGAAGGTGGTGGCGACGGCGCCGGGGGATTCACATGATGCGATCGAGTATCTGGGGGTGGTGCCGAAGGATGCGCCGGACGCGCAGGTGGGGGCGGCGCTGGAGAAGGAGATGGGGTCGGCGGAGGTGCGGGCGATTTTTGCGAAGCATGGGTTTGGGGCGGCGGCGGAGAAGGGGGCGATAGGCGGACGGTGAGGGTGGCTGGACCGGGGCGCGCGGGACGCGGAGAATGGACGTGTGAATTGGGATTATGTACGTCCGTGGGGGTTGTCGGTGGAGGTGGCGGTGGTCGCGACGGCGCTGGATGCGCTGGTGGCGATACCGCTGGCGTATGTGCTTGCGCGGCGGCGGTTTTTGGGGCGGTGGGCGGTGGAGTCGCTGATCATTTTGCCGCTGGTGCTGCCGCCGACGGTGGTGGGGTTTGGGTTGATGGTGGTGCTGGGGCGTCACGGGGTGTATGGGTGGATGACGGGTGGGACGCTGCTGTTCACGCTGAAGGCGGCGGTGGTGGCGAGCGCGATCGTGTCGTTTCCGCTGCAGGTGCTGCCGATGCGGGCGGCGTTTGCGGCGTTGCCGAAGGAATTTGATGAGGAGGCGCGGATTGCGGGGTTGACGCGGTTGCAGCGGCTTTTGCACATTGCGTTGCCGCTGGCGCGTGGGGGGATTATTTCGGGGGTGCTGCTGGGATTTGCACGGGCGCTGGGGGAATTTGGGGCGACGCTGATGCTGCTGGGCACGGGGGAGAGCACGCGGACGCTGCCGATCCAGATTTATTTTGATGCGGGGGTGACGGCGGATTACGGGGCGGCGTGGCCGGCGGCGGTGGCGCTGGCGGGGACGAGCGTGGTGGTGATTGTGGTGGCGAATCGGGTGGGGTGGAAGTGAACACAAAACACGAAACACGAAACATGAAACGTGAAGCGAAACGTTGGAGTTCACCACGGAGGACGCGGAGGGCACGGAGAATCCCCCCCCAAAAAAAAACTCCGTGTTCTCCGTGGGCTCCGTGGTTTTTGATGGATTCGGACTTGAGAGAGGGACTCAGCCGGCGCGGAGGGCTTCGATGGGGTTGGTGCGGGCGGCCTGGCGGGCGGGCCAGAGGCCGAAGAGGATGCCGGTAAGGGAGGAGATGGCGAGTCCGAGGGCGATGGCGGTGGGGGAGATGATGGTGGGCCAGTCGGCGTAGGTGGAGATGACTTTGGCGAGGAGGTAACCGACGCCGACGCCGATGAGTCCGCCGAAGGTGGTGAGTGCGGCGGCTTCGAGGACGAACTGTGCGAGGATGTCGGCGCGGCGTGCGCCCAGGGCGCGGCGTGTGCCGATCTCTTTGCGGCGGTCGTAGACGTTGGCGAGCATGATATTCATGATGCCGATGCCGCCGATGAGCAGCGAGAGCCCGGCGATGGAGGCCATGACGATGGTGAAGATGCGCTGCGTGGCGGCTTTCTGCTGGATCAGCTCGCTGGGCACGAGGAACTGGTAATCGTGCTGCTTGTGGGTGTGCTCGAGGTAGGCCTGGAGGCGGGCGGCGAGGGGGACGGCGTCGGCGGTATCGAGGACCTGGAAGGCGATGGAATCGAGCTGGATGTTGGTATTTTGCGAGGCGCCGGCGGAGCGTTCGAAGGAGATGTCGCCGAAGTTGGCCTGGGCGTTGGCCATGGAGATGAAGACCTGGTTGTTGATGTCGTCACCGCCGGCGTCTTTGACGGCGGCTTCGTTGTCGAGGATACCGACGACGCGGTAGTAATGCGTTTCCACCTTGACGAACTGATCGATGGGATCGGTGAAGCTGAAGATGGTGCGCGCGGCCTGGGAACCGAGGACGGCGACGGGGGCGGCGGTGCGCTGGTCCACGTCGGTGATGAAGCGGCCGCGGGAAATCTTCGAGCGGGTGAGGGGGAGATAATCGGGCTCGGTGGCGACGACGCTGACATCGAGCTCGCGGCCGGTGTCGGTGTAAATCTGCGTGCGCATGTTGCGCGAGCCGACGGCATAGCGCACGGGAAACGTTTCGCGGACGTGGTCGAGGTCTTTGCGGAGGAGGCCATATTGCAGGATGTACTGGCGGTCGCCCTGCTTCTGGTTGGTGGCGGTGTCGGGCGGTTTGACGGAGCGGACGAGGACGTTGTCGACGCCGAGGGCGGTGATGCGATTGACGGCGGCGGTCTGGGCGCCGAGGGAAATGGAGACCATGGCTTCAACGGAAGCGACGCCGAAGATGATGCCCAACGCCGCGAGGAGCGAGCGGAATTTGTGCAGCGCCAGATCGAGCAGGGCGATGTGGAGGGTTTCGAAGAAGGTCATGGGAGCAGGTTTCCATCGCGCATGTGGAGGGTGCGTTTGACGCGGGATTGGTAAGCGGGGTTGTGGGTGACGAGGATCATGGTTTGGCCGGAGGCGACGAGGCGATCGAAGAGGGCCATGATGTCGTTGCCGGTTTTTTCGTCGAGGTTGCCGGTGGGTTCGTCGGCGAGGAGGAGCGGGGGTTCGTTGGCGAGGGCACGGGCGATGGCGGCGCGTTGCATTTCGCCGCCGGAGAGCTGGCGCGGGCGGTGGTGGAGGCGATGCGAGAGGCCGACGAGGCCGGCGAGGTGAGCGGCGCGCTCGCGGGCGTGGGCGCGGGGGACGCCGGCATACATCATGGGGACGGCGATGTTGTGCAGGACGTCGAATTGCTGGAAGAGGTTGAAGGATTGAAAAATGAAGCCAATCTGGATGTTGCGGTGGTAGGCGAGAAGGTCGTCGTCGAGGCGGGCGACGTTGTTGCCGGCGAGGAAGTAGTCGCCATCATCGGGGACGTCGAGCAGGCCGAGGAGGTTGAGGAGGGTGGATTTTCCGGAGCCGGAGGGGCCCATGATGGCGACGTATTCGCCGGAGTCGATGCGGAGGGAGACGCCCTTGAGGACGGGCAGGTGCTCGTCGCCGAGAGGGTAGGACTTTTGGAGGTTGTTGAGTTCGACGATGGGGGGCATGGGAGCAATGACAAATTTGAAAATGACAAATGACACATGACAAGGGGGCTATTGCGGGGCGGTGGCGGGGTTTGGCGCGGTAGCGGGCATGGCGGCGGGGGTTGGGGCGGTGGAAGCGGCGGTGCTGGGTTTGGTGGCGTTGGCGGTGGCGGCGGCGGCGGCGCGGGTGGCGGCGGCGACTTCGGTGAGGCGCTGCTTGTAGTCGGCGGCGGTGTAGGAACTCGGCGGCTGCGCGAGCAGGACCTGTTCGCCTTCCTTGAGGCCCAGCGTGATGGCGACGAAGTGGTCGTTGGAGATGCCGGGGGCGACGGGGCGTTTTTCGGGGAGGTCGGGATGGGCGGGATCGCCTGCGCCGGCGGGATGCTTCACGTAGACGACTGTCGCGCCGTTGTCGTTGAAGACGGATTCGACGGGGACGTAGAGCGTGTCGGGCAGATTCGCGGTCGTCATTTCGACCTGCACGGTCATGCCGGGAACGAGGCGGCCGTCCCACTTGTCGAGCGTGAGCTTGGCGTCAAAGACCTGGGGGGAGGTGGAATCCCACGAGATGCGACCGCGGCTGACGCGGGAAATCGTGGTGAGCTTGCCGGTCATGGTGAGTCCGGGGACGGCATCGATGGTGACGCTCGCCGGCGCCCCTTCGGCAAGCCGGCTGCGATAGACTTCGGCGATGGAAAAATTGACCTGAAAGCCGGAGAGATCGGGGATGGTCATGATCGGATAGTTGGAATACCAGTCGGCGCCGACGTGGATCTGGCTGGACATGTCGCCGTAGCGGTCGAGGTCGGGGCTGCCGTAGTAGACGAGGCCGTCGGCGGGGGAGCAGACGGTGCACTTGGCGATTTCCTCATCGAGGCGTTTCATTTCGATTTGCAGGCGGTCGATGGTGGCCTTGGCCTTGGAGAGATCGGCCTGTTTTTGCAGCACGTCGCCCTTGGCGGTGACGTCGGCGCGGGTGACGTCGAGTTCCGCGTTGGCGAGGGCCTGCTGCTTGTCCTTGAGGTCCTGCGGATAGTTGTAGGCGCGGAAGAGCTTGCGCTGGTCCTCGATGTTGGCGATGACTTTCTGGAGGGAGCCGACGGTTTGCTTTTGCAGGGCCAGCGCATCTTCGGCGGCCTTTTTGGCGTCATCATCCTGCATCACTTCGTCGTCGAGCGCCGCCTGATCGTCCTGCTGCTTCTTGGTGGCGTCCTGCAATTTCGTGCGGCCGTCGTTGATCTGGGTTTCGAACTCGGCGAGCTTCTTGGGCACGTCGAGGGTGGTGTACAGCTTGAGCGCGAGGGCGGCCTGCTCTTTCTTGGTGACGGCGGCGGCGACATCGGATTTGCCCTTGGTCTCGGCCATCGGCAGCGCCTGCTGGGCGGCGACGAGCTGCTGCTGCGCCGTTTCCAGATCGCCCTGCAACCGGCGTTTCTGATCGTCATATTCCTTGGTGTCGATCTTCACCAGGGTGTCGCCGGTCTTCACCTTGGCGCCGGCTTCCTGCAGCCAGGTGATCTTGCCGTTGACCTCGAGCATGATGAGATTGTTTTTGAGCGCTTCGAGCCTGCCCTGTTCGGTCATGGTGACGCGCAGCGGTCCGCGCTTGGCGGTGAAGAGCTGGACGCCTTCGGTCTGGGGTTTGGCGGGGGAGAAATAAGTTTTTGCGAGGGTGTAGAGGGGCTGGTGATAAACGGCGGCGGCGGCGGCGGCGGCGCCGAGCATCGTGAGCAGGATCGCGCGGCGCACCCAGCGGCGGCGCTTGGTGGGCGGCTTGCGGCGGATTTTGACCGGCGTCCCGCCCAGCGGCACCGAGGGTGATGCCGATACGGCAGGATCGTGCTCGATCGCGCTCATGGCTGCTTCCCGGGAACGGGCGGATTGGGAGTGGTCACTTCGTTCAGACTCGGCTGCGGCTGCGTCGTGGCGCTGGGATTCAGGAGCGTGGGGCTCTGGCTGATCTTTTCAAAGCCGACGCCCGGCTTGTGGAGGCGCACGGAATCGGGCACGCCCTCGGGCAGGATGTGCACGCGCAGGAAGAAAATGAGCTGCGTTTTGACGGTCTGGTCGCGGCGTGATTGAAAGAGCACGCCGGCGACGGGGATGTCCTGGAGCAGCGGGATGCCCAGAGTGGTGCGCTGATTTTCGTTCTGCAGCAGGCCGCCGACGGTCAGCGTTTCGCCGTCCTTGAGGCTGACGGTGGAGGACACGTTGCGCAGCGAGATGATCGGGTTGGCGACGCCGTTGGAGGTGGTCGATCCGGTGACGGTGGAGACTTCGGGATTGATCTCGAGGCGTGCTGTGTCGTTGGTGATCTGCTGGAGCGCGACGCGCAGCTTGATGCCGACGCGTTTGAAGACGGTGTTGGTGGTGAGGCTGCCGGAGACGACGGTGGTGGATTGGATGGGCACTTCCTCGCCGGTGATGATGGAGGCTTCGGTGCCGGGGGCGACGATGAGATTGGGCGAGGAGAGGATGTTGGCCTTGCCCTTGGTTTCCAGCAGGCGGATGAAATTGTCGAGCTGGACGTTGGAGCCGGCCCACGGGCGCACGGAGAGGCCGATGCCCTGGCCGGCGGTGGGATTCGCCCCGGGGGTCTCGAGTGCGACGGTGGCGCCCTGAAGGAAAGCGGTGGCGGAGTTGACCACCAGCGTGTGCTTGATTTCGTATTCGAGGTCGTCGTTGAGCGTGACTTCCACGACGCGGGCCTCGACCAGAAGCTGGGGAACTTCCTTGTCGAGCGATTCGAGGACCGTCAGCACGTTGTCGACCACGTCGGACTTGTCCTGGATGATCACCGCGTTGAGGGCGGGGGATTCGGTGATGGTGCCGTCGGGATTGATCAGACCGAGCACGGCATCGCGGAGGGCCTCGGGGCGGGCGTGGCGGGCGGTGTAGACGAGGGTGGACCTGTCGCCCTGGCGAATGACCTGCGGCGCGGGGGCGGTGGCGGGCTCGGCGGCGGGCCGGCTCATGTTGATCAGGTCGGTGATGGAGGGATCGAAGAGGGAGGAATCGCTGTGGGCATCGCGCTGGGGCTTGGCATTTTGCGCGGTGCAGCCTTGAAAGCCGGAAAGCGCGCCGGCCGAGGCGCCGCCGAGGGCGGCCGCCAGGATGTATCGACGCGCACGCGTTGCCAGGAAACCACTCACGCCGTTCCTCGCTCCAAAGAAACCCGGGGAGTCTAAGATGCCATCACATATGGATAGACGTCGCCGCCGGGCAAACTTTCATTCAACCGCCAAATTGTTCGTGCATCCTCTCCAATGCACCCGCTCCAATGGCCGCGCGCCCTGGTGGGGTGAGCGTCCGGACGGAGTATACCTCGCGGCCGGGAGAGCGCGGGGGAAATTTTCCATTTTTCAAAGGGCGCGGCGCCGCTGCGAAGGAGGGCGGCGATTGCGTGGGTGCGAGGGATCGCTTAGGGTGTGACTCCTGAATGTCGAGCATGCAAGAGGGCAGGAAATGGCGCGGATCGCGATTGCGCAGATGCGGGATGGGGACACCGTCGAACAGGCGTTCGTGCTGGCCAGCAAGCAGATCGGCCAGACCAGCAACGCCAAGCTGTTCATCAAGGCCGAGTGCGCCGATGCCACCGGACAGATTCATTGCCGGGTGTGGAACGCCACGCGCGATCAGTACGACCGGCTTCCGCAGGCGGGCTTCGTGCGTGTGCGCGGGCGCATCGAAACGTACCAGGGGCACCTGCAGCTGGTGGCCGACGCGATCGGGCCGTGCGATGAGAGCTCGGGTCTGGATTTGTCGGAGCTGATCAAGCACACGCGCAAAAATGTGCCGGAGATGTATGGCCGGATGAAGGCGATCCTGGGGCAGATCCGGGATCGGCAGGTGCGGGCGCTGATCGAGGAGTTTCTGTCGGATGCGGAGCTGATGAAGAAATTCATCATCGCGCCGGCGGCGATGGGGATGCATCACGCGTGGATCGGCGGGTTGCTCGAACACACCACGGCGCTGCTGGAGCTGGCGGTGCTCATTTGCCCGCGCTATCCGGACATCGATCAGGACATCGTCCTGGCGGGCCTGTTCCTGCACGACATCGCCAAGACGGTGGAACTCTCCTACGCCTGCGGGTTTGATTACACCGATCAGGGCCGGCTGATCGGGCACGTCGTACAGGGGGCGATCTGGATCGATCAGAAATCGAAGCTGGCCGAAGCGCGGCTGGGCGAACCGCTGCGCGGGGATCTGCTGATGGTGCTGCAGCACATCGTGCTGAGCCACCACGGAACGCCGGAGTTCGGCGCGGCGGTCTGCCCGAAGACGCCGGAAGCGATTCTGATCAATTTAATCGACAACCTGGACGCCAAGACGCAGATGGCGATCGACGCCGTGGCGGCGCCGGCGGAGGACAACACGTGGACGGAGTTCTGCAAGGCTTTCGGCACGAAGCTGTATCGTCCGAGCCTGACGATGCGCGAGTGACGCGACGACGGGACGATCCACAAATCGGCGCTCCTGGGCACGCATGGTTTGTGCGCGGATCGATCGGCCGTGCGCGGCGTGGGGCGTGGCGCGGGATTATTCTTTCAAAAAGTTAGTTGTGAAGGCGGGCGATTTCAGCGGGGTCGCGCGTCCAGCGGCAACCATTTGTGCCGATTTGCAGGCATTTGTGGACGGTTCACGTTGTCGTTGCTTAATTGGTGAAGTTGTCGTGGAAGGGGGGCGGGGCGGAGGCGGGGGCGGTTGAGGATTGCGTGGCGGCGGGCGGGGCGGCGGCGGCGAAGGAGCGGGTCCACCAGTCCTGATAGGCCTCGGCGGCGGAGGCGTATTTTCCGGAGTCGATGTTGGCGGCGATGGCGCGGTTGATGTCCAGGAGCTTGCGCGCGAGGGTGACATTGCGGGCGAGATTGTCCGGCGGCTGCTTGTCGAGGTTGAACAGCGAGGTGGCGTCGATCTTCCACTGAGCGCCGATCTTTTTGAGGGCGATGACGCTGGCCTGCTGGTGCTGGGCTTCATCGGCGGGAAGGCTCAGGGCGGCGTCGTTATTGGTGATCGCGGGGCTGGCTTTTTTGACCGACTCGACACGCGCGGCGAGGGCGGCGTCGGGATCTCCGAAGGTGTCTGCCGCGGCGCCTGCGCCGAATTTCGTCTTGGCGCGTCGCTGGATTTTGTTGGTGGTCGCGAGAATGTCGAGGAACAGGTTGGCGACGCCCTCGGATTTCGGGTCGGTGAACACGATCGCGCTTTTAGCGCCGGCTTCGTCGCCGGCGGCCAGGGCGGTGAGGAAGGAAATAACCGTGGCCTGCGGCGTCGACAGATCGGTGACGGCGGCGGGGGAGGCATGAGTGGCGGCCGCGGCCGGGGCGGTGGCGGGGGCGCGGCGCGTGGCCGGGGCGCCACCCGGGGGGGGTGAGGGAGCGGCGGCGGCCAGGGCGACGGGCAGGAGCAGCGGAAGCAGGCGGCGGATCACCATGGAGGCCTCGCGAGTGAAGGAAATCTGGACGGAGAATCGTAGCGAGTGAGGGCGGGAAACACCAATGCGGGCCTGCTAAATCGCCAGTTCCGCCAGGACCGGATAGTGGTCGGAGGCATAGGTGGCAAGCGAAGGCTTGAACACGTCGCACGAGCGCAGGGCGGGGGCGAGCTCGGGGGAGAGGAAGACAAAATCGACGCGCGTGGCGGGGTGGTTGGTGGTGAAGGAGGTGTCGAACTGCTGGGGCGTGCGGCTGGCGGCGTGGGCGTCGATGTAGCCGTGCTGGAGGATGGCGCGGATGACGTCGCGCGGGTGCTGGTTGTTTTGGGGGGCGATGCGTTCTTTTGCGGAGGGGCGGACCCTGGCGGGGTCGATGGGCTGGTCGGGGTGGTTGGTGTTGAAGTCGCCGGCGAGCAGGTGGGGTTGGCCGGCGAAGCGGCGGGCGGCGTCGAGGATGGCGGGAAGCTCGCCGAGGCGGATTTGCTCGTCGGAGAAGGTTTCGCGGGCGTGAAGATGCACGCCGATGAGTTGCAACCGGGCGTGGAGCGGGGTTTCGACGGTGGCGGCGACGGCGGCGCGGGTGAGGCGGGGATCGAGCGGCGTGAGGTTGATCGCTTCGACCAGCGGGAGGCGGGTGAGGATGGCGACGGCACCTTGCTGGTTGTGCGGATGCTTCGCGAGGAAGCGGTCCATCGAGAGGCGGTCGGCGAGCTTGTGCAGGCCGGGCTCGTCGGTGGCTTCCTGCACGATGAGCAGGTCGGCTTTTGCGAAGCGGACGACTTCGGCGAGGGGATCGATGCGGCCGGCGCCGCCGTCGAGGATGTTCCAGGTCATGAGACGCATGGAGAGAGCGTAACGCAAAAGACGTAAATGGCCACGAAAGGCACGAAAAACACGAAACACCGGCGGGAATGTCCACAAATTTACGCCGATTTACGCAATTGGTTGGCGCTGATGGCTCGCTCCTTCTGACCAGCCGCGCTCTGGAGGAATCGTTCCTGGAGGTGGATGGCGTGTGGGGCTTGCGATGGGAGATTTGGCATTTGTGGGAATTTGTGCGGATTTGTGGTGAGTTCCCGGGTCGATTGAGGAGTTGGGGTGGACCGAGGACGGACGGCGGGGGATACTCGGGGGATGGATGGTGAACGGGATTTTGGCGTGGTGATTCCGGCGGCGGGGAGTGGGACGCGTTTTGCGCGGGGGGGTGGGGCGGGGGACAAGCTGCTGGTGGATCTTTGCGGGCGGACGGTGTTGCAGCGGGCGGTGGGGCTTTTTGCGGGGCATCCGGCGGTGGGGGCGATTGTCGTGGTGACGGGGGCGGAGCGGATGGGGGCGTATGAGGAGCATTTGCGCGGGGTGGCGGGGGCGGTGCCGCTGAGGGTGGTGGAGGGCGGGGCGGAGCGGTGGCAGAGCGTGATGCGGGGGTTGGCGGCGCTGAAGGGGGTGGGGTTTGTGGCGGTGCATGATGCGGCGCGGCCGTTGACGGGGCGGGCGGTGATTGATGGGGCGTTTGCGGGGGCGCGGGAGGGGGGGGGGGCGGTGCCTTGCGTGGCGGAGCCGGCGACGTTGAAGCGGCGCGGTGCGGATGGATGCGTGAGCGAGACGGTGGATCGGCGGGGGTTGTTTCAGGCGCAGACGCCGCAGTGCTTTGAGTTGGGGCGGTTGATCGAGGGATATGAGCGGCTGGCGGCGGATGTGGCGGCGGGGCGGCTTTCGGCGGCGGATGTAACGGATGATGCGCAGGTGTTTGAGCGGCTGGGGTGGGCGGTGCGGATGACGGAGGGGGCGGCGGAGAATCTGAAGATCACGACGGCGGGGGATGCGGCGGTTGCGCGGGCGCTGCTGGGGGCGTGAAGTATTTACTTGTCAAAGCGGTCCGGCGTCGGGGAGCGGGTTACTGATAGAAGTCGCGGATGACGTCGCGGTACTGCGGGGGGATATCCTGTTTCTGGAGGTCTTCCATGGCCTTTTGTTTCATGGCGGGCAGGACGGAATCGTAGGTGCGGATGGTGGGGTCGCCCTTATCGGCCTGGCCCATGATGTGAGCGGTTCCGGCGGCGGGGCCTTTGGGGTCGATGTTGCCTTCGACTTTTTCGGTTTGGCCGTCGGTTTTGGTGATGGTCTGGTCGTAGATTTTGACGAAGGAGCGAGCGCCGTTGATGGGCCCACCGACGTGTTTATCGCCGGGACCGCCGGCCTGGTGGAAATCGGTGGAGCCGTTGCCATCCATTTGGGACTCTTCACCCTGCCCGGCGGCACCTGCGCCCTGCTGCGCGGAGGCCATGGAACCGGACTGGTTGCCGCCCTGCTGACCTCCTTGCTGGCCTCCCTGCTGCCCGCCTTGCTGTCCCCCTTGTTGCCCGCCCTGCTGGCCACCGGCGTTGGCTTGCTGGTTGCCGCCGCCTTGCTGTCCGCCGTTTTGTTGATCGCCCTGCTGTCCGCCGTTCTGGTCGGTGCCTCCGCTGCCGGCCTGGTTGGCGGCGGCTTGTTCGTCGGCGGAGCGGCCGTCGTTGTTGGCTTTGTCGATGGCGTCCATGGCCTGCTGGAGGGCCTGGCCGGAGAGCTGGCGCTGGGCGGACATGTCGCCCATGCGGCCGGCGGCGGCGGCGAGGTTCCGGGACATTTGCTGGGAGTCGCCTTTTTCGGCGGCGTCGGCGGCGTCGTTGAGGGATTTTTGGAGCTGGGAGTCGCTGGTGGCTTCGCGTGCGGCCTGGCGGAGATCGTCGGCGGTCTTTTTGCGGTCGGCGGCGGATTGGCCGGCGGTGTCGGAGGCGGCTTTGTCGGCGGCGGATTTGATGGCGTCGCGGGCGGCCTGCTGCTGGGACTGGGACTGGCCGGCGCCGGTGTTACCGGTTTCGGCGGATTTGAGCTGGTCAGCGGCGGATTTGACCTGCTGCATTTCCTTGATGTGCTCGAGGGCTTTTTCGACGCGGTCGGCATCATCCTGGGCGTTCTTTTCCTGCTGGAGCTCGCCCTTGGCTTCGTTGAGGCGGGCGATCTGCTCGAAGGGGCTCATGTCGCCTTTGCGCAGGTCGGTGAGGGCGTGCTGAAGCGGTTCGAGGGGTTTGGCGGGGTCCTGGGGGGTGTTCTTGGGCTGGCTGTCTTCGATTTCCTTGAGCTTGTCGGCGAGTTTGTTGGAGGTTTCGACGACCTGGACGTAGGGGCGGCGGGATTGGAGGGCGAGGGCGGGCAGGGGGGTGATGAAGATGGCGAGGCCGAGGGAGGCGAGGGCGGCGGTGGCGGCGAGGGGGTAGACGCGGGGGTCGAGGCGGGCGTAGCCGATTCTGGCGTTTCGGACGTGGGAGCAGGCGGTGAGTGCGGAGGCGACGAGGGGCGCGTGGAAAGCGGCTTCGAGGTCGGAGGCGGGGGCGGGGCCGTCGAGGAGTTCGAGGGCGGTGGAGACGCGTTCGCGCAGGCCGACCTGTTGATCGACGAAGATGGCTGCGGCGCGGGGGCGGATGGGTCGGACGGTGGCGGCGGCGGCGAGCATGCAGGCGGCGGCGGCGCCGATGGCGAGGGAGAGGGGGGTGAGTTGGGCGGCGAGGAGGGGGGAGGCGGCGAGGGCGAGGGTGAGGAGTGCGGCGGCGGCGGCGAGAGCGGCGGCGAGGCGGAGGAGGGGCAGTGGGAGGTTGAGGGAGGTGTAGCGTCGGGCGCGGAGCCAGAGGGCAGCGGCGGCGGCGGCGGGAAGGAGAGCGAGGAGCGCGGCGAGGAGTGGGAAGCGGTCGCGGAGGAGTTTAGCGGCGACGAGGGGGAGGGCGAGGGAGGCGCCGAAGGCGAGACCGAGGGCGAGGCGTTCGGTGAGGCGGACGGTGAAGAGGCGTCGGCGGATGCCGGCGAGGCAGGAGAGGATGGCGGCTTGTTGAGCGGGCTGAGAGGACTGGGTCATGGCTTCTCCTTCGATCCGGCGACGTACATGGCCACGAAAAACACGAAAGGCACGAGAGTCGGGGCCTGCTGTTTAGACGTTGCCGGCGGGGGGAGGTTCACGAGGAGATTATAGCGGTGGCGGGAAGGGGGAGGAGGGGAATGGGTGCGGCAGGATTCGAACCTGCGTAGGCATAAGCCAACGGGTTTACAGCCCGTCCCTTTTGGCCGCTCAGGCACACACCCGGGGGAGCCGCGTATGGTAGCAGAGGGGCGGGGGGTTTGCCAAATCGAGGGCAGGGCGGGGCGCGGAGACAAGGAGACACGGAGACAAGGAGAATGGGGGGGGCAAGAGGGTCATTTGGGAGTGGGCGGTCAGGGTTGGGAGAGGGGGGCGGGGGTGGGGAGGGGGGGGGATGGGGAGGGGGTTGGGGTGTTGAGGGGGGTGATGTGGAGGTTGTCGAAGAAGGGGGTGCTGAGGTGGTTGGGGGTGGTGCTGGCGGCGGCGAGGAGGCCGGCCATGCCGTGGGTGTAGAGGGGGTCGGTGGCGGTGAGGACCTGGGAGTTGTCGATGAGGGCGGTGAGGTGGTTGGCGGAGAATTGGAGGGTGAGTTTGTGCCAGGAGTTGGGGGCGATGGCGGGGAGGTGGGCGGAGGCGAGGATTTTTTCGCCGCCGTCGCCTTCGTCTTTGCCGGCGGCGATGAGGGCTTGTTGTTCGGCGTCGCCGACGGGGGTTTTCTTGTCTTTTTTTCCGCGGACGACGACGAGGTCGCATTGGCCTTGGTCGGAGAGGCGGAGGAAGTAGCCTTTGGGGATGAAGCCGTAGCCGGTGCCGACGTTGTTGACGCGGCCCATGATGGCGGCGGAGTCACCGGGGTTGAGGTAGACGTCGGCGGAGACGGTGTAGTCTTTCCAGTTGTCGTCGCCGAGGATGGTGTAGGGCTGCCAGTCGGGGGCCCAGGAGATGGTTCTGACGGGGACGGCTTGGTGGAGGCATTTGCCGGGGCCGTCGGGGCGGTCGGCGATTTCGAAAGCGCCGGAGATGTCGGCGGTGTAGTGGGGGAGGTAGCCGAGGGATTTGGGGTTGGAGTATTCGTCGAAGTTTTCGGCGTAGGGGAAGGGGAAGTGTTTGTCGGCGGGGATGTTGGGGAAGGCGCCTTTTTGTTGGCCGGTGGTGGTGGAGAGGGAGTAGATGGCGTTGGGGTCGAGGGTGAGGGTGAATTGGTGGTCGGTGGGGTGGATGGAGGGTTGCTGGGTGAATTGGTCTTTTTCGTTGCTGCGCCAGAGGCAGAGGTCGGCGGAGGAGAGGGAGGGGTCGAGGGTGATGTGGAGTTGTTGGGGGGCTTTGGCGTCTTTGGTTTCGAGGATGAGCGAGTAGTCGTTGGCGGGGGATTTGAGGGAGACGAAGGAGCCCCCGGCGGAGAGTTTTCCGGAGGCGGATTTGAGGTAGGTCCAGCCGGGGCGGGTGAATTGGCCGTAGTGGGCGTAGCCCCAGAGGACTTCGCGGATGTCGTAATGGCCGGACCAGGGGGAACGGGCGAGGAGTGCGGCGGGGTCTTCGGAGTAGGGCTCCATGGGGTAGACGCCGGCGATGCCGTACCAGACGACGACGCGTGTGGCGCCGAGGTCGATGAAGTTGTTGTTGAAGGCCTGGACGAGGGAGATTTCGCAGTCGAAGCCTTTTTTGTAGACGTGCTGCTCGGTGTTCCAGTAGGGCTTGTGAAGCTGGTCCATGATCGCTTGGATGTCGGGGGTGGGTTGGACGGAGTGGGAGCTGAGGATGTCGATGGAGTCGCGGAGGTCTTTGTTGGCGGGGAGGTCCTTGACGAAGTCGAGGGACCATGTGGGGGGCCAGTTGTCGAAGGCGTGGAGCTTGACGTTCTGGAAACCGTTGGCGTTGAGAGCGTGGCGGAAGGCGATGGCGAAGTCGTCGCTGGCGCCTTTTTCGTTGCGGCAGCCGATGGCGTCGAATTCGAGGTGGTAGACGTTGCGGAGTCCCTGGAGCCATTTGATGTAGTAGTCGATGGTATCGGAGGAGAAGAAGGCGGGGTCACCGTGGTCTTGGGGGAAGCGGGTGGCGGGGTTTTGGCCGAGCCAGCCGGGGGCGGACCAGGCGGTGCCGTCGAGGGAGAGGTTGGGGTTGCGTTTTTTGGCTTCGGCGAGGAGCCACCAGATGTATCCGCGGGAGTAGTTGAGGTCGTCTTTGGTGTGCATGTGGGAGGGCATGGAGCCCTGGGTGGAGTTGCCGTCGCCGGGGATTTCGACGTAGAGGGCGGAGACGGAGGCGCCGAAGTTGGGTTTGTAGAGGAGGTCGAGGATTTGGGAGCGTTGGGGTTCGGGGTAGTCCTTGAGGAGGACGGAGGTGGCGCCGCCGCCATCGACGGTGCCGAAGCCGTCGAAGGTGGGGTCGGCGGGAGAGGGTTGGAGGTGGATTTGCTGGGGCGGGGCGGCGAGGGCGGGGGTGGCGGCGAGGAGGAGGATTGGGGGGAGTTTGGTGAGCATGGGAGGCTCCGGGTGGGGTGGGGCGTGAAGTCGTTAAATCGTCAAGTCGTGAAGTCGTCAAGTTGTTCAGTGGTCGAGTCGTGAAGTGGTGGAGTCGTGGGGTTCGTCGGGCGGTGGTGGTCACGTGGCGGGAGCATGGGGAGGGAATGGGGGGTTAGAAGAGGGAGGTGGGGGGGTGGATGGGGGCGGGGGTTTGGGTGGGGAGGTTGAGGAGTTTGCGGAGGCGGCGGATGGTGGCGGGGGAGTGGCCTGCGTAGTCGTTGTTGACGAAGAGGTAGGAGGTGGAGATGCGGTCGGCGAGGGAGTCGAGTTGTTCGAGCCACCAGGAGAGGCGGTCGGTCATGTCGATGCGTTCGCGGTCGTGTTTGCCGAACTGTTCGTGGACGCCGATGAGGCGGACGTAGGCGAAGGGAGCGGTGGGGTGGATGGGGAAGGGGTCGACGCCGTAGTCGCCGGTGGCCCAGCAGATTTGGTAGTGGGCGAGGAGGTCTGCGGTGCGTTTGGTTTCCCAGGAGGGGTGTCGGAATTCGACGGCGAAGCGGAGGTCGGTGGGGAGTTCCTTGAGGAAGGTTTGGAGGTTGTCGAATTCAAAGGCCTGGAAGGAGGGGGCGAATTGGATGAGGACGCAGCCGAGTTTATTGGCGGCGCGCATGGGGGTGAGGGAGCGGAGGAAGGAGCGCATGGCGGGGATGCCGAAGGCGATGGGTGCGTCGTGGGTGATGGCTTTGGGGGTTTTGACGCAGAAGGTGAAGCCGGCGGGGACGGCGTCGGTCCATTTCTGGACGCGGTCTGGGGAGGGGGCGGCGTGGAAGGTGGTGTCGAGTTCGAGGGAATCGAAGGCGGTGGCGTAGGTGGCGAGGTAGTCGGCGGGGCGTGTGCCTTCGGGGTAGAAGACGCGTTGCCAGTCGGGGTAGGAGAAGCCCATGGTACCGGTGTGGAAGTGCATGAGGGGAGTGTAAAGGCGAAAGACAAAGGACGAAAGACGAGAGGGGAAAGGGGAAAGTGCGGGGGGAGCGGATTGGCTTGGGGATTGGGATGGGGGGGGGGCGAAATTTTGTTGGGGGGCTACATTTTTTGGGGGAATTTGACGTTGGAGGGGGTGGGGAATTAGGATTGGGGGCTCGGCGGGCTGTGCGGATGCGCGGGTCGTTGAAGCATGGTGGTGTTAGCTCAGTTGGCTAGAGCATCGGGTTGTGGTCCCGAGGGTCGCGGGTTCGAGTCCCGTACATCACCCTTGGCGGGAGGGGTGGGGGCGTGCGGGTCTCGACGGCCATTTATGAAAATAGTTTGAGCGATCGGTGCATCTGGATTAACGATTGCGTAGAGTTTTACGCATTGTTGCGTATTGATATTTTGGCGCGACGTTATTTTGCTTGCGTTGGGTGGGGGCGGATGTATTCTCTGAAGGATCACATCATGATGGGGAGGATGCAGGATGACTTACGTCACGTCGCGCGCTTTGTCGGTCGGCCGGGGGCGCCTTGAGGGGAGGCGTCGTCGGCGTTGCGGACGTCGGGAGTTTGGGCGGGAGTTTGAGTGCGGGTGGCTGGAAACGCGGGTGATGTTGTCGGTGACGACGCTGTCGACGGATCTTGGGGAGGTGTCGCCTGGGCGGATATTTTTGCCTGGGGAGATCGTGGTGACGGGGGGGAGCACGGTGCCGGTGCACCGGTACACGTTTACGCTGGATGCGGGGGCGGATGTGGACATTGTGGTGGCGATTCATCCGGAGGGGTTTGGGGGTCCGCCGCCGGGGTATGTGTATATGGACACGCCGCAGTCGGACGTGGTGATCGGGAGCGCGCAGACGGACAGCGGCGGCCGGGCGGAGATCAAGCGGTATTTTGGGCCGGGGAATTACGAGTTGAACGTGGAATCGCTGGAGAGCGATGAGACGTTTGATCTGGCGATGAATGTGGATGGGGCGGCGGGGGCGTTTGCGTTCGCGAATTCGACGAGCGATTTTGTGAATTCGGCGAGCGCGACGGAGAATCTGGGGACGCTGCCGGCGTCGACGGCGACGGTGGTGAATGACTTTGTGGGGTATCTGCGGACGAGCAACGATCCGGCGGTGGATGCGATCGATGCGTACAGGTTCAACAATCCGATTTTCGGGTCGTTGAACGTGAAGCTGGATCAGCTTGTGGCGGACGCTGCGGGGGGGCGGGTGAGCGTGAACGTGGGGCTGTACGCGGATTTCGATCATGACGGGCTGTTCAAGGCGAACGAGCTGCTGGCGTCGGCGACGAATTTGAGCAGTTCGGGGACGTTCACGGCGAACGTGAACGCGGGGCCGTATGCGGTGGTGGTGACGACGACGCTGGCGTCGGGGACGACGGTGATGGGCGGGTCGGACTATCGGCTGACGTTGAATTACACACCAGCGGACAATGCGGGGAATTCGATATTGAATGCGCGGAACATCGGGACGCTGGGGAATTCGGCGGTGCCGATCACGGATTATCTGAGCGCGGCGGACACGGCGGACGTGTATCGGTTTGACACGGTGGCGGGCGGGCCGTTCCAGTTTCACGCGGACATGAGCAGTCCGGGGGGCGGCGTGTTCGCGTATGACCTGGTGACGGCGCCGGTGGGCCGGGGCGGGGGCACGACGCTGGCGACGACGACGGTGAACGGGTCTGCGCCGGGGTCGTTGTCGTTTTTGATCAATGCGCCGGGGACGTACTATTTTGAGGCCAGGCGGGTGAGCGGGGAGGGTGCGTACACGATCAATTTGATCAACACGACGTCGGATCGCGCGGGGAACACGCTGGGGACGTCGCGGCTGTTGACGGATGTATTTGGGAAGGCGACGTTGCCGGACTTTGTGGGGGCGGGGGATCCGATTGATTTGTACAAGTTCACATTGACGGGGACGACGGTGGTGACGGCGGGGATAGGGGCGGCGCCGAGCGGGACGTCGGCGGGGGTATCGCTGATAGAGGATTTAAACGGGAACGGGATTATTGACAAGGGGGATTCGGTGGGGGATGCGGCGCCGGGCGGGAGCGCGGCGAAGTCGGTGACGCGGACGCTGGGCGCGGGGACGTATTACGTGGAGGTGTTTGCGATAACGGGTGCGGTGTCGTATGACCTGACGCTGGAGGTGGACAATGCGGGGTCGCTGGTGAACACGGCGTTGCCGGTGACGCTGGCGGGGGGGCAGGCGACGGTGAAGGGGTATGTGGGGCCTGAGGACACGCTGGATGTGTACAAGTTCAGCGTGACGGGGGCGGTGCAGATCAACGCGTTGATGCAGTTTTTGAGCAAGCCGATCGAGCTGAGTTTTGCGAAGGACTTGAACGGGGACAATTTCATCAGTGCCAACGAGGTGATTGCGCATGAGACGGTGACGGATTTTGAAGCGCGGGTGAAGGCGAATCTGCCGGGGGCGGGGACGTATGAGGTGGTGGTGGGGTCTGGGGATCCGGACGGGAGCAATTACGGGATGGTGCTGGCGACGGCGCCTGTGGACAACGCGGGGGACACGCCCGGTGAGGCGCGGGAGGTGGCGCTGGGGAGCGGTGTGCAGTCGTTTTCGGATGTGGTGGGGAATTTCGGGTCGGTAGCGGAAGCGAACGATCCGGACGATTTTTATCGGTTTACGGCGGGGTCAAATGGGCCGTACGAATTCATCGGGCAATTGCCGGCGGTGAACGGGCTGGCGGTGATGCAGTTGATATACGATGGGAACGGGAATCAGCAGGTGGATGCGGGGGAGATCATCGGGCAGGTGAGTTCGACGGGGGTGAACCAGGGGACGCCGCCGCTGGTGACGGCGTTGACGTTGCCGGGGGATTACTACGTGCATGTGTTGGCCAACAATGCGACGTATGTGCTGACGATGCAGGCGGTGTCGCAGGATGGCGCGGGGAACACGCTGGGGACGGCGCGGGCGCTGGTTGGGGGGACGGTGTCGGAGTTTGTGGGACGGATCGATCCGGACGATTTTTACAGTTTTACGGCGGCGGGTCCGGGGGAGTTGCGGGCGGTGCTGTCGGGGAGCAATTCGCTGAATTCGGTGGAGATCATACGGGATGCGAACAACAACGGGGTGGTGGACGCGGGGGAGGTGCTGGGGAGCACGACGAATTATCCGGTGAGCGACGACGTGCTGGAGGGGGTGTTGTTGCCGAGCGCGGGGACGTATTTTGCGCATGTGGCGTCGAACGGGGTGGAGAGCAACTATACGCTGACGTTGACGCAGTCGGCGCAGGGGCCGCTGGCGCCGGTGACGATTGTGGCGGGGGCGCCGACGGTGATAGAGGCGGAGAATTTTGATCTGGGCGGGGAGGGTGTAGCGTATCACGACACGACGGCGGGGAACGCGGGGGGCGTGTATCGGACGACGGAGGGCGGGGGGGCGGTGGGGGTGGACATTTTTGCGACGGGGGACAGCGGAGGCGGGTTCCGGGTGGACAACACGGCGGCGGGGGAGTTTCTGGAGTACACGGTGAACGTGGCGACGACGGGGAATTACAACATGGATTTCCGGGTGGGCTCGACGGGGACGGGGGCGCAGTTTCATCTGGAGGTGGACGGGGTGAGCGTGACGGGGGAGAAGGACATGCCGGGGCAACTGGGGGGGGACACATTTGCGACGGTGACGGCGTCGAACGTGCTGTTGGCGGCGGGGCCGCATGTGTTGCGGTTTGTGTTCGACAAGAACAACACGAGCGGAGCGGCGAATGCGGGGGCGTTGAATTTCATGGCGATACGGCCGTCCACGGGGACGTTTGTGGTCACGCCGGGGGATGGGAGCGTGAGGCGTGGCGCGGAGGCGACCCTGTCGGTGGCGTGGACGGTGCCGCTGGGGGATTGGCATTTTCTGAAGACGATAGACGTGCGGTTGACGGGGAGCGACGGGTCGGTGATCTGGGTGCGGTTCAATGAAGCGGACGAAACGCTGTCGCTGTTTGATGCGCATGCGCGGAGGTTCGGGCCGGCGAAGAAGATCGGGAGCCGGGGGCATTTGTCGAACGGGCTGATCGACATTGACCTGGCGGAGACGACGGTGGCGGCGGCGGGTCCGACGTCGCCGACGGTGACGTTGAACCTGGCGTTCAGGCTGTCGGAGGGGGTGAGGGAGGGGGCGTTTGCGGTGGATGTGGCGGCGACGAACGATTCGGGGTTTGTGCAACCGTTTGAGGCGGGGGGGACGCTGCATGTGGTGAGGGCGGGGCATCACGGGGGGCGCCATCATGGGCGGTTTTGAAGGGGGGTGCGAGAGATGGGGCGCTTTAGAAAAAGGGGTGCATGTCCGTACTTGCACCCTAAGCGGCGGCTGAATTCAGCCGGCCGCCGCCGACGGCGTGGCGGTGGGGACGGGGGAGATTCCAGTATTTTTCCGCCCGGCCGTCATCGCAGAGATACGCGGCGCGAATCTGCTGC